>CACZVN010000019.1 GCA_902784615.1 uncultured Prevotellaceae bacterium | reverse complement strand
CTGCCGCGAGGGTATCTGCGGTATGTGCTCACTCTACATCAACGGTACGCCTCACGGTCTCACCGAGCGTGGTGCTACTACCTGTCAGCTCTACATGCGCCGCTTCAACGATGGTGATGTGATCACCGTTGAGCCTTGGCGCTCAGCAGCCTTCCCCGTGATCAAGGACTGTATGGTTGACCGCAATGCCTTCGATAAGATCATTCAGGCCGGTGGTTATACCACGATCCGCACAGGTCAGGCTCAGGATGCCAACGCCATCCTGATCCCCAAGGAGGATGCCGACGAGGCTATGGACTGCGCATCTTGCATCGGCTGTGGCGCTTGCGTCGCTGCTTGTAAGAACGGCTCAGCCATGCTGTTCGTCAGTTCGAAGGTGTCTCAGCTCGCCCTGCTTCCCCAGGGTCGCGTAGAGGCTGCTCGTCGTGCTAAGGCTATGGTGATGGCTATGGAAGAGGCCGGCTTTGGTAACTGCACCAATACCCGTGCTTGCGAGGCCGTCTGCCCGAAGAACGAGACCATCGCCAACATCGCCCGCCTGAACCGTGAGTTCATCAAGGCCAAGTTGGCCGACTAAGGATTCACCTTATCTATAATAAGAGCGCCGCAGAGAAAATCTGCGGCGCTCTTAAATCATTTAGAAACCCTATTCATTTATAATGGATAAAATAGATAAACAGAGAGAGAGAATCAAGCAGATGGAGCTGCGGATGGAACATGCGTCGAAGGCGGTGATGGAGCTTTCGGTGGCATTAGACAACTATGAGGCTGCCCAGGAGGACCTAACGGCTCTTAGTGAGTATTATGATGGCGAGGCTTGGAAGCAGGACTATGCCGATGATGAGGCTGGACGACTACCTGCTGACTTGAAGCGTGGGGTGCTCTCTGAGGACGGTATCTGGAATCTCCTCTCTGATGCTAATGAATTGAACAAACGCCTCCAACGATATAAGGCTCATGCAGAGCCTCTTTGATTTACAAACTATCCAGATGATCTCTTGCCATGTAAGCGATGATTTTATCAACAGCAAAACAATTGTTTTGCTGTTATGATGGTATATGATACTTTTGTAAAAAGATTCGTATAACCTAATATGCAGATATCCAATAACTTAGCGCACATAATGATGCTTTTCTTAAATACAGTACATCACACAGGAACAGATACGCAGTGAGATGCTATCATTGACCAAAAAACGTTTGATGCAGAAGTCCAGAACCTAAAAAAGAAAAACCGCTAAATTGATTTGCTAACCCGATTACGGTGCTACTCTTTCAATTTAGCGGGAGAAAGATTCCTTTCATGGTGCAAAGATACGTTGTTTTCTTGATATTTCCAATTTTTTTCTTGTTTTTCCTTCTTTTCTCAGATTTATTTGCTATATTTGCACACAGAAGATATAATGAACATGATGTGTAACATTAACAAGAATAGTTTTTATTAAAGATGAGATACAGAAACCTTTTTATTATTTGTTTGTTTCTTTCATTATCTACTTCCAATGCAAGAAATGCAAATAACACCGATTGTAGCAACGTTACAGCAGAGACGGCAAAGATGAAAGCTGAAGCATTCCTTTCCAGGAAATTCTCGTCTATGACTCGAGGTGAAAATAGGGAACTGCAGTTAGCAAGGAGAGATGCAGGATATTACGCATTCAATATTGGTAATGATGAAGGCTATATCATTGTAAGTGGTGACGAACGAACCAATGATATAATTGGATACTCATATCACGGTCACTTTGATTTGTCTGAAATGCCTTATTCTTTGCGTCGTTGGATGAGGGGGTATTCCCATGTCATACAGAACCTTAGCAAAAACGCAACAAGGGCAGAACACAAGAACCGTCCAGCAATAGAGACTTTAATTAAGACCCATTGGGGGCAAAATGGCGTTTATGGCAGACAATGTCCAAGGGTAAAGAATCCAGATGATCCTAATAGTCCAGAATATGAAACCCCAGCAGGATGTGTGGCTACAGCGATGGCTCAGATAATTAATTTTTACCAGTGGCCTAAAACACTTCCAGAATTACCAGAATATACAACAGGAACTCTCCATATTTTCCGCCCAGCTTTACCTGCTACCACAATCAACTACGACATCCTTCGTCCCATATACAGGTGGGAAGACAACGACGAGTCTGTAGATGAAGTCAATAAATTACTAGTCTATTGTGGACAGTCATGTCAGATGGATTATACACCGAGCGGATCAGGTTCTGGTCTGACAGTAGAAACGATGGCTAAATTCTGGGGGTATACTAAAAAAGCAAGACCAGTTAATCGGTCATCTTATTCAACGGTAGATGCCTGGGAGGATGAAATATACGAGGAACTTGCAGCAGGCCACCCTGTTCCATACGCGGGCGTTGATATGAATGAAGCTCATCAGTTTATTTGCGACGGCTACGACGGCGAAGGCTTCTTCCATTTGAATTTTGGCTGGGAGGGGCAGGATGGCTACTTTGATTTGTCGCTTTGCAATCATTATTGTGCAGATGATAATGAATATATAAGTGACAATGGTTTCGTAAGTAGTCAGGCGGCGATCTTGGGATTAGTACCCACAACGGCAGATGAGAACGATGTTCAGATCGAATATGACAATCGTGAGGCAGTTAACGGGGAAATTAGAGTTAACAGCATAGAACCCGTTGGAGTTGCTCACGCTCATTATTTCTCATTATATAAGTTGAATGTGACTGGATTAAGTGATGTTGAGCAAACTGTCTTCTATGTTATTCCAGAGGGCAACTCTGCTAACATGATGACAGTATATCTAAAAAAGGGTGAGACACGTGATATTTTTGTTCATGCAAGGTGTATGGAGCCAGGGGTTATGCATGTCATAGTTGCTAGTGACCCTGATGGAAAACATATCTTAACTGAAACAGATGTGACTGTCATAGAAGATTTGGAGAAATATCGGATTACTACTATAACAGAGATTCCTGACATGAAAAATGGCATTATTTCAGGTGATGTAATCAAAGCAGTCCTGACTATAGCTAACGAATCGGATAAGCAATTTGACGATGAATACCGCTTTGTGTTATCTGTGAGTCATGCTGAAGATGAGACGCTTGTTGAATATCGATCATTTGATACAGTTTTACACCTTGCTCCAAATGAAACTACGCAATTGGAAGTGGTCTTTAATCATATTAGACCAGGAATATATATGACAAACCCATATTATTGGTCAAACAATCTCCAAAGTAATAGTAATGAAAACAAGTGGATAGAAGTTGTTAATGGTACAGGTATCCACCCAATCAGTATCATCTCATCAAAAACCAAGATATATGATATGCGGGGCAGGAGGTTAGATAGGGTTCATAAGGGTATAAATATTATTGTTACAGCGGATGGAAATACAAAGAAAGTTGTTGTTAGGTAATGATGCTGACGAGGTAAAGGCCAAGTACACCATCGATGTAAATTTCTTCCCTTTCAGCCGAAGTGCCTGACAATCAGTGGATAAGCCTTCGGCTGAAAGGATAATGATTGTTAATCTGCCATTTTTGATTCTTTGCTATGATCAGTCTTTCAGCGAGTAGGTGATGGTGGTCACGACACGCAGTTTTTTAATATAAGGTGTGTTCTGGTCGCGGTCTTCAATCTCGAACTGTCCCTGGCCGGCTGTCTGTATAGGGCCTAAGTCAGACTTGCTGGCCTCAGCAAACTGCTCTGCGGTCTTCTGGGCGTTCTTAATGGCCTCGGCCATCATCTCGGGCTTCATCTGTTGGAACGAGGCATACTCATATTGAGGGATACTGCTGTCGATAGCCACACCCTGCTTCAGCAGTTCTGCCTGTCTGAAGATGGCAGCGTTGACTTCTTTTACCTTATTTGTGGCTACGGTAATCGTCGTGGTGACGATATAGCGGAAATTCTTCTGGTTGTCACCCCATTCGCGGGCCTCCAGGTCACTGATTGAAGGAGGATTCACCGTGATTTCCTTCTCTTCGAGACCGTTCTGGCGCAAGAATCTCTTGATCTTGTCCGTCTGGCTGTTGATGCTCTCATAAAGCATGGGCAGGTCATTGCCTGTTACTTTCGTGCCGATGCTCCACGTCACTTTGTCTGCAGGCACCTCGCGCTCTGCCAGACCCTTGACGGTTACCTTACGGTCTTTGTTGGCAAAGTTGTCGATGCCAGCCTTCACAAACCAACCCATACATGCGACGCCCACAGCGATGAGGGCCGACGCAATAATCCGATTTTCTTTCATACGCTACGATGTTTTTAAAATTTGACGCTGCAAAGATGAGAATAATTTCTATGATTTGCATAGGGAAAATCCCTATTTATGACGGATGATTTCCCTATTTCATTTTTTCACCATTATTATTTGTGAGATTCGCCATTAAGTTGTATCTTTGCGGCATAAACATAATCATCTCAAGATGGATCAGAAAAGGATATTGAAGTTCCTGCGGCAGGTGATGGCCAACAACAACCGCGAGTGGTTTCAGGAACATAAGAAGGAATACGAAGCCGTCAGGGCAGAGTTTGAACGGGGTGTGCAACAGGCGATAGAGCGGGTTGTGACATTCGATCCGGAGATCGCCCACGTCAAGGTGAAGGACTGCACCTACCGTTTCTATCGCGACACGCGGTTCTCTCCAGACAAGTCGCCTTACAAGAATCACCTTGGTGCCTATATTAATGCCAAGAGTAAGAAAGCGCTTAGGGGCGGATACTATATACACCTGGAGCCAGATCATTGTCTTTTGGCAGTGGGTAACTATTGGCTGCCAACCAATATCCTGACATCATGCCGCAACGAGATGATGGCAAACACGGAGGAGTGGCTGAAGTGCGTGGAGAATGAGGAGTTTCTGAAATATTTCGGCAACGAAGAACTATGGAGCACCGACTCGCCGACCGACATCGACAGTTGGGACCAGCCTCAAGGTTTCGGACTGGCAAAATTGAAGAAATGTCCCTCTGGCTTCCCGAAGGATTGGCCGCATGTGAACTACCTGCGCCTGAAGGACTATTGTTGCTGGCACGCTGTGTCAAATACCTTCTTCGAGGGTGACGGCTGGCTTGACGAAATGGAGCGTATGTTCCGTGCTGCCAAACCGATGATGGACTTCATGAATTCGGTGATAGATGATTATGAATAGGGAGAAACCCTATTTCTTCCAAGCCCTCATTGACTGCAGGAGTACGCTGAGCAGGATGAGGGCGATGCCAAGATAGAAGGAGAAATTGATCTCGCGCCCTTCCCCGAAGATGAGGAAGGCGAGGATAATCGTATAGCAGGGTTCGAGGTTGTAAGTCAGATTGACGGTGAAGGCCGATAATCGTTTGAGTGCCTGGATCTGAAGCAGATACATCGCCACGGTACAGAAGAGCGCATGGCAGAGCATGAACCAGAGGTTCGTACCGTCAGGGATCACTACAACGGACTGTTGGCTTGGGAAAAACCACAGATAAACGGGGATGATCGCAGAGACGAGCACGAGACCGCCAGACATCTGGTACATCAGTACCGTACGACTGCGGACACCCACGCTGACCTTTTTATTGCAGATGGCATAGATGGCACAGATGGCCGATGACAATACACCAATCATAATACCATAGCGATAGCGCGCATCGAGTGAGAAGATACACATCACGCCAGCCACGGTGATCAGTGAAAAGAGAAACTCCCAGCCAGAAAAACGCTTCTTAAGGATCATCGGCTCGAAGAGGGCTGTGAAGAACCCGATGAGCGAGAAGCAGATGACACCAATGGAAACATTTGAGGCCTTGATGCTACTATAGAACAGCATCCAGTGGAAACCCAACAACGCACCGCATCCGCAGAGTTGCAGGAACTTCCGCCAGCCGACACGTGGTAACCCGGTGAATACCAATAGGATGCAACTTGTAAAGAGCATGCGATACCATACGATATCCACCTCGTTGAGCGTGATCAGTCGTCCGAACAAACCCGTAAAGCCTGCAAGCAGCACACTCAGGTGCAGTTGGATAAATCCTTTCTTCGTCTCGTTCATTTCGTTGGCAAAGGTACACATTTTGTATATTTGCACCAAATAATTTTCATTTTTGTGTAAATTATTGTATCTTTGTCGCGTCGAATGGATATCAAGGATAAGATCACAGAACAACCGTCGCGCTTCGATCATCTGGAGCAGATGTCGGTAACAGAACTGCTGCATCACATTAACGAGGAGGATCTTCGGGTGGCAGAAGCCGTCCGTCAGGTGCTTCCACAGATAGAGGCTCTGGTGAAAGCCATCGAACCGAGGATGAAGCGGGGTGGCAGGCTATTCTATGTCGGGGCAGGTACCAGTGGTCGCTTAGGCGTACTGGATGCCAGTGAGTTGCCTCCCACCTTTGGTGTGCCTGACACCTGGGTGCTGGGCATCATTGCTGGTGGTGATCAGGCCTTGCGCCATGCCGTAGAACGGGCAGAGGATTCTGAAGAACAGGGTTGGCAGGATCTGCAGGCTTATCATCCCACAGCCGACGATACTGTATTAGGCATTGCAGCCTCAGGCACAACACCTTACGTGATTGGGGCTGTCCGTCAGGCCAGACGGAACGGACTACTGACGGGTTGCATCACCAGCAATCCCAATACACCCTTGGCTCAGGAGACCGAGTTTCCTATAGAAACCATCGTTGGTCCGGAGTTCGTGACGGGCTCCAGTCGCATGAAGAGCGGTACGGCTCAGAAGATGGTGCTGAACATGATTTCCACGACGCTGATGATTCGGATGGGACGTGTTCAAGGTAACCGTATGGTGAACATGCAACTGGCTAACGATAAGCTGATAGACCGTGGCACGCGGATGCTCCAGGAATCGTTAGGTCTGAGCTATGAAGAAGCGCAACAACGTCTGCTTGAGGCGGGTAGCGTAATTGACTGTCTATGATCTTTTTGCGTGATTGTGTGCAAAAAGTAGGAAAATGTGACGATTTATCAGTTTTTTGCCGTACCTTTGCAACCGATTATAAGGAAACGACATGAAACTATTCGATGTTTATCCCCTCTTTGACGTGAACATCGTCAAGGGCAAGGGTTGTAAAGTCTGGGACGACAAGGGCCAGGAGTATCTGGACTTGTATGGCGGACATGCCGTCATCAGCATCGGGCATTCCCACCCGCATTATATTGAAAAAGTAACGGAGCAGGTGAGCCAACTGGGCTTCTATTCCAACTCAGTGATTAACAAATTACAGGTGGAGTTGGCAGAACGCCTTGGCAAGATTTTCGGCTACGACGATTATCAGTTGTTTTTGATCAACAGTGGTGCTGAGGCTAATGAGAATGCCTTGAAACTTGCCTCGTTCACCAACGGTCGTACGCGTGTGCTGTCGTGTGAGAAGGCTTTCCACGGCCGTACGAGTCTGGCTGTCGAGGTAACGAACAATCCGAAGATCATCGCACCTATCAACGATAATGGTCACGTGACCTATCTGCCGATGAACGATTTGGCAGCCTGGGAGACGGAGTTGGCGAAGGGTGATGTCTGTGCCGTCATCCTGGAGTGCATTCAGGGTGTGGGCGGTATCAAACTCGCCACACCAGAGTTTGCACAGGGCTTGGCTGCTGCCTGTAAGAAATATGGCACGATCCTGATCTGTGACGAGATCCAGTGCGGTTACGGACGGAGTGGTAAGTTCTTCGCCCATCAGTGGCTGGACATCAAGCCCGATATCATCACCGTCGCCAAGGGCATCGCCAACGGTTTCCCGATGGGTGGTGTGCTGATATCGCCTGCGTTCAAACCCGTCTATGGACAGTTGGGTACCACGTTTGGTGGCAATCATCTCGCTTGTGCAGCAGCATTAGCGGTGCTCGATGTGTTCGAGCAGGAGCATCTCGTGGAGAACGCCCACGAGGTAGGTGAATACCTGATCGCCCAACTGAAGGAGTTGCAGAAGACACAGCAGCATATCGTCGATGTGCGTGGACGGGGTCTGATGATCGGCATCGACCTCGACATTCCCCACAAGGATGTGCGCCAGCCGCTGATTTATCAGGAGCATTGTTTCACAGGCTGTGCTGGTACGAACATCCTGCGTCTGTTGCCGCCGCTCTGTCTGACAAAGGCGGAAGCAGACCTGTTTATCGAAAAACTTAAGAAGACATTATGAAGATAGCAGTTATCGGAGCTGGTGCCATGGGTGGTGCCACCGTAGAGGGCCTGATCAAGGGTCAGTATTTCAAGAACGATGATATCACCGTGGCCGATCCCTCACAGGCCGTCACGGAGAAGTTTGCCAAGATGGGCATCAGTGTCACATCAGACAATAAACTGGCGGCAGACACGGCCGACATCGTCTGTGTCGTGGTGAAACCCTGGCTGGTGGAGCGCGTGTTGAAGGATATCAAACCCGAACTGGATCCCAAGAAGCAGATTCTGATCGTGATTGCCGCTGGCGTCTCCTCGGAGAATATCAAGGGATGGTTGGGAGATCAATGTCCCTCTTTGTTCTTGGTGATTCCGAACATCGCCATTGCCGAGATGGCCTCGATGACATTTGTCGTGCCTGTTGGTGCATCGGAGAAGGATATCCAGACGGTGACAGACATCTTCAACGAGATGGGTAATACGCTGATTACTGACGAGCAGCATCTGGCCGCTGGTACCACGCTGGCCTCCTGTGGTATCGCCTACGCCATGCGCTATGTGCGGGCGGCTTCCGAAGGCGGTGTCGAACTGGGCTTCAAGGCCGACGATGCGAAGGCCATCGTGATGCAGACGATGAAGGGCGCCGTGGAACTGTTGGAGGCTAGTGGCATGCATCCCGAGGCTGCCATCGACCTGGTGACCACCCCTGGCGGTGTGACCATCAAGGGTCTGAACGAGATGGAGCATGCCGGCTTCACCTCAGCCGTTATCCGTGGTCTGAAGGCAGGAATGAAATAAGGAATAGTAAAATACAAAAGATATGGACGAACAACTGAAGCAAATTGGTGAGCGCCTGAAGGGTCTGCGCGACGTGCTGGACCTGACGGCACAGGAGGTGGCCGATACCGTTGGCATCTCCCTGGAGAAGTATGAGAAGATCGAGGCTGGTGAGGTGGATATCACCATCTCCAACCTGATGAAGATTGCCCATAAGTATGGTATCTCCGCTGAGGAACTGATGTTTGCCGAGGCTCCGCACATGAAGTCTTATTTCGTGGTGCGCAAGGGGCAGGGCATGAGCGTGGAACGTACGAAGGCGTATAAGTACCAGAGTCTGGTGAGTGGTTTTGTGAACCACAAGGCCGACGTGTTCATCGTTACCGTGGAGCCGAAGCCCGGCGTACGCACCATCTATAAGAATACCCATCCTGGACAGGAGTTCAACCTCGTGCTGGAGGGTAAGATGGAACTCTTCATCGGTGGAAAGACGATGATCCTCGACGAGGGCGACAGTATCTATTTCGACTCCTCGAAGCCCCATGGCATGTTGGCCGTAGGCGACAAACCCGTCAAGTTCTTAGCATTTACAGTAGAATAATATGATTGAAAGATTTTTGAAGCAGACGAAGTTCACGTCTGTAGAGGATTACAATAAGAATCTGGAGTTTATCATTCCAGAGAATTTTAATTTCGCCTACGACGTGATGGACGCCTGGGCTGAGGAAGCCCCCGAGAAACTGGCCATCCTGTGGACCAATGATCAGGGTGACGAGATCCGCACGACCTACGGTGAACTGAAAGAGCAGAGCGATCAGGCTGCCTCCTATCTGATGAGTCTCGGCATCGGCAAGAACGATCCCGTGATGCTCATCCTGAAGCGCCGCTATGAGTGGTGGGTGATCATGCTGGCCCTGTGCAAGATCGGTGCCATCGTCATTCCTGCCACCCACATGCTGACGAAGAAGGATATCATATATCGTAACACCCGTGCCTCAGTGAAGGCTATCATCTGCGTGGATGATGCCTATGTCACGGAGCAGATCAAGTTGGCTATGCCCGACAGTCCTACGGTGAAGCAGTATATCACCGTGACGGACCATGGCAAACCCATCCCCGAGGGGTTCCGCGATTGGCAGAGTGAATGGAAGCAGGCCCCGAAGTTCGTGCGTCCCGCCTTCGTCAACGAGAACGACGACACGATGCTGATGTACTTCACCAGCGGTACCAGTGGTGAGCCGAAGATGGTGGCTCACGACTACCTCTATGCCATGGGACACCTCACGACGGGTGTGTTCTGGCACAACCTCCACGAGGGATCGCTCCACCTGACCGTGGCTGACACGGGTTGGGGTAAGGCCGTATGGGGTAAGTTCTATGGTCAGTGGTTTGCTGGCGCTACGGTGTTCGTCTTCGACCATGAGAAGTTCAATGCCGACACCCTGTTGCGTCAGATCGAGAAATACAAGGTGACGAGTTTCTGTGCTCCTCCCACCATCTACCGCTTCATGATCCGTGAAGACCTGAGCAAGTACGACCTCTCGTCGCTCGAATACTGCTGTACGGCTGGCGAGGCCCTGAACCCTGCTGTCTTCGACAAGCTCAAGGAGAAGACAGGTCTCAACATCATGGAGGGCTTCGGACAGACGGAGACCACGATGACCCTTGGTACCTTCCCTTGGATGACACCGAAACCCGGCTCTATGGGTATGCCCAATGCTCAGTATGACATCGACCTTATCCGTGCCGACGGTACGCCCTGTGAGGACGGTGAGAAAGGTGAGATCGTGGTGCGTGTCGGTGACCGTAAACCCATTGGCCTGTTCAAATATTACTACCGCGACGAGGAACTCACCCGCGAGGCCTGGCACGATGGTCTTTACCATACGGGTGATATGGCCTGGCGCGACGAGGACGGCTACTACTGGTTTGAGGGCCGTATCGACGATGTGATTAAGTCTTCTGGTTACCGCATTGGTCCGTTCGAGGTGGAGAGTGCCCTGATGACCCATCCCGCTGTCGTGGAGTGCGCCATCACAGGTGTGCCCGACGATATCCGTGGTATGGTGGTGAAGGCTACCGTCGTACTCGGCAAGGAGTGGAAGGACAAGGCCGGCGAGGACCTCGTGAAGGAACTGCAGCAGCACGTGAAGAAAGTGACGGCACCCTATAAGTATCCCCGTATCGTGGAGTTCGTCGATGAACTGCCGAAGACCATCAGCGGTAAGATCCGCCGTGTGGAAATCAGACAAAAAGACGCGAAATGAAAAAACGTATCGTTGTAAAGGTCGGCTCTAACGTGCTGACGCGGAAGGACGGGAAACTCGACGTCACCCGTATGTCGGCACTGGTGGATCAGATCGCCTGGTTGCGGAAAGAAGGCTATGAGGTGATCCTCGTCTCCTCTGGTGCCATGGCGTCAGGACGTGGCGAACTGAAGGTCAGCCACGATCTCGACTCCGTCGAACAGCGCCAGCTCTTCTCTGCCGTCGGACAGGTGAAACTCGTGGGACTCTATTACGACCTGTTCCGCGAGTTCGGCATCCATGTGGGTCAGGTGCTCACGATGAAGGAGAACTTCCAGCCCGGTGAGCAGTACCGTAACCAGCGGGCCTGTATGACCGTGATGCTGGAGAACGACGTGCTACCCATCGTCAACGAGAACGACACCGTCAGCGTCACCGAATTGATGTTCACGGATAACGACGAACTCTCTGGACTGATTGCCCAGATGATGGAGGCTGACACGCTCATCCTCCTCTCGAACATCGATGGTATCTATACGACCCATCCCGATGATCCGAGTGCGGAACTGATCAGTAAGGTGGCCCCGGGCCGTGACCTCAGCGAGTATATCCAGCCGGAGAAGAGTGCCTTCGGACGTGGTGGTATGCACTCGAAATACACCACGGCCAGTAAGGTTTCACAGGCAGGTATTCATGTGATCATCGCCAACGGTGAACGTGAGAACATCCTCATCGACCTCATCGAACGGCCTGAGGTGACCCCCCATACGGAATTTGAAGTATAACAACCAAGACCAGATAAGATGCAACTGAAAGAAACATTTGAACGGGTGAAACGTGCCAGTAAGAGTCTGGCACTGTTGACTGACGAACAGCGTAATGAGATCCTGAACGCTGTCGCAGACGCTATCATCGCCAGTCAGGAACGGATCCTGAAGGCCAACGATGAGGACTTGGCTAAGATGGACAAGGCCAATCCCCTCTATGACCGTCTGCAACTGACGCCAGCCCGTCTGGAGGGTATCGCCACCGACATGCGCAACGTGGCCACCCTGCCCACCCCCCTTGGACATATCACCAAGCAGAAGACGCTGCCCAACGGCTTGCGGCTTTGTCGCGTCTCCGTACCCTTTGGTGTGATAGGTATGATCTACGAGGCTCGTCCGAATGTGACCTTCGATGTCTTCTCCCTCTGTTTCAAGAGCGGCAA
Source organism: uncultured Prevotellaceae bacterium (assembly GCA_902784615.1). Lineage (GTDB taxonomy): Bacteria > Bacteroidota > Bacteroidia > Bacteroidales > Bacteroidaceae > Prevotella. Next base: position 31,810 of record CACZVN010000019.1, on the reverse strand, counting down.
CGCCTGTGTGCTCAAAGGCGGTAAGGATGCTGACTGCTCCAACCGCGAAGAGGTGGCCCTGATCCATGAGATTCTGGAGAAGTATGGTATCAATCCTGATGTCGTGGCCTTGCTGCCCGCCACTCATGAGGCGACAGGTGAGATGCTGAATGCCGTGGGCTATGTGGATCTCTGTATCCCCCGTGGTGGCCGCAAACTCATCGACTTTGTACGTGATACGGCCCGCATCCCTGTCATCGAGACGGGTGCAGGTGTGGTGAACACCTATTTCGATAAGGATGGTGATCTGGAGATGGGCAAGGCGATCATCAACAACGCTAAGACCCGCCGCGTCTCTGTCTGTAACGCCCTCGACTGCCTGCTCATCCACGAGAGTCGTCTTGGCGACCTCGCCGCTCTTTGCGAGAAGATGGCCGAGAAGAACGTCATCATCTATGCCGATGCCCAGGCATACGCTGCCCTCGACGGGAAATATCCTTATCTGGAGCATGCCACGGCCGAAAGTTTCGGCACGGAGTTCATGGACTACAAACTCGCCATCAAGACCGTTGCCTCGCTCGAAGAGGCTATCGCCCATATCGACGAGAACGGTAGCGGCCATAGTGAGGCCATCGTCACGATGAACGAACAGGCTGCCCGTACCTTCCAGGCCCATGTCGATGCCGCCTGCGTCTATTGGAATGCGCCCACCTCGTTTACCGACGGTGCCCAGTTTGGTCTCGGTGCCGAGATCGGTATCTCCACCCAGAAGCTTGGGCCGCGTGGTCCGATGGCGCTGGAGGAGATCTGCACCTACAAATGGCTCATCGAGGGCGAGGGACAAGTGAGACCATAATAACGATTTAAGAAATAAGAATAAAGAGATATGAAGAGTTTTATTAACGTACAGGATATCGGTCCGCTGGATAAGGCGATGGCCGAAGCATTTGAGATTAAGAACGACCGTTTTAAGTATCAGCATCTGGGTAAGAACAAGACCCTGATGATGATCTTCTTCAATAACTCCCTGCGCACCCGTCTCTCTACGCAGAAGGCTGCCATGAACTTAGGCATGAACGTCATCGTGCTCGACGTCAATGCCGGTGCCTGGAAGCTCGAGACGGAACGTGGCGTCATCATGGATGGCGACAAGAGTGAGCACCTGTTGGAGGCTATCCCTGTGATGGGTTGCTACTGCGACCTGATTGGTGTGCGCTCCTTCGCAGGACTGACGGATCGCGAGTACGACTATGCCGAGACTGTCTTACAGCAGTTTATCAAATACAGCGGCCGTCCTGTCTTCGCCATGGAGACGGCTACCGTACATCCCTTGCAGGCCTTTGCCGACCTCATCACCATCGAGGAGCACAAGACGGTGGCTCGTCCGAAGGTGGTGCTCACTTGGGCACCCCATTGCCGTGCCTTGCCCCAGGCCGTGCCCAATAGTTTCGCCCAGTGGATGAACGCTGCCGATGTCGATCTCGTCATTACCCATCCCGAGGGCTACGAACTCGATCCTAAGTTCGTGGGCAACGCCGTGGTAGAGTACGACCAGAAGAAGGCTTTCGAGGGTGCCGACTTTATCTATGCCAAGAACTGGAGTAACCCTGGTGTTACTAACCCAGCCGACTACGGAAAGATTACATCTAAAAATATGTCGTGGACCGTTGACACCGAACATATGTCATGGACAAACAATGGTAAGTTCATGCACTGTCTGCCCGTACGCCGTAACCTCATCGTGACCGACGATGTCATCGAGAGCCCTAACTCACTGGTTATTCCCGAGGCCGCCAATCGCGAGATCTCCTGCTCCGTCGTTATCAAGCGCATGCTCGAGGCTTTGTAAGATTATAATTGTAATATTATAAGGTATATGATACAATCAATGACGGGCTACGGCAAGGCTGTCGTGGCCTATAAGGACAAGAAAATCCATGTGGAGGTGAAGTCGCTCAACTCCAAGCAACTTGACCTGAACACCCGTATCGCACCCCTCTACCGCGAGAAGGAGATGGAGATGCGCCAGATGGTGGCTGAGGCCCTCATCCGTGGTAAGGTGGATATGAGTGTATGGATAGAGAAGGACACCGTGGTGGATGCCACACCCGTGAATGCGGCACTGGTAGAGAACTACTACAACCAGATCAAGGCTATCTCGGAAAAGACGGGCATCCCCGTGCCTGAAGACTGGTTCTACACCCTGCTCAGGATGCCTGATGTGCTGACGAAGACAGAGGTGGAGGAACTCGACGACGAGGAATGGCTGACCGTCAGGGGTGGTGTGAGCGAGGCCCTGAAGAACCTCGTGGATTTCCGCACCCAGGAGGGCGCTGCCCTGCAGAAGAAGTTTGCCGAGAAGATCGACAACATCGAGCGGCTGCTCTCGGAGATCGTGCCCTACGAGCAGAGCCGCGTGGAGAAGATCAAGGCGCGCATCATCGACGGTCTGCAGCAGATCCCTGGTGTGGAGTACGACAAGAACCGTCTGGAGCAGGAGTTGATCTACTACATCGAGAAACTCGACATCAGCGAGGAGAAGCAGCGCCTGACGAACCATCTGAAGTATTTCCGCGACACGATGGCCGAGCCCGCAGGACAGGGTAAGAAACTCGGTTTCATCGCCCAGGAGATGGGCCGTGAGATCAATACCACGGGTTCGAAGTCGAACCAGGCCGAGATGCAGAACATCGTCGTCAAGATGAAAGACGAACTGGAGCAGATCAAGGAACAGGTACTAAATGCGTTATAAAGGTAAAAAAGTAAAAAGGTAAAAGGATGAGAGGCAAACTGATCATTTTCTCCGCTCCCAGTGGGACGGGCAAGAGCACGATCATCTCGTGGCTGATGAAGGAGCATAGGGAACTGAATCTGGCGTTCTCGATCTCCTGTACTTCACGGGCACCGCGAGGCACGGAGAAGAACGGGGTGGAGTATTTCTTCCTGACCCCCGAGGAGTTCCGCCAGAGAATCGACAACGACGAGTTCCTGGAGTATGAGGAGGTGTATGAGAACCGTTTCTACGGCACCTTGAAGTCACAGGTGGAGCGTCAGTTGGAGGCTGGACAGAACGTGGTGTTCGATGTCGATGTGAAAGGTGGCGTGAATATCAAGAACTTCTATGGCGACAAGGCCCTGAGTATCTTCATCCAGCCCCCTTCGATCCGGGAGTTGCGCCGTAGGCTGGAGAACAGGGGTACGGATGCCCCTGATGTCATCGACCAGCGTATCGCAAGGGCGGAGTTTGAACTGACCTTTGCGGATAAGTTCGACCGCGTGGTCATCAACGACATCTTGGAATATGCTGAGGCTGACGCACTGGAGATCATACAGACATTCTTGAATGATTAAGACGGGCATCTTCGGCGGGTCGTTCAACCCCATCCATAACGGACATATCTCGCTGGCCCGACAACTGAAGGAAAAGGCGGGACTTGATGAGGTATGGCTGATGGTGTCGCCCCTGAATCCCCTGAAGCATGCTGATGACCTGCTCAGCGATGAGGCTCGTTTTGAGATGGCGCGCAGAGCCCTGAAGAACGAAGAGGGCATTATTGCCAGCGACTATGAGATGCACCTGCCCAAACCCTCTTATACTTGGAACACCCTACAAGCACTGTCGAAAGACTATCCTGACCGCGAGTTCGTGCTGATGATCGGAGGCGATAACTGGGATCATTTTGACCGTTGGTATCGTGCCGAGGATATCAAGACGAACTATGAGATTGTGGTCTATACCAGGACGCCTGGCGATCCTGGGTTTATCGATATTTCCAGTACGGAGATCCGCCAGCGGATCCGCGAGGGGAAGAGCATCCGCAAACTGGTGCCGAGAACTGTGGAGGCAATGATCAAGAAGAACGGTTACTATGCTTAAGCGACTGAACATATTCAAGTGGATAGGATGGCTGTTCGCTCCGATAGAGAAGAACGGCGCCTTCTTCGTGTTTATGTTTGCCTTAGGCTACTTATGCACACAGGTGGAGCTCCCCCTGAACGTAAACAATCCGGAGCCTTACGACCTGTCGGCCACGGAACTCTTCTTCGACCTTTATCTCGTCTGTGTGCTGTTAGCGCTCATCCCCCGAAAGGTGCGCTTCTGGGTGAGGATTCCCCTCTACTTGATTCTCTATGGTACGGCCATCGTTGATATGTATTGTTATGTGCGCTTTGAATCGACACTGACGCCGACGATGCTGATGCTCGTCAACGAGACCACCCCTCAGGAGGCCGGCGAGTTTCTCTCAGGTTATCTTAGTTGGGACATCTTCTTGTCGCCTGTGGGCTATATCCTGCTCATCCTCTTGGCGCATATCCTCTGGACCATCCTCAGCAGTGTCTTCCGTAGCATGAGGAAACGGCTGATCCTGCCCACCCTGAATCCCAGACTCATGGGCGTCTTGGCAACGGCTGCTAGGTGTGTCTTGGGCATTGCCATCGTCTGGCTGATGATATTTGCCTGGGATGAGTGCCATTACAATAAGGAGTCCATCCATAAACTGATGACGAAAAAGACCATCGGCGAGGTGGAGCACCAACTGACGCAGAAGCCGAGGCCAGAACTCTACCTGCCCATCTATAGGCTGGTGTTCAGTCTCTATGCCAACAGCCTTGCATCGGACCAGTTGGAGACACTGGTCACGGTGAAGAACGAGGTGCAGGTCGATAGTTGTACCTTCCGTGTGCCCAATATCGTATTGATCATCGGCGAGAGTTATAACAAGCACCATTCCCAACTCTATGGCTATAACATGCCGACGACCCCCCGTCAGTTGGCCTTGGCAGAGGAGGGGAGTCTGGTGCCCTTTACTGATGTGGTGGCTCCGTGGAACCTGACGAGTTACGTGTTCAAGAACGTGTTGTCACTCCATACCGTTGGCGACCCAGGGGAGTGGAGCGATAGTCCGCTCTTCCCCGAGGTGTTCCGCAAGGCGGGCTATCACGTGACGTTCATCACCAACCAATTCCTGTCTGAAGCCGGTGAGGCGGTCTATGACTTCAGCGGCGGCTTTTTCCTGAACAATCCCGAGTTGAGCAGGGCGCAGTTTGACACCCGTAACGCACGCCTCCATCAGTTCGACGAGGGTGTGCTTGAGGAATACGACTCCTTGAAACGGGAAGACAAGGCGAATCTGGTCATCCTTCATCTGTTAGGCCAGCATGTGATGTATAAGGAGCGTTATCCGCAGAAGACCCGCAAGCACCTGTTGGCACCGATGTACGACCGTCCTGACCTGACCCACAAACAGAAACTCATCGTGGCCGACTACGACAACTCCGTGCTCTATAACGACTCCATCGTCGTGGCCGTCACCCAGAAGTTTGCCGATAAGGATGCTGTGGTCATCTATATGCCCGATCACGGCGAAGAGATTTTCAATGGCCGTCCATATATGTATGGACGTATGCACTCGTCTAATATCGACTACCGTCTGGCGCGTGAGGAGTTCGAGATTCCGTTCTGGATATGGGGTTCGCCGATATATAGAGAGAACCACCCCTACGGCTGGAAGGCGATACAGGCCGCTAAAGACCGTCCGATGATGACCGACTGCCTGGCCCATCTGTTACTTTATTTAGGTGGAATCTATACGAAGGATTACCGTGAAGCGTATAATGTAATCAGTCCGAATTATAACAGTGAGCGCCCGCGTATCCTGAAGGGAACAACAGACTATAACACGCTGAAGAGAAATGGAGAGTAAGAGATTTCTGACACGGGAAGAGTGTACGGCGATGAAGGGCATAGCCATCCTCGGCATCATGCTCCATAACTACTGCCATTGGCTGAAGGATATCGTCCGCGAGAACGAATACACGTGGCAGCAATGGAAGTGCGACAGGCTCTGGGCTGTCATCCAGCAGCCGGACGAGTTCCTGCCCATGCACCTGCTCTCTTTCTTCGGACACTACGGTGTACCTGTGTTCCTCTTCCTCAGTGGCTTCGGTCTCGTGATGAAGTATGAGCGTGGCTCTCTGCCTGAAGTGGGCGTCTGGAGATTTTGCCGATATAATTATCTGAAACTCTTCCGCATCTTCATCGTGGGGTTTGTGCTCTTCGTGATGCTCGACGCCTTTACCCCGGGCATGCACCGTTATCAGGCCAGTGAGGTGGTGGCCATGTTGGGTATGTATGCCAATTTCTTCCCGCATCCGTCACAGGTGATATGGCCGGGTCCTTATTGGTATTTCAGTGTCACCCTGCAACTCTATATCCTCTATCGTCTGGTGTTCTACCATTGGCGCCACTGGGGTGTCGTAGCAGCACTGGTGGCGGTATGTTGGCTTTGGCAGTTGTACTGTCATGATGACATGGAGATGCTGGAGCGCCTGCGCTATAATCTCGTGGGTGGTCTGCTGCCCTTTGGTATGGGTGTACTTGTCGCCCGCTTTGAACCGTCGTTCATGAAGCATGTCAAGGTCACTTCCGGCCTGCCCCTGATGCTGGCTTATCTCCTTGTACTGGTTGTGATGATTGGCGGTATTTTCATGTTCAGCGTCCTAAGTTTCGACAAGTGGCTGTGGGTGCCTGCGCTTATCGTGGTGGGAACCATTGCCCTGGTGAAGTTGATTCCCAAGGCGATTATGCCTTATATCTTATGGCTGGGCAGTATCTCTGCCGCCATCTTCGTGATGCATCCGCTGGTGCGTAAGATCTTTGTGCGGCCGTATCTTTATGACGATATGTACGCCGGCCTGCTGCTTTATATCGTGGCGACGCTTGTTGTCTCGTGGCTTGCGAAGAAAATCATCGACCAGATACCCAGTCCTAAACTATGAAGCAGGTGGTTGCTTTTGACTTCGACGGAACGCTGACCACCCGTGATACGCTGTTGGCCTTTATCCGTTATGCCAAAGGCACACGGGCCTTCCTGTGGGGATTCCTGCGTCACGCCCATCTGCTGGTATTGATGAAATGTGGACTTTATCCGAACTGGAAGGCGAAGCAGCGGGTGTTTTCCTATTTCTTCAGTGGGATGTCACTCGACGTGTTCGATGTCCTGTGCCAACAGTTTGCGGCCGAGAACTCTCATCTGCTGAGACCGAAGGGTGTCAAGGTCTTACAGCAGGCTCAGGCCGATGGGGCGGAGGTGCTCATCGTCAGTGCGAGCATCGACAACTGGGTTCAGCCCTTCTTCCCTACGGTGAAGGTGGTTGGCACCCAGATAGAGGTGGCCAATGGACAACTGACGGGCTGTTTCCTGACGCCCAACTGTTATGGTGAGGAGAAAGTCCGCCGTATCCTTGCCCTCTATCCTGATCGTCACGAATATCATCTGACGGCCTATGGTGATAGTCGTGGTGATAAAGAATTACTGGCTTTTGCTGATGAGGCCCATTATAAACCTTTCCGCCTATGAATCCTTTGAAGTTGTTCAAGATCCGCCCTGAGGAGCGCATCCAGGCCATCGTGGCACTGGTTGTCATTCTGCTGTTCAACGCCCTGTTTATCTACCGCATGCACGATCTGTTCATGCAGGAGGGTTTCGGCCCCTATTGGAAAGTCTTTGAGCGCGAGTTTCACTTGGCGGGCTATGATCCGCTGACCTATCTGGGCGTGACAGACTGGGACACGGTCTATAATGTGGTGCGCCATCCATTGCTGGCCTTCATGATCTGGCCGCTGTGGCTGTTGAACCAGGGACTGACAGCCCTCTTCGGCGTGAACTGTGTGCAGTATCTGGTGGCTTTGCCCCTGATCTTTTGTTCCCTCTATTCCTACCTCTTTTTGTATAGGATCAATCACGAGGTCATCCGATTAGGACGCTACGATGCCGTCCTGCTGTCGGTCTTCTACTTCTCCTTTGCCTATATCATGCTGTCCGTGCTGGTGCCTGACCATTTCACTATTTCCATGTTCCTGCTGATGCTGACGCTCTACGTCTCTGGCCGTTTCCTCCAGCAGGGTAGGGAGTTCACCTGGTGGCAGTCAGCGTTGCTGTTTGTCATCACGGCGGGCGTGACCCTGAGCAATGGTGTGAAGGTCTTTCTCTCTGGGCTATTTGTCAATGGCAGGCGTTTCTTCCGTCCTTCCTATCTGCTGCTGGCCGTGATCCTGCCTGCCGCCCTGCTATGGGGTATAGCGATGTGGCAGAACGAGGTCTTCGTGAAGCCGAAGGAACAGGCGAAGCAGGAGGCCAAGATCGCGCAGGAGCGCCAGACGGCTGAGCGTGTTGCCAAGATGACACCCGAGGAACAGAAAATCTACCAGGCTAAGCAGGCAAAACGTGCCGAGAGACTGAAAGAACAGGCTGCGAAGACGGGTACGCCTATGAAAAAGGAGGGCTACTGGAAGTGGACGGATGTGACGACCTCCCGTCTTCAGACCATCTACGAAAATCTCTTCGGCGAGACCATCCAGTTCCATCGCCAGCACTTCTTGGAGGATACCTTGGTGTTCCGCCCCGTCTTTGTGAAATATGACTGGATATGGAGTTATGTCGTCGAAGGCATCATCCTGCTCCTGACGGCCATCGGCCTTTGGTGTGGTCGCCGTTCGCGTTTCCTGTGGCTGGCGATGTCATTCTTCGGCTTCGACATGGTGATCCACTTAGTGTTGGGCTTCGGCATCAACGAGATCTTCATCATGGCGCCCCACTGGCTCTTTGTCGTTCCCCTGACCATCGGCTATGCCTTCCGGGGTGCTCGTGGCAGCCGTCACCAGGCTCTCCAGCTCGCCGTCCTCGCCCTCACCTGCTATCTCTGGGTCTATAACGGCTGGCTCCTCTTGGAGTTCCTCTGGTCTCCCATCAACGCTGTTTTGTAGGGCACACTAGGGCCGATTCTTTGCGTCCCTTCGGTAGCAAGCGAGCAAGCTCGAGCACTCAATGAGTTCTCTCGCGCGCACGGTAGTAGGTATAAGCCAAAAACAACCCGCTCATCCCGCCTATCCCACACGTAAGATTTCTTACTTCTAGTGTGGGATAGGCGGGATAGGTGGGTTAAAAAGTGGATAAGACAACTAAATACGCATGTGCGCGTGTCAGAATGCTTTCAATTCTCGAGAGAATTCAACCAATAAGGGCTACTTAATTTTCAATAAGGACTACTTATTTCTCAATAAGTACCCCTTTTCGCACGAGAAGGGCTGGTGCCCATAGCGAAACTACTTGTTTTTAGGTTTATCCTGACTCTGCCAAATTCTCAAAACCTATTGCTTTTTTTCGCGGGGCACAACGGGCCTGGCCCCGTTGTGCCCTATGTGCAAAAAACTGTTATTTTGTGGGGAGATTGAGATTTTTTTCTTATCTTTGTCCCCAAGATGTTACGACTAACCAAATTCTTCGCTAGAACCTTATCCTTCAGACTCAGTTTAAGGATTCTTGTCGCCTTGGCTGCCTTGTTGATGGTGGCGCTCTTCATCATGTTCCGCTATTCACGAAAAGCGGTCAAGGAAGAGGCCTTGCTGAAGGCCGGTCAGACGCTGGAGGCTACGGTGCAGCATATCGACAATATCCTGCTGAGCGTGGAGCAGTCTGCTGGTAATATCTACTGGAAGATCGTATTCCATATTGACCAGCCGGATAAGTTGGATGAGTATTGCCGGAAAGTGGTGGAGACCAATCCTTACATCACCAGTTCTGTGATGGCCTTCGAACCAGATTTCCGTCAGGACAGTGTCAGTAACCTCTATCGCCAGCAGAGATGGTACACCCATGCCATGGAAACAGGTATGCCTTGCTGGATAGAACCCCAAGACAGCAATGCCAAGGAGGATGAATCCGTAATCTCTTTCTGTCTGCCTATCTATGCAGGAGAACGTAAAGTGGGTGTGATGGCTTCCAATATCTCGCGGGCCTTGTTGTCGAAGATCGTTCTGGAGACCAAGCCTTCGCCCAACTCCTTCAGTACGCTGCTGAGTCAGAACGGGTCGTTCATCGTATATCCTGATACCAGCAAGGTGTTGTATCAGGAAGTCTTTTCCCAGATCGGCAAGGGCATAGAACCCTCCATGGAAAAGGCGGCACAAGCCATGGTGGCAGGAGAGAAAGGCTACAAACGCGTCAGCATGCAGGACGAGGACTTTTATATCTTCTACAAGCCCTTCGAACGCTCTGTCGTGCCAGGCCGTTCTGTGGAGAAACTTGGCTGGAGTGTGGGTGTCGTCTATCCAGAGAACGATATCTTTGGCGATTACAACCGTCTCTTGTATCTGGTATTGCTGATAGCCGTTGTCGGATTACTCCTGTTATTGGTTCTCTGTCGTGCCTTTGTCCATCACCAGCTCTTGCCATTACGCCAGTTGGCGGTATATGCACAAAGTATCGCTGATGGTTATTATGAAGAGACGATTCCTGACAGTCGCCAGAAGGATGAAGTGGGGCGCCTGCAGAATCACTTCCAACAGATGCAGAAGTCGCTTTCTACCCATGTAGATGAGATGAACCAGTTGACAACAACCCTTCGGGAACGAGGAGAAGAACTTCAGGCGACCTATGAGCAGGCGCAGGAGGCCGATCGCATGAAGACCAACTTCCTGTATAACATGACGAATCAGATGACCTCCCCCGTCAGTGTCATCTTCTCCAATGTCAAGACCATCAATAACCATTATAGTAGTCTGACGGAAGATGTTACTGGTATGTTGGTCGATGAGATACAGCGTCAGGGTGAGAAGATCACCTCTTTGCTGAACCAGTTGATTGCAGACTCGGAAAAGAAACCCATATAGACAGTACCCAGATGCGTAGTATCATGACACATATCCGACAGTCACTTTCCCTGAAGCTCAGCCTCGGGATCCTGTTGATGGCTGTGCCGATCTTCGTAGTGTCGTTGGGTATCCTGTTTGTCCAGTCGAGAAATAACATCAAGCAGGAAGCCACAGAACGTGCCAACAGTGTGCTTAGCACGACGATGCACCAGATCAGCCGTTATATGAACACGGTGGAGACGGCTACGGAGGCCAACGCCTGGGAGATCATAGAGAACCTGCAGCCAGACTCCCTGTTGGCTTTCTCGAGATCCATCGTCGCACTGAATGGTAACATCGACGGCTGTTCCATAAGCACCGAGCCCAATGTCTTCCCCCAATATGGCCGCTATTTCTCTGTCTATACCGTCAGGGAGCAGGACACGATTACCACGGTCATCGAGGAGGAGTACGAATACTTTGAGAAGGTGTGGTATAAGACGCCTCACCTGTTGGGCAAGCCCTGCTGGGTGGTCTATTATGACGAAAGCGACTCCCTGACCGTAACCCTCGACGGTATGATCGCGTCGTATAGCAAACCTTTGTACGATGACAGCAAACGGTTTGTTGGCGTTATCTCCACTGACCTCTCGCTGATCCACCTTTCCAAGGTCATCTCAGAGGTGAAGCCCTATCCTAATTCCTATTTCATGATGATAGGCGAGGAAGGCCGCTATTTCATACATCCTGACTCGACACAGCTCTTTACCCATAGCATCTTCAGCGATGCTGACCCCAGCAAACAGTCCGACATCATTGCCTTGGGCCATGAGATGACGATGGGGAAAAAGGGTACGATGAGTGTTGTCTTTGATGGCAAGCCGTGCCTGGTCTGCTATCAGCCAGTGCCTGGCACGAAATGGAGCCTTGCACTTGTCTGTCCAGAACGTAGCATCCTCCAGAACTATAATCGTCTGACCTACATCATTGCCCCACTCCTCATCATCGGTCTGCTGCTGATCCTCTTCTTTAACAGGATTACGGTAACCCGTGCTATACGTCCTTTGAATAAACTAATCAACAAACTACAACGTATTACCGAAGGACATTATGACGAGCAGATTTCCAGAAGTCGTTACCATGATGTAGTTGCCAGGCTTCAGAACAGTTTTGCCACGATGCAGGAATCCCTGAGTAGCCATGTCAACGAGATCAGGCAGATCAACGAAGAGACCTCGTTGCGTAACGAGGAGTTGGTCCGTATCAGCGAACTGGCCAAGGAGGCCGACAGACAGAAGTCCCTGTTTATCCAAAACGTGTCGCACCAGATACGTACGCCTTTGAATATCATCATGGGCTTTGCACAAGTGTTGCGTGAGAGCATCAGCGTCTTGTCAAAAGAGGAGGTAAAGAGCATTACGGGCCTGATGTATCATAATGCGATGACACTCGATCGTATGACCCTCATGCTTTTCGACAGTTCGGCCAGAGGCACTACGGAGGAACTTTACACAAAAAGAGACGAGGAAGTGCCGTGCAATGAGGTGGCCCTCGAAAGCATTGCCGGTACTCTTGAGCACTTTCCAGACCTTCACATATCCTTTGAAACGACGCTACCAGACTCTTTCTGTATCTACTCCAGTCATGTTTACATCGTGCGGAGTATCAGGGAGATCCTCTACAATTCAGCCAAGTATTCTGACGGGAAGAACATCTCACTGCGTGTATCAGAAGCAGGGTCAAAGGTTCGTTACGTCTTTGAGGATACGGGGCCCGGTATCCCAATAGAGGATATTAACCGTCTGTTTGAACCCTTTACCAAGGCCAACGATCTCTCTGATGGCCTTGGACTCGGCCTCCCTTTGGCCAAGCGCCATGTCACCAGTCTTCGTGGTGACCTGAGGCTTGACACCAGTTATCATCTGGGTTGCCGCTTCATCATCGAACTACCCATCAATTGATATCCTACAAAGAAAACTCCCCGTAGGGAGTTTTCTTATTCGGCTTCGAGGAGAAGGACGCGGCTGCTCCAGTCGTTCTTCTTCGAGTGCTCTGGCTCGTTGCGATAAGGCATCTCCAAACCGTGGTTCATCAGGTAGGCACCAGAGAACGACTTGCCCTCGACATCCATCGGCTTCAGGTCGATGCGGTTCAGTTCGTGTACCTTATACATCTTGTTGGCATCGAGACCGGCCATCTTGACACGGGGCAGGTGCTCGTTCTGGAACGACTCGGTCTTCCACCAGAAGAAGACGCTCTTTGTCTTGGTCTCATCGACATACATCAGCGAGGCAAGACCCTTCTTGTCGTAAGGTGATACGAGACGGTAGAGGTCGCCGAACTGCACGATGGGACGGATCTGCTTGTACTCCTTGATGGCATTGCGGCAGAGGGCCTTCTCGTCATCCGTCATGTTCTTGGGCTGGATCTCCATGCCCAGGCGTCCGCTCATGGCCACGTCGATACGGTACTTCATGGCTGTGGTGCGGAAGACGGTGTGGTTTGGCGTGGCAGAGATATGCGAGGCCATGGCGATGGCAGGGAAGAAATAAGAGGTGCCCCACTGCATGTAGATGCGCTGGAGGGCATCGGTATTGTCAGAAACCCAGAACTCATCGAAGTAGGGCAGCACACCCCAGTTGGCGCGTCCGCCACCAGAGGCACAGGCCTGGATGGTGAGGTCGGGATATTTCTCACGGACGCGCTGGCAGGTCTTCTCCAGACCACGGTGATATTCGATATTGAGGTGGCTCTGGTCGTTCATCGTCAGGTACTGCGAACCGTGGTTCAGGATGGGCATGTTGGCGTCCCACTTGATATAGTCGATCTCAGGATACTTGGTCATGAGGTTATCGACAATCGAAAAGACGAAGTCCTGCACCTTGGGGTTCGACATGTCAAGCACCACCTGCGTGCCGCCACGACCTAAGACGGGCTCGCGCTTGGGTGCCTTGACGATCCAGTCGGGATGAGCCTCGTAAAGTTCACTGACGGTGTTGGCCATCTCGGGCTCGATCCAGATGCCGAACTTGATGCCATGCTTCTTGGCATCGCGCAGCAGACCCTCGATACCTTCAGGCAGTTTGTTCTTATCCACCACCCAGTCGCCGAGTGAGGAGTTATCCACCTTACGCGGATACTTATCGCCAAACCAACCGTCGTCCATCACGAAGAGTTCTCCGCCCATCGAGGCGATGTCGCCCATCATCTGGTCCATGCCCTGCTGGTTGATGTCGAAATAGACGCCCTCCCACGAGTTGAGCAGGATCTTACGCTCCTTGTCGCCATGGGCAAGCATATACTTACGACCCCACTTGTGGAAATTGCGTGAGACACCAGAGAGACCGCACTTCGAGAAACTCAGCGCTACCTTCGGCGTAACAAAATACTCGCCCTTCTTCAGGTGATATTCGGAGTTGTCAGGATTGATGCCTGCAAAGAAATAGTGGAACTCGGTATCGTCGGTGTCGATCTTCAACTGGAAGTTGCCAGAGTAGCAGAGGGCGGCACCAATGACGTCGCCGCCGTTCTCACGGCCCTTGCCGTCGAGGGAGAACATCACCTCGGCATGATCGGTATGCGAGTTGCGCGTACCGTCTTTATTTTTGATGACCTTCTCACCGGGCAGGATGGGCTCCTCCACGAGACGGGCCTCGTTGGCCCATGAGCCGTAGAAGTGTGAGAGCCACACATCGCCGCGACGAATGGGCAGACAGATGGAGGCAAACTGCGTCAGCGTGACGGGCTTGGCCTCACCGTTCTGGATCTCCGTCCAGGTCTCGATGATATCCTCCTCTATGCGAGGCATGTAACAGAGGGCCACGGTGATGGGATACACAGGGTCCTTCATCCAGATACGGGTAATTATACCCTCATAAGTGACAGAACCAGTGGCCAGGAGTTCTGTTGACATGTTGCCGTCAGCATGCGTCATGGCGAGGGCTGCCTCAGCCGGACAGTTCATGCCGTAGGCAGGGTAGGCGTCCATACGTCCGAAAACAGCAGATCCCTGCAGGTGTTGCAGTTCTGTCTCACTCAGACGGGCACCGTAATACACGTATTGGGGTTGTTTCCCCTTATCCACGTTGAGCACCATGGTGGTGTTCCTAGTCTCGACCGTTACCTGTTCGGCCATGGCTGTCTGGGCACAGGCCGTGAGTAACGCAAAAAAGAAAAGTTTCTTCATAAAATTGCCTTTAGTCATTAATGTAATACTGCTGCAAAGATACGGAAAAATTTGGTTATCTCAAAAAAAAGTTGTTATTTTGCAGCCAAAGTGTAAGAAATAGACAAGATAATAGGATATGAACCTTCTGGATATCTGGTTGTTGGCTGTCGCATTGGCCATGGATTGCTTTACGGTCTCCATCGTCAGTGGCGTCATTCTGTCCAATAGGTTCCCCCTTTTTTCCAGAGAGGGCCTCGGGGTTTTCCGACTGGCTTTCCTCTTTGGACTCTTTCAGGCCTTGATGCCGCTGATTGGATGGTTTGCCACCAGTCGTTTCAGTGAACATCTGGAGTCCATCGACCACTGGATAGCCTTTGCGCTACTGGCCTTTATCGGTGGTAAGATGATCAAGGAGTCGTTTGAGGAAGAGCAGAAACACACGTTTGATCCGCAACGCCTTCATACGCAGTTGTTGTTGGCAGTTGCCACGAGCATCGACGCCTTGGCCATTGGCATCTCCTTTGCCTGTACCGGTTATCATCACCTGTCCCAGTTGACGATCCCCCTAATCATCATCGGTGTTGTCTCTTTCCTCTTCAGCATCCTCGGCTATCTCCTGGGAACTCGTTTTGGTAAGAGTATCACGCGCCGTCTGAAACCGGAACTGCTGGGTGGTATCATTTTAGTGGTCATTGGTGTGAAGATCCTGGTGACCCATTTGTTAGGAATTTCATAAAAGACAATCATCATGAATCAAGTATTTACGACAGCCTGGACATTCGTCAAGAAGAATCCTTATTCCGTCTTATTGACACTTTTTGTCCTGTGGATGTGTATCGGCATATTCCCTCTGCGGTGTTATGAGTTCGACGGTCAGGAGATCACCCTCGGTTGTGATGTGATGTATCGCGAGGGCTGGTCGCTGCCTCCAGTCTATTCCTACGAGTATAGGATGCAGCCGCTGATGACGGTACTGCTCGTTGCCCTGAAACATGTGCTGCCGTTTTTCACCTGCGAACAGATATATTGTTTTCTGTCGGCAGTATTCAGTCTGGTTTTCCTGTTAGGATGTATCTCGTTTGCCCGCCATATCACGCAGGCCTCGAAGACATGGATCCTGATAGCTGCCATGCTCCTTCCGGAGATGTATGCCATCGCGATGTATGCCAATACGGCCATTCCCGCAGCAGCCTGTTTTGTCTGGGCCATGGTCCTGCTCAGCAAGGATCGGTATTGGCTGACGGGTCTGCTTTTATGTCTGGCTGTCCTGTTCAGGATAGATGTCGTCACCATCTATCCAGCCATCCTACCGTTGATGATCTTTGACGGGAAGTCGTGGAAACGGGCTATTGGTATCTCGGCAGTCTATGGTGTGACAGTGATTGTCGTGTGCCTTTTCTTCTTCTGGCTGATGAATGCTGAAGCCCTGAACACGTTTGGTGCCTATCAGAAGTGGAGCGGGATTATCACGGTCTCAGAGCGGTTTGCCGCCATCTTGGGCTTCTATTCTCTGGCTTATGTGGTGCTGTTGCCCCTTGGTGTGGGTGTCATGGTGGTCAGGAAGTATTGGAAGGAACTGTTCCTGGTGCTGTTCCCCATCCTGCTGACACATTATATCTTCGCTTCATTTGGCAATGCCTCGAAGCATTTCCTCTATATAGCACCTTTCGTCATCATTGCCGGTGTCCGTGCGCTGATGTGGCTGGTGGAGGTATTACGTCACCGTCCTGTACTGAAATGGGCTGCCATCGTGGGGGTTCTGCTCTTCATGGTGGTCTCCGTGAGGAAGGGTAATCTGAAAATGCCATGGATCTATGAGAATCCGTTGACCAAGGCCGGTGTTGTAGTGCCTTTCTATGAGACGGAGCGGGGAGACACGTTTTACTCTGTAGGACTTGGCGCAGGCTACGAACTGGCGACGGGTGATGAGAACATGCTGCTGACGGGTCATCTGTTCTATTCCTGGTATATCCATCTGTATAAACAGATGACGGGCGAGTGGCGGGAGCAGCAGAAAGCCTTCATCGACACGGTGCCCACCTCGAACATCCTGACGCTGGAATATGGTTCGTCGGCTCCTATCTCCTTTGAGTATATGGCGGAAAACTATCATTTCAAGCAGTTGGAGAATATGCCAGAGACCTACAGGTTCACGCTCTCCAATCCGCAGCGCGACCTCCATTTCTGGCGTATCGTATTGGATAGTCCTATCACAGACAATCAACGGATCATTAATTATATCGACAGTCTGTCTTCAGACTTCCTCGACGGGGATGCCTATATCCTCTCTGCACCCAACTATTGGGGCACCTATTATTTTATGGATGAACTGGTTCCCAAGGGCATCTTGGAGAAGAAGGCTGAACGTCTTTATAAGATTGTCAGAAAAAAAGTTGCCGAAAAATAACCAACTAAAGAGAATTTTTCTTATCTTTGCAGCAGGAAGATGGACGGAGAGACGATACAACTCAGAGATCTGGGCATCGGCTATCAGACAAAGCACGGTGTAAGATCCGTGGCCGAGCATATCAATGGAGCCATCCGCAGCGGGGAGTTGACATGTCTGTTGGGTGCCAATGGTGTCGGCAAATCCACGCTGTTGCGCACGCTCTCTGCCTTCCAGCCAAAGATGGTGGGAGAGATCTTCATCGAAGGGCGCGAACTCTCCACCTATACTGATAAGGAACTGAGTCGCCGTATCGGTGTGGTGCTGACGGAAAAGCCCGACGTGAGGAATATGACGGTGCGCGAATTGGTCAGTCTCGGACGTTCGCCCTACACGGGATTCTGGGGTACCTATTCGAAGGAAGACCTGCAGATCGTGGATGAGGCCATCGCCTTGGTGGGCATCGACGCATTGAGCCGACGGATGGTTCACACGCTGAGCGACGGAGAGCGACAGAAGGTGATGATTGCCAAGGCGCTGGCACAGCAGACGCCCGTGATCTACCTCGACGAGCCGACGGCCTTCCTCGACTATCCCAGTAAGGTGGAGGTGCTGCAACTGCTACGACGCATCAGCCGCACGGCAGGAAAGACGATATTCCTCTCGACCCACGACGTGGAACTGGCCTTGCAGTTGGCCGACACCATCTGGCTGATGACCCGTGGGGAAGAGATGGCCATCGGATCGCCTCGACAACTGGCTCAGCAGGGTGTGTTGGGACGTTTCATCCAGAGGGAGGGAATAACCTTTGACTCGGAGACGCTGACTATCAGGATTGCCTGTAATAACTAAAGATGAATGATATACGGACACGGTGATGACGCTTTTCGCTACGGCGACAAGATCAAGATGAATTTCAGCTCCAATGTCTATAGTGGGGCTGACCTCTCTGCGTTGAAGGAGCATCTGATGGCGCACTTCGATGTGGTGGGTCATTATCCTGAACCCCAGCCGCAAGAACTGGAACGGTTGTTGGCCGATCATCTGGGCGTGCCCGAGAATACCGTGATGGTCACTAATGGTGCCAATGAAGCCATCTATCTCATCGCACAACTCTACAAGGGTTGGGCTTCCGTCATTCCCCAGCCGACTTTCAATGAGTATGAGGATGCCTGTAAGGCTTTCGGCCATCTGATATCCTACGATTCCACCAATGAACTGGAACTACTGCCGGAGGATCGCCTCTATTGGATCTGCAACCCCAATAATCCGACGGGTAACACCCTGCTGAAGAGTCTGGTAAACCATCTCATCCGCAAGAACCCCCGTTATCTCCATGTGGTGGATCAGTCGTATGCCGACTATACGTTGAATCCGACTCTGGAACCACGGGAGATGGTCGATTGCTATAACGTGATGCTGATCCATTCCCTATCGAAGAAATACTGCATCCCCGGCCTGCGACTGGGTTATATCTTCAGTTCGCCCATCATCATCGATCGTCTGCGCGACCTCCGTCAGCCATGGACGGTGAACGCCATGGCGATAGAGGCAGGAAAGTTCCTGATTGAGCATGACCCGAAGATGATTCCCGACTTGGATGCTTATCTTAATGAGACCCAACGATTGCGGGATGAACTTTCTGCCATTGAGGGAGTGATGGTGATGGATACGGCTACTAACTTTATGTTGGTAAACATGGACTTCGGTGACACGACGGAACTGAAGAAATGGCTCATCGACACATACGGCATCCTGATCCGTGACGCTTCCAACTTCCGTGGGCTTGACAACCACTGCTTCCGAGTGACGGCACGGACCAGGGAGGATGATGACATGCTCGTTGAGGCCATCAGACAATACAAGGCCTGGAAGGACGAAAACCAATAGCCGTATGCCTATCTCACATTGCTCTTCTTGCGGTAGGACAGGGGTGACATGCCCGCCTTGCTGCGGAAAAAATTAGTGAACGCACTCTGGTCATTGAAGTTCAGTTCCTCGGCAATCTCACTCATCGTCTTGTCGGTGGTCTTTAGTTGGATGCAGATCTCGTTATACAGGAAACTGGAGAGATAGCCAAGGACCGTGTTACCTGTCAGTTCCTTGACAATACGGGAGAGATAGGTCGAAGTGATGTTCAGGCGTTCGGCGTAGAACTGCAACTGCCTTTCTTTTCTGAAATGGCGCGTGGCGAGATGGAGGAAGATTTTCAGAATATCGTCTTTATGTTTCAGGTCGTGGGTGTTCACCTCATGGCCTGATATTAGTTCTGCCAACAGCAATTGACAGAAACTGAGCTGATAGCGTACTAGTTCCTGCTTATAGAGATGGGGCTGGGAGATTGTCTTTTGGATATTGTGGAAAAGGTCATAGAACTCGGCGACCTTTGCCTCTGAGAGGTGAAACACGGGAATCGTGTCAAAAATGTCCAGAGGGGTGGCTGTTTGCAATTGTTCGTTCTGCCTTGCGAGTTCATCAAAGAAATTCTTCTCCACGAGCAGATGCACGGACTCCACCTCATTGGAGCAGTCTTTGAAGTTCAGAGGGGTATAAGGCAGTTTGATGAACAGGTCGTGCATCTCCAGTTCCACCTTATTATTATTAATAGTGTATTCCTCCCGTCCGTCGATCATGAGGATGATGGTGAAGAAGCTGGGCATGGCACCTGGCAGTGTGATGCGATTCAGCAACTCACGGCCAGCCGTGAAGCAGGCTACCGCAGAGCCGAAGATGCTGTGGATCTGATTCTGCTCCGTGAACTCCTCAAGGTTATAGATATGCGGTTGGGGCATAGGCTATATCTCGTTCTGATTCGCAAAGATAAGCATTTTTTTGTAAAATACCAAAGGAAAAGAGAACAAGTTTCGTTTTTTGCAAAAAATGGTCATTTTTTTGTAAAGCTCCCCTCGGATTATCTTCCTATCTTTGCAACCGAAACAATCACTCTAAAAATCCACTTACGAGCGATCTATGGTGACAGCATTGGTACTTTTACAGTTATTCATCGTCCTGGCCCTGATTTTCATCGGTGCCCGTGTCGGTGGTATCGGATTGGGTATCTACGGTATGGTAGGTGTCTTTATCCTCGTGTTTATCTTCGGCATGCATCCGGGCAAGGTGCCCATTGATGTGATGCTGATCATTGCGTCAGTGATTACGGCAACGGCAGCACTACAGGCGGCTGGCGGTCTTGATTACCTTGTAGGTCTGGCGGCCAACTTCCTGCGTAAGCACCCGACGCACATCACTTATTATGGTCCGCTCACCACCTGGCTCTTCTGTCTCGTAGCCGGTACGGCCCATACCTCTTATTCCCTCCTCCCCATCATCTCGGAGATTGCGAAGAACTCGAAGATCCGTCCGGAACGTCCGATGACGGTGGCGACGATTGCCGCCTCATTGGGTATTACGGGTTCGCCGATGTCGGCCGCTACGGCTGCTGTCATCAGCACGGACCTGTTAGGCGGACAGGGCATCGAACTGAAGGATATCCTACTGGTGTGTATCCCCGCTTCGTTGATTGCCATCCTCGTCTCTTCGTTCGTACAGAACCGTATTGGTAAGGAATTGGAAGACGATCCCGAGTACCAGCGTCGTGTCAAGGAGGGGCTTATCAATCCCGAGGCTGAGGCCGAGGCGATGGCACAGATAACACAGAAGCCCGCCCCCCATGCCAAGCGCGCTGTTCTGGCCTTCCTGTTGGGTGTAGTCCTGGTGGTGATCTTCGGTAGTGCACCCTCTCTGCGTCCTTCGTTCGAGGTGGATGGTGTCACTAAGACGCTCTCCATGCCTGAGACCATCGAGATCCTGATGATGTCTATTGCCGCCCTGATCCTCATCGTTGGTAAGGCCAATGTGAAGAAAGCCGTCAGCGGCAATATCTTCAGCGCCGGCATGAACGCCATGATCAGTATCTTCGGTATTGCCTGGATGGGCGACACGTTCTTCAACGGCAATATAGAGTTCTTTAAGGAACACATCGCCGAGATTGTCACAGAGTATCCTTTCCTCTTTTCTGTGGCTTTGTTTATCATGAGCATCATGCTCTTCTCACAGGCGGCCACCGTGCGTACCCTCTATCCGCTAGGTATCGGACTGGGCATCTCACCCTTGGCACTCGTCGCCATGTTCCCCGCCGTCAATGGCTACTTCTTTATCCCCAACTATCCGACGGAGGTGGCAGCCATCAACTTCGACACGACGGGAACGACGCGCATCGGCAAATATGTACTTAATCATTCGTTCCAACTGTCAGGCTTTATTACGACCTTTGTCAGTATCGGTATAGGCTATTTGATTATTACATTCTTATATTAGTATTAACTCACTAAAAACTTTCAAGCTTATGAAAACAATGCGTTATGTAATGGTGCTTATCGCACTGATGGTTTCTGTGAACATCATCGCAAAACCGAAAATCCGTATCATCGCCACTGGCGGTACCATCGCCGGTGTGAGTGCTTCTTCTACTTCTTCAGCCTATACGGCAGGACAGGTAGGTGTCCAGACCCTCATCGATGCTGTTCCCCAGATGCTCTATCTCGCTGATATCACAGGCGAGCAACTTGTGAACATCGGTTCTCAGGATATGAACGACCAGGTATGGCTGAAACTTGCCCAGCGTATCAACCAGTTGCTGAACGAGGAAGACTACGACGGTGTGGTCGTGACTCATGGCACCGACACGATGGAAGAAACTGCTTATTTCCTCAACCTGACGGTGAAGAGTGACAAGCCTGTGATCCTCGTTGGTTCCATGCGTTCTTCGACAGCCATCAGCGCCGATGGTCCTGGAAACCTCTATGCTGGTGTGGCTGCTGCTGCCAGTCCCAACTCAAAGGGCCGTGGCGTGATGTGCTGCATGAACAACCTGCTGCTCGATGCCAAGGAAATCATCAAGATGCACACCACCGACGTGGCCACTTTCCAGGCTGCCAACTACGGCAAGGTGGGCTATGTGTATAATGGTGAGGCCATCTACAACCGTTCGATCGACAACCTCCACACCACGAAGAGTGAGTTCGACGTGACGGGTCTGGAGAAACTCCCGCAGGTAGGTATTGTCTATGGCTATGCCAACTGCTCTCCACTGCCTTTCCAGGCATTTGTTGATGCCAACTTCGACGGTATCGTACTGGCCGGTGTGGGCGACGGAAACTTCTACAAGGATGTATTTGATGTTGCCCTGAAGGCTCGCGAGAAGGGTATTCTCGTCGTACGTTCCAGCCGTTGCCCGACGGGTCCCACCTGTCTGAATGGTGAGGTGGATGACGAGAAGTATGAGTTCGTGGCTGCCTTGACCCTGAATCCCCAGAAGGCTCGTGTGCTCCTCATGCTTGCCCTGACCAAGACCCACGACTGGAAGAAGATCCAGGAATACTTCTCAATATACTAATCGGGAACCAGCATACTATCTATCACATATAACAATAAAAGTCTATGAAGAAAATGATATTATTAGCCCTGCTTTTCGTGCCCTTAACAACTATGGCACAGCAGGACAAGGACGCCTCGGCTGGTGAGCAATCCCTGTTCGAGAAAGTCACGAAGATAGAGAAGAAACAGGATAACTTCCATTTCCTGCTCAACCTCAACAACAGTTTCGATGTGAATCAGGCCGATGGTGAATTCCAGAATGCCAAGTTCAATATGCGCCAGTTGCGTATTGAGGCAAAGGGAAACATCAACGACACCTTCTCCTTCCGTTGGCGCCAGCGTCTGAACCGTAGCAACAGCCCTGCTCCTGACGGTATTGACAACATGCCCGCATCGTCCATCGACGTGGCAGGCATCGGTGTCAAGGTCAGCGACCAGTTCTCTATGTTCCTCGGTAAGCAATGCGCAGCCTATGGTGGTATGGAGTTCGACCTCAACCCCATAGAGATCTACGAATACTCCGACATGGTGGATTATATGAGCAACTTCCTCACTGGTGCTAATTTCCAGTTCCAGCTCGCACCCGCCCATCAGTTGCAGTTGCAGATACTCGACAGCCGCAGTGCCAGCATGAGTGACATGTATGGCGAGGGCTATGAGCAGTCGAAGGTGCCCCTGCTTTATACTGTCAACTGGAACGGCGATTTCGGTGTCTTCAAGACGCGCTGGAGTTACTCCATCATGAGTCAGGCCAAGGGCTATCAGAGCCATTACATTGCCCTGGGTAACGAGGTTACCATCAATAATTTCGACGCCTTCTTCGACGTGATGTACATGCGTGAGGGCATCGACCGTGAGGGTATCGTCTCAGGTATCGTGGGCAACAATGCACAGGGCGGTCATCTGAACGATGCAGAGTATCTCTCGCTGGTCTTGAAGGCACAGTACCGCTTCAACCCGCAATGGAACGTCTTCGTTAAGGGTATGTATGAGAATGAGGGACTCTCCAAGGCCAACGGCGCCATCGAAAAAGGCAAGTACCGCACGGCCCTTGGCTATCTCGCAGGTATTGAGTACTATCCGTTGAAGAATAGTAACCTGCACTTCTTCCTCACCTATGTTGGCCGCCACTACAGTTACACTGACAGGGGAAAGGCCTGCGGCTTCGACGACTACAGCACCAACCGCATCTCATTAGGCTACATCTGGCAATTGCCGATGTTCTAAACATTAGACATTAAAGATTAAACATTAAAGATTAAACATTAAAGATTATGGCAGATCAAAAATTCAGAGTAGAGTCCGACCTCTTAGGCGAACTCAAAGTCCCCGCCGATGCCCTCTATGGCGTACAGACGCAGCGTGGCATCAACAACTACCACATCTCCCGCAAGACGATGTCGATGTATCACGACTTCATCATTGCCATCGCTTACGTGAAGTTGGCAGCAGTAGAAACCAACCACACCCTCGGCGTGATCAATGACGAGATTGCAGGCGCCATTTCCCAAGCCTGCCGTGAACTGATCGACGGCAAGTGGCACGAGAACTTCCCCATCGACATGATGCAGGGTGGTGCAGGAACCTCCGTGAACATGAATGCCAACGAGGTGATTGCCAACCGTGCCCTTGAGATCATGGGCCACGAGAAGGGCGACTACCAGTACTGTTACCCCAACGACCACTGTAACTGTGGCCAAAGCACCAACGATGTGTATCCCACCACCATCCGTCTGGCCCTCATCCGTATGAACAAGAGCCTGATTGCGGCCCTTACGGGTCTCATCAGTGCCTTCCGTTACAAGGGTGACGAGTTTAAGGACTGCATCAAGATGGGTCGTACCCAGCTGCAGGATGCCGTGCCTATGACCAGTGGTCAGGAGTTCAATGCCTATGCCAACAACCTCGAGGAGGAAATCCTGAACCTCGAGCGCAATGTCAAACTGCTCCACGAGATCAATATGGGTGGTACGGCCATCGGTACGGGTCTGAACGCCGTTCCCGGCTTCGCCAAGCTCTGTGCCGCCAACCTGTCGAAACTCACGGGTGAGGCCTTTGAGAGTGCTACCGACCTCGTTGAGGCTACCCCCGATACAGGTGCTTACGTCAGTTATTCCAGTGCCCTGAAGCGTCTGGCCGTGAAACTCTCCAAGATCTGTAATGACCTCCGTCTGATGGCCTCTGGTCCCCGTTGCGGTCTCAATGAGATCAACCTGCCGCCAAAGGCTCCTGGCTCTTCGATCATGCCAGGTAAGGTGAATCCTGTGATTCCTGAGGTGGTGAACCAGGTTTGCTTCAAGGTGATTGGTAACGACACCACCGTCAGTTTCGCCGCAGAGGCCGGACAGTTGCAACTCAATGTGATGGAGCCTGTGATTACCGAATCGCTCTTCGAGAGTCTGATCTGGCTGAAGAACGCCATTGAGACGCTGACAGAGGAGTGCGTGCTCGGCATCACCGTCAACAAGGAGCGTTGCTTAGAGATGGTGAAGAACTCCATCGGTATCGTCACTGCCCTGAACCCCTACATTGGCTACAAGACCTCTACGAAGGTGGCGAAGGAAGCTCTTGAGACGAACCGCTCTGTCTATGACATCGTACTCGAAAAGGGCCTGATGACTCAGGAGAAACTTGACGAGGCGCTCGACCCTGCCAAGATGCTGGTGTCTCACAACTTTATCAAGTAACTGATTCTGTAATAAAGAAAATCCCCAACCAAGCGGTTGGGGATTTCTTTTATAATTCTACATCGAAGGGCGCTGCACTGACGCACTTCAGATTCTTTTCCAACTGTGCCGTCGAACTGGCACCGACGAGTACGGAGGTGACGCCTTTCTGGTGGAGGATCCAGGCGAGGGCCATCTCTGCCAGTGTCTCCCCACGGCTGGCGGCCACGTCGTTGTAGTGACGCAACTTCTCCAACAGTTCTGGCGTGAGCATCGAACTTTTCAGGAACTTCTCCTTCGCCATACGGCTGTCTGACGGGATGCCGTTGAGATAGCGATCCGTGAGCAATCCCTGTGCCAAGGGTGAGAAAGCGATGAAGCCAACGCCCTTCTCAGCGCAGAAGTTGAGGATGCCCTCCTGCTGTGGCTGACGGTCGAGCATGTTCAGACGTCCCTGATAGATCAGCAGGGGCACGTCGCGCTCCTTCAGATACTCATAGCCGAACTTCAGGGGTTCTAATGGCCAGTTCGAGATGCCGACATACAGTGCCTTACCCTGTCGCACGATATCCACGAGGGTCTGGAGCGTCTCCTCCAAGGGCGTCTCAGGGTCGTAGCGGTGGCTGTAGAACAGATCCACATAGTCGATCTTCATCCGTTTCAGACTCTGGTCGAGCGACGCCATCAGGTACTTGCGAGAGCCCCATTCACCGTAAGGACCGGGCCACATGTCGTAGCCTGCCTTCGTGGAGATGAACAGTTCGTCGCGATAAGGTCGGAAGTCCTCATCCATCAGTCGTCCGAGCGTCTCCTCGGCAGAACCGTAGGCTGGCCCGTAGTTATTAGCGAGGTCGAAGTGGGTGATGCCATGATCAAACGCATAGTGTGTAATCTCACGGCTCCGCTCATAGGGATCCACGCTGCCGAAGTTATGCCAGAAGCCGAGGCTCACCTTGGGCAACAGCACTCCCGAGCGCCCACAACGCTCAAACGCCATCCCGTTGTCATAGCGGTTATGATCCGCCTTATATAATTCTTTCACGGTGTTAATGTCTAGTTAGATCTTGTGTTAAAGCGAGTACTGCAGCATGACGAACGAGTAGGGGGCGATATCGAGCGAGAACTTCTTCTGGGCCTTGATCTGCTCCTTCACGGGAACGATGGGTTGGGCGTCGTAGTTATTCTCGTCATCGGCCTTACCAGAGATCACGGTCTTCGTGGCCAGTTTTTTAATACCGAAACGGCTCAGGTCGATGTTAGCCTTCTTGGCCTCACCACCAGCGTTACAGATCTTCACGAAGAGCTGGCGCGTCTTGGTGTTCAGCACCACACTCTGATCCTGCAGGTTACCGCTCTCCTGATCCTGGGGCAGACCCTGCCAACGGGGAGCAGCATCCGGATTCTCGATGGTCACGCAGTCACCATAGTAGTAGTTACCGCTCGACTGTCCGAACAACTGCTGCACATAATAACTGCAGGTCAGATACGGACGCTCGTTGTCGAAGTAGATCATGTCGGGGTTCCAGTTGGTATTGGTCTTACGGGCGAAGAGAGGCGCATAAGAGGTCATGGCCACAACGTCACCGTTCTTCTCCACGTGGAGCAGATAGAGACCTTCGGCCAGGGCGTCAATGAGTTTCTTGTCCTTGGAGGCATATTCACCCAAATAAACCTTCGTCTTGCGGTCGCGGGGATAGTAGTTATACTGACGACTGCTCAGGAAGTAAGCGTTGGGCTCGTAGTAATGCTCGTCGATGATGGGCATGTCTGTTTCCTCAGCGAGTTTCCAACCGTTCTGGAAATCAGGATTGTCAGGATGAGAACCAGGACCGGCCGTACCTACGATCACGATCTCAGGATGAGCCTTCGTCACGCGTTCATAGATATACTTGAAACGCTCGCAGAACTCTGGCGAGATCTTCTCCTCGTTACCCAGACCCAGATACTTCAGGTTGAAGGGAGCAGGATGACCTGCATCGGCGCGCATCTTCGCCCATTTGTTGGTGGCGGGATCGCCATTGGCCCATTCGATGAGGTCGATAGCCTCAGCCACCCACTCGTCCATCTCGCTCATGGGTACCACGTCCTGAGCCTGTGTAGGCCACATGCTCCAGCCGCCGTTGGTACCCTGACAACTCACACCACAAGGCAGGATCGGCAGAGGCTCCATACCCAGATCCTCACAGAACTGGAAATACTCGAAGTAGCCCAGTCCCATGCTCTGGTGATAGCCCCACGTGTTCTTCAGCGGGCGACGCTGCTCCTTGGGACCAATGGTGGTCTTCCAACGGTAGGTATCCCAGAAACCGTCACCGCCACCGTGTACCACGCATCCGCCAGGGAAGCGCATGAACTTCGGCTGCAGGTCGGCCAGTGCCTGGGCGAGATCCTTGCGCAAACCATGTCCCTTATAGGTATCTTCTGGCATCAGTGACACCACGTCGATATCCAGCGCACCATTGTTCAGCACGAGGATCTGAAGCGAAGCATTCTTGGAACAGCTGTCAGGCGTCAGTACCACCTCGTATTTCTTCCATGCGTTGTCCGTCACGTCGATAATGGCGTCAGCAAGGAGTTTCGGATCCTTGGGGGGCCAACCCTGCTGGAGTTCCACAAGGGCCACGCGTACCTGTTTGGCAGTGGCATCTACATTACGGAAGAAAGCCGAGAAGTCATACTTCTCACCACCCTTCACCGAGATACCGTCGAAACCGTCGTTCTGGATGCCGAAGCCTTTCCAGCCCTTGTAGTCATAATATTCCTTCGTGCGCTCGGCGTTCAGGCGCATGTAGGTGGCGTTGTTGGGATGCACGGGATTGTCGTTGCGCACCTCCAGCCATCCGAGGGAGTGTCCTGGGCGGATCATCTTCCAGGCCGTACCAGCCCCCCAGCCGTCGCGCTCTACGGGCGAGAACTCGAAGGCGCCGTTCTGCAGGAGTTCGGCATAGAGACCACCGTCAGCAGCACTGCTGATGTCCTCGAAGAAGATGCCGATCAATTCGTCACTGATAGCCTTGCCGCCAGCAGGGGCGTTCATCGGCTTCTGGGCACTGGCGCCCAGAGTGGCTGCCGCGAAGAGGGCAGCGAATAATGTCCTTTTGTTCATATAGCTTAGGTATTAAATAATGATTTGAATATTCTATTTCTTGATAAGTCTGACACCGTAGATCTCACCGATCTGCCTGCCAGGCTTGGCCACGAACTTCACGCGCACCTGCTTCTTGCCCTGTACCAGTTCGACGGGGATATCGTATGTCTCGTACTTGAATTCAGAGATACGGTACTTGCCCGTGTTGTTGACGCTTGTCAGCAACTGGTCGTCGATGAAGATGTCGAACTCATGGCTCTTCCATTCGCCCACACCCCAGTACTTCAGGCGCAGACTGAGATCTTTCTGTCCACCTGTCTGCATCAGATAACTGAAGTAGTGTCCGTTATTAGCATCACGATAGAACACATCGTTGGAGTTGCCCACAAACGAGTCATCGGTCTCCATAAAGTGGTCTGACTCTGGCTGCTGCTCACCTGGCTGCACCTTATCGACGGTGCGCTCTTCGAGGGCCTGACGCTCCTGTTCCTGCTTGGCCAGGTTGTCGAGATAGCCCTGGTAGTTGTTCTCCGACAGTGCCAGCCAGTACATCATATAACGGCTGTCGTGGAGTTCGAAGAAGGGCATCAACTCATGGCGTATCTCGTTCACCATCTTCGTAGAGAGGGTGAAGTGGAGGGGCTTGCCTGCGATGGGCTCCAACTGATTGGCGATGTCTTCAATGTCGTTATTAATCAGGATCGGTGCCTCGTTGATGGGCAGTTTCTTACCCACGGCCAACTGTCCGAAACGGCTGTCATCGGCTACCAGCATGGCCAGATCCTCCGTACCTGTTTTCATGGCCAGCATCACGGGACCGTGCATCAGGGCGACGTACTGTGGCAGGTTGGGGATGTACTTCATACTGTTGTGCATGGGGAAGGTGATGTCGATGACATCGCCTTTCTTCCACTTGCGGTCGATGGTGACATACGACGACGGGCCGCTGATGATATCCACCTTCTGACCATTCACCTTCACCTCGAACAGTCCAGGTTTCACCCATCCTGGATAGCGTACCAACAAGGGGAATTGGCCCTTGCCGTTAGCGATGGTGATACGGCTCGTCTCTGCATAGGGGAACTGCGTCTCCTGACGGATTGTGATGCCCTTCTCCTTCCAGTTCAGTTCCGAACTGACGAAGAGGTTCACGTAGAGGGCGTTACCCACATGGGTATAGACGAACTGGCCGTACTTGCCGTGATTCTCCATACCTGTACCCACGCAGCACCACATGGCCTCGTTGGGTGCTGAGTAGTTACGGTAGTGGCGCGGACGGGCAGAGGTGAAATACACATAGCCGCCGTGCTCTGGATGCTGGCTGGAGAGGATATGGTTGAAAGTAGCCAACTCATAGAAGTCGGCAAAGCGGGCTTCGGGATTCCTGCGATGCAGTTCCTCCGTCAGTTTCAGCATATTGTTGGTGTTACAGGTCTCCGGCCCGTCGATATCGTTCACAAAGTCCTTGCAGGCTTCCTTGCTGGGGAAGTGTTCACGACGCGAGTTGCCACCAAAGGCCAGCGTGCGCTCGCCCGTCACGATGTCCCAGAAATAGGCACTTGCCGTGTGGTAAGCCTCGTCGCCCGAGAGTTCGGCGATGCGCTCGAAACCCACCACCTTCGGCACCTGCGTGTTGGCATGCATATTATCGAGACAGTCCTGTCGCTGCGACAGCGGAGTCAGCAGCCTGCGATGTGAGAACCGCTTGGCCACGTCGAGGTATTTCTTGTCGCCCGTGATGGCGTAGGCATCGGCCAGCACCTCGTTCATGCCGCCGTGCTCCGTATGAAGGGTGCGCTCCATCTGCTCGTCCGACAGCCCGGCCGTCAGGTCGATGGCCCAGTCGCAGAAGCCCAGGAAGAGTTGCTTGGCCTCCTCGTTGCCAGCATATACCCATGCGTCGCGCAGACCAGCATACATCTTATGGAGATTATAGAAAGGCACCCATGCGCCATAATAAGCGCCGAAGTCGCCCTTCTTATAGGCAGACCAGATGCGGTCGCTGCCAGGCACGCCGCCCACATAGCCCTTGCCCCACTCGGGATGGTTCTTGGCATTGGCCTCGGCACAGGCCTTCAACTCGCTGATGAAATATTCCATGCGTTGGCGGCAGGCCTTATCACCCGTGGCCGCATTGATCGCCATCGCCGTCAGGTAATGACCGCCCACGTGACCGTCCAGTCCGTCCCAGTTGGGGTATGACTTCGCCTTCGGCGTCAGTCCTGCTTCCTTGAGATAAGGTGCCAGCAGACGGTCGCAGTCATACTTCAGCAGCGTCTGGATATTCAGGTCGCGCGCCTTCTTCAGCGGGCCGTCCAATAAGGTCACATCGCCGAGCGGAAACTCGTCGGCATACAACTTGTCCTGTGCATAGCCAGTCACCACTGCGGCTGCCATGAAGAGGGCAGTGAATAGGATTCGTTTGTTCATATAGTTTAGGAGTAAATTAAAATTTGGGCAAAGATAATAAAATTTGCCGATATCGACAAGAAATCTAGCGATTTTTTCCGCCATTCCGCCTGTTGTGGCTCCGCACACAGGGGGACAGGCACGCTGTGAGGTTCTCTTTTTCTTGTGGAAATAAGAATGATCGAATAACTTTGCATCACGGATAACTGTTATAATAAAAAGGGTGGGGGTTAAAATAGAAAACTATCATGCGTACTGCGCGTACGCGCAGTACGCGTGAATAATCTGGGAAACATCCTCCACCCACCCCCACCCATAATACACATACAGATACATCTGTATGATCTGTATATCTGTATTTTGTTTTTCTGGCCAGTGGACAGTATTGACACTAAAAAACGTAAACTTATCACGCGTACCGCACAGGTACGTACGCATTATGCGTGTGCGCATTATGCGCGCGCCCAGTACCCGTGAGAAATTTATAAAAAGTAGTGTCATTACTGTCAATACTGTCCACAGATTAGTAAGAATTTGTCTGATGATCTCTGCTCTTTCCATAACTCAAACTTTTTTGCGGCAAATATACAAAATAAAACGATACGTTCGGCGAAAACCCCAAACCCAGGATAAACCTAAAATCAAGTAGCTTTGTTATGGGGACATTGTCTAAAGGGTTTGGAAATAAGGAGTCCTTTTTGAAAATTAAGGAGTCCTTATTTTGAAATACTCAGTCCTTATTTTCCGAAAAGGACTGCTTATTTCTGCTAAAGTACCCCTTTTTGCGACAGATTTTAGGGCGATGCCTGAAGTCTGTCGCAATATTGTTTTCGTGTCGCAACAAGTGAGATCGAAAAGTCGGAAAAAGTTTGGAATGAGTGGAAATCCGTCGTAACTTTGCATCGTCAATCAGACAAAAAACAGTCTGGGCGACGAAGAGAAAAGAAACAAAATAAACATTTAAATAACAACGGTAATAACAATTAATAATTAAAGAAAGGAAACGAATTATGGCAAAGACTCCAGTTTCAATGAAGATTGACGGTTACAAGGATCGCGAAGTGTTGATGGTAACCTATGAGTTTGATCAGGCAACTGATGTAGA
>CACZVN010000018.1 GCA_902784615.1 uncultured Prevotellaceae bacterium | reverse complement strand
TTTACCGCCTTTGATTTTCGAAAATCGCTATCTATCTCATTTTCAGAGAAATGCAGTCATTCTCGTCAAAACTGATAAAATCGGGTATAAGCAGGAGTTTGCGCCTCATCCCGACAGAAAGCGGCAAGTGAGACTTTTCACTTGCCGCTTTTTCGTTACTTCTTCAGCATCTTCTTGCCATTGACGATATAGATGCCGTCAGGCAGACCGTCGAGCGAGTTCACTGATGGCGCACCTTGCGGCCGCTCAAGGGTGACGCTGGTGGCGGCGATACGGCCGGATACCAGAATCTCAGTGAGGGCATTGCCGCCCAGACGGTTGCCGCCGTGGATGCCACCCGTCACCTCGTAGGTTCCTGCCTGAAACGTCAGTGGCGCCTCTTGTTTGCAGCCGCATATCAGGATGGCGGTGAGCATCCAACTCATAAACTTTTTCATAACACGCTTAGAAGTCCAATCGATAGAAGATGTTAGGCATGGAGATGCCTGATTTGTCGGTGCGCACGTCGCGAGTGCTGAGATCGAAACGCTGCCACTGTGGTGACTCAGTGCCGAAGATGTTCAAACCTTCGAAGGCGATGGTGTGGCTTGCTTTCTTCCTGTTGATCTTGTAACTGATGGTAAGGTCGAGAGTTCCCGTCGGGTCGAAGCGCTCAGAGAAATCCTCACCCTTCTTATAGATAGGATCATCGTCGATGTTACCGGCATCAATGTTGGCACGCATCTGATCTACGTCGATTGGCGTATAGCGCAGGCCGCCCTGAATAGAGTACTTGGCACTCACGTTCAGCACGTTCTTACCTATCATCCACTCCTTACCAGCCAAGATTTTGAACATAAAGCCGCGGTCGTAAAGTTGGTTGCGCCAAACTTTGTCTTCGCCTCTGTACTCAGACTTGAAGAGCGAGAAGTTGGTCTGGCCGAAGAAGCCGCGACTCATATAGTGCTCCAGCGTGATGTCACCGCCGTAGTTGCGGGTGTTGCCCTTATTGGATAGCGGCTCGTCGGTGTAGGCATGGAAGCGGTTGGTGACGCAGTAGGTACTGCCGTTGATGCCCACGGGAACATCGAAGCCATACTGGTAGAACAAGTTCAGGCGGATGTTCATGTTATCGTTAATCTTATACATGTACGAAGCCAGCAGGTGGTGGGCCTTGGTCAGTCCGAGGTCTTTGTTGACGAGGTTGCCGTTAGCGTCGCGATAGAAGTAGGCGTCGAGCTTCTCCACCATCGAGTGGAGGCCGTAGCCTAACGAGATGCTGTTCCTGTCGTTGGGCTGCCATTTCAAGCTGGCGCGCGGCTCTGCCGAGAAGTCCTTCGAAAGCAGGAAGTAGTTGGCAGAGATTCCTAGAGACACGCTAAACTTGTCGCTCAGCGTGATGAGGTTCTGCCAGAAGGCACTGGCCAGTCCTGTGTTGTCCTTCATCTCCGTATAGGTCTTCATGGTAGATGGGTCGGCGTAGAGATAATCTACGGAGCGATAGATGAGATTGAAGAAACGGTGCGAGTATTCAGCACCGAACTGTGTGAGCCACTTGGACGTAACCTGCTTCGACAGTTCAGTGTTCACCAACAGACGATCTTCATTCTGTTTCTGCGTGCCGAACAGGTACAGCTTCTCGGGCTCTTCGTAGGCCAGCGGATTCTTCAACAAGCCGTCGGCATCGCGCTGCAAGCCGTAGTAGTAATTATCGGCGTTGATGTGCTGCATGTTGTAGGCAGCAGTGGTGCGCCATGTCCATTTATTGCCCAAGTGAATCTTGTGTGTCACACCAGCCAGAATCTGCAGCAGGGTCGCATCGCAGTCGCTGGCATCGTAGGCCGAGTGCGTGTCTTCAATAGCAAGGCGCTCATCCCATGTGGTGTCGTACATGCCCAGTCCGAAGATCGAGAACGTACCGGCTTTCTTTGTGGGGAAGTTCAATTTCCACGAGAAGTCCTGCAAACCCCAGTGTGCTCCCTCCGAATCGATGAGTTTCAGCTTATCCACGATGGTAGAGAAACCGTAGCGGTAGTTGACGATATAACTGGAGTTGTTCTTTTTCGACAGCGGGCCTTCGAGCGTCAGTTCCTCAAATACAGAACCCACCTGCAGAATATTCTCATTCTTGGTGTTATTACCACTGCGCATCCTTACGTCGAACACACCACTCAGGGCGTTCGAGTAGTTGGCATTGAACGTAGAGGTGAAGAAATCACTGTTACCGATGACGTTAGAGTTCAGTCCGCTCACCATGCCGTAGCCGGCGCTCCACACATCATTAAAGTGGTTGGGCGTAAACACCTCCACACCCTCAATGCGGTACTGCATGTGCTCAGGAGCGTTACCATGCACTGAGAGACCGTTGTTATCGTTTGCTCCCGACACACCGGCAAAGGCTGTCACCAGTCGGGCCGGGTCGTTAACACCACCAGCATAGCGGTTGGCCTCTTCCATCGAGAGCATCACGCCACCTGTAAGCACCGCGGGGTTCACCGTCGCCTCCTTGTTCACACGGGGCTTCACCACCACTTCTGCCAGTTCGGTGCTGTTCTCACGTAGGGTGATGTCAAGCACCACCTCCTTGGCACCCGATATCATGACTTCCTTCATCACGCTGGGCTCGTAGCCGATGTAATTGGCCTCGATGGTAAAGCGGCCACCTTGGCTGATGTTGATCAGGAAGTTTCCGTCGAAGTCGGCCACAGCCGCTGCGTTCTGCAATTCCACGATTTTTACTGTAGCTCCAATCAGGGGTTCGCCCGTGATAGCATCCTTCACTGTACCACGCAGGGTCTCTGCCTCTGCAGTCGTTGCGCCGCAAATTGTCAGGATGGCGGCCATCATTCGTAATAGATTCTTTTTCATTATTAATGTAGTTAATTGTTTTTTGTTATTGTCTGTCATGCCCCAAAATTACGAAGTATGAAAGAGAATAGTTATTTTCTAATTGTTCGATTGCACCTTATACCGGCGTTGAAGCGCTACCAAGATGCTGCGTTCGGCCAAGGGATTCAGGCCGCGGAAGGTGGTGCGGCGCTTCACTATCTGGTTAGGATCGATCTCCTCGCCTGTACCAATTTCCATATAGATAAGCGTACCCTGCCAGAAACCGTTCTCGATGACCGAGGTGCTGCCGTCTTGGATGATGAGCTTGTGACTTCCCGAATGCAAGATAAACTCCTTGCCGATGCTGTTGACAAGCCTTGAGGTAGTGTAGAGCCCAAACCCCATGCCCTTACCGTCGTCGGCAATCAGAATGCGTAGCACCTTACGCTCATCATCATAGTGTGTCATAGCGGTGCCAAGGGGTTTACCGGAATGGATGTGCACGTTGTCCATCATCTCGTACAGACAGTAGCTCAACGCCTGCAGCACGCTGACCTCGATTTCAAGGTGAGAGGTCATGGCATTGATGACATCGCGATAGACAGCATTCAACGTCTGAGCGTCGAACACGTCTATTGAAATGTCTGCCGTTCCCTTGAAATACTTGTCCAGAATGAAAGCGACATCCATAACGTTTTGAGTTTCACGCTGCAAAGATACAACTTTTTTCTTACTCTGCGTCGTTTATTGCTAAAAAGTTGTATTTTTACATGCCAAAGGGAACAATAACAAGAACGATATGCCTGGAGTAGTCGGGGGGAGCAGGCACCTGGGCTAAAATAGAGTCACACTCAGGTGCCTGTCCCAATAACTAATGCAGACGAAAAGAAACGGAAGCCGAATGACTCCCGTTTCACATTCTCACCTTTAAATAAAGATCAAAGACCTGTCCCCCTGATCTCCCGGTCATAACTTATTTATTTTATTCTGCTGCAAAGATACGATTAAGTGAGCAAAAAAACAAATTTTATTTGATTTATTTTCGTCCCCCCATCCAGACACAAAGAAACGGAAGCCCTGACAGACTTCCGTTTCTCTATTCTCATTTTTGGGGAACTAGCACCTGAGTCATAGCAGCCGTCATACCCAAGTACCTGTCCCAGCGACTATTTCTCATCTTTGGGGAACAGATCAATGACTCCTGATCTCACCCCAGGTGCCTGTCCCCATGACTAACTGTCCCCATGACTACACCTTGGGTTAGAACGCGAGGCAGCCAAGAACATAGTGCGAGTTGGACTTGGGGTCCCAGGCGAAGGCCGCGTAGGCAGTGCTACCATAAAGGACGACTTCCACGTCAGTAGCGTACGTACTATAATCCTGACTCGACCAGTATTTGTCCGACTTCCATGTTATGCCAGTGGCAGCAATCTTTTCCTTGAAACCAGAAATGGGATTCATATTATCACTGGCTGATGATGCGTCGCCAGATTTTGCACAGCCCAGGAACATGTTCTGCCAATCAGCTTTAGACGGCAGGCGCCATGTACCACCAGGTACTGCGGTAAGACCTTCGGCATACGTGCCAGCCTCGCTCCGATCCTTCTGCACTGGGCTGCTGTTGAGCTGAATGGCCAAACCATGCTCACAATCACTTCCACTGCCCACATAGGCAATCATGGCCACGGCAGTAGTTTCGGCAGCGGTGGCAGCGGCAACATCAGCATAGTTCTTGCCGTCGGCACCGATAACCTGACCCACAGCGGGGTTCACGATGAGAGCGGGAGCCGGCTTCGACAGCGTCACCGTGCTCTGGTAGTATGTGTTTTTTGTGAGGCTGACGCCGCCGGCCTTCGTATAAGTATAGGTATCAGAGCCTACTTTGGCAGTGACAGTGAAATTGCCCGAATAAAGAGCAAGCGTAGCGGGGACGACACAGAGTGTCCATTCGCTCTTACCTGTTGCATTAACAGCCGTAGCAGCGATGGGGTTAGTGCCTATGGACAATGTCACTTGGTTGGCAGCAAGCGGGGTTGTGCCGTCCGTGGTCAGCGTGAGCTTCCAGACGGCAATCTTGCTTTCCATCGTTACATTATCATTGAGTGTTGCCGTGCCGCTGCTAATCTTCAGCGTTTCACTACCCTCACGGGCGTCAAGATTATTGCCTATATACTCAAGGGTGCCATCTTGCTGGAGTCCTATTGCCAAGAATGCATCATCGGTATTGGGGACGTAGGTGGTTCCACTTGTAACTGATTTCACTGCATCTGCGGGATACACCAAGACGACAGCCTCACCGTCGGTGCCAGTGGCATCGATCGAACCTGTGATGACGGCGGAACCGTCGAGATTGACAGTTGTAACCTCTACCTCGTCTTTTTTGCCATTGTGAACCAGAGCAATCTTTTCACCACCTTTCCATGCAACCATCAGTTTGCCGGCATCGGTGCCGGTACCTTCGGTAATGGTGGTGCGCGTACTGGCTCCTGCCGGTCCTATCGTAGCCTCAAAGGGTATCATACGAACCTGCTGAGCGGGCTGCTGGACATCGTTGTCTTCGTTGCTGCATGCGGCCATCATGAGGGCTGCGACAGCCATGCTGAATAATTTAATTGCTTTCATCTTCATTACTGTTTAAATGGTTCAACATGTTAATTACGGATTCAACGGGTCTGTACCCGGATTGAATGGTGACAGCGGGTCTAACCCTCCGTTACTACCTGCCAGCAGCTGCGGCTGTTGTTTCAAATCGAAAACCTGCATCGAGGGCTTCTCATATAATTGCTTCTTTTTCATAAGCTATACGTTTTTAATTGTTTATAAATACTGATATTTTTATCGTACACTCAAAATTATCATTGTCATCGTTTACTAATTTTGATTTCAAAGGTACTTAAAAAAACTGAAGCCCCGCAGATTCGCTCATTAACGCAATTTCAACCTAAATTCACGCTTTTTCGACATCGACAACCGCCGATGAAATAGCAAATAAAACAAAACTTTTTTGAAAACTCACCACGATTTCACTAGAAAAGTAGTAATTTTGCACGCAAGATGCCGCAATAATAGAAACGATATGCCTGAACAGATAACTCCATTGTCGGTATTGTATTTCCAGCTCCACGGCGCAGGAATTGCCGTGGGCACCGTGCTATGTCTCTACCTGCTACTGTGTCGGGGTAAGGCTATCGCGCCCGACATCACGCCACCCGCACGACTGCGTTGCTGGGCAGCGGCATTATTCGGCGTCATGACACTGGCCCACGTCTGGTGGATACTGTTCTACACATACTCGGACGACAACCGCTCGGTGATTTACGGGCTGCTCGTCGCGATGGACTGCATGGCGCTGCCCCCCGTATTCGTCGGCACACTGCTGAACATGCTGCAGGACCGACGCCGACCGCTGTGGCCCATTTTTATCGTCATGACGCCCTGTGCGGTGATCGCCGTGCTGCAGACAGCCTTGCCCGACATCGACCTCACGACCCCGAACATGATCTATGGGCTGGTAATCGTCGTAGCCTTTATTATATATATGGTGGTGGCCGTGCGGCAATACGGGCGGTGGCTGCGCGACAACTACGCCGACCTGGAGCACAAGGAGGTGTGGCTCAGCCTTACGCTACTCATCGGCCTCATGCTACTGCTCTTGGGCTATGAATATACCGACAACTACGTGATGTCCACCATCGCCCACCTCACAGGCTTCCCGCTGGCGGGTCTCCTGCTGTGGCGCGTGGAGACATTGCCGCAACTGGATGAAGCGACAGAGCACGAGGACGACATCCAGCCGGAGGCGGAGACTATCTCAGAGCCCCTCCCTGTTAGTGATGCTTTATCACATATCGGCCAACTACTGGCGAAGCACTGTGAGGACACGCAACTCTACCTGCAGCCAGATCTGACCCTGACGCAGCTTGCCCAGGCCATCGGCACCAACCGCACCTACCTCGGCGCCTATTTCTCCAGTCAGGGCACAAACTACTATGCATACATCCACGACCTTCGCATCCGTTACTTCGTGGCCCGCTACCGCGAACTTGCCGCTGCACATAAGCCCATCGTCGCCCAGAAGCTGGCCCAAGAGAGCGGCTACCACAGTTACAGCACCTTCAGCACCGCCTTCAAGCAGCGCATGCAAAAGAGCGTCGCGGCCTGGATGCGCGAAGAGGTATTGAAATGTTAATCTTCCATAACAATAGCGCGGGGCGTTTTTACTTTTCGCCTTGTAGTGTGTCAAAGTGCATAGAAGTGTAAAAGTAACAATTAACTCATTATTAACAACCAAACTTCTTATGAAAAAAATCTTTCTTTCGCTGATGGTTCTCGCCAGCCTCACAGCAGTTGCTCAGAACCCCACGGTTCCTTCAGTAACAGAAGATGTGGTTGAAGACTTCAAGCCCGCATCAACCAATCAAGAGAACAAACAGTACCCGATGATCAACTCACAGCGCATGGTCCGTGCACAGATCACCGCCCCTCAGGCCTCTTTCGTAGGACTTGACATCGCTGGTAAGATCTATGAGATGACCAAGGATGAGAACGGTGTATGGACTGGTACTTCGGCTCCTCAGGACGAGGGCTTCCACTATTATCAGTTGAACATCGACGGTGCTTCGGTACCTGATCCGGGCAGCAAGTATTACTATGGTGCCAGCCGTTGGGGCAGTGGTATCGATGTGCCCGCAGCCGACGAGGATTTCTACACTGTGAAGAACGTACCTCAGGGTTCTATCAACGAGGTTTATTACTGGTCGTCAGTTACTCAGTCGATGCGTCACGGCTATATCTATCTGCCCGCAGAGTATTATGCTAACCCCGATAAGAAATTCCCCGTGCTCTACTTGCAGCATGGTATGGGTGAGAACGAGACGGGTTGGAGTGCCCAGGGTAAGACGGGTATCATCATGGACAACCTGATCGCAGAGGGCAAGGCCGTACCTTTCATCATCTTTATGGATAATGGTCTGAACGCCCGTCGTCCTGGTGAGCAGCCGATGGGCTTCGGTGGTCCGCGTCCTAACGGTCCTCGTCCAGAGGGTGCTCCTCAAGGAGGTCCTCGCGGCCAGCGTCCTGGCGGTCCACAGGGTGGTCCTCGTGGTGAGCGTCCTCGCATGAGTGGCGCAGACTTCGCCAGAATGGCCCGTCGTATGGGTGGTGCCTTCGAGGAAGTGCTGATCAAGGATATCATCCCCATGGTGGAGAAGAACTACCGTGTGATTGCCGACAGCGAGCACCGTGCGATGGCTGGTCTGTCGATGGGTGGCATGCAGACTCACGGCATCACGCTGAACAACCCCAGCACCTTCGCCTACGTAGGTATCTTCAGCGGTGGTACCATCGGCACAGACGAACTGACCGATGTGCCTGACTTCAAGAAGACCAATAAGGTGCTCTTCATGAGTGCTGGTGGCAGGGAGACAGGCATGGCCGAGGGTGACGGTAGTGTCATCAAGGCCGCTGAGGACATGAAGGCCATCGGCATCAATGCCCACAGCTATATCTCACCTGAGACAGCACACGAGTGGCAGACCTGGCGTCGCAGCCTCTACCAGTTCGCACAGTTGCTGTTCAAGTAAGCGTTAGTTTATCATAAAAGAAAAAGGGTGAAGCACTAAGGCCTCACCCTTTTTCTTTTCATTATTTGACTAATAAAGTTCCTTTGGTGAAAGAGCCTGCAAACGAGAAGGCCGTGCCGTTGTAGGTTGTTGTAGAATTACCATCTGTGTACTTCATGGCACCGAACTGCACCAGATAGCCACTACCATTCTTTGTTACCTTGAGTTTGGCATTGGGATTATCAGCATCGTAGGTATAGTACTGCTTGTCCTGAGCCTCGTTGCTGGATATTCTGGTCACCGACACATCGAAGTCTGTGAACTCTCCTGTAGCTGGAGCCGTCTGACCACCACCAGTCACCTTATAGATAATTGTGACAATATCCATGGGGTCGGCACCTCCCAACTTGTCGAAATTGTAGAACTGCAATGTATAGAAAGTATCGTTGCCGTTGGCCACATTCACATCCCAATAGGCATTATAGACGGAGAAAGTCGTGCCGTTGACGGCTACTGAGGCACCGCCCTTTACTCCGAACTTGACAGGCGAGTAGTACTCGATAGTACGTTCAAGCACGGTGCCGTCCAGATCTACATCGGTATTGTAAGAACAGGTCCATACATCGGTATCCCAGTTGGTGCTGGCCTCACGGAGCATGAACTCAACCCAACATCCCTGCTTCAGTCCTTCGAACGTGAAAAAATCCTTATAATAGCAGAGATAGCCCGCAGAGACGATTTCACCGCCAACATCACAGGTGTATTTGCAATAATCTTTTTTGTACGATTCGGACATCTTGACAGATCCATCATCGAAGTCGCTGTAGAACACCAGGTCGTCGGGGAACTTGTAAGTATAGGGATAGAAAGCGTACGTCCATTGATACGTGTCTTGACCAGCATACAACATCTTGTAGGTTTCGATGAGCGTACCCGGGTTGTTGATGACTAGCATGGAGTCCAGTTGCCACATCATCATACTTGGTACCATGTCCTTTTCTTTCTGAGTGGGACTGTCCGAGTCAGATCCTGAGACAATAGCATTGTCCTCATTGTCAAGATCGCAGGCTGCCAGAAGGCATGCAAAAACTGCCATTGATAAATACTTCATTGTTTTCATCTTTTTGTTTTTTTATGGGTTAATACTAATTTTAGGTTAGAGTCTGAACTTATAGCCTGTCGTAATCAGGATCACGCTGTTGCGCTTATCTTGTCTTTGACCTTATCCTGTCTTTGACGCTTGCTCCTCCTGCTGTTTCGGAACTTCCTGTGAGAAAAGGTTACGCAAGCCTTCTTCATAGGCCCGCAAGGCTTCACGCCCTTTGTCGGTGATACGGCAGACGGTGCGGGAAAAACGTCCCAGTACACCTGACTTAGACACTTCGATATAACCAGCATCCTTGAGGGTCGTGATCTGTGTACTCAAGTTACCCCTCGTAGAGTCAGTAATCTGGCACAAGTACATAAAGTCGGCACTATCCAGGCTATCAAGTGCCACCATGACTTTCAGTCGTAGCTCACTGTGGAGCAACGGATTAATAACTGGGAATTTAAATGCATTCATGTCTGTCGTAGTTTTTATTTGGTTCTTGTTTGTTTGACATATCGGCTGAACAGGTGTCCGGGAATAATCAGGGATATCACAGCGATGAGCGAGGCAATAAACATCTGCCACGGCCACAGATCGCCCTGGAGAAAGAGGGGTACGGCAGAGAGGGCCGAGGCAATGATGCCACAGATGATCTTGGGGCGGAAATGGAGAATAACACCTGTCATGAAACAGCCCATACCACAGAGCAGGCCCTGATAAGAGCAGTAACACTGTGGAAACACATTCGCAAAACCCATGGCAGCCCCACCGACACAAGAGGCGAAACCTATGAATATCCACATCATCAGGATGACGTTCTGGTCGAGCGTCCTTCGATGGGTGCGTTCGTAATCCTCGTTGAGGAAATACATCATCAGTGGCACGCCCACGATGGGGATGCCTGCCCAAAGCCACGAACACCACTGCTCATGATAGTACAGAATGGCCAGAAACTCCAGGAACAGCACGATTGCCGTAGGATAGCCCCAAGCCAGGAAGAGATTCTCG
The DNA here is from genome assembly GCA_902784615.1 of uncultured Prevotellaceae bacterium. Classification (GTDB taxonomy): domain Bacteria; phylum Bacteroidota; class Bacteroidia; order Bacteroidales; family Bacteroidaceae; genus Prevotella. The sequence goes on along the minus strand of CACZVN010000018.1, from coordinate 72,505 downwards.
CCTGTCAGATCCTTGCGGCCCGTCACTTCGCTTCGCATACGGGCAATCATGTCCAGTTCCTCAGTAGTAGTCATAGGGTTTTAGTTTGAAACATAAACAATCTACTGCAAATATAATGTTTATTTTTCAAACAAAGAAACAATCCATAGAAGTTTTAAGTTACATTAACGAAATAAGAAGGGTAAGACGGGCATCCTCGAATGCCCACAGCTATATCTCACCTGAGACAGCCCACGAGCTGATAATTTCGCCCCTTTTTCATGTCCATTTCTCAAAAAGCTCTCAAATAACTTGGAAGTTTGAGAAATAATTCCTATTTTTGCAACAGAAACAACTAAATATAATATGAAGAGACTAATTGTATTATTAACTGCATTCTTATGGCTTAATCCCGTACATGCCCAATGGAGTTTTAAAGAACCAAAAACAATCTATCTTCAGTTGAAATCAGGCCAGACTGCCAGCATTGCCTTTAAAGCGTACCCACCTACTTATTTTGTCCTTGAAAACGAAAAGATAGTCTTTTATGCCGATAATAAAAGTTATGAGTACGAGATAAAGGATGTGGTCAAGATGTACACTGATGTGAGTATTCCAACCGCTATTGATAATAATATGATGGCTTCTTCCAGAGTCTTTCATGTCTCAGAGGAGTCTGTCTCCCTGTCTGGTTTCGATACCAACGAGCCCGTGCGGGTCTATTCCGTTGCTGGCCATGAATACCTCACGCTTCACACTTCTGACCGTGGAGAATTGAAAATCTCTTGTTCCAGACTTGCCAAAGGTGTCAGTATTATTAAAACCAAGGATCAATCAATTAAAGTCATCATAAAATGAAAAAATATGCAATTTTGGTGGTGCTTTCCCTGACGTCTATGATGGGAATATCGCAGACCATGAATGTGTACTGGGGTAGGAATTATCCTACCTATCCCTTTCATATTTGGACAGACAACATCACGAAAGTGGACTTCAAATCTTTCACATTCGATATATATACAGGAGGAGAGGATCCGTTATTTGCTTTTGGTCATGATGACATTCAATACGTCACATTTTCCTCGAAAGAGGAGGCTCCTATCCGCTTTGTTCCAGAAGAGGCTTATGAGTCAACGGACTTTTCAAAAGACGGTCAGATAACAGTCATGCAAAGGCATCAGCAAGGCAAAGGTATTCCTCTCGTCATTCTCGGCGACGCCTTCAGCGACCGTATGATCAATTTGGGATTATTCGATTATTATGCTCAACAGGCTATGAACGCTTTCTTTGCCAAGGAGCCTTATACCACCTTCAGAGACTATTTCGATGTCTATGCTGTCACAGCTGTTTCTCTCAAGGAGGTGCAATCTAAGGAGACCGCCTTTGGTTATGGCATGGACAACTCCAGCACTGAGGATGGCGATCAAAAACTTCATAACTATGTCCGCAGTATTCCTGAACTCAATGGTTCGGTGAAAGATGTGACAGCCATCATGATTCTCAACGAGTCACCCGATTATTCGGGAAGCCATCACACATCGCTATATAACGATAATTTCCACGTAGGACAGACCTGCGTTGCATTGACTAATGAATATGAATATTTCAATAATTATCTGGTATGGCATGAAACCGGTGGTCATGCATTCGGTCTGCTCGCCGACGAGCGGGTAGATTATGATGCCTCAGATATCTATCCGGAAGACGAACATCAATCGCTCGACGAAGCGCATAATGAAGGCTGGGATATGAACGTCGACTATCATGACACCCCAGAGACCATATTGTGGAAGGATTTCATTGCCAACCCTGACTACCAAGTCGAACAGATTGGACTCTACGAGGGGGCACTATATACCTGTAGTAAAGGTATTTACAGACCGACGGATACAAGTATTATGTTTTCAAGTGACGTAAAAGGCTACTATAACGCTCCAAGCCGTTGGGCCATCTATCAACGCATCATGAAACTGGCAGGCGAAGAATGCAAGTTTGAGAACTTCCTGGAATATGACAAGAAGAACCTGGAAATGATCAGATCCCTGAATGCTGCCCGTAGCAGGTCGTCAGCACCAGGTCCCGTCAGTCCTATTTATCATGGTGACAATCCGACTAATTGTCGTAAATTAATGAAAGCCCTGCCAGGCTGTCTTCCCTAATCTGATCGTACACTGCCACCTCAGGGTGGACAGCGTTCTAACCTTTAATATACTCTCACGCGCCCGCGCGCGGTAGTCGTCTTAAGCCAAGAACAACCCGCTCATTCCGCCTATCCCACACGTAAGATTTTTTACCTCCAATGTGGGATAGGCGGGATAGGCGGGATAAAAAGTGGATAAGACAACTATACGTATGCGCGCGTAAAAGAGTTTTCAATTCTCGAGAGAATTCATCCATATAGTGGCTCCGTAGCAACAAACGGAGCCACTATTTTTTCCTATAGAGGCTCCATACGATGCTACCGTGGCTCCGCATCACCAAAGGAATCGCGCTTCAGACTCTCAATCAAGTCGTCGATCTTACGAAGTTCACGAGGGATGCGGATGCTCTGTGGACAATGGGGCTCACACTGGCCACACTGAATGCAGTGATCTGGCTGACGGTCGCGAGGCACGACGCGATCCAGCGAGATGAGGTACTGACGGCGATGCTTGCGGTATTTCGGATCGCCTGCGCCGTATGGCAGCGTACCCTCGTTCTTACACTTATTATAATGTACGAAGATGGCGGGGATATCGATGCCGTATGGACAAGGCATACAATACTTACAGTCATTACAGGGGATATTCTCCAGACCCACGATGCGCTCAGCAATGTCCTTGTCGAGTGAACGCATACCCTTCTCCTTCAACGGCACGAGCGGACAATAGGAGAGCAGATTATCCTTGAGATGCTCCATATAGGTCATGCCAGAGAGTACGGTGAGCACACCTTCGTAGGTGCCCGCATAGCGGAAGGCCCAAGAGGCGACACTCTTTGTGGGATCGAACTTCTTCAGCTCGTTCACGAGATACTGGGGCAGATTGGCCAGACGGCCACCCAGCAACGGCTCCATGATAACGGCTGGGATGCCACGCTTCTGGAGTTCAGCATAGAGATAAGAGGCATCGACATTGTTGCCGCTGATCTCGTTGGCATAGTTCCAGTCGAGATAGTTGAGTTCGATCTGCACGAAGTCCCAGTGATACTTCTCGTGCAAGGCGATCACCTCGTCGAAGACCTCCTGTTTGCCGTGGAACGAGAAGCCGAGGTTACGGATGCGGCCCGCCTCGCGCTCCTTCAGCAGGTAGTCCATGATGTCATTATCGACATAGCGGCCATTAAACTCCTCCATCGATCCGCCAACGGCGTGCAACAGATAGTAGTCGATGTAATCGACCTGCAGCTCCTTCATCGAGTTATGGTACATCTCCTTTGCCTTGTCAGCAGCCCAGTAGTCGCGGTTGAAGTTGGAGAGTTTCGTGGCGACGTAGTACTCACTGCGCTTGTGGCGGCTGAGGGCGATGCCCGTACAGCGCTCAGACTGACCCTGACAATACACGGGCGACGTGTCGATATAGTTCAGTCCGTGCTCTAGGGCGTAGTCAATCTGTTTGTTGATCATGTCCTGATCGAACTCATCCTGACTATCGGGCTTCATGGGCAGGCGCATCATGCCATAGCCCAGGAGCGACACTTTCTCATGGGTCTTGGGGTTCTCACGGTAGGTCATCTGACCCACGGGCGGCTCCACCTGGTTCTTATATTCCTCTGCGGCCTGTTCGCCTGCTTTGTCACCACCCTTGCAGCCTGCCAGCGTGGCGGCAGCCCCAACGGTTCCCGCTCCGAAGAGTTTCAGGAAACTCCGTCTCGATATATGTTTGTCTTTAGAAGTACCCATAATTACCAATTATCCATTATCCATTATCAATTATCCATTATCCATTATCCATTAAATATGCTTATGCACCTCATGCCCCTCGACATAGATGGCCGAGAAGGGACGCGACGGACAGACATACTCACAGGCACCACAGCCGATACAAGCAGCCTCGTTGATGGCGGGCACCATGAGTGACTCCTCGTCATTCTCATCGAGCGGCACCATCTCAATAGCGCCAGCAGGACAGTGGCGAGCGCAGTTGCCGCACTCCACCTCATCGGTCAGTACCACACAGTTTTTCTTGATCCACACGGCATGACCGATCTGGATCGACGTCTTCTCATCTTTGTCGATGGGTCTGATGGCGCCAGCGGGACAGACCTCCGAACAGCGCGTGCACTCGGGACGGCAGTGGCCCCGCTCGTACGACATCGCCGGCAACATGAAGTGCATTAGGTCGGTAGAGGGGCGGAGCACGTCGTTGGGACACTCCGACACGCAGAGCTGACAGCCCGTACAGTGCTGGGCGAAGTGCTGGAACGAGAGGGAGCCCGGGGGTGTCAATGGCGTCTGGCGCTCAGGGGCGACCTTGTCCTCCAGTTCGGCGATGCCACCGTCCATCAGTTTCTCCTTCTTCTGGGCGAGAGCAGCGGTAGAGACGAGGGCCGTGGCCAGGAGGAACGAGCGACGGGAGGTATCGACGGAGGAATCGGCATGAGCGGATTCTCCAGAGGTCTTGGCCTTGGCGTGGATTCTGGCATTGTCGTAGCGCAGCGCTCCGAACTTGCAGGAGCTGATGCAGTTGCCGCAGACCACGCAGCGGCTATAATCGACGGTGTGCGTCTTGTAGTCGATACAGGCGGCCTTGCAGTTCTTCGAACACATCGAACAGTTCTTGCACTTCTCGGCATCGAAATGGATCTTCAGCAGTGAGAAGCGGGCGAGGAACGAGAGGATGGTTCCCACGGGACAGACGGTATTGCAATACGTGCGCCCCCCTCGCCAGGCGAGGATAAACAAGATCACCAGCGTCACCAGGGCGAGGATGAACACGGGCAGCGACTTCATCCACACATCGACGGTGTAGAAGGCGTAGCTGTCGGCGCGTTCGGCGATGGTGCCCAACACGTTGTTGCCCAGCATCCACAGCGGCTGGAAGATCATCGTGGCAATACGGCCGTAGCTGCTATAGGGTGCCAACAACTGGAAGATGACGCCCACGCCCGCCACCAGGGCGATGACGAACACCACCAGCACGGGATAGCGCAGCCAGCGCACCTCCCGAGAGTAACTGTATTTGTTCTTCTTGCGGCGCAGCCGTGCGAGGATATCCTGCAGGATGCCCAACGGACAGATCACGGAACAGTAGATGCGTCCGAAGACGAGCGTCAGCGCCACCAGCGCCACGATGACCACCACGTTGAGTGCCATCACAGCGGGCAAGAACTGGATCTTCGCGAGCCATCCCAGCCAACAATGCAGCGTGCCCGTGAAGTCGAGGAACAGCAGGGTGATCAATACGAAGACCACCGCCGCCAAGATCGTTCTAATTCTCTTTAACATAAGCCTAATTTATTTCACAATGAGTATGCTCAATTCATACAGCAGCCATATCGGCAGCGCCACCACGAAGAGGGTGAACGCATCTGTCGTCGGCGTGATGATGGCCGCCACGATGAGGATCGCCACGATGGCGTGCTTCCGCCACTGGCCCATCATCCGCGCATTGATCAGTCCCATCCGTCCCAGGAGCCAGCACACCACGGGCAGTTCGAAGACGATGCCCATCACGAGACTCATCATCAGCAGGGTGTCGATGTACGACTGGATCGTCAGCATGTTCGCCACGTCGGGGCTCACCTGATAGGTACCCAGAAACCTCACCGTCAGCGGGAAGATCAGCAGGTAGTTCAGCAGGGTGCCCACCATGAACATCAGGTAGCCGCTGCCCACGAGCGTCGTGGCGTATCGCCGTTCGTTGTCATAGAGCGCTGGTTGGATAAAGCCGAACAGCAGGTAGATGATGTAAGGCGAGGCCACCAAAAGACCCGCATAGAAGGCCGTCTTCAGGTGGATCATGAACTGCTCCGTCAGTCCTGTGTTCATCAGACTGATCTCGAAGGGCTCCACGCCCAACAGCCTGTAGGTGATGAAGTCGCCCGAACGGGGTGCCAGTACGATGTCGAAGAGCGGCTCCTTCAGGCAGAAGGCCACCGCTGCCGCCACCGTCGTCACGAGGAGTGCCCTGATGATCACCCCCCGCAGTTCGTCGAGGTGGTCCCAGAAGGTCATGGGTGAGGTGTCATTTTTCACCTTCCCATCTTTTCGACTCTTCACTTTTCTCTTCGCCCTTGCTGATATCGCTCACCTCGTTCATGCCCTCCTTGAAGCTCTTCACGCCCTTGCCCATGCCGCGCATCAGCTCAGGGATCTTCTTGCCGCCGAAGAGCAGCAGCACGATAAATGCGATGATCAGTATCTCCTGCATGCCGAGGCCAAACAACAACAATGTTCCAAACATATTTGTCAAGTTTTAAGTTTACATCGGCAAAGATAGTGCAAATCGAGCGAAATACCAAAAGAAAAACACTTTTTCTTTTCAATATGCCCACCGTTTCGGAAATATTTCGTATATTTGCACCCAAGTTACTCACTATGACTCCGTGGACGACATGTTCAAGAGTGTGTTAGGTGAAGAGGCATTCAGTAAACTCCGCAGCCAGCATGTATAGCGTTGATACTACCAAGCGCTTCGACAAAGACTTGAAGCGCTGTTTGAAGAGAGGGCTTGATTTGCAGCAATTATATGACGCAATCGCTCTGCTTAGAACTACTGGCTCGCTACCCCCCAGTACCGCCCCCACAAACTGGCTAACCAACGCATTGAGACCTGGGAGTGCCATATCGAGCCCAACTGGCTGATTATTCTTATCTTTGCACCCAGATACCAAACCATTAAGATATGAAACCTAAAGACAGCAAGAAACGACTGAAGTACGAGAAGCCTGCGATGCAGGTTTATGAGTTGAAGCAGCAGCCGCGGTTGTTGCAGATGAGCGGCGAGGATTATAACCCCAACACCCCGCAAAACTGGTAATAACCCACTAAAACGAAGACAGCAATGATACAGATGAAACATTTCCTGAGCATGGCCGCCCTCGCCATCGTGGGCACCATCATGAGCAGCTGCTCCAGCAGTGATGAGATCGTCAATGCTCCGCAGCCTGAAAACAAGACTATCACGCAGACCATCACCGTGAATCAAGACGCTGATGCCGCCGGAACCCGCGCTGTCGATCCCACGACAGGCGTAATGACCTTCACTGCGGACGACAAGATTTGGGTGCTTTATAAGCAATCGGATAATAAGGTTGATGCTGTAACAAGCTCTGCCTGTACCCTCAGTGACGGGGGTAAGAAAGCTACGTTCACCGTTACGTTCTCTGATCCGAAAACTGACAGTCCCCTACGCATCATCTATCCAATTAGTTGGCAAAAGTCCTATCCACACATTGATTTCAACGTCAATGAGGACACTTATACAATCAGCCCTTTTCGTTATGAAGAACAGGACGGTTCCATCGACGGCGAGAAGGGCCTGAACAAGCATGCGCTCGCCGTTTACGACGGCGCGCTCATTGGCACCGATCTGCCGACTAATGCCATGCTAAAGAACAGGGGTACTATCCTCGCGCTGACTATACAGAATGCCGACGGCTCAGCGGACATCACCAGCACCATCGGGAAACTGGTAATCCAAGTTTCCGGCGAGTCGAGAGACTACACCATCACGCCACCTTCGCCTGCCACGACCTTTCCCGACGGTCCCATCTACGTGGCCATGCGCCCCATGGAGAACAAGGACATCACCTTCACCGCCTACTACGGCGCGGGGAACGCGAACTCCGTGACGAAGACCGTCACCAGCAGGACGCTGGCGCGCAACAACATCTATCCCGTCAACCTGAGGATGGGCACGGCAAAGAGCCTCGCGGCGCTCACCGCCGACTATGAGGCGCTGAATGGCGACGTGCTCTCGGGCACGCTCGACGGCAACTATCAGGTCTCGATCGCCGCAGGGGCGACGGTGACGCTCGACGGCGTGACCATCAATGGCGCGAACGACGAGAACCGCCAGTGGGCGGGCATCACCTGCGCTGGCGACGCCACCATCGTGCTCAGCGGAGAGAGCACCGTGAAGGGATTCCACAAGTACTATCCCGCCATCTACATCGCCCCGGACAAGACGCTCACCATCCAGGGCACGGGCAAACTCACCGCCAGCCCATACGATGACAGCAACCTGGCCGCAGCCATCGGCGGCGGCAATGGAATCGCCTGCGGCAACATCGTGATCAAGGGCGGCACTATCGAGGCCACCGGCGGCCAAGGCGCAGCCATCGGCAGCGGCAGAATAGCCTCGTGCGGCACCATCACCATCGAGGGCGGCACCATCGAGGCTCATGGGGGTGCTAATTCCCCGGGCGTCGGTATCGGTAATAGTATCTATTTTGACGGTTCTTGCGGCAAAATCACCATCAGCGGCGGCACCGTCAGGGCATACGGTGACAACTTTGCCGCAGGCATCGGATGTGGCCCTGATGGAACCTGCAACGACATTACCATCAGCGGCACGGCCAACGTCACGGCATACGGTGGCAACTATGCCGCAGGCATTGGCAGCGGAAATGTGTTTACTAAAGAAAGCCTTTGCGGCGATATCACCATCAGCGGCTCGGCCACCGTCACGGCCACGGCCGGCGATGGTGGCGCAGGCATCGGCAGCGGCCATGGCGATAATGCTGGCGGTTCCTATAAGAGCAGCTGCGGCGACATCACCATCAGCGGCTCGGCCACCGTCACGGCCACGGGCAGTTTTTGCGGCGCGGGCATCGGTAGCGGCGATGGGTCAAGCTACGAGAGCAGTTGCGGCGACATCCTTATCAAGGGCGGCACGGTGACAGCCTCCACGAAGCTCGGCTGCAACTCCCAGGCAGCTGGTATCGGCAGCGGACGATATGGCAAGTTCAACAGCATCACCATCACCAGCGGCATCACCCGCGTCGAAGCGACAGAAGAATATCCGGGGGCTTGGCCCATCGGCAAGGGGGACTTCGACCAGAGCGGCGAAGTGACGGTAGAAATCGGCGGCGCGAACATCTCAACGGGTTATACAGCATCTGAAAGAGGATGGAACGGCGATGGCACGTCGCTCACCTTTACGAAAAAAGAAAAAGAAGGCAGCCTGACCTGGATACTCACCCCCGCGCCCTGACGCCCCCATGTACGTGCGCGTAGGATAATTTTGTCCCGGCCATCGGGACTTTTCTAAAGGTGACCTTTACGAGTCTAAAGGGCTCCTTTAGCAGCGTGATGGTCACCTTTAGGAAGCTGAAGGTCACCTCTACAACTCCAAAGGTCCCCCTTTACGGATCAGGATTCAGAACTCGACGTAGGGTGCAAGGCGGGCGATGATGTCGGGGGGAAAGTCCTTGGAGAGCCGCAGGTCATCGAGTGAGTGGATGGGGCCGTGCAGGCGGCGGTAGTCCGTGATGGCCTTCGCACGATAGTAGTTGATATAGGGGTGGCGCTTCAGTTCGTTGAGCGAGAGCTTGTTCACGTTCAACTTCCTGGGCTGGGCGTTCCGGATCGTCAGGTACCGTTTCGCGTCGAGGGGGAAATCCTCGATCTCATCGAGTTGATCGACACTGACATAGCCACCAAGACGCTGACCGTATTCGACGATCTTCCTGGCGAAATAGGAACCGATGCCGGGGACGGTCTTCAGGGCGGTGGTGTCGGCGGTGTTCAGCACGACATGCTCCCCCTCCTTGATCTTCACAGGATAGCGGGGGACAAAGGAGTCTCGGGGCTCAGAGGCAGAACGGGGTGATGTACGCTTGCCACTATAGTCAGGACGGTCACGATAGATAACCTTCGTACGGACATAGACGGTATCACGGTGGTAATAGGGCCGACGAAAGGAGTCTTTCTTCAAGGTATCAGCGGGCGTCAGCGCATTCGACTCGTCGTTCTCCCCACCCGTCAGGAAGATCACCCCCAAGGCTATAGCAATGACACACAATAGCACAATGATCACCTTACGGTCAGACTTCTGCAGATAGAAGAACTCACGGATCATAGGATACCGAACTGGTGGAGGAAGATGAGGAGGATGCAGACAGGCACCACGTAACGGATGGCAAACAGCCATGTCCAGAAAAAGGTGGCCTTCAACGAACCACCGTTGGTAAATTCCTCCTGCACCAACTGACGGCTGACGAACCAGCCCAACATGATACTTGTCAGGAAGGCACCAGCGGGCAGCATCAACTGAGCCGTGAGGAAATCACAGAAGTCCATCAGTGACATGCCAAAGAGTTGCAAGTCGCTATAAGCCCCCACGGAAAGGGAACAGAAAACAGCAATCACCGCACAGACAACCGTCAGTACCCATGCTGCACGCTGACGGGGCATCTTCAGTTCCTCATGGAAAAATGCCGTACCGATCTCGTGCATCGAGATGGTGGATGTCAGGGCTGCGAAGACCAGCAGTGCATAGAAGAGGATGGAGATGACATAACCCGCTACGGGCATGGCACTGAAAGCCTGCTGGAACACATTGGGCAAGGTGATGAAGATCAGCGAGGGACCACTATCAGGCTGTACACCAACGGAGAAGGCGGCTGGGAAAATCATCAGTCCTGCGAGGATGGCGATGCCAGAGTCGAGCAGGGCTATCTGTGTGGCAGAACGCAACAGGTTTGTATCGCGCTTAAAATAGGAAGCGTAGGTACAGAGACAGGCCGTGCCAAGACTCAGGGAGAAAAACGCCTGTCCCAAAGCCTCCAGAAACACGTTGCCACTGACTTTCGAGAAGTCGGGTTTCAACAGAAACTCAATACCTCCACCCGCTCCTGGGAGCAGACAAGAGGCAACCACCAGAATCACCAGCAACAATAATAATAGCGGCATCAGCAGTTTCGAGGCCCGTTCAATGCCCTTTTCTACGCCCTGCGCCACCACCAGATGGGTGATCAGCACAAAGGCCACAGCCCACAGGCAAGGTTTCAACGGATGGCTGGAGAAAGTCTTAAAATAGTTGATGACGTAGGAAGCATCACCGTCGAGATGTCCGGCAATGGAGGCATACAGATACTGCAAGCACCAACCCGCTACCACAGCATAGAAGCCGAGGATAATCGTAGAGGTGAGAATACCCAGATAGCCGATAAACCGCCAACCCTTATTCCCCATGCTCCCATAGGCACGCGCAGCATTCGACTGTCCATGACGACCCACGATAAACTCACTGACCATGCCAGGGATGCCCAACAGCAGTACACAGGCGAAATAGACAAGGATAAAGGCGGCTCCACCATTCTGACCCGTCATAAACGGGAAACGCCAGATATTGCCAAGCCCTACTGCCGAACCTGCCGTAGCCAGTACAATGGCCAGCCTACTACCGAAGACACTGCGGTTACTCATTTATAACAAACCGAACTGGTGGAGGAAAATGAAGAGTATACAGATGGGGCAGACGTACTTCACGAGGAAAAGATAAATGTGGAACAGCCCTCCATTGCGCAACGTTCCCCAGTTGGTGAACTCGGCACGCACGATCTTATGCGGCACAAACCAACCGATAAAGATACAAGTGAGGAAGCCCACAATAGGCAGGAACAGCTGGCCGGTGACGAAATCGAAGAGGTCAAAGAGGGTCTTGCCATAGAGCGTGAGATGCTTGCCAACACCTAAGGATAGTGAACAGAAGGTGCCCACCAGCATGCATGAGATGGTGACGATGAGCGCAGCCCGCTTGCGCGAGATACGCATCTCTTCCTCCAAGAAAGCTGTGCTCACCTCGTGAAGCGACATCAGCGACGTCAGGGCAGCCATCGAGAGCAGGGCGTAAAAGAGGATAGATACGGCATAGCCCAGACCAGTAATACCACTGAAGGCCTGCTGGAACACATTCGGCAGGGTGATAAAGATCAGCGAGGGGCCACTGTCGGGACTGACACCCACGGAGAAGGCGGCGGGGAAGATAACCAAGCCAGCCAACAAGGCCACCAGAAAGTCGATCACACCGATCTGCGCAGCAGAAGATGTCAGGTTCGTCTGCTTGGAGAAATAGCTGGCGTAAGTGCAGATGCAACCCATGGCAATGCTGAGCGAGTAGAACGACTGACCCAGAGCCCCCAAGAACACATCACTTGTGATCATCGAGAAATCGGGCTTGAACAGGAATTCGATGCCCTTGTCGGCATTCGGCAGCATACACGAAGCCACCACGATGATCAACAATAATATAAATAAGGTGGGCATCATCAGTTTAGAGGCTCGCTCAATGCCGTCGCGCACACCATTCTCGATGATGAGATAGGTGGCCAGAAGGATGAGCATGGTCCAGAACACGGGTTTGATGGGGTCCTCAGAGAACGTGGTGAAATATTCCGATATCATCTCGGGATTGCCCTCCAGATGGCCTACGATGGAGGCCCAGACATACTCAAGGCACCAACCCGAGACCACGGCGTAATAGCCAGAGATCAAGAAACCCGTCAGCACACCCATATAGCCAATGAGCGTGAATGGAGAGCCACCCGCCAGCTTGCTGAAAGCACGCGCCGTATTGGCCCGACCATGACGACCGATAATGAACTCACTAATCATACAGGGAATGCCCAGCAACAAGACACAGAACACGTAAATCATGATAAACACAGCTCCGCCATTCTGTCCCGTCATATAGGGGAATCGCCAGATGTTGCCCAAGCCAACGGCAGAACCCGCCGTGGCCAAGATGACACCCAGTTTGCTACCGAAATTAGCCCGCTTGCCTGGAGTCCGACTGCTTATAGGTTGGGTTAGCATATCCATATTTCTTCATTTTTCGTTGCAAAAATATAAATAATTTCTTAATTTTGCATCGAAATTAAAAGTAAATATGCATTTTCTCCGTCATTTTATCAGAAAATACCCTATTTCTGTGATCTGTATCGTCCTGATATGGATCCTTTCTCTCGTACCCTTTTTCCCAGAAACGCCCCTTGACGATGTCAGGTTCATCGACAAATGGGTACACGTCGTCATGTACGGTGGTACGTTCACCGTCCTATGGATAGAGTATGCACGTAAGCACAATGCCCCAGATTACAAGAAACTATTTGTTTGGGCTTGGCTGGCACCCATTGTGATGAGTGGTATCCTTGAACTGTTGCAGGAATATTGTACGGGAGGGCATCGCAACGGTGACTGGCTCGACTTCGCTGCCAATGCCACAGGTGTCACCCTGGCTGCCATCATTGGTCTGCTGATTCTGCGTTTTCGCCCCAGGTCTTAAAGGGATACTTGGTCAGGTGAGCGTTATAATAACGACGGTCGCCTGTCACTTCCTGACCGATGAAGTCAGGCTTTACAAAAGGCTCATCTTCCGAATGCAGTTCCACCTCGGCCATCACTAACCCTTCGTTGTCGCCATAAAACTCATCGACCTCGAAGGTGTGATCGCCACTCTTTACGAGCCAGCGCGTCTTATCAATACCGCCTGGTTCGCAAAGTTTCATCAGGTGCTGAGCCTCATCAAGTGTGATCTCTTTCTCAAACTCATAACGGCTGAGGCCCTTGGCATCAGAAGGACCCTTGATGGTCAGATATCCGCGGTTGTCACGGATGCGCACCCTGACGGTACGACCGTGACCACTGCAGATATAACCTTGTTGAATGCGGCTGCTACTGAAAGCCTGCCGCTTGTAATCGTCGTTACGGACAAGGAACTTACGCTCTATCTCAAGTCCGCTCATCAATTATGCAACGATCCAAATAGAATAGATGACAAACAGGATAGCCAAAATGACTAATACGCCGAAGATCCACTCCAGCACTTTCTTGCCACTGTCTTCCTGTTTCTTCTGATAGGCTTCCTTCTTCTGGGTAGCCTTAGATGCTTTTGCAATTTGAGCCATAGTTTTTAATGATAAATTATTGATTGTTATGATTCTTCGTCATTCACGGGGAATTCCATGAGGTAGGCTTTGATGAAGCCATCGATCTTACCGTCCATTACGGCATCGACATCAGTGGTCTGATAGTTGGTGCGATGATCCTTCACGCGACGGTCATCGAAGACGTACGAACGGATCTGACTGCCCCACTCGATCTTCTTCTTGCCAGCCTCGATCTTAGCCTGAGCCTCCAGGCGCTTCTTCATCGCACGGTCGTAGAGTTGTGACTTCAGCAGCGTCATGGCGCGCTCCTTATTCTTCGGCTGGTCACGGGTCTCCGTATTCTCAATGAGGATTTCCTCTTCCTCGCCCGTATCAGGATCGGTGTACCAATAGCGCAGACGCACACCCGACTCCACCTTGTTCACATTCTGTCCACCAGCACCTGACGAGCGGAAGGTATCCCAAGAGAGTTTGGCGGGATCGACATACACCTCAATGGTATCATCGACGAGCGGAGATACAAACACCGAGGCAAAGGACGTCATACGCTTACCCTGGGCATTGAAGGGCGACACGCGCACCAGACGGTGCACACCGTTCTCACTCTTCAGATAACCGTAGGCGTATTCGCCACCCTCGATCTGCATGGTCACGCTCTTGATGCCCGCATCGTCGCCTTCCAACAGGTTCGACACCGTCACCTTATGACCGTGGGCCTCAGCCCAACGCATATACATACGCATCAGCATCTGTGCCCAGTCCTGTGCCTCGGTACCACCAGCACCACTGTTGATCTTCAGCACAGCATCCATCGGATCCTCCTTCTGACGGAGCATATTCATCAGTTCCAGGTCTTCGATGGCCTTGACAGCCTTGGCATAATCGTCATCGACCTCCTCCTCTGTCACCATCTCCTCCTTGTAGAAGTCAAAGGCCAGTTGCAGTTCGTCGGCCATAGTACGCACCTCATTGTAGCCATCAATCCACTTCTTGATGCCCTTCACCTTCTTCATCTGCTCCTCGGCCCTTTTGCGGTCTTCCCAGAAGTCAGGCGCCTGAGTGCGGAGGTCTTCCTCCTCGTATTCTATCTTTTTCTTGTCGATTTCGAGATACCGATACAAGGCATCGGCCCTCTCCATCACATCTTTCAACTGATCTTGAGTAATCATTCCTCGTACATCTTATCGATTTCGCGCTTGTAGTTCTCGTTGAGCACACGGCGACGGATCTTCAGCGTATTCGTCAACTCACCCTTCTCCATCGAAAAGTGATGGGGCAACAAGGTGAAACGCTTGATCTGCTCATAGTGGGCCAACTGTTGCTGCAGGGTGTCGATACGCTCCTTCATCATCTCGTTGATCTTCTCATTGGCACAGAGCTGCTCACGGTTCTCGAACGGGATCTGATGCTCACGGGCATATTCCTCCAACAGAGAATAGACAGGGATGATCAGGGCCGACACGAACTTACGCTGGTCAGCGATGATGCATATCTGGTCTATGTATTTGTCAACAAGCAACTTCGACTCTATCATCTGTGGTGCGATATACTTGCCGTTCGAGGTCTTGTAGAGATCCTTGATACGCTCCTTCAGGAACAGTTCACCATCCTTCAGATAGCCGGAGTCGCCCGTCTTGAAATAGCCGTCTTCTGTGAAGGCCTGTTTGGTCAGATCCTCACGGTTATAGTAACCCTTCGTGATTGTCGGACCCTTCAGCAGCACCTCGCCCTCGTCGCTGATCTTGATGTCGATGCCCTCAATGGGGATGCCCACACCACCCACGGTATAAGGCTCACCCAGATGGTTACAACTCACCGTGGCCAGACTCTCCGTCAGACCGTAGCCCACCACCATGTTGATACCGATGGCATGCACAAACTCCTCCACCTTCGGATTCACCGTGGCTCCTGCCGTGGGGAAGAAATGCGCATTCTCCAGTCCCAGTTCCTTACGGACGAGCGAGAACACGGTCTTATTCAGCATCTCATATTCCAGATGGAGGGCCAGGGGCGGACGCTTGCCCTTTGACAAGTAGTCGATATTATGCTTCTTACCGACACTCAGCGCATGCAGGAAGAGTTTACGCTTCGGTGCACTGGCCTTGTCGATCTGCTCCAGCACACCCATATAGACCTTCTCCCAGAAGCGGGGTACGGACGACATACACGTCGGATGGGTCTCACGCATCGACTGCTGCACCTCCAGCGGATAGGTGTTCACGATCAGGCGTGCACCCTCCGTCAGACACAGGATCTTCCATCCCTTCTCGAAGATATGGGTAAAGGGCAGGAAGTTCAGCACGCGGTCGTTCTCTCCCACAGGCACACACTTATCGTTGGCGATCATGGCAGCGGAATACTGTCCACAAGTCAGGATCACGCCCTTCGAGTCGCCCGTCGTACCACTGGTATAGAGAATATTGGCGATATCGTCCATCGAGGCCTGAGCCTGCAGCGACTCCACTTCCGTCTGACGGGGATAGTTATCGCCCAACTTCAGGAAGTCGTCGAAATACATGGCGTTGGCATCGTGTTCTGCGATACGCACATTCTTGTCGAAGATGATGATGCGCTCCAGCGTACTACAGGTGGAGAAGATGCGACGCGCCTTGTCGTACTGCTCCTGCTCACCGACAAACAGGAAACGCACCTTCGCATCGCTGACCATGAACTGAATCTGCTGCTCTGAACTCGTGGCATAGAAGGGGATGGTCACAGCACGGATGCCCCAGGCGCCGAAATCACAGAAAAGATACTGGACCGAGTTCTGCGAGAACACACCCACATTCTCCTGTACTTTCACACCCAGGTTAAGCATGGCATTCGACACTTTCTTCACCATATCCGAGAACTGATTCCACGAATATGACTTCCACTCCGAACCGCCGTAGTCCTTATAGATCAGCACCTCACGATCACCATATTTCTTGGCCTGATCATGGATGAGTCGCGATAAATGACTGTTTGTCTGCATAATCACTTTCGTTTATTCGGGTGCAAAAGTACGCAAAATGGCGCAGATTGCCAAATTATAAGGGATTTTTTTCTGCTCCCTCCCCTTTCATGTCACCATATCCCGCAAAATGATTACAATTTAAAAGCAAAAGCACGGTTTTTGCTTACAATTTGTTACAAATTAAAGAAAAGAAGATTAAAAAAGTTCGCTATTTCTTGGGTTTTCCTCCAAAACGGCTTACCTTTGCAACAGAATCAGACAAACTTCATCCCAAAAAGAAAGAAATAATATGGCATTAGTAAACGACCATTTCCTGAAACTGCCGAACAATTACCTGTTTGCAGATATCGCCAAAAAGGTGAATGCCTTCAAGACCACCCACCCGAAGGCCGACGTGATTAGTCTGGGTATCGGCGACGTGACACAACCGCTGGCTCCCGCCGTCATCGAGGCCATCCACAAGGCCGCCGACGAGATGGCCACCCAGCAGGGTTTCAGGGGCTATGGCCCTGAGCAGGGCTACGACTTCCTGCGCGAGGCGATCCTGAAGAACGACTTCCTGCCACGTGGTATTCACCTTGACATCAATGAGATCTTCGTCAACGACGGTGCCAAGAGCGATACGGGCAATATCCAGGAACTCATCCGCTGGGATAACTCCATTGGCGTGACGGATCCCATCTATCCCGTCTATATCGACTCGAACGTGATGATCGGGCGCGCTGGCGTGAAGGATGAACAGGGGAAGTGGTCGAACGTCTTGTATATGCCATGCACGGCGGAGAACAACTTTGTGCCAGAGATCCCTGACCGTCGTGTAGATGTGATCTACCTGTGCTACCCCAACAACCCCACGGGTACCGTCATCTCCAAGGAAGAACTGCGCAAGTGGGTGAACTACGCCCTGAAGAACGACACGCTCATCTTCTACGATGCCGCCTACCAGGCCTACATCCAGGATGACAGCATCCCCCACAGCATCTACGAGATCAGGGGCGCAAGGAAGTGCGCCATTGAGTTCCACAGTTATTCCAAGACGGCCGGTTTCACAGGTGTACGCTGTGGCTATACCGTCGTACCCAAGGAGGTGACAGCCGCCACCCTGACAGGTGAGCGCATCCCCCTGAATCCCCTGTGGAACCGTCGTCAGTGTACGAAGTTCAACGGCACCAGCTATATCTCCCAGCGCGCTGCCGAGGCCACCTATACCCCTGATGGCAAGGAACAGATCAAGACCACCATTGCCTACTATATGCAGAACGCACAGAAGATGCTCAGTACCCTCCGTTCACTCGGCTTTGAATGCTATGGCGGTGAGAATGCCCCCTATATCTGGGTCAGGACACCCCAGACCAGCAGCAGTTGGAAGTTCTTCGAAGAGATGCTCTATGGTGCCCACGTCGTCTGCACCCCAGGTGTCGGCTTCGGTCCCAGTGGCGAGGGCTATGTACGCTTCACTGCCTTCGGCAGTCACGAGAAGACTGAGGAAGCCCTGGAGCGCATCAAAGAATGGCTAAGATAATTTCAGTTTGTTATCTACGTAATTGACGAACGACTGATTGACGAGTCTCGTACCACCAGGAGTCGGATAACGACCCGTGAAGTACCAGTCGCCAGGGTGGTTCGGACAAGCCTCATGCAGACCCTCGATGCTTTGGAAGACGAGTTCAACAGGCGTCTGCATACCCTCAGGACGAAGCATCTCCACAATCTTCTGATTAATCTCCTCCACCGTGAAGGGTTCGTATATCCTGCGAACCTGATTACACAACGATGAGGGGTCTTTCTTTGCAAGTTCCGCCTTACAGGCCAAATAGGTGTCGTTCACCAACTGCCACATGCCACGTTCTTCGATGAGGGCCATCGTGGCACGGAAAGCGCAAAACTCTTCCAGCCGTGACATATCGATACCGTAGTAGTCGGGATAACGGATCTGGGGCGAACTCGACACCATCACGATCTTCTTAGGATGCAGACGGTCGAGGATCTTGAAGATACTCTCCTTCAAGGTGGTACCTCGAACGATACTATCGTCAATAATCACCAAGTTATCTTCATAGGGTTTCAGCGAACCGTAACTGATGTCATAGACATGGGCGGCGAGGTCGTTGCGCTCGGAGTTGGCTGAGATAAAGGTGCGCAGTTTGATATCCTTCCAGACGACCTTCTCCGTCCTGACCTCGCCATGCAACTTACGGAAGCCGTCCGTCATGCCATAATACGCCACCTCAGCCGTATTGGGGATATAGGAAAAGACGGTGTGATCGACATCGCCATCGACGGCCTTAAGGATGGGCTGTGTCAGTTGTTCGCCCAGCCGCTTACGCTCCTGGTAGATATCACGGTCGGAGCCTCTGCTGAAATAGATACGCTCAAATGAGCAGGCACTATACTGTCGGGCTGGCATGATCTGTTCCAGACTGCTTTCGCCATGACGGCGCACGATGAGCGCCTGACCAGGTTGCAGTTCGTGGATATCCTCATACTGAAGATCGAAGGTCGTCTGCAGCACAGGCCGCTCACTGGCGAGGGCCACGATCTCGTCGTCACGATAATAGAACGCAGGACGGATACCCCAAGGATCACGCACAGAGAACATCTCACCACTGCCCGTCAAGCCACACATCACATAGCCGCCATCGTAGTGCTCCATCGTCTTGCGCAGCACATTGGCCATCGACACATGATCGTCGATATAGTTGGTGATGTCGAGTCCTTCGAGTCCCTTGCCCTTAGCCTCATCATAGAGCCGTTCCACCTCACGGTCGAGGCGGTGGCCCATCAGTTCCAACGTGATATACGAGTCGCCATAGATACGGGGTGACTGTCCCTGAGCCGTCAGGAACTGGAAGACCTCGTCGATATTCGTCATGTTGAAGTTACCACACAGGCACAGGTTCTTCGCCCGCCAGTTGTTACGTCGCAGGAAGGGGTGCACGAACGTCAGTCCGCTCTTGCCTGTGGTGGAATAGCGCAGGTG
Organism: uncultured Prevotellaceae bacterium; assembly: GCA_902784615.1. GTDB lineage: Bacteria > Bacteroidota > Bacteroidia > Bacteroidales > Bacteroidaceae > Prevotella. The sequence goes on along the minus strand of CACZVN010000018.1, from coordinate 52,775 downwards.
GCCCATCAGCAGTTCACCATTCATCTCCTCCGTCACCCGTGAGAAGATCTCTGTGATGGCGTCCTTGCCCTCGGCCTTCTCACGGAACATGTACTCACGGCCTGGTTCCGTATTCAGACTGACGGAGGCGATACCTGCCCCCTCCTGCCCACGGTTATGCTGCTTCTCCATCATCAGATAGAGTTTATTGAACCCGTAAGCCCACGTGCCGTATTTCTTCTGGTAATACGACAGTGGCTTCAACAGGCGGATCATCGCCACACCGCACTCATGCTTCAGCTGTTCCATACTTGATGCATGCTTTGATAAAGTCCATGAACAACGGATGGGGATGGAGCACCGTCGAAGAGTATTCCGGATGGAACTGCGTGCCTATATACCAGCGCTTCTCTGGGATCTCGACGATCTCCACCAGATCGGCAGCGGGATTGATGCCCACGCACTTCATGCCACCAAACTCGTATTCATCCTGATAGGCATTATTGAACTCGTAGCGGTGACGATGGCGCTCGCGTACCAAGGTCTGCTCCCCATAGGCCAGCCAGGCACGACTGTTCTCCTGTATCTCACAGTCATAGGCACCCAGACGCATCGTTCCACCCATCTGCGTGACATTCTTCTGCTCCTCCATGAGGTCGATGACGTTATGGGGCGTCTTGGGATCCATCTCACAACTGTTCGCGTCCTTATAGCCCAGCACGTTACGGGCAAATTCGATGACCATCATCTGCATACCCAGACAGATGCCGAAGGTGGGGATATCCTTGGTACGGGTGTATTCCGCAGCGATGATCTTGCCTTCTATGCCACGCTGGCCGAAGCCCGGGCAGATGACCACGCCCTGCAGGCCCTCGAGTTTCTCCGCCACGTTCTGGCTGGTGATCTCCTCGCTGTTCACAAAGTGCAACTTGGCCTTCACATCGTTGTAGATACCTGCCAGGTTCAGACTCTCGCGGATACTCTTATAGGCATCCTGCAGGTTGTACTTACCCACCAGTCCGATATGTACTTCGCGCTTGGCATTACGCTGTTTGGCAAGGAACTCATGCCAGGGCTTCATGGCGGGTGTCTCTCCGACGGGGATGCCTATCTTACGCATGATGGCGGCGTCGAGCCCCTGGTGCTGCATGTTCACTGGCACCTCGTAGATGCTGGGCATGTCCTCGCTCTGGACGACGCACTCCAGATCGACGTTACAGAACGAAGCCACCTTCATTCTTACGTGGTCGTCGAGATGACGCTCTGTGCGCAATACGAGGATATCGGGCTGGATACCCATCGACTGCAGTTCCTTCACGCTGTGCTGTGTGGGCTTCGTCTTCAGTTCGTCAGCAGCCTTCAGATAGGGCACGTAGGTCAGATGCACGCAGACGGCATTACGACCCAGTTGCCAGCGCAACTGACGGATGGCCTCCATGAACGGTGCACTCTCGATGTCGCCGATGGTGCCTCCCACCTCCGTGATCACGAAGTCGAGTTCTTCGTCCTTCTCCTCTTCGCGCAGCATGCGCCTTTTGATCTCATCCGTGATATGGGGCACCACCTGGATGGTCTTGCCCAGATAGTCGCCATGGCGCTCACGGTCGATGACCGTCTTATAGATGCGACCCGTGGTAATACTATTGTTTCGTGTAGTGTGAATACCCGTAAAACGCTCGTAGTGGCCCAAGTCCAGGTCTGTCTCCATGCCATCGACCGTCACGTAGCACTCACCATGCTCGTAGGGGTTCAGCGTACCTGGGTCGATGTTGATATACGGGTCGAACTTCTGGATGGTGACTTTATAGCCACGTGCCTGCAGCAACTTACCGATGCTGGCGGAAATGATGCCCTTACCCAATGAAGAGACCACACCGCCCGTAACGAAAATGTATTTAGTTTCCATATAGTTGGTTTTAATATGCCTGTTCATGTACGCCTTTGACGGCTCGTCCGCTGGGGTCGTTCATCCCCTTGAAGGCGGCATCCCACTCGAGGGCGATGGCCGTACTGCAGGCCACGCTCGCCTCACTGGGCACGCTCTTAGCGGCTGAGTCCGAGGGGAAGTGCTCTGCGAAGATCGAACGATAGTAATATTCCTCCTTGTTCTTGGGCGGGTTGATGGGGAAGCGCTCTGCAGCATGTGCCATCTGCTCGTCGCTGACAGCCTCGGAGGTGATCTGCTTCAGGGTGTCGATCCATGAGTAGCCCACACCATCGCTGAACTGCTCCTTCTGTCGCCAGGCCACTGCCTCAGGCAGCATATCGGCGAAGGCCTCGCGCACGATCTTCTTCTCCATCGTGGTACCCGGGCACATTTTCGCCTCAGGATTGGTGCGCATGGCCACATCGAGGAATTCCTTGTCGAGGAAGGGCACGCGCCCCTCCACGCCCCAGGCCGAAAGACTCTTGTTGGCACGCAGACAGTCGTAGAGATAGAGTTTCGAGAGTTTGCGCACCGTCTCCTCGTGGAAGGCCTTGGCATCAGGAGCCTTGTGGAAATAGAGGTAGCCGCCAAAGATCTCATCGGCTCCCTCTCCACTGAGCACCATCTTGATACCCATCGACTTGATGACCCTCGCCAACAGGTACATGGGCGTCGAGGCACGCACGGTGGTCACATCGTAGGTCTCGATATAGTAGATCACGTCACGGATGGCGTCGAGGCCCTCCTGGATGGTGTAGTTGATCTCGTGATGGACGGTACCGATATGGTCGGCCACCATCTTCGCCTTGGCGAGATCGGGCGCGCCCTTCAGACCTACGGCGAAGGAGTGCAGGCGGGGCCAGTAGGCACGGGTCTGCGAGTCGTCCTCGATACGGTGCTCAGAGAATTTCTCAGCGATGGCAGAGATCACGGAGGAGTCGAGACCGCCAGAGAGCAGCACACCGTAGGGCACGTCAGACATCAGTTGGCGCTTCACGGCTGCCGTCAGCGACTCACGGATGGCGGTGACACTGGAGGGGTTGTCCTTCACGGCATCATACTGCATCCAGTCGCGACGATAGTACCACTTCTGCCCTGGCGACACACTCCAGTAGTAATGGCCAGGCATGAAGGGCTCATAGCGCTCGCACTGTCCTTCGAGGGCCTTCAGTTCTGAGGCCACATAGACGGTGCCGTCGCTGTCGTAACCTATATAAAGAGGTATCACACCAATGGGATCGCGCGCAATCAGGAACTCGTCGCGCTCCTCGTCATAGAGGGCAAAGGCGAAGATACCGCTCAGATCCTCCAGGAAGTCGATGCCCTTCTCACGATAGAGCGCGAGGATCACCTCACAGTCGGAACCCGTCTGAAACTCATACTGTCCAGCAAACCGCCTGCGGATCTCCTGATGGTTGTATATCTCACCATTCACGGCCAGGATCTGCTTGCGGTCAGGCGAGAACAGCGGCTGTCCCCCACTCTCCGGATCCACGATGCTCAGTCGCTCGTGGGCGAGGATGGCAGAGCCTCCACAATAGATACCACTCCAGTCTGGTCCGCGATGGCGGATCTTCTGACTCATGCGCAAAGCCTTCTGTCGCAGCTCACTTGTCTGCTGCTTGACGTTGAATATTCCTACGATTCCACACATATCTTTCTTCTTTTGGTTGTCACAATGATAGTTTTCGTTTGCAAAATTACAACAATTTGAAAGAATAAACATACAGAATCAATACATTTTGCAGAAACTTTTTAGGCTCAACTATCATTTTGTTGCCAAAAGCAGGATAATTACAAACAGATTGTAAGTATTCGAGCCCGCTCTGCTTTCAATCCGTAACTTCCCCCTGAAATTTCGTGGCTTCGATGTTGTGGCGCCGTAGATAAATGAACAAAAAAACTCTGTGAGACACATTTTTTCGTGTTTGAGGGTGTAAGGGTGTAACAATGCCGATAAACACAGGGGTTGCACCCTCTTTTTGAGGGTGCACATGCCGATGTACAAAGGGTTGTTACACCCGTTACACCCTATTTTTCAATATTTCTTAGGGGCACAACGAGGCCAGGCCCCAGTGTGCCCCTGAAGTAAAATAATGGCGTGAAGATTTGGTGGTTTAGTGGGAAATGTCTATCTTTGCAGGCGAATAGTAACCAAAATACAATACTATGTGTATACATCCTAACTTTAAAAGCAATGGTAGGACATACAATCTGCTAAAATCAATAGGAGTTGTAGAAGCGACGAAGATGGAAAGCCCACAATACAGACAAATAAAATAGAGGCATTGCTGCCTCTAAGTGGATTGGGTAGGACTCGAACCTCCGATATACAGCTCTCAAAAGAGAGGTGCCCCGCTCCCGTGCGACCATCAATCCGGTGCAAAGATAGGAAAATAAACAATACGTTCCAAATATTTTGGGGGATTTTTCATAAATACATGCACATAGGGTGAAAAATGTGCAGACAAGGATAAGACACTATTCGTGGCAGAAAATAATTATTTCAAAAAATTAGTTTTTCGTGTAGTTTTTCGTAACTTTGCTGCGTCTAATGGGGAGCACCATCTACACCGTGTGCTACATGTTCTCGCAGGATGCCGACGAGGTGAACGACCTGTTCCAGGAGGTACTAGTCAATCTTTGGAAGGGTTTCGACAGCTTCGAACATCGCAGTGACATCAGGACGTGGATCTACCGCGTCGCCCTCAACACCTGTATCTCTCTCGACAGAAAGAAGAAGCGCGCTGCAGAAGTCCGGCTCACGATGGACATCAACCTCTTTGAAGACCGCGACGAGGACACCAAGCAGGTCGATATGCTCCACAAGCGTATCTCCAAGTTGCAGCCTTTCGACCGCGCAATCGTCCTGCTCTGGCTCGAGAACCTCCCCTACGAGGAAATCGGACAGATCGTGGGTATCACTGCCAAGAACGTCAGCGTCCGCCTGTTCAGAATCAGAGAGCAATTAAAGAACATGTCTAACGATTAAAACTTACCCATTATGAACAACGAATTTGAAAACAACATGAACGAGACCCAGTTTGAGGATATGCGCCAGCAGTTGAACACCCTGAAGAAGAAACTGGGCGAACAGGAAATCGTGAACGACCACCTCATGCGCCGTTCGATGCGGAACCAGGTCAACAAGATCAACCATCGCTACAACATCATCATGGCCCTCTGCGTGCTGATGATACCCTATGGCTACTGGTGCTTTGTGGTACTGTGCCACCTCTCACTTGCCTTCTGGATTGGCACAAGCATCTTCATGCTGGTATGCGGAGCAGCCACCTTCTACACCAGCCGTAAGATCAGCGACCCAGGACTGATGAGCCACAACCTCATTGAGGCACGCAGGAAAGTGGCCAGCGCCAAGAAGTTTGAAGCCAACTGGCTGATGTTTGGGATTCCCGCTGTGATCCTATGGTTCTGCTGGTTCGTCTATGAGATCTATCAGATTCAGGGAGGTGATTATAACAACGGATTCTTCTGGGGTGGATGCATTGGTGGTATCATCGGCGCCATCTGCGGCATCAAGATGCACTTCAAGACCCAACGCGAGTATCAGGACATCATCGACCAGATCGAAGACCTGACAAAAGAATAAATTCTTCCCAAAAAGATGAAGGGGGAACTCCGCGTCACGCGAGGTTCCCCCTTCTCTTGTTATATCACCTTACTTACGGCTGCAGTGTGAAGCCGAAGACGAGGTAGGCTTTCTGTGAGCACGGGTTACCGACGACGCCTGCAAAGACAGGCAGCGAGAACTTATCCGTGATCGCAATGTCCTTCGTAGCCTTCAGGGCGAGGTTGGTCACAGCGAAGCCCTCCGTTCCATAGAAACTGGTGTAGAAAGGTACAACACCCAGAGAGGCTGTCCAATCGACAGTAGCGAGTTTGAAGGGTGCTGCCAACTCCACGTAGGTGCTATAGGCGCGCTTGCCATCCTTGTTGAAACCATCGTTGCCAGCGAAGTTGGTATAGGCCTGTAGCGAGGCGAAACCAAAGTCGTAGCCAATATTAGCCTCGAAGACATGGTTCGTACCATGGGCATCGTACTTGAAGTAACGACCATCCGGATCAAGACCATTCTGGTTGAACCAGTAGTCCGTGATGCCAATATTGAAACCTCCAGCGGTGTAAGCCAGTGTCAGGTCGAACTCCTTCGTATCGCTGGCTTCAGTCACTCCTACACTGCCCCAGGCCGTCAGCGACAAGCCCTTATAGGCAACGCCAAGCGTAGGCTGTATGGCCGTATTTCCTAAATCCTGACCACGCCAGATATACTGATTTACAAAGTCGGCAGCCACCGTTGTCTCTACTGTATCCTGTGCCATAGCACTCCATCCTGTAGCCATCATCATGGCCATTAAAACAATCTTTTTCATAACTTTCAATCTTTAATGATTAATGTCTAATATTCAATGTATTAGTTGTAGCACATTTCTCCGTGCTCATAGACGTCCAGACCTTCTTCCTCGATGCGCTTATCGACACGCAGGCCATGGAGTTTCTTGATGCCATAGAAGAGGGCGAAACCACAGGCAGCAGCCCAGAGGTCGATGACGAGGATGCCAAAGCACTCTGCACCGAAGAATCCCCAGCCGTGACCATAGAAGGCACCGTTGCTTGTAGAGAGCAGACCAGTCATCAGGGTACCAAGGATACCACAGATACCATGTACGCTAGAAGCACCAACGGGATCGTCGATATGCAACTTATGGTCGATGAACTCGATCGCATAGACGAGGACAATACCACAGGCGAGACCAATGATGACGGCTCCTACAGGCGACACGAGGTCACAACCAGCCGTGATACCCACCAAACCAGCCAGCACACCGTTGAGCGTCAAAGAGAGTGAAGGCTTGCCATACTTGGCCCAGGTGAGGAACATCGTAGCCACACCACCAGCGGCAGCAGCGAGGTTCGTGGTCAGGAACACGTGAGAGATGGCAATACGGTTCACCTCACCAGAGGCAGCCAACTGAGAACCGGGGTTGAAACCAAACCATCCCAGCCAGAGAATGAAGACACCCAGAGAAGCCATGGCCAGGTTGTGACCAGGAATAGCACGGCTCTTCTTATCGTCACCATACTTACCAATACGGGGACCTAATGCCATTGCACCAATCAGTGCCAGCACACCACCTACGCTATGTACGATGGCCGAACCTGCAAAGTCGTGGAACACATCGCCAAAGGTACTCATCATAAAGCTGTCAGCAGCGTCGTTGCAAAGCCAGCCACCACCCCAGGTCCAGTGACCCTCGATGGGATAGATAAACAATGAGATCACTGCGCTATAGACGAGGTACATCGAAAACTTCGTGCGCTCAGCCATTGCACCAGAGACGATCGTGGCAGAGGTGGCACAGAAGACGGTCTCGAAAATCAGGAAGCCCTCTACAGGCAGATCTCCCTTATAGAAAGAGAGGTCACCCCAGTTGGGCATGCCAATGAAACCAGCGCCTTCGCTTCCAAACATAAAGCCGAAGCCCAGGAAGAAGAACAATAACGAGCCGAACATAAAATCGACGAAGTTCTTCATCAGGATGTTAGCCGTGTTCTTACTACGTGTAAAACCTGCTTCACACAGCGCAAATCCGGGCTGCATCCAAAAAACCAACATGGCTGCCAATAGCATCCATACGGTATCGAGTGATAATCCAATTTCGTTCATAATCATTTTGTGTTTGTGTTGTTACCCTTATTACTTTCTCACCTTTTTACTTTTTATCACGGAGTACCGTGTCACCGTTCTCGCCGGTGCGTATAGACCATGTCTCTATGACGTCGCTCACAAAGATACGACCATCACCAACCTCACCCGTATGGGCCACTTCCAGCAGTACCTTGATGGTAGGATCGACGATGATATCACGACAGACAATGGAGATCGCCACGCGCTCGATCACGTCGGTACTATACTGCACACCACGATAGATTCGTTCCTGACGGCTCTGTCCGATACCGTGGACGTCGTGGTACTCAAACCAGTCGATGTCTGATGAAAGCAATGCGGCCTTCACCTCCTCGAACTTGGTCTTGCGGATAATTGCTTCAATCTTTTTCATACCTTTTTAATTTTAAATGTTACCTTTTTCTTTTTACCTTTTCTCTCTCGTTTTACAATTTACTTGTGACACTTTGTCCGTTTCTGGGTGCAAAGTTACGACATTATGATAGTAAAATAAGCATGAATGTTCGCGTTTTGGATAAAAATATTACCTTTCGTTATCGTTTTGATTTCTTTAACATATATTTGCTTACGATTTGAAAGAAATAGACGGTATTTTACTTACGATTTGTTACCTTTCGTCAAAACAAAGATCATAATATGAAATATTCTTTGCATTTTTATCCATATCGCCGTAATTTTGCCGTCGCAAACAAGAACAATATGAAAGAGAAGATACCATTTACCAAGATGCACGGAGCAGGCAATGACTACATCTACGTCAACACCTTATTATATTCTGTGCCTGATCCCGAGAAAGCGGCCATTGTCTGGAGCGATCGCCACAAAGGCATCGGCAGCGACGGACTGGTGCTGATTGGGGAATCACCCGTTCCTGAGGCCGACTTCTCGATGCGCATCTTCAATGCCGACGGCAGCGAAGCCATGATGTGCGGCAACGCCTCGCGTTGCATCGGAAAATATTTGTATGAGAGAGCCCTGACAACACAAACACAGATCCGACTTCTCACGCTCTCTGGCATCAAGACGCTGGACCTCCATGTCGCACCAGACGGCACGGTGGAAAGCGTCACCGTCGATATGCTGGAACCTGTCCTGGAAAATGAAGAGCAGTTCATACCGTCGCGCAGTATGGGCAAAGGCACCTTCGTGTCAATGGGGAACCCCCACTACGTCATCTTTACGGATGACATCGACCAAGTGGGCGAGACTGGGCGCATCCTTGAACTCCACCCTGCCTTTCCCCAGCGTTGCAACATCGAGTTTGCACGCATCGAGGCCGACGGCAGTATCCGCACCCGCGTCTGGGAACGGGGTAGCGGTATCACGATGGCCTGTGGCACAGGTGCCTGTGCCACGGCTGTAGCAGCCTGCATCACAGAGAGAGCGGGTAGGAAAAGCCGTATCGTGATGGATGGTGGCACGCTTGACATTGAATGGCGCGAGAGCGACAACCACGTCTATATGACGGGACCTGCCGCCTTTGTCTTCGATGGTGAAATAGAACTTCCTTAGCATTTCTGCTTTCAATTTGTAAGCAAATCGGCACAATATCATTACAGATTGTTACTTTAACGGAAAAACAAGATTAAAATGTACGGAAAGAGACGGTGTAAGTTTACAAAATGTCATACCTTTGCCGTCGATTTCAAGCAAAAAGAAAGATTAAACAAGGATAATATGACAAAAAGTAAGCAAACTCAAACCGAAAAAGGACTCTACCAAAGTGCGTACGAGCATGATGCGTGTGGTGTTGGCATGATTGTGAACATCCACGGCAACAAGAGCCATGAGCTCGTCGATAATGCACTCAAGGTGCTGGAGAATATGCGGCATCGTGGTGCAGAAGTCGGAAAAGACGGCGACGGTGCGGGCATCATGATCCAGATCCCGCACGAGTTTATCCTGTTACAGGGTATCCCCGTGCCAGAGAAAGGCAAATACGGCACCGGTCTGGTGTTCCTGCCCAAAGAGGAGAAGGCACAGCAGGAAATCCTGAGCATCATGATCGAAGAGATCGAACGCGAGGGATTGCAGTTGATGCACCTGAGGACGGTGCCCACTAACCCTGACTGTCTGGGTGAGGCTGCATTAGGTACGGAGCCCGACATCAAGCAGATCTTCATTACGGGTGTCAGTGATGAAAAGGTCGAGGCCTTCCCACGTACATTATATATTATTAGGAAGAAGATCGAGAAGCGGGTCAACCACAAGGACTTCTACATCTGTTCACTGAGCAACACAAACATGATTTATAAAGGAATGCTGTCGTCGATGCAAGTGCGTCAGTATTTCCCCGATTTGACCAACCCCTATCTGACAAGCGGACTGGCGCTGGTGCACTCACGTTTCAGCACAAACACATTCCCGACGTGGTCGCTGGCCCAGCCCTTCCGCCTGTTGTGTCACAACGGTGAGATCAACACCATCCGTGGTAACCGTGGTTGGATGCAGGCGCGAGAGAGCGTACTGTCGAGTGAGGCCTTAGGCGACGCCAAGGCCATCTCACCCATCGTACAGCCTGGCATGAGCGACTCTGCCAGCCTTGACAACGTACTGGAGTTCTTCGTGATGAGCGGTCTCTCACTGCCCCACGCCATGAGCGTGCTGGTGCCAGAAAGCTTCAATGACAAGAACCCCATCTCGGAGGATCTGAAGGCCTTCTACGAGTACCACTCCATCCTGATGGAGCCATGGGACGGTCCCGCCGCCCTGCTGTTCAGCGACGGACGTTTCGCTGGTGGTATGCTCGACCGTAATGGTCTGCGTCCCGCCCGTTACACCATCACCAAGAACGACACGATGATCGTGGCCTCGGAGGTGGGTGTGATGGACTTCGACCCCACGGAGATTGCAGAGAAGGGTCGTCTGCAGCCTGGTAAGATCCTACTCATTGATACTAAGGAAGGAAAAATATACTACGACGGCGAGATCAAACAGCAGTTGGCCAACGAACATCCGTATCGCCAGTGGTTGAGCACGAACCGCATCCAGTTAGAGAAACTGAAGAGCGGCCGCCACGTGGAGAACGGTGTCAGCGACCTGCTGAAGAAAGAGGTGATGTTCGGCTATGGTGCCGAGGATATCGACGCCACCATCGTACCGATGGCCGTAAACGGTCAGGAGCCTACGGCCTCGATGGGTAACGATACGCCACTGGCCGTACTCTCTGACAAGCCGCAGACGTTTTTCAACTACTTCCGTCAGCAGTTTGCCCAGGTGACGAACCCCGCCATCGACTCCATCCGTGAGGAACTGGTGATGTCGCTGACGGAATATATCGGACGCGTGGGTACGGGCATCCTGAACCCTGACGAGACGAACTGTAAGATGGTGCGTCTGCCACACCCGATTCTGAACAACACACAACTGGATATCCTGTGCAACATTCGCTATAAGGGATTCAATACCATTAAGTTGCCTACTTTGTTTGATGGAACGAAGGGTGGCGACGGTCTGCGCGAGGCGCTCGACGCCCTGTGTCATCAGGCCGAGAAAAGTGTGGATGAGGGGTATAACTACATCATCCTGAGCGACCGCGACGTGGATGCTGAGCATGTGGCGATTCCAAGTCTGTTGGCTGTGAGTGCCGTTCACCACTATCTAATCTCTGTCGGCAAACGTGTGCAGACAGCCCTGATCGTGGAGAGCGGTGAGATCCGTGAAACAATGCATGCCGCCCTGTTGTTGGGCTACGGTGCTTCGGCCCTCTGTCCCTACATGACGTTCGCCATCCTCGACAACCTCGTGAAACAGCATAAGATACAGGAAGACTACGCTACTGCCGAGACCAATTACATCAAGGCCGTGAAGAAGGGTCTGTTTAAGATCATGGCCAAGATGGGTATCTCGACCATCCGCTCGTATCGTGGTGCGAAGATCTTCGAAAGCATCGGACTGAGTGAGAACCTGCTGAAGACCTACTTCGGTACGGAGGTGAGCACCATCGGTGGCATCGGACTGGAAAAGATCGCCAGCGATGCCGTAGCCATGCATCAGGCAGCCTTTGCCCATAGCAACACAGACACCACATTCCTGCCTAACCTGGGTCAGTTCCACTGGCGCAAGGACGGTATCAAGCATGCCTGGAACCCTGAAACGATTGCCACCCTGCAACTGGCCACGCGCACTGGTAACTACGAGAAGTTCAAACAGTTCTCGAAACTGGTGGATACCAAGGAATCGCCCATCTTCATCCGCGACTTCATGGGTTGGAAGAAGAACCCCATCAGCATCGACGAGGTGGAGCCTGTAGAGAACATCGTGAAGCACTTCGTGGCAGGTGCCATGTCGTTTGGTGCCCTCTCGAAGGAGGCTCACGAGGCCATCTGTCTGGCCATGAATAAACTGGGTGCTCGTTCGAACACTGGTGAGGGTGGTGAAGACTCGGAGCGCTTCCACTCCACCTTTGACGGCATCAGCCTCAGTTCAAAGACGAAACAGGTGGCATCAGGCCGTTTTGGTGTGACAGTCGAATATCTGGTGAACGCTGAAGAAATACAGATCAAGGTGGCCCAGGGTGCCAAGCCTGGAGAGGGCGGACAACTGCCTGGTTTTAAGGTGAATGAGGTGATCGCCAAGACGCGTCACTCCATCCCTGGAATCTCACTGATCTCGCCCCCACCTCATCACGACATCTATAGTATCGAGGACCTGGCACAATTGATCTTCGATCTGAAGAACGTGAACCCGAAGGCTGCTGTCAGCGTAAAACTCGTGGCTGAGAGTGGTGTAGGAACGATTGCCGCTGGTGTGGCTAAGGCTAAGGCCGACCTCATCATCATCAGTGGTGCAGAGGGTGGTACGGGCGCAAGTCCTGCCTCAAGCATGCGCTTCGCTGGTATCTCGCCAGAGATCGGACTCTCTGAGACACAGCAGACACTCGTCCGCAACGGTCTGCGCAGCAACGTCCGTCTGCAGGTAGATGGCCAGATCAAGACTGGTCGCGACATCGTGCTGATGGCTTTGTTAGGTGCTGAGGAGTTTGGTTTCGGAACGGCTGCGCTGATCGTTCTGGGCTGTGTAATGATGCGCAAATGTAACCTGAACACCTGTCCGATGGGTGTGGCTACGCAGAACGCAGAACTGAGAAAGCACTTCGTTGGAAGATATGAATACCTGGTGAACTACTTCACGTTCCTCGCCCAAGAGGTACGCGAGTATCTGGCCGAGATGGGCTTCAAGAGCCTCAACGATATCGTAGGACGTACAGACCTCATCGAGACAGGCGCCTCTGTGCTCGACTTCGACAGACTGTTGAACAAGGAAGAGGGGACACTCCACTTCACGGGTGACATGACCAAACCCGCCGTACCTCTGGGTATGCAGGGTACGATCCTCGACCAACAGATGATCGAGGCAGCCGCCAAGGCCATCGAACAACAGAAGGAAGTGTCGCTCGACTATGCCATTAAGAATACGGATCGTGCCGTGGGTACGATGCTCTCTGGTACAGTGGCAGGGAAATACGGTCTGGCAGGTCTTCCTGATGAAACTATCAACGTGAAGTTCAAGGGTTCTGCAGGACAGTCGTTTGGCGCTTTCCTCGCTCACGGCATCAACTTCAAACTCGAAGGTGAAACCAACGACTACTTTGCCAAGGGACTCAGCGGCGGACGCATCGCCATCCTACCGCCTACACGATCGAACTTCAAGGCCGAGGACAATATCATCGCAGGTAACACGGGTCTTTATGGCGCCACAAGTGGTGAACTCTATATCAATGGTAAGGTGGGTGAGCGCTTTGGTGTGCGTAACTCTGGTGCCATTGCTGTCATCGAGGGTGCTGGTGACCACTGCTGTGAATATATGACTGGTGGTCGCGTGGTAGTACTTGGTAAGACGGGTCGCAACTTCGCAGCCGGTATGAGTGGCGGTGTGGCATATGTGTACGACAAAGACCACACGTTCGACTACTTCTGCAATATGGATATGGTAGAGTTAGGACTCGTCGAGGACAGCGTCAGCCGCAAGGAACTGCTCGAACTGATCCGTCAGCACTACCTCCACACGGGTTCAGCCCTCGCAGGACGGATGCTCGACGACTGGCAGCGCTACGTCACAGACTTCATCCAAGTTGTTCCTATTGAGTACAAACGCGTGCTTCAGGAGGAGCAAATGAAGAAACTGCGCGAGAAGATCGCCGACATGCAAAGAGAATATTAAAACTTCAAACAGCAAAAGATTATGGGAAATCCTAAAGCATTTTTAGAGATACACCGCCAGGAGGCGGGATACCGTCCGATTCACGATAGAATCCACGATTTCGGTGAGGTGGAGCAGACGCTCAATACCCACCAGCGCCGCGAACAGGCCAGCCGCTGCATGGACTGTGGTGTTCCATTCTGCCACTGGGCCTGTCCGCTGGGCAACAAGGCCCCCGAGTGGAATGATGCCCTCTTCAAGGGTGACTGGGAACTGGCTTATCAACTGCTCACCAGCACGAACCCCTTCCCAGAGTTTACGGGTCGTATCTGTCCCGCCCTCTGCGAGAAGGCCTGTGTACTGAACCGCTATAACCACGAGCCGACGACCAACCGCGAGGACGAGGCCTCCATCATCGAGGCAGCCTTCCGCGAGGGTTATATCCAGCCGCATATCCCTGAGCGCAACGGTAAGAAAGTGGCTGTGATCGGTGCTGGTCCTGCAGGACTCGCTGCCGCCAACGACCTGAACCAGATGGGTTATACCGTCACCGTCTTCGAGAAGAACGAGGCCGCAGGCGGTCTGCTACGCTACGGCATCCCCAACTTCAAACTGAACAAGACGATCATCGACCGTCGCCTGAAACTGATGGAGGAAGAGGGCATCACATTTAAATATGGTGAGGCTGTTGAGGATATCGCAAAAGTATCAGAACAATTCGACGCCGTGGTCATCTCCACTGGTACACCTACTGCCAGAGACCTTAAGGCTCCTGGTCGTGAACTGAAAGGCGTTCACTTCGCCCTCGAGTTGCTGAGTCAGCAGAACAGAGTCTTGGCAGGTATGGAGTTCTCCAAGGACGAACGCATCACCGCCAAAGGCAAGGATGTACTGGTGATCGGTGGTGGTGACACAGGTAGTGACTGTATCGGTACAGCCCACCGTCAGGGTTGCAAGAGCGTGACACAGATCGAGATCATGCCCAAGCCCGTAGAGGGACCTGAAGATCCTCAGAACCCCTGGCCCAACTGGCCACGTACCCTGAAGACCACCTCGAGCCATGAGGAAGGTTGTACCCGTCGTTGGAACATCAACACATTAGAGTTCTTAGGCGAGAATGGCAAACTGACAGGTGTCAAAGTTCAGGAGATTGACTGGAAGCCCAACCCCGAAGGTGGTCGTCCGATCATGGTCGAGAAGGGCAAGCCCGAGATCATCAAGGCCGAACTCGTACTCCTCGCCATGGGATTCCTGAAGCCCGAACATCCAGAGTATCCCAAGAATGTGTTCGTATGTGGTGATGCCGCCAATGGTGCCTCTCTCGTGGTGCGCGCCATGGCCAGCGGCAAACAGACTGCCCAGAAAGTCAAAACCTTCCTTTCGAAGTAAGCACCGTTTTTCCCAAATAATGCAAAATCTTTCTCGCAGATGGCTTCCATCTGCGAGATTTTTTGTACTTTTGCAGAAAACAAATCGGGTTACACAAATGCTGACGGAGAAGACCATGGAACGGCTGCGGATACTCACAGAGTCGGCGAAGTACGATGTCTCGTGCTCGTCGAGCGGTACTGTGCGCTCTGGCAAGAAGGGGATGGTGGGCAACACCGTTGGCGGCATGGGCATCTGCCACTCGTTTGCCGATGACGGCCGTTGTATCTCACTCCTGAAGGTGATGCTTACAAACTACTGCATGTACGACTGCGCCTACTGCATCAACCGCCGTTCGAACGATATCAAACGGGCTACGCTCTCCGTCTCGGAACTCGAGGAGATTACGATGGAATTCTATCGCCGTAACTATATTGAAGGACTCTTTTTGAGCAGTGGTGTGGTGAGGAATCCTGATTATACGATGGAGCGGCTGACAGCTATCGTACGTGACTTGCGGACAGTACATCGTTTTAATGGCTATATCCACCTGAAGACCATCCCCGGGGCTTCGCAGGAACTGCTGCAAGAGGCGGGACGATATGCTGACCGTATGAGCGTGAACATCGAGATCCCCAAGGAGGAGTCTCTGAAGGCGTTGGCGCCCGAGAAGGACCATAAGAGCATCTTCCTGCCTATGTCGCAGATTCAGCAGGGAGTGCTTGAGAACAAAGAGGACCGGAAAAAGTTCCGTCATGCACCACGTTTCGTGCCAGCAGGACAATCGACACAAATGATCGTGGGCGCCACGAAGGAGAGTGATCTCGACATCCTGAAGATGTCGAACGCCATGTACCAGCAGCCCACGATGCGACGCGTCTATTACTCCAGCTATGTCAGCGTGAACACCTACGACCCTCGTCTGCCCGTCTTGAAACAGCCGCCCCTGGTACGCGAGAACCGTCTGTACCAGGCAGACTGGCTGATGCGTTTCTACCACTTCAATGTCGATGAGATTGTGGATGATGCCCATGCGCACCTTGATCTCGACGTGGATCCCAAACTCGGTTGGGCCCTGCGCCATCCCGAATTCTTCCCTGTGGATATCAACAGTGCGCCCTATGAGCATATCCTCCGCGTACCTGGCATCGGTGTGAAATCTGCCGTCCTCATTGTGAACAGCCGTCGCTTTAACCGTATAACCTCCTACCACCTGAAGAAGATGGGTGTGGTGATGAAGAAAGCGAAGTATTTCATCACCTGCGGCGAACTCACCTCCGCCTTCTCGCAACCTATCATCGGCATCAACGAACTGCGCCCAGAACGACTGCGTCCTCTGCTACTCTCGAAGACCCAGCAGAAACGGGCGGCTGAAGAACAACAACTGACACTCGATTTCAAGGAATGACGGTCTATACCTTTGACAGCACTCTTGACGGATTGTTAACGGCAGTGTTCGACAGTTTTGCGTTTCACCAACAACATGTGACATTGCTGGCAAAAGGAGAACAACTGCCTTTATTTGCCAACGAACCATATGTTGTGATGACAGATAGCGAGAAGGCTGAGCGCGTCTGGAAAGGATTGGAAAAGTACCTTTCCAAAGACGGTCTGCACATGATCACCATCAGTTGGCTGTCAGAAGAGCGTGCACTGAATCAGCCGTTATTTAATTTTATATGTAAGGTATTCCGTCAGCCAGAATGTTCTGGAATAGAGCGCAACGCCTCTGATCTCGACGTACTGGAAGTTCGCAATACCTGTCGTCGCGTGCTCCATGAGCAACTGCGTATGAAACAGTTCATCCGTTTCCAGAAGGCAAAGGACGGCACCTACCTCGCCGTCGTCTCACCTGACCACAACGTTCTGCCGCTCATCATTAGTCACTTCCAAGACCGTTTCAATGATCAGCCATGGCTTATCTACGATGCTAAGCGTCACTACGGATATTATTACGACGGCACAGCCGAGCCTATCCGCATCACCTTCGAGGATGAATCTGTTGTGCCTTTCGATCTTTCGAATGGCAAACTTAATGATGAAGTGTTAAGCGAAAATGACCAACTCTTCCAGCAACTCTGGCGCACCTACTTCAAGGCCATCTGCATCAAAGAGCGCATGAATCCCCGTAAACAGCTTAGTGACATGCCCCGCCGTTACTGGAAATACATGACAGAAAAGAATGAATAACCAAAATATATGCAGATCGGCCTGATTTGGTTTTAAATTGTAAGTAAATCACGGTGTATTCCTTACAATTTGTTATTTTCAAAGAAAAAGAAGGTAAATATTGTCATTAATTATCTTCTTTTGCTTCCAAAATGTCGTACCTTTGCAGCAAATTATAAGCAAAGTGTAAGTAATTAGGTATAACAAACACAAAAAAAGAACGATTATGGAAGCATTAAGATTTCAGGTTGTCGGTGAGGCTTTCAAGAAAAAGCCGCTCGACGTGAAAGCACCAAGTGAGAGACCTTACGAGTATTTTGGTAAGAAGGTCTTCAACCGTGAGAAGATGTACAAGTACCTGCCGAAACAGGTTTATGAGAAGATGATCGACGTGATGGACAATGGTGCCCGTCTAGATCGTGACATCGCTGATGCAGTAGCCGCTGGTATGAAGCAGTGGGCCGTAGAGAACGGTGTCACCCACTATACACACTGGTTCCAGCCTCTGACGGAGGGAACCGCCGAGAAGCACGACTCTTTCATCGAACACGATGGCAAGGGCGGTATGGTAGAGGAGTTCACTGGTAAATTGCTCGTACAGCAGGAGCCAGATGCCTCGTCGTTCCCCTCTGGTGGTATCCGTTCGACCTTTGAGGCCCGTGGTTACTCTGCTTGGGATCCCACAAGCCCAGTGTTCATCATTGACGATACACTCTGTATCCCCACCGTATTTATTTCTTATAGCGGTGAGGCACTCGACTATAAGGCACCGCTGCTGCGCGCCCTGCACGCTGTCAACGTGGCTGCCGTTGATGTCTGCCACTATTTCGATCCCGCCGTGAAGAAGGTCACTTCTAACCTCGGCTGGGAGCAGGAGTATTTCCTCGTGGATGAGGGTCTCTACGCTGCCCGTCCTGACCTGCTGTTGACAGGTCGTACCTTGATGGGTCACGACTCTGCCAAGAACCAGCAGATGGATGACCACTACTTCGGAAGCATTCCTGAGCGTGTGGCCGCTTTCATGCGCGACCTCGAGATACAGGCTCTGGAACTCGGTGTTCCCTGTAAGACTCGTCACAATGAAGTGGCACCCAACCAGTTCGAACTCGCTCCCATTTTTGAAGAGACCAACCTGGCTGTCGATCATAACATGATGCTGATGTCACTGATGAAGAAGGTGGCCCGCAAGCATGGTTTCCGTGTGCTGCTCCACGAGAAGCCCTTCGCAGGCATCAACGGTAGTGGTAAGCACAACAACTGGAGCCTGAGCACTGACAACGGCATTCTGCTGCATGCCCCTGGCAAGACACCTGAGGCTAACCTGCGCTTCGCTACGTTCATCGTGGAAACACTGATGGGTGTGTATAAGCACAACGGACTGTTGAAGGCCTCTATCATGAGTGCCACCAACGCCCACCGTCTGGGTGCCAACGAGGCTCCTCCCGCCATCGTATCATCGTTCCTCGGCAAACAGGTAAGCGAATTGCTTGACCACATTGAGAAGGCCGACAAAGACTTCCTCGCCATGACAGGCAAGCAGGGCATGAAGATGGATATCCCCGAGATTCCTGAGTTGCTCATCGACAATACCGACCGTAACCGCACGTCACCATTCGCCTTCACAGGTAATCGCTTCGAATTCCGTGCCGTAGGTTCTGAGGCCAACTGCGCATCGGCTATGATCGCCCTGAACAGTGCTGTTGCTGAGGCTCTGGTTGACTTCAAGAAGCGTGTGGATGCCCGCATTCCTGATTTCGAGAAGAAGTTGGCAGGTACTGAGCACAGCGCCAAGTTCCACGCTATCATCGACGTGCTGCGTGAGGATATCAAGACCTGTAAGCCCATCCGCTTCGACGGAAATGGTTACTCTGACGAGTGGGTTATCGAGGCAGAGAAGCGTGGTCTGGACGTTGAGAAGAGCTGTCCAAAGATCTTCGAGCGTTACCTCGACAAGGAGAGCATTGACATGTTCGAAAGTCTAGGTGTGATGACGAAGAAGGAACTGGAGGCCCGCAACGAAGTGAAGTGGGAGACCTATACCAAGAAGATCCAGATTGAGGCCCGTGTTCTGGGTGACCTCTCAATGAACCACATTATTCCTGTGGCCACCAACTACCAGAGTCAGTTGCTGAAGAATGTGGAGAACATGTCTGCTATCTTCCCTGTTGATAAGGCAGAAAAGCTCTCCGCCCGTAACATCAAGATCATCGAGGAGATTGCCGAGCGCACTTCTGCCATCGAGAAGGGTGTAGAGGAACTCGTCAATGCCCGTAAACTCGCCAACAAGATTGAGGACGAGCACGAGAAAGCCATCGCCTATCACGATAAGGTGGAGCCGAAACTCGATACCATCCGCTACGAGATCGACAAACTGGAGTTGATCGTTGATGACGCCCTCTGGCCACTGCCGAAGTATCGTGAACTGCTGTTCATCAGATAATAGAACAAGCTTTCAATAATAGAAATTCAGACAATTCTTTTTTTGGTTGTTTGAAGTTTGCGTGGGGATTTGACGCTGTGAAGCGTCAGATCCCTCTTTTTTACGCAGACGTCATCATCCGTCGCCACTTGAACCAGCCCAAGATGGCAATGATGACGTAGAGGCCATAGAGACTGGCCTTGAAGGGGATGTCTTTATAGAAATAAAGTATGCACGTCACCACATCGACAGCAATCCAAATAAACCATTGCTCCAGATACTTATGCGCCAGAGCCCAAATACCCACGATACTCAGAGCTGTCGTGAAACTGTCGGCAAGGGGCACATTGGAATTGGTAAACGTGACGAGAAGCCAGTAGATGATGCCCCACAGAGCTAAGATTAGAAGTGTCCACGGTAGTACTAACCTTGATGGGAAGTGACGGATGGGCAGGTGGGATGTTTTTTTTGTCGCAACGAAAGAACCGTCCCCCTGTGAGCCAGCCTTTGAGACCCAGCGCCAATAGCCATAGACCGTCATCGACAGATAATAGAACTCCATGCCGCAGTCGGCATAGAGTCCTTTCTGGTAATAGAGTACGATACCTAAAGCCTGCATCAGAAATCCCACAACCCACATCCAGACACTGGCCTTATACTCCAACAGAATATACGCCAGACCTAAGACGGTCGTCACGATATCCAACCAATGCTCCGCGAAAAAGGTAATCATAATTTCTAATTACTCATTACTAATTTCTCATTAAAAGCGCAGCGTCACATTACCCATCATCGTAAAGCCAGCCATGGGGATGAAGCCAATCTGGTAGTAACGGTTATCATTGGGATGACCATAACTCTCACAAATGGCGGAATATACCCAGCCGCTGGCAGCATAACGACGATTAAACACATTGTTGAAGTTCAGTCCGAAGATGGCCTCTTTCATTACCTTCTTCGGTCTCAGCGTATAACTCAGGCTGATGTTCGACACCGTGTAACAGGGCAGCGAGCGGTCTGCGTTCTCCGTATTATCAAGGTACTGACGACTGACAAAGTTAGTATGCCATGTGGCCTGTACGCCTTGGTGATGAAGTGTTAAGAAGCCGTTTAGGATGGTTGAGGGTGAAAAAGCAAGTGTTGAGTTGTCATAGTGGATGGTCTTTGAACCGTTGTCCCAGTCTTCGACCACCTCATCGAAGTCCTTAATCTTATTCTTACTGAAAGCGGCATTACCTTCGATGGTGAGCCAAGGAGTAGGATCGATACCGGCCTGGAGTTCAATACCCGTACGATAAGAATCCTTGATGTTTGTCGTTAGTTTCTCACCAATATCACTTACCTCACCCGTCTGCACAAACTGGTCAGTATAATCCATATAGAAGAAGTTGGCACCCAGACGGAAGATGTCAACACTATAAGTATAACCCAACTCGTAATCCATCAGTTTTTCTGCCTTCGGGAAAGGATAAGAGCCGTTATCGGTGAAGTTGTTACGTTCTGGTTCACGGTGGCTCAGAGCCACAGAGCCATAGACACGATGACCGTTGAGATTCCAAGAGAAACCAGCCTTCGGATTCAGGAAGTCATACTTCTCGTTAATGTCAAGTTTCTGGTTGTAGTAGCCGCTCTCCTCCTCATAGAACTTATCATTGATACCGTCTGTCTTGTAGCCCACGTGACGATATTGGAGATCGGCAAACACATCCCACTGGTCAGAGATATGGTAGGCAGCCTTCAGGAACACATTGCCGTCAAACTTATGGGCATCGGAGTCATAGTACTGATAGTCGCCATTGGACAGATACTTCTTCCGCACATCTTCATTGGCAATATAAGTGACATAGCCGAAGTGATTACCATCAAAATTCTGAAGAGAGAAACCACCAATGATATCCCATGACTCATCTTTGTAATTGGCATTCCACAAGAGACCATAGGTATTCTGCGAAAGGCCCTTCTCACGTACGAAGTCTGTTTTCTTCACGCCGTCGTAAGACAAACCAAACTTCTTCAGTTTGTTGTTCGGACGAAACTCGTTATAGTAGCCGTAACCATAGGTGTAGTGCAGCGAAGCCGTTGTTGTCCAGTGATCGCTGATGTTCCACGCTGCAGAAAGGATGTTATGGTTCTGCCAGAAGTTATCAGTGGTCTTATCCCAATAGGTGCCGTCGGCCATTTGATAGCGGGCGGTGATATAGTTACCATTGGCATCCTTGGCGAAGTTGCCGTCGGCATCGTAGGTCAAATACTCGTAGAGCGAGTTATATTTGCCAAGCCCTACTTCGTACATATCTTGATAGGTCTTGATGCCCGTCTTTGCACCATAAGTGCCGTCCATCAGTGAGAGATCATTGTCGCCAGCCGTCACACCATTCCATGCCTGACCTGTCTTCTCGAAGTTACCGATGTTCTTATAGCGGATCTGGAAGTTATCACCCAACCAGGTAAGGCCACCGTAATAGCTTCCGCTTCGTCCGCTTGTGCCATGGATGAAACCGTCAGTATTTGTCTCGTGATAGGCACCGTCGAAGATCAGGTGCTTCCACAGAAGCCCTGTGGAGAACTTACCACCGATGTTATAAGTATTAAACGAGCCATAACTACCTGACACCTCGATACCAGGCACCTGCAAGGGTGTTGCCGATGCCAAAGCCACCGTACCGCCAAAGGCACCGTCGCCATTGGTTGAGGAACCCACGCCACGCTGGATCTGCACAGAGCCGAGCAGTGAACCATAGCTGTTCATATTCGCCCAGAACACACACTGGTCCTCTGGTGAGTTCAGGGGCACACCGTCGAGCGTCACGTTGATACGCGAGTCGCCAGCTCCACGGATACGCATATAGGTGGTTCCTGTGCCAAGTCCGTTCTCGCTCCAGGCTATCACACCCGGTGTCTGCGAGAAGAGGAAAGGCAGTTCCTTACCTGTCTTCGAGAAATTATCCAACTCCTGTTTCTTGATGTTGGCAATGGCATAAGGCGCGTTCTTCTGCGCACGTACACCATTTACGACCACCTCCTGCAACTGCTCCACCTGAGTGGAGTCATAGAGGGCAGCCTTGTTACCTTGTGCATTCATACTCGCCACGCACACCAGCGCAGCCAATCCTAAAACAATTCTTTTCATACTACTAACTTGTACCTTTAATTAATTAAATAATGTAAAGGGGACATCGTGTTGATTTGAATACTTATCCATCCCTACGCCGGCATTATCCGTATCAGGTTCAGAAGGGTATCATCTCAGCCGCCAACAGGCAGCACCCCTTGATATGCTTTTTGCAAATCGGCTGCAAAGGTACAATAAAAAAGTGAAGAAACACCATGTTTCCTCACTTTTTTAGGTTATATCCCTGCAATTCTCAGAATTTGACGGTCTTATCCCCTATTTTCAGGATATATAACTGACTGGTTGACAAAGGAACGATAATCTCCGTTCCGTCCGAAACAACGGAATTGATCAGCATGCCTCGCAGGTCATAGAGTTGTACCTTGACACCTACTGGAACATCTGAGACGATAAGGCGATCGCCTTCGCGCTGCCATGTCCAGTTGGGAGACGATAGTGTGCTAATGCCATTGATATCGCTTAATATAGCATTGATGGTCACGGAGTTACATTTTGGCATAACAAACCAGAACAAACTGCCCTCAATGATATCCTCCTTTGTACCGCCGTCTGATTCCGTAACCATCTTCCACCCTGTGATTTCTTTGCCTTCCGGAGCCATGCCGGCGAGGGTTACCACATGATTCCTGAAGAACTTGCCGTCGAAAGTACCTTTCGATAGTTTCACACGGTTAAAAGTGACCGTCATTTTCGAAGCCTCATCCACAGACTTATTGATAGTCATAGGAATAGGATTGCCTAAGTTATAAGAAAATGCCAGATGATCATAGAAATAACCAGTGCGCTCTGACAGCCATCTGCGGGCATCCGTCAATTCCAGGTCGAAATCTCTCTCTTCTGGGTAAAGCTGCCTGTGATAAGAGTGCTCTGTCTTGATCTTTTCATACATAGGATCCCATATCTCACGCACACCCTTCTCATTCAGGAAATCGCCCATATAGATGCTACAACGATCGACAAATTCATGATTAAGACTCTGATCCTCCATCATATACCTGAACAATGCCGTGTATTTGGGCTTGTTAGGCCAATAGTCACCCTGATGATAATTGGTGATATAATCAATCATGTTGACATAGGCAGGACACCTGTTAGGGAGGAGGGTTGGGTAGGCCCACTGCTCATGTCCGAGTCCCCAGTCTGTATCTTTGGCCACAAAACGCCAGAGCCCGCCTTCTACACGCGGCCGCCACATCAGCGTATTATTACCAGGAAAATCCTTATTGCCAAAATAGAGGTTCATCACCATCAGATTGATAAACTCCACGCAATCCATCCATTTCTCATATTCCTCCCGTGTGTGTCCGCGCTGTTTATAAAACTTCTTGAACTGGTTCAGATTCTCCCTGTCGCCTGCCTTCACGCACGCTTGATTAATCCACTCATCATCTTCGTCTGCCCAGTTTTCTATCATGTCAATATCTTCCAACTTGTCATAGTTGGCCCAGATGAAATCATCAGTGCTCCGTTCTCGTATATTAATAATGCCCAAGTAAGTGCCGTTGAGGTAGATAATGGCAGGTCGCCAGGGCTGCCAGTCAATGTCAGTGTAGGTTCCCATGACACGTTGGATAAGGGCATCCCGCAAATAGAGATAAGGGTTGTCGCCACCAGCATTACGCAGAAGGATCGACTTCTGCTCAACGAGACCAGGCTTCTGGTCTGGGAAGAACTCATAGTTGAAATGCTTCGTGCCAAACCGCTTATGGGCATAGAAGATCATGGACTTCGGTGTGTATTTCCTGGAAGATTCACCCATGATACGAGCTTCGCAGAGCTGGTTAATAGAACACGTCTGGCCATCTTCTTCAAAAAGTTCTATGTTCATCGGACGCCGCCAATTGAACTCATAGTTACTATGGCCACCCTGATAACTGCCATCCACATAGATACCAATTTGAGGATTTGCCAAGTATTTCGTATCAGTTGAGATACTGACAACTGGCAGCGTCTGTTCTCGTGGAAGAAAAATATAGCTATGGGTGACTGAGCGCGGTGAGAGCCAGCCGTCGCAAAAGAGCTTGGCACGGACGATGGTAGTGGCAGAGATGGGGATGGGCCCCACATAAATGGCACTTTCACTCGTAGGCTCTGAAGCATCAACGGTGTAGAGGATCTTTGTACCCTGGGGTGAGCCTTCTGGCAAAGAGAGCGTCAGGGAAAGGGGAGAACCCTGGGTGAAAATTCGACCTGATTCGCTGAACACGGGATCTCCAAGGATATTATCCGTCGTTTCACCAGTGTTGGCTTGACGTGGAGTCGGGTGCAACTGATAGCCCCATTCATTGCCACCGTCAACTTTCCGGCCATAAGCGATATTCGGAGCCGGTTGTTTCGGCAGATCCGTCACCTTGTCGATAATATTAGAACCCTTGAAAAGATACACATTACAGCCCTTACCCGACTCCAGGCGGAAGTGAGTATGCATGATCGTTGCCTCCTTATCGCAAAGGACAAGGGCAAATTCCTTAGGGCCAAGAATGGCATCAGGCAGCCTCCATGCCTCATCTGCCTTGTCACTGATGCCCACCCGATAGTCTTTGATATTGATATCGGTATTTCCTGTATTATACAGTTCCACCCAAGAGTCTGGAAACTCGTTCAGTTCATCCATGATGCAATCCACGTTCGACTGCATGAGTTCATTGATGACCAACTGGGCTTTCGCCACCCGACCTGTCAACAATCCAAGTATGATCAAAAATGTTATCTTCTTCATACCAATTTATCGTAGTCCCATACGTGCCTCGACAACGTTCACCACATAGTCACCAAGTTTCTCACACTCATTAATTAAATCCATATAGATCGTACCGACTGCGTAGGTGTATTCATGGTTGTTGATATCCACAATGTTCTGCTGTTTCAGTTGGTTGCGGTAGTTGTTGATCTCATGCTCAATATTAAACGAGCGGTTCACGTCGAACGACTCCTTACGACCCATCATCAGTTTATTCATCTGAGAGAGCGATTGATTTGTCAGTTCCATCATCTGGTGAATATGGTCGTACTGCTTATCATTGAAGTGGTCCTCCTTCCCGTTATACTTACGGGAAATAGTGCGTGCCATATTGAAGCAGGCATCACCAATCGATTCCAACTCGGAGATCTCACGGAGCATGGCACGTATCTTGGCCTTCGTATCATCAGAGAGATGAGCATCACTGACAGAGTCCAAATATTTGGCGATTTCCAGTTCCATATTATCACTGATACCTTCATACTTCTCAATACGCGAATACAGTTTATTAAAATCAGAGTCGTTGTTCTTCGACTTGGCAGAGACTGACGACGAAAGGGTCAGTAGTTCGCGCACCATGTTAAACATACGTTCCATACGCTCGGAGAAGGCCTGGATCTCTTTCTGGGCTTCGAGCACTGAAAGTTCCGGGGTCTTCATGAAGCCAGCCGTAATGAAATGCAGACGGAAGTCCTCTTCTTCATCAATTTTCTTAGGCTTAATCACCCAACACACAAAACGTTCTATCTGCGGAATGAACCAGATGAGGATAAAGGTATTGACCACATTGAAAGAAGTATGGAAAGCTGCCAGCACAAAGCTCAACTTAGCGGCATTGGCCAAAAACACACTGGTCTCTACAGCATCCTTTGCCATCGTCACGTCGTAGCCTACCCAGCCACAAACCATATCGATAAATGGACGGAACACAAACAGGATCCAAACGACACCAAACACGTTGAAGAACATGTGGGCCAAGGCTGCCCGACGAGCCTGTGTGTTCGCCGAGAGGGCTGCAAGGTTTGAGGTGACGGTGGTTCCGATATTCTCGCCCATCACGAGGGCTATACCCTGATAGATAGGCAGGGCGCCACTGGAACAGAGGATCATCGTGATCGCCATAACGGCCGCCGACGACTGTACGCAGAAAGTCAACACACCACCAAGGAAAAGGAAGATCAATGTAGTCAGGAACGAGTCCGGATCAAACGAGGCAAAGAAATCGAGTACGGCCTGATTCTCGCCAAGATGCATCTCCGTTCCCGTCATACGCAGGGTGCCAAGTCCCAAAAGCAGGAACGACAGACCAAAAAGGAAGTCACCTATATAGCGATATTTCTTCAAGTAAATCAGGATAATACCTAAGAAGAATGCCGGATAGATGGCACTGGTGATATCAAACGACATACCAGCCGACATGATCCACGCCGTGAGCGTCGTTCCGATGTTCGCACCCATGATAACAGAGATAGCCTGAGCCAAAGTGAGCAGTCCCGCATTGACAAATGAAACGGTCATTACCGTCGTAGCCGTTGACGACTGCACGGATGCCGTCACCAACATACCTGTCAGCATACCCGTAAAACGGTTGGTGGTCATGGCACCGAGAACGTGTCGCAACTGGGGACCAGCCATCTTCTGCAATGCCTCACTCATCGACTTCATACCAAACATGAGAAGTGCAAGTGAGCCAAGAAGTTTGAATAAAACCAGCATATAGAATTCTTTTGATTTGAAACTCGGTTGCAAAGATAGTAAATTTTAGCCACAGATTCCACAGTTTTCAAGAAAAAAAAATAAAATCTGTGCAATCTGTGGCTTTTTTTTATTACTTTTGCACCAAATATATCAAACATCTCCTAAAACATCTACAATATGGAACAGACCATTCATGTATTGTGTAAGAACAACGACAAGACCATCGAAGTGCCCCTTGGCTGCACCTTGGAAGAAGTATATCAACTCTCTGGCCTTGAGATGAAGTACGGCCCCATCTCTGCACACGTTAATAATAAGGTGGAGGGGATGCACTTCCGCATCTACAAACAGAAGGAGGTGGAGTTTCTTGATATTACATCATCGAGTGGCTCACGGGCCTATACCCGCAGCCTGTTCTTCGTGCTCTGCAAGGCCGTCCACGACCTCTACAACCCTTGTAAGGTGGCTATCGACATTCCCGTCAGCAACGGTTACTATGTCAACCTCAACATTGGACGTCCCGTGACACTCGACGATGCCGGCACCATCCGCCGACGCATGCAGGAGATCATCGACGACGCCCTGCCCATCCATCGTCACGAGACCACCACCAAGGAGGCCATTGCCATGTTCGACAGGCTACACAACAAATCGAAAGTGAAACTATTGGAGAGTACAGGGCGGCTCTATACGACCTATTACGATATCGACGGTTATGTGGACTATTACTATGGTTCGCTGCTGACGAACACTTCACAGATCTACCTCTTCGGATTAGAGAAATACTACGACGGTCTACTCCTGCGCCTGCCGTCACGCGAACATCCAGACGAACTCGGTGAGATGACCCATCAGGACAAGATGTTCAGCATCTTTAAGGAGCACCATCAGTGGCAGGACATCCTCGGGTTGCGTACTATTGGCGACCTCAATGAGGCCATCATCAAAGGCTACTCGCCACAACTCATCATGGTCTCGGAAGCCTTACAGGAAAAGAAGATCGCACGCATTGCCGATGAGATCGCCCAGCGCAAGGGCATTAAGATGGTGCTCATCGCAGGACCGTCATCCAGTGGAAAGACCACGACCTGCAAGCGCCTCAGCGTACAACTCGCCGTCAATGGCATCAAGCCCATCGCCATCTCGCTCGACGACTATTTCCTCGACCGCGACAAGACACCACGCGACGAGAAGGGCGACTACGACTTCGAGAACCTGCATGCCCTGAACCTGCCGTTGCTCAACGAGCAGTTGACTTCCCTCTTCAAAGGTGAAGAGATAGAACTGCCACGCTACGACTTTCCCACAGGCACCAGTCAGAAGAGCGGCAAGAGACTCCGTCTTCATGAGAACGAGATCCTTGTAGTGGAAGGCATCCACGCCCTCAACCCCGAACTGACCTCACAGATTCCCAATGAACAGATCTTCCGCGTCTATGCCTCCGCGCTGACCACCGTACTGCTTGACAACCACAACTACATCCCTACCACCGACAACCGTCTACTGCGACGTATCATCCGTGACCACAAATATCGTGCCGTCACGGCTCAGGAGACCATCCGCCGCTGGCCGTCTGTACGTGCGGGAGAGAACAAGTGGATCTTCCCCTTCCAAGAGAATGCCGACGCGATGTTTAACACCGCCATGCTCTTCGAACTCGCCGTCATCAAGAGCCAGGCTGAACCACTGCTCGAAGCCGTGCCCGAGAACTGTCCGGAACATGCCGAGGCCTACCGCCTGCTGAAGTTCCTGCGCTACATCAAACCCATCCCCGAAACACAGATACCACCCACCTCGCTCCTCCGCGAGTTCCTTGGTGGAAGTTCCTTCCAATATTAGATAAGACCGCTTGTTTTGTTGCAAAAAGGGGGTACTTTAGGAAAAAAAGAAGGCTCCGTAGGAAAATTTGGAGGCTCCAAATTTTCCTACGGAGCCTCCGCTTGGATGAATTCTCTCGAGAATTGGAGCCTCTCTTACGCGCGCGCAGGCATATAATATTCTGATCCCATCGCCATGAATAATAATACGAATTGATTGTGCTTTATGCAGAAAAATGCATATTTGCAGTGTTTTTTGCTGCAAATATGCATTTTTTAGTGTTTTCTTTTGGCATATTCGCTAAAAATGTATAATTTTGCAGCCGTTTTAAGAGAAAGTTAGTAATAAACAAATAAAAAATGGCTGAAAAATTAGAAGTGAAAGAGCTCGACCAGGTGGTCGTACGCTTCTCTGGTGACTCCGGCGACGGTATGCAGTTGGCCGGAAACATCTTCTCGACGGTCAGTGCCACCGTTGGTAACGGCATTTCCACATTCCCCGACTATCCCGCTGACATCCGCGCCCCGCAAGGTTCGCTGACAGGCGTGTCTGGTTTCCAGGTACATATCGGTGCAGGCAAAGTCTATACCCCTGGCGACAAGTGCGACGTACTCGTAGCCATGAATGCCGCCGCCCTGAAGACGCAGTACCGCTACGCCAAGGCTGGTGCAACCATCATCATCGATACCGACTCCTTCGGTCCGAAGGATCTGGAGAAGGCACAGTTCAAGACAGAGGACTATCTCGGCGAGATGAATATTGATCCCGACCGCGTGATCCAGTGCCCGTTGACCACGATGGTGAAGGACTGCCTGAAAGACTCGGGCATGGACAACAAAGCCATGCTGAAGTGCCGTAACATGTTCGCCCTCGGTCTCGTGTGCTGGCTCTTCGACCGTGACCTCTCCCTCGTGGCCAACTTCCTGAAGGACAAGTTCGCCAAAAAGCCTGCCATCGCCGAGAACAACATCAAGGTGGTGCAGGCTGGTTACGACTACGGTCACAACACCCACTCCTCAGCCGTCAATGTCTATCGCATCGAGACCAAGGAGAAGGTGCCCGGACGCTATATGGACATCACAGGTAACAAGGCGACGGCCTACGGTTTCATTGCCGCTGCCGAGAAGGCCGGACTCCGTCTCTATCTCGGTTCCTACCCCATCACCCCTGCCACCGACGTGCTCCACGAGTTGTCAAAGCACAAGTCTTGCGGTGTGATCACCGTCCAGTGCGAGGACGAGATCTCTGGTTGTGCTTCAGCACTTGGTGCTTCGTTTGCAGGCGCACTCGGCGTTACCTCCACCTCTGGCCCTGGCATCTGTCTGAAGAGTGAGGCCATGAACCTGGCCGTCATCATGGAGTTGCCGCTGGTAGTCCTCGACGTACAGCGCGGCGGTCCCGCCACGGGTCTGCCCACAAAGTCGGAGCAGACCGATCTGCTGCAGGTGCTCTTCGGCCGTAACGGTGAGAGTCCGATGCCAGTGATGGCTGCCCTGAGTCCAGCTGACTGTTTCGACGCCGCCTTCCAGGCCAGTAAGATCGCCCTCGAACACATGACACCCGTCGTGCTGCTCACCGATGCCTATATCGCCAATGGCTCAGGTGCCTTCAAACTGCCTGAGATGGCTAAGCTCGACGCCATCAATCCGCCATACGTGCCTGAGGAACTGAAAGGCAAGTGGACACCATACATGCGTGCCGAGAACGGTACCCGTTACTGGGCTGTTCCTGGCCGTGAGGGATTCACCCATATTCTCGGTGGACTGGAAAAGGACAATGAAACGGGTGCAATCTCCACCAATCCCGAAAACCACGACTTAATGACGCGCCTGCGCCAGCAGAAGATCGCCAATATCCAGGTGCCTGACCTCGAAGTGATCGGTGATGCCGACGATGCCGACCTGCTCATCGTAGGCTTCGGTTCTACCTACGGTCATCTGCACTCTGCCATGGATGAACTCCGTACGAAGGGCTACAAGGTGGCTCAGGCACAGTTCAAGTATTTGAACCCGCTGCCAAAGAACACGGCTGATGTACTCTCTAAATATAAAAAGGTGGTGGTGGCCGAACAGAACATGGGTCAGCTCGCTGCCTACCTGCGCATGAAGGTTGATAACTTCGTGCCCTACCAGTTCAATCAGGTCAAGGGTCAGCCCTTCGTGGTAGAAGAGTTAGTCAATGCATTCGAGGACATTTTAAAGAAGTAAAGAGTTATGGAATATACAGCACAAGATTTCAAGAAAGGCCAGCCTCGTTGGTGCCCCGGTTGCGGTGACCACTTTTTCCTGGCATCTCTCCATAAGGCTATGGCCGAGATTGGCGTAGCCCCTGAGAATATCGCAGTCATCAGTGGTATCGGCTGTTCCAGCCGTCTGCCCCACTACATGGCCACCTACGGTATGAATACTATTCACGGTCGTGCTGCTGCCATTGCCACAGGTGCAAAGGTTGCCAACCCCAACCTCACCGTCTGGCAGGTCTCTGGCGATGGTGACGGATTGGCTATCGGCGGTAACCACTTCATCCATGCCAACCGTCGTAACATCGACCTGAACATGATCCTCCTGAACAACCGTATCTACGGTCTGACGAAGGGTCAGTACTCTCCCACCTCACCCCGTGGCTTTGTCTCTAAGTCAAGCCCCTACGGCACGGTAGAGGATCCGTTCCGTCCTGCCGAACTCTGCTTCGGTGCCCGTGGCCACTTCTTTGCACGTTGTGTCGCCACCGATGCCAAGGGAACGGTAGAGGTGCTGAAGGCCGCCTACGAGCACAAGGGTGCCAGCGTCACAGAGGTGTTGCAGAATTGCGTAATCTTTAACGACGGTACCCACGAGTCGGTCTATAACAACGAGGGCCGCAAGAAGAATGCCATCTACGTGCGCCACGGTGAGAAACTCGTCTTCGGTGAGAACAATGAGTTCGGTCTCGTCCAGCAGGGCTTCGGCCTTAAAGTTGTCGAAATTGGCAAGGATGGTTATACCCTTGACGACGTACTCGTTCACGATGCCCACTGCGAGGACAACACTCTGCAGTTGAAGTTGGCCCTGATGGGTAATGGCGACGGATTCCCCGTGGCCCTCGGTGTCATCCGCGACGTCGAGGCACCCACCTACAACGATGCCGTTCACGCGCAACTCGCTGAAGTCAGTGCTCAGAAGAAGTATCACAACTTCACGGAGTTACTCGAGACCAACGATATCTGGGAAGTCCGCGAGTAAGTGAGGGCAAAGCGAATTTATTCGCTCTGTCGAACGTGAGCGGACTCGACACGAAGTGTCAGGTCAAGAGAATTTTGCTAACTCCACATAACAATCATCCCCAAAGCGTTGCGCTTCGGGGATGATTTTGTGTAATTATACACTTAATATTCTGAATTTTACTATTTCTCTTACCCCATAATTATCAATTATTTCGTACCTTTGCACTCGATTTCGCGAAAACTTAATTTAAATCAAGAGATATGTTTCATATTTACGAAGGATTCCATCTGGTAGAGACGTACCACAAGATGCGTCATCAGCGGAAGTACAACCCTGACACCAAGCGTGCCGTTAAGATCGCCCTTGTGGCATTAGTAACTCTTTTGCTCTGGAACATGCCCACCGAGTGGTATGGTATCCAGAACCTCACCGTCATCCAGCAGCGTATCATTGCCATTTTCGCGTTTGCCACGCTGATGTGGATCCTCGAAATCGTTTCCTCATGGGCTACATCTGTGGCCATCATCGTACTGATGTTACTCTTCTGTTCCGACAGTGGTATCATGCCGATGGTCAACGAGGCCGAAGTAGGCAAACTCCTCTCCCACAAAGGGGTGATGGCCTCGTTTGCCGACCCTGTGATCATGCTATTCATCGGTGGATTCGTGCTGGCTATTGCCGCTACAAAGACTGGTCTCGACGCCCAGTTGGCCAAAGTGCTGCTGAAGCCTTTTGGTACAAGGAGTGAGATGGTGCTATTAGGTTTCCTGCTCGTAACAGGTCTCTTCTCTATGTTCGTATCTAACACGGCCACGGCTGCCATGATGCTGACATTCCTGACCCCTGTATTCCGTCAGTTGCCCCCCGAGGGCAAGGGCCGCATCGCCTTGGCTATGTCCATCCCTGTAGCCGCCAACCTTGGTGGTATGGGTACACCTATCGGTACGCCTCCAAACAATATCGCCCTGAAATACCTCAACGATCCTGAGGGTCTGAACCTCGGCCTCGGCTTCGGTCAGTGGATGATGTTCATGTTCCCGCTTGTCGTCGTACTGCTGTTCATCAGTTGGCGCCTGCTGCTGAAGTTCTTCCCTTTCACACAGAAGACCGTAGAACTGAAGATCGACGGCGGCATGGAGAAGGGCTTCCAGTCGAAAGTGGTGATCTTCACCTTCATTCTCACCATCGCCCTTTGGCTATCCGACCGTTTCACAGGCATCAACGCCAACACCGTGGCAATGATCCCCTTCTGTATCTTTGCCCTGACGGGTGTCATCAATAAACGCGACCTGGAGCAGATCAACTGGAGTGTCATTTGGATGGTGGCCGGCGGTTTCGCCCTTGGCTATGGTCTGAACGCCTCTGGTCTGGCCGCCAACGCTGTGGAGAGCATCCCATTCGGTGAACTCTCTCCGCTACTCATCCTCATCCTGGGTGGTGCCATCTGCTATATGCTGTCGAACTTCATCTCTAACTCCGCCACGGCAGCCCTGCTGATGCCAATTCTGGCCATCGTCTGTGGAGCTATGGGCGACAAGCTCGATCCTATCGGTGGCACGGGCACCGTACTTATCGGTGTGGCCATCGCAGCCTCCTCAGCAATGATCCTGCCTATCTCTACCCCGCCGAATGCCTTGGCCTTTGCCACAGGTTTTGTGAAGCAGAATGACATGGCAAAGATCGGTATCATTATGGGTATCATCTCCATGCTGCTCGGATTCGGCCTCGTCTATCTGATGGGCACCTTCCACGTGATCTAATCTAAATACCAAGAGAAATCCCCAGCCAGGCGGCTGGGGATTTCTCTTGATTTCATATCGGTTCACTTGAAACGGTAGGGAAGGTCACCCTTAGCCCAGTTCGTTCCATCACCCCATCCGGGGTTTTGCTCCAGCACGCCTTCCGACAGGGTTACCTGATCCTCAGGAATCTTGAAGAATCCGCCACCCGTCTCGTTGTAGCGCTGCATAAAGTCGTTAGTGAAAGCATATTCACCTTCAATGCCCTGATTCAGGATGTGGTTGCCCACCTGGTTGTTCACTTTCTCCTGCACATCCCCCCAACGGCGCAGGTCGTTCCAGCGCAGGGCCTCGAAGCAGAGTTCATATCGACGCTCTTTCTTCAGGTTTTGCAGGCTATAGGGGATGTCAGGCAGTTTGGCACGCTCGCGGACGGCGTTCAGACCACTCTTGCCTTGATAGACCTCCTTACCATCGGTCAACTCTGCATGCATCAGGAGGACATCGGCGAAGCGAAGCCATACGAGCGACTGCGTCAGACCTGTCTGGCGGTTGTTCTCACTGCCATAGAAATAGCCATAACTCAGCATACGCTGGCCTGTCTCAGGATCGTAAGCCTCACAGCCGATATATTTTTTGGCCAACAAGTTGGTATTCTCTACCTCCTTGGCAGGATCACCGGGATAGTTCGGGATCTCCACGGCACGGTCGCAGATCGATCCTACACGGCGGTAGTCGCCAGCATAGTCGGGATCCTCAGCCCAGTCTGTCCACAACTTCTCGCAGACGGGACCGTTAGAATAGCCCTGTACGGAGAAAGGGAATGCATCTGCAGTGGTCTTTCGGAGACCGTAGAACTCCACGATACGGTTATGACGTAACTGGGCATCGGCGCTCCATCCCGGCTTGTTCGACATTTTGATGGCGAACATATTCTCCTTGTTCTCGTCGGTCTCCCATAACAGACCATTGTCCAGATCATACTGATAGTCCCTGGCTGTATAGGGATTCGTGTAGGGCCAGAGGTTACGCTGGTCGGAAACGAGTCCGAAGCCACTGTTCTGGATACAGTCTTCCAGCCATGATACCACCTGAGCCTTTGATATGGTGCCACCCTCCTCAGCGGGCAGAGGCAACTCTGACTTATTGTAGAAGCCCGTATAGAAGAGCCAAACACGAGCCATCATACCCTCGGCAGCCCATTTCGACACACGTCCTTCGCCGAAGTTGGGATACTTCTGTGCCGGACCGTACTCAATGGCGTTTTTCAGGTCGGAGGCGATCTGTGCATACACCTCGTCGGGCGTGGCTTTCGGCAAATTCTGGGGCTCGGTCTTCAAGACCAGGGGAACGCCATTGAACACCTGTGCGAGGTTAAAATAATACCAGGCACGGAGGAAATAGATTTCACATAGCAACTGCTTTTTGGCATTCTCAGAAGTCCACGTCGTCACCTTATCGATGGACTCCAGAGCGTTGTTGGCACGGTTGATACCGGCATAGCGCTGTTTCCAGAGCGGCTTCATCCAGTCAACATACGCATTCATCAGACGATCCACACCCTGGGCACCAATATTACTCTGGCTACCGCCACCAAGACGGTCGTCGGAAGCAATGTCGAAAATGAAGAAGGGATCTTCTTCAGGGTCTGCAAGGTTGCGGTTCATCACAGAGTAGATGCCATTCACCATCTGTGTGGCATCCGTCTCATTGATCGGGAAGTTCGAGGTATCCTTCATGGTGAGGTTCTCAGTATCGAGAAAATCATCACAGGCAGCCAGGAACATCACACACATTATTGCTGCAAAAAGATATTTAATATTCAGTTTCATAATCATCATATATTAAAAGTTGACATTGAGACCCACCTGCCAGGAACGGGAAGAAGGATAATAACCACAGTCGATACCCGAAGCCCAGCTCTGTCCGTTGCCGTAACCGACTTCTGGATCCATACCCGAATAATCGGTAAAGGTGAAGAAATTGCTCAGGGCGACGTACAGACGGCATTTTTGAACCGGCAGGAAATTAGCTATACGCTTGAAATCATAGCCAAAAGAGATACGGGAGATCTTGAAATAGTCAGCATCTTCAATCCATACACGGGAGATTTCCGACATATTGGCATTCTTACCGTCAGAGAAACGAGGATAGCGGTTGGTGCTGCCTTCTCCTGTCCAGTACTTGGTATATACATCGGTACAATAGTTGTCATCGGGATGGTCAGAGAACTGACGATAGCTCTTTGCCACCTGCTGTCCGAAGGCGCCATAACCATTGAGGGCAAAGTCGAAGCCCTTGTACGAGAGGTTGAGATTCAGACCTACGGTTACGTCGGGATTTGGATCACCGATCATCGTCTTGTCGTCATCACCCTTGTCGATCTTACCGTTGCCGTTGACATCGACAAACTTTACATCGCCAGGCTGCAGTGACTCACCCTGCAACGAGTTCTTCTTGTCGCCACTACAGTTACGGTTAATATAGTCCTGAAGGTCTTGCTCGTTCTGGATGATACCCTCCATCTCATAACCCCAGAAATAACCAATGGGATAGCCCACCTGGATACGATAGAGCTCTGCAGTATTCTGCGCGATAGCATTGGAACCACCGTGGATGATGCCCTCGGAGTTAGCCAGACGCGTTACCTCATTCTTGTTCTTTGAGAAGTTGGCTGTGATGCCATAGACGAAGTCCTTTCCAATCTTATCGTTCCAACTGAGCTGGATCTCGATACCTTTGTTCTCGATATCACCACCATTGATATAGGGTGCGCCCGTTCCATAAGAAAGCAGCATCGGAGCACGTACGAGCCAGTCTTTTGTGGTCTTCTTATACCAGTCGAACGACAAACCCAGACGATTGTTCAAGAATCGGGCGTCGAAGCCGAAGTCGAGCTGTTCGGAGGTCTCCCACTTCACATCCTCATTGGGCAGGATGTTGGGGTAAGCACCGATACCAGGGTTATCCTTGCTGTCGAAGTAGTAAGGATCATCAAAGGCGATGGTTCCCACATATTGGAAACTGGCAATGTTACAGTTACCGTTCTGTCCCCAACTGGCACGTAGTTTCAGAAAGTCAAGCCAACGCTTTGTGGATTCCAGGAACTTCTCGTTAGTCATCACCCAACCAGCTGATACAGAGGGGAAGTAACCCCAGCGCTTACCACGTGCAAAGTTCGAAGAACCATCGGCACGAAGCACGAGCGAGAGCAGGTAGGTTTCATTGTAGTTATAGTTCACACGCCCGAAGAATGATGACAGGGCTCCCTGTGACTCGGGACTACCACTGATGGTAGTATAGGCAGGATCCACCACGTTGGCATTCACGATATAGGCATGTTCGAACGAGCCAGGGAAAAGCGAGTTGGAGTTGGTGATACTCAGGCTGTTGCCATATCCCCACTTCTCTACCGACTGTCCCAGCAAGATGTCGAGATGATGACTACCAAACTGCTTCACGTAGTTCAGCGTGTTCTCCAGTGACCAACGCGTGTTATACGACTGGCTCTGTGTCACATCGTCATTAGGATTCGACTTCTTGGTGCTCAACTCATAGACTGGCACGTATCTGCGACTCTCCGAGTGGTAGTAGATCCATCCGGCACTGGCACGATAGGTCAGGTCCTTAATAGGCACGAACTCCAGGAAGAAGTTCGACTGCAGGCGATAGCCCTTCGTATAGCTGTTTCCTTCGTCGTATTTCATCGCTGCCAGCGGGTTATCCACATCGGCACTGAAGTCCCACTGGTCGGCTTGGATATCTTTATACTCATACAACTCACCCTGATCATTGTAGGCGGGGAGCAGAGGTGTCTTGGCCAGGAGATTACGGATGCTGTTGTTATAGATACCGCCGATAGAGATGCCTTTCTTGTCCGTAGCCGAGAAAGTCACATTCTCACCGATCTTCAGGATGTCGCGACCCTTGCCCTTGATAAGCGTATAGTCTGAATTCATGCGAACGGTGGTACGGTCGTATTTCGGTGTGGCAGGATAACCGATGGTACCTGTCTGATGGAACTTGCTGACACCTAATGAGAAACGCGAGGCATCGCTACCACCCGTGATGTTCAGAGATGCATTGTTCACTGGAGCATCATGAATCGTGGTCTCCTCCAACCAGTTCGTACCGTTCCACGTGCCATTCATGATCTGGGCATATTGTTTCGGAATCAATTTCTGCCAGTCGTAGGTAGCCACGCCCTGAATCTCATAGGCCTTGTCATTGATCTCCATATACTGCTTGGCGTTCAGCGGGGTGACATCGTTCGTATTCGGATTCTGCCAGCCCATATAGCCATCGAAAGTCACCTGCACACGTCCCGACGTACCCTTCTTAGTAGTCACCAGAATGACACCGTTTGAGGCTCGTGCACCATAGATGGCACTCGAGGCTGCATCCTTCAACACGTCGATACTCTCGATATCGTTAGGAGAGATATCCGTGAGTGAACCGCCAGGCACACCGTCGATGACATACAACGGGGAGTTGGAGCCGGCAGTACCCATACCGCGGATGGTTACCTTATAGCTCTCACCGGGCTGTCCTGAGTTCATCACTATATTCATACCAGCGGCCTGGCTCTGCAGGGCGCCGAAGGCATCTACAGCATTGACGGCAGCAATCTCCTCGGAGGTCACGTGGATGGTAGAGCCTGTGATGAGCTTCTTACGCTGCGTACCATAACCTACCACCACCACATCGTCAAGCAGATTGCTGTCTTCACTCAGACTGATAGGGGTACTCGTCACCGCAGAGGCTTTCACGGTCTGCGCCTTGTAGCCTATGTAGGAAATCTCTATCTGGGCATCGGGAGCGGTCTCCAGCACGAACTTTCCATCCATATCGGTGATGGTGCCGTTCTTCGTGCCTTTCTCCATAACGGTGGCTCCGATAATGGGATCACCATTATTGTCCTTCACAACACCCGTCACACGGCGTTTATTGCTCTGATTGGTGTTGTTACCAGCCTTCTTCTTCGAGATAATGACACTCTTTCCTTGGATCTCGTAGGTCACATCTTGTCCCTGAAGGATCTGGGCAATAGCGTCGTTTGCATTATCTGCATCTACGCTGATCTTCTTGTTTGTATCCACGTCACTTGCTTCGAATACAAACGAATATCCACTTTTCTGTTTCAGTTCCGTCATGGCTTTCTTTACCGTCACGTTATCCAGCTTGAGTTGCAGACTCTGCGCCCAACAGCTGATACCAACGGTAAACATCATGACCAGAACAAGAATTTTCTTCTTGTAATTCATATAAAAGAAATTAATAATGTAATAAACTAAAAGATTTGAATGATTGTGGTTGGGTTAGGGTTGATTAATTAGTTCTTGTTTCATTGGCTATAAGTTTTAAGTTAGACATAAATTATTTATGGATTGTATAGTGTCACGTTCTTACCTTTCAGCTCATATCTGATCTTATTGGTTGCCGCCAATGCATCGAGCACTTCGCTAAGCGTCTGTTCCTGACGGAGGAAATCACCGTAGAACCGCAGCATGAGCAGGTTTTCGTCATGTATGGTAATCTTCACATTATAGCTGCGCTCCAGCGTCTTTACAATCTCCGGTAATGGCTGTCCATCGAAAATCAGACGTCCGTTAGTCCACTGACAGGCATTCGCCACCTCGTAGCCCTCCACACGTATCAGACCCGTCCGCTTATCTACGGTAGCCCGCTGTCCAGGCTTCAGCAGCCGGTTGTCGGCAGGCATTTTCTGGCTGTTCATGGCGACACTGCCCTCAGCCAGCGATACTGTTGCCTCAGCGTCAGCCGGATAATCGCGGAAATTAAACTTGGTACCCAGCACTTTTACCCGCATGTTGTCCGACTCGACGCTAAAAGACAACTTCTTGTCATGGGCCACCTCAAAGTAGCCTTCTCCAATTAACCTAACTAATCTTGTGGTATGTCCGAATCCTTGTGAATAAGAAATGGTAGAGCCGGCATTGAGCCATACCCTTGAGCCGTCGGGCAGCGCCAACTGAGTGCGTGAGCCCTGCGGTGTCGTGATCACGATATCGCCAAACGACGATTCGACGTTACTCTGCCCACCCTTGAACGAGAAGTATCCGACAGACAGAATGGCAGCCACTGCGGCGGCATATTTCAGCCAGCCTAGATGGCGGGACTTCGCCTTCGGCTGTTTTTCAGCCTCCCAGACGCGCTTCTGGAAGGCAGCAAAGGCTGCTTCCTTGTCATACTTGGCGAGTTCCTCCTCGCTAACGGATGAGAACCAGAGTTCTTCGATATGGTCCTTTTTGTCTGTCATTTTCTGCGTTTGTTATAAGTTAGACGATAAAAAAAGTTCTGAGGGTAGTCAGAACTATAACTTTTTTCATAATAATCACTGCATCCGTTCGAGCAGCAGTAAGACGGCCACCGTCAGATACTTGCCTAAGTCCTCATGAAGCAGGGTCAGCGCGCGCTTGATGTGATACTTCACCGTGTTCACCGAGATTTCCAACTGCCGGGCAATCTCCTCATACTTCCTTTCCTCGAAGCGGCTCATACGGAACACCCTGCGACACTCTTCGGGCAGACGGTCAATCGCTTTCATAATCTCGCCCTCCAATTCCTGTTCCAACAACCGCCCCAGCGGATAGTCGCTCTCCTTGACGTACTGAAGCACAGGGAAGTCCTGAAGCCCCACGGCCGATATCGCCACCTCCCGCTGATTGTACTGCTTCTTCAGGAAATCCAGACACTGGTTCTTGACACCTGCCATCAGATAACTGCGCAAATCTGTCGAGATCTCCACAGTCTCGCGGACTTCCCACAGGTGGAAGATCACGTCGCCCACAATGGTCTCCGCCAGAAAGTCGTCTCTCACATACTGTGCCGCCACATGGCATAATATCTGATAATGCTGGTCATACAAATACTTGTATGCCTGCTCCTTTCCTTCCTTCAGTTGCCTTACTATCAGTGTCTCAGTTTTGTCCATGGTTGATGCAGAGAAAACACTAGTATTTGAAACTAGAGCCACCGACGAACTCACGCATGATAGAGGTCGGAGGTATTTCCTTGTCACTGATGGGAATGAAGTAGTGGATGAACTTCAGCAAGCGGTGGGCCTCGGCGTATTCTGGACAGTTTTTCGGCACGGAGGCGAGGATAACCTCTGCATGGGTGCGGAGCACGGCGAACTCGATGTTCAGCGCGGAGTTGAACATTACATCTGCCGTCTCCTGGAAGGGGAATATCCACTGGTCCTCGGCCTCACAGACGCTCTTCCACTGACTGATGGTCTCGCGGGCCGTATAGGCCCCCTTGTTGTAGTCCCGGATGATGCGGCGCAGCAGACGGTTGTCCTGCGTGGGTATCCAGTTGTGATCGTCGAGCGAAATACTAGTAAGGGCGGAGATATAGATCTTATACTTCAAGGCATCGGGCACATCCTTCGTCAACAACGGGTTCAGGGCATGGATGCCCTCGATGATGAGCACGCGATCGTCAGTCAGACGGAGACGCTTGCCGTTATACTCGCGCTTGCCCGTCACGAAGTTGTACTCTGGCACCTCCACCTCCTCGCCCTTCATCAATCGGGCGAGATGGTCACTCAGCAGACGGTAATCGACGGTCTCGACATTGTCGAAGTCATACTGTCCGTTGGGCAGTTTCGGGGTATCCACACGGTTCACGAAATAGTCGTCTGTGGAGAACGACAGTGGTCGCAACCCACAGGCGAGCAATTGTACGGACAGACGCTTGCAGAACGTAGATTTGCCTGAGGATGACGGTCCCGTAATGAGCACCAGACGGATGGGATCCTTCTCGCAGTGGAAACGACGGTCAATCTCCTCTGCGATCTTCACGATCTTCTTCTCCTGCAAGGCCTCGGAGACCTGGATCAGTTCGGAGGCATAGCCTTTAAGGACGGCTTTGTTCACGTCACCCACATTCGAGAGGTGCATGATCACATCCCAGCGCACCTTCTCGGCAAAGACTTCGAACGTGCGGGGCTGATCCACCTTCTCCGCCAACACCAAGGGATTGTGCTTGTCGGGCATGCGCAGCAGCAGTCCGTCATGATAGCGTTCCAACCCCCACACCTTCAGATAGCCCGCCGAGGGCACCAGTGGCCCATAGTAGTAATCGACGGTATCGCCCAACGTATAATAATAGGTATAGACCTGTCCGCTGGTCTCCAGGAGTTTCACCTTATCGGTGAAGCCTCTTTCGGTAAACACGCGCACAGCCTCCTCAAGGGTGGCCTCCGTACGTCTGAACAGCATGTCGGCATCGACGATTTCCTGCATGCGGCGACAGATGCGCTCCACATCGGCATCGGTAAGCGGTGCACCGTCTTTCTTCTTGAAGTTACAGTAATAGCCGCGAGAGAGAGGATGCTCGACAAAGAGTTTGCTGCCAGGGAACTCATCCGACACGGCCTTGTAGAGCACGAAACAGAGTGAACGTGCATAGACTCGCCGTCCAGAGCCGTCGCGGGCATCGATGAACTCCACGTCGCGGTTATTGAATACGCGGTACTTCAGGCCCTGGGAGACATTGTTCACCTTCGCTGAAACCACGGGAAAGGCCAGATGCAGGTCGTCGGCAAAGTCCTGCCAGACCTCCAACAACGAGATTCCCTCTGGGAAGCTCTTCGTCACACCATTGTTCTTACACCTGATCTGCACCATCACTCTTCACTTTTCACTTGCTACAGTTTCTCTCCATAACAGAGATCACCACAGTCGCCGAAGCCCGGCACGATATACTTATGCTCGTTCATGCCCGGGTCGATGGCGGCACACCAGATCATTGAGTCTTCGGGCAGCACACTCTTCACCACCTCCAGGCCCTCGGGCACAGCAATGACGCAGCACACATGTACCCGTTTAGGTTTACCCGACTTCATCAGTGCCTCAATGGCCGCAGCCATCGAACCGCCCGTGGCCAGCATCGGATCAACGATGACCAACGTCTTGCCCTTCACGCTCGGCGAAGCCATATACTCGGCATGCACACCCACCTCAGTATGCTCACGGTTGGTGTACATACGGTAGGCTGAGACGAAGGCATTGTCGGCATGGTCGAACACGTTCAGGAACCCCTCGTGGAATGGCAGTCCCGCACGCAGCACGGTAGCCACCACCATGTCCTCCTTCGGCAGGGGGATATCGATAGAGCCTAAGGGTGTAGTTATTGTCTTCGGCTTATACTCTAGCGTCTTCGACAGCTCGTAGGCCATCATCTCGCCAATACGCGCAATATTCTGGCGGAACAGCAGACGGTTCTTCTGATAGTTCCTGTCACGCAACTCTGACATATAGAGATTGATAATCGAGTTGCTCTTACTGAAATCGGTTATTTGCATCGTCTTATAGTTTTAAATTTTCTGCAAAAATAGGAGAAAAAAACATAATTCACAAATTTTTCCTCATTTTTTTACATAAGGATGCAGGTGTTTTGGAAAATAATGTTTATCTTTGCAGACAACAACGAAACAATTTTCTTATGAAAAGGATACTACTACTTACCTGTCTGTTACTGACCACCGTATGCACGTATGCCCAGCGCACGGTGACGTCGCTGAACAAAGACTGGACATTCCACCTGGGTGACGGCTCGTCAATGCAACGCGATTTCACCCATGGCACCGAGTATTTCACCTACCGCGCCAAGGCTGTCGGACAAAGCAAAGGTCCCGCATCTGTGGAATTCGAAGATGCAGCATGGGCCCACGTCACCCTGCCCTACGACTGGGTGCCCGTACTGCCTTACGGTTACAAAGCCAGCCATTCCCACGGCTATAAGCAGGTGGGCTGGAAGTACCCGCAGAATTCCATCGGTTGGTATCGCAAACACTTCTCCATCAGTAAGAAAGATGAGGGCAAAGCTATCAGCATCCGTTTCGACGGCATCTTCCGCAACGCACAGGTATTCTGCAACGGTTTCTACCTGGGTACGGAACCCAGTGGCTATGCCTCACAGGAATATAACGTGTCGGAATACCTGAACTACGGCGGTGACAATGTAATTGCCGTGCGCTGTGATGCCCTGACCGAAGAGGGCTGGTACTACGAGGGCGCAGGTATCTACCGCGACGTGTGGCTCATCAAGAAGGATGCCCACAAACAGATAAATAATGTGTTCTACACTTGGAAAAACGGTGTTATCCACATTCAGGTTGAGGCCACCTGCGACTATCGGAATACGCTCTACGACCGTGAGGGCAACATGGTGGCTGAAGGTAAAGAGATGCTCACCCTGAGCAGCCCGCATCTCTGGAGCACGGACGATCCCTATCTATATACGCTGAAGACCACCACTATAGGCGGTGAGGATGCCATCATGACAAAGGTGGGACTACGTACGCTGACCTTCGATGCCAAGGAGGGTGTAAAACTTAACGGAGAGCCTTTCAAGTTCAAGGGTGTGAACCTGCACCTCGACCATGCGGGCGTGGGGACGGCGGTCCCCAAGGAACTCTGGATCTACCGTATCAACAAACTCCATGAGATTGGTGTCAACGCCATCCGCTGGTCGCATAACCCCGCCTCCGACGTGGCCCTCGACGTGTGCGACTCCTTAGGTATCCTCTGCATCGACGAGAACAGGCTCATGGGCACCAACCGCGAGCATCTGGACCTGCTGAAACGGATGATTGTTGACCATCGCAACCACCCGTCGGTAGCACTCTGGAGCATCGGCAACGAGGAATGGTGGATCGAGGGCAACGAGAAGGGTGAGAAGATAGCCCGTACGATGATCGACTATGCCCGCACCATCGACGATTCCCGTCTCTACACCTACGGCTGTAGCGGCGGTTTCGGCGTGGTGAAGCAGGTGGATATCCACGGCTACAACTATATCGTACAAAACGATGTCGAAAACCGTCGCAAGGCCTATCCCGACTGGGTGGTCATCGGT
This sequence comes from uncultured Prevotellaceae bacterium, assembly GCA_902784615.1. GTDB lineage: Bacteria > Bacteroidota > Bacteroidia > Bacteroidales > Bacteroidaceae > Prevotella. The sequence continues at coordinate 7,847 of CACZVN010000018.1, read as the reverse complement.
ACGGAGGAGACCAGCGGCTGCGGCACGCGCAACGTCTATCATACCGACTCCGTGAAGGGTTGGATGAAGAGCATCAACATAAAAGGTGAGGAACGTTCCAATGGCGAGAAGAACGTCATCGAACGCGGTTGGAAGTTCTACCGCGACAACATCTGGGCAGGAGGTGTATTCTGGTGGACAGGTATCGACTACCGCGGGGAGCCCAACCCGATGGTGTGGCCCGCCACAGGCAGTCAGTTCGGCATTCTCGACTACTGCTGTTTCCCCAAGGACGAGGCCTACTACCTGAAGGCCGCCTGGACGGACAAACCCGTACTTCATATCTTCCCCCACTGGAACCTGAAGGGACAGGAAGGACAGGAGGTGGAAGTATGGGCCTACACCAACATGGACGAGGTAGAACTGATACAGGACGGCAAATCACTGGGCCGTCAGAAAGCCGAGAAGGACAGTCACCTCGTGTGGAAGACCACCTATCAGCCCGGGCGCCTCGTGGCTTATGGCTATCAGAACGGCAAGAAGGTGCTGACAGAGCGCGTGGAAACCACGGGACCTGCCGAGAAGATCAGCGTCGCCACCAGTAAGAAAACGTTGCGTCAGGACGGCGAGGACATCGTGGTAGTCGATATCACACTCCTTGACAAGAAGGGCCGTTATGTGCCTGATGCCTGCGACAAGATCTTTGTGGCGGTGCGCGGACATGGTGAGATCCTTGGCTGGGGCAACGGCGACCCGGGTTTCAAGGCCGAAGAGCGTCTGTTGGGTCCCGACAAGCGCGAGACCTCCTTCAACGCCTTCATGGGTAATGCCCAGGTCATCATCCGCAGTCTTGACTCTGAACGAAAGGCCGTCATGCCCACGGTCGTATTCATCCGACTGAAGGACGGAAAAGAAACAAGTATCACACTTCCACAGCCATGAAGAAAATATTGATTATCACCATCCTGATGCTTTCCGGACATGCGGGCAGCATCCTGGCACAACTGCCAGCCGTCACACTGAGGACGATCGACGGCAGCAACGTGCGCACAGACACCTTGAGAAACGACGGGAAACCGTTTATCATCGACTTCTTTGCTACCTGGTGCAAACCGTGTAACCGTGAGTTGGATGCCATCAGTGAAGTCTATGAGGACTGGCAGCAGGAAACGGGCGTGAAACTCTTCGCCATCAGCATCGACCAGGCACAGAACATCAACAAAGTGAAGCCACTGGTAGATAACCACGGTTGGGAGTACGACATCCTGTTGGATCCCAACGGCGACCTGAAACGGGCCCTCGGCATCCAGATGATCCCCTTCGTACTGGTCTGCGACGGACATGGGAATATTGTCTATAAACACAATGGCTATACTGACGGCTGTGAGTCGGAATTAATAGAAAAGGTTAGGGAACTGATCCAATAGTGAGACGATCATTACTATATATCCTCGCCATTTGCTGCTGTCTGGTCGCCTCAGCCCAAACAGAGCAGGGTATCACACTCTCGGGCAGTGTGCAGAGCGATATGCTCCTACCCCAGACTGATGAGAAGACAGGGGCGGAGAAGACGGGCGACTTCCTCACCAATACCTATGCCGACCTGCTGTTACAGAGCAAATATGTGGATGCCGGTGCCCGTCTGGAATATTTGGAGCATCCGCTGCCAGGTTTCGAGAACGACTTCGCAGGCTGGGGCGTACCCAACTTCTGGGTGAAGGGCCGTCTGGGAAAGGTGGAACTCACGGCTGGCACGTTCTATGAGCAGTTCGGTTCCGGCTTCATCCTGCGTACCTACGAGGAACGTTCTCTCGGCATCGACAACTCGCTGTTGGGCGGCCGTCTGGTGGTCAAACCCGTTCAGGGTGTGACGCTGAAGGTTCTCTCCGGCAAGCAGCGCCGATACTGGAACTGGAACAAGTCGCTCATCAGCGGTGCTGATGCGGAGGTGGATATCGACCAAATCATTCCTACCCTGCAGGAGCACAACCTACATCTCATGACGGGTTTCTCGTGGGTGAACAAATATGAGGACAGCGACGAGAAGGTCTATGTGTCGCCTGCCTATCGCGTCAACTTCCCCAAGTATGTCAACGCCTGGGATGTGCGCGTCAGTCTGAACAGCGGTCCCTGGAGTGTTCTGGCAGAATATGCACAGAAGGGGGCTGATCCCTCCTTTGCCAACAATTACATCTTCCGGAACGGCTCTGCCGCCATGCTCTCAGGATCCTACTCACAGAAAGGACTGAGCGTACTGCTGCAAGCCAAGCGCAGTGAGAACATGTCGTTCAAGAGTACCAACAATGTGTCGAAGGCCATCGGCATCTCGTCGGCCATCAACCACCTGCCCGCTTTCACACAAGACCAGACTTATGCTCTGGCTACCCTTTATCCCTATGCCACGCAACTGGCCGACGGCGAATGGGCCTATCAGGCCGAACTGGGCTATAACTTCAAGCGCAAGACGGCCTTGGGCGGCAAGTATGGCATGAATATCAAGGTGAACTACTCCTACGTCCGTGCCATCGATCGCCAGTTCTATGACACGACGAACGACCCTCTGGCCGCCACCGACGGCTACTCGTCGTCCTTCTTCAAATGGGGCGACGACACCTATTATCAGGATCTCGATATCACGGTGACGCGCAAACTGTCGAAAGCCTTCAAACTCAGTCTGATGTATATGAACCAGCGATACAATAAGACCGTTGTTGAGGGTGAGGGCGGCATGATCCACTCCGATATCTTCATTGCCGACGGCAAATACCAGTTGTCGCCCAAGACCACCCTGCGCGGCGAGGTGCAGTACCTGACGACAAAGGATGATCAGGGCGATTGGGCCTACGGTCTGCTGGAGTTGTCGCTGGTGCCCCACTGGATGATCACCGTCTCGGATATGTATAACGTCGGTGAGACACATATCCATTACTATCAGGGGCTCGTCACCTGCAACTTCGGACAGCACCGGCTACAGGCAGGCTACGGCCGCACCCGTGCAGGCTATAACTGTTCTGGAGGCGTCTGCCGTTGGATACCAGCCACGACAGGCTTCACCGTTTCATATAATTACAACTTCTGACATGAGATACATCACAATTTGCCTTCTGGCCCTGCTGCTGAACGCCTGCGATCATATAGACCGCGAGGACAGGCTGATCTACGAGAAGCCTGTCACGAGCAAGCGGGCAGTACTGCTGGAGGACTTCACTGGTCAGCGCTGTATCAACTGTCCAAAAGGGACGGAGGTCATTGAGCAATTGGTTGCTGAATATGGTGACACTGCCGTGGTGGCTGTCAGCATCCATGGCGGCCCATTAGGCTTCAGCGGTAACGCCACGACCCTAGGGCTGGCCACGGAAACAGGCAACGAATACTACGACCACTGGAATCTGGAATATCAGCCCGTCGGTCTAGTCAACCGTCACGGCGCTGTCAACTATCCCGAGTGGGCGGCTGCCGTGAAGGAGGAGTTATTAAAGCCTGCGCCACTCAATCTCAGGGCATCGGCCACAGCAGACAATAGCCAGGCCCTCCACATCAGCATCACGGCTATGGGTACCGACGGTACCAGCAGTGGCAAGTTACAGGTATGGATACTGGAAGACGGCATCACAGCCATGCAACTGATGCCCGACGGTACGGCTAATGCCGACTATGTGCACAACCATGTGTTCAGAAAGGCCGTCAACGGTACGTGGGGTGAGGAGATCACCATCAAGGAAGGTGAGACGAAGACTTGGGAATACACCCAGGCCATCGACCCCGCCTGGAGCAGCAGGAATCTCAGCATCGTCACCTTTGTCTATAACGACTACGGCGTGCTACAGGCTGCCAAGGCCCATCTACGATAAAAAACGGTAATATAATAATAATTGCTTATGAAAAAACTCTTTACTTTTTTCTGGGGACTTCTCACTGTTATAGGCTTACAGGCCCAGAGTGAATTTCCCGTACAGTTTGCCGACAAGGATGGCAACACATTTGATGACGGATCCACTCTCGTATTGACAGAATACGAGGCGGATGCTTTCGGAAGCATCGAGATGCCCACAAACCTCTATGTTAAGAATATGACAACAGAGAGTGTGCAGATCGGTGGTATCTACACCATCGAGACCCTCGATAACGGCCATTTCCAGACCTGCTTCCCAGAGAACTGTGTGGCTCAGGACAAGACAGGTACTTACGAAACGAAAAGCGGTCCTCTGGGTGCTGATGAACTGAAGAATATGCAGACAGAGTGGGCACCAACGGACAACGGCAGATGCGTCGTTACTTACCAGTTGGTGACCTACAAGCAGAACGCTATCACCAAGGAATGGAGTATAGACCAGCAGGGGCCCACCATCACCCTGGACTTCACCCTCACCATGACCGACGTCCATACGGCAGGCATAGGTTCCAAGGTGGTATCCGTCACCTACTACGATCTCACCGGGCAGAAAACCAACCGTCCCAAGCACGGTGTCTATCTGCAGAAGACCGTCTATCAGGACGGATCCAGCAAAACTCATAAAAAACTATTCCGCTAAATATTTTTCACATCAAAAACCCTTTAAAACATTACGCTTATGAAGAAACTATTACTTTTGGCCGTTACCCTTGTGGCAACCCTATGTGCAAAAGCCTTGGAACCCACTGACACCCAGATGTGGTGGGGCTATTATTCTGATGGATACATTGATTATCTGGGAACTGGCGATGCCGAGACCTTCGACTGTGCCATTTTCGTGCCAGCCAATCACAACTTTGTCGGAGCCAGTACGATCAAGGCCGTCCGCCTCAACATCTCATCCGCATCGAACCTCAGCATGTTCAAGGTCTGGATATCCAAAAAGTTGCCCTCTTCAGCTGATCAAGCAGACTATGTCCAGGAGGTCAGTGTGTCTTCTCTTTCCGACGGATTTAATGACATCGAGTTCACCACACCCTTTGAGGTCAATAACCAAGCCATCTACGTGGGCTATTCCTTCACCATCAAGAAAGCAGAATACTGCATCGCCGTAGGCGGTGACTACGTGGATAATTCCCTTTATATCAAGAGTTCCAGTTCGGTGACTGAATGGGAAGCCATATCAGGCTATGGCGCCCTCGTCCTGCAGTTGCTATTGGATGGCGGTACCTATCCCAACAACTATGCTACAGCCGAGAATTTCGGACCAGCTGTAGTCGGACTTGGCCAGAGTGTGGATATACCTGTGAAGATCACCAATGGCGGCAAGGACCCCATCACTAGCATCTCATACACCATCACCTCCAACGGTGCCACGACAGAAGAGAAAACAGTGAAGACCGATGCCTTTGCCTATCTTAGTACGATCAAGGTGAACATCCCCTTCGAGGCCGATGCCACAGTAGGAAGCGTCACCAAAACGCTGACCATCACCAAAGTGAATGACAACGAAAACACTGCCAGCAACAACACCGCAACAGGTAACCTGACCACCGTCGCCGAACTGAAGACATGGGATCGCAATGTGCTCATCGAAGAGTTCACCACGGAGTACTGCGGCTTTTGCCCAGATGCAGCTGCAGGTCTGCATAAATTCATGACAAACTATCCCGACCTGGCCAAGCGTACGGCAGCCGTCTGCCATCATGCCGGATACTATACTGACTGGCTGACCATTGATGCTTCCGAAAAATACACATGGTTCTATAACGACGGAGGTGGCACCTATGCGCCCGCCTTTATGTACGATCGTTTTGACTGGGGCGGCGGGACACCTGTCGTCAGCCGTGGTAACTACAAGGAATATGTAGAGGAGCGTCTCGCCGAGACCTCGTATGCCGGCATCGACCTGATTACAGCATTCGACGGTGACAAGCTCAACGTCACAGCCTACTGTGAACGCGGCTGGGACTTCTCCAGTACCCCGATACGCATCACCCTGTTCCTGACGGAAGACGACATTGCTGCAAAATCACAGTCAGGTGCCAGTGGAAGCTTTACCCATCAGCATGTACTGCGCGCCGTCAATGACACATGGGGAAGTGTTCTCGACTGGAACGACAACAAGGCTTCTTATTCTTACACCTTTAATATTGACTCGTCGTGGAAGACTGACAAGTTGAAGGTGGTAGCCTTTGTGTCAGGATATGACAGTAACAACCCCACCAATTGTGTGGTCGAGAACGTAGCCTATACCGTAGCAGGCAGTTCATCAGATCCTGTAACGGCCATCAAGGCCCTGAGTACCGAAGACAAGGTGACAAAGACAGTCTATTATGACCTTACGGGCCGTCTGGTAGTCAACCCGTCTAATGGACTGTTTATCAAGGCCGTCACCTACCAGAACGGCAAGACCGTCACTAAGAAAGTGGTACTGAAATAACAAATAACGCACTGATTTTTTGATATGTCGGAGTGGCAAAAGCGCCACTCCGACAATCGTTTTTAAATTCTTTAACCTAAAAAGGTTTGTGTGCGCGCAAAAAATTGCTAATTCCCACTTGTCAATCCGCAAATAATTAGTAACTTTGCAGCGCATTTGAGAAATGCGCGGCGAGGACAGGCCGCAGCGAGAAAAAGAAAACGATAACAAGGATAATATTCACAATTAAAACAAAATTAGTAATATGGCAAAGTTAGATTTGACTCAGTATGGCATCACCGGTTCTACCGTGATTGCTCACAATCCATCGTATGAGTACCTCTATGAGGAGGAGACAAAGGCTGGTCTCGAGGGTTTCGACAAGGGCGTAAACACCGAGCTCAACGCCGTCAACGTTATGACTGGTATCTACACCGGTCGTTCACCTAAGGACAAGTATATCGTGAAGGATGCACAGAGCCAGGACAAGGTATGGTGGACATCTGAGGAATATAAGAATGACAACCACCCCATGAGTGAGGAGGTTTGGGCAAAGGTTAAGGAAATCGCCATCAAGGAACTCTGCAACAAGAACCTGTATGTGATGGATGCTTTCTGTGGTGCCAACGAGGCTACCCGTCTGCGCGTTCGCTTCATCGTGGAGGTTGCTTGGCAGGCTCATTTTGTGAAGAATATGTTCATCCAGCCTACCGCTGAGGAGTTGGAGAGCTTCGAGCCCAACTTCGTGATCTATAACGCTTCTAAGGCTAAGGTTGAGAACTACAAGGTGGTGAGATGAAGAAGGGTATGTTCTCTATGATGAACTACTATCTGCCCCTGCAGGGTATCGCTTCTATGCACTGCTCTGCCAACACCGATATGGAGGGTAAGAACACCGCTATCTTCTTCGGTCTGTCTGGTACAGGTAAGACCACGCTGTCAACCGATCCTAAGCGTCTGCTGATTGGTGACGACGAGCACGGATGGGACGACGAGGGTGTGTTCAATTTCGAGGGTGGCTGCTACGCTAAGGTGATCAACCTCTCTAAGGAGAACGAGCCTGACATCTATGGTGCTATCAAGCGCGACGCTCTGCTCGAGAACGTAACTGTTGACGAGGCTGGCAAGATCGACTTCGCTGACAAGAGCGTGACTGAGAACACCCGTGTAAGCTATCCTATCAACCACATTGAGAAGATTGCCCAGAAGGTGAACGGTAAGAGCGCTGGTCCTGAGGCCAAGAACGTGATCTTCCTGAGTGCTGACGCATTCGGCGTACTGCCTCCCGTATCTATTCTGACTCCTGAGCAGACGAAGTACTACTTCCTCTCTGGTTTCACAGCTAAGTTGGCTGGTACAGAGCGCGGTATCACGGAACCCACTCCGACCTTCTCTGCTTGTTTCGGTCAGGCATTCCTCGAGCTGCACCCCACAAAGTATGCTGAGGAGCTCGTGAAGAAGATGGAGAAGAGCGGTGCCAAGGCTTACCTCGTGAACACTGGTTGGAACGGTACCGGCAAGCGTATCTCTATCCCCGATACACGTGGTATCATC
>CACZVN010000017.1 GCA_902784615.1 uncultured Prevotellaceae bacterium | reverse complement strand
CGCTACCCCCTGCCGTGACCTCCGTCGCACGCTCGCGATCGGGACAAGCCCGAGTTAAATAATCTTCGCATCTTCGATGCAAAGATAGGGAATAATCCGAAAACTTCCAAATATTTCGGTGATAATTTGCGATGTTTGCAGTTTTTTCGTACCTTTGCATCGTGAGCATGCGGGTGTAGTGTAGTGGCAGCACGCAAGACTTCAGATCTTGATTCGGCGTACCTCCAGTGCGCAGGCGCGGGTTCGATTCCCGTCACCCGCTCAAGTAAAATGCGGGCTTAGTGTAACGGCAGCACACAGGTTTTCGGGGCCTGAAGGTCGGCTTCCAATCCGACAGAGGTGGTTCGATTCCGCCAGCCCGTGCAATGATGGACGAAGAGAAGACATTACAGCAACAGCCTAAGGCGAAGGATAACTTCAGGCGGTGGGACGATCCGCTCTTTGAGGATCTTCGCCGTCTGTTCTCGCGTGCCAAGTTGCGCGAGGTGCTGACGCATAGTTCTTTTTATGAGGCGGAAGGACGCGGGAACAGTCGCTATGTGTTTGCGGGGATGTTTGTGTTCAAGGGCCAGGTGGCCGACGTGCTCTTCCGCTATGCAATCGGCGAGGGTACGCGGTTGCAGCATATCCTGGGCAATCTGTTCCGTCAGGAGCGCTTAGAACGGCAGTTCGACGAATGGCACCTGGGGCAGTTCGCCCGTGCCGGCGAGCAGTTCGACATCAGGACCCACAAGCACATCTTCGTCTATGCCATCTACGGCTATGTCTCGACCCTCGACGAGGACATCCGCCAGTGGTTCATCTCTAAATATATCATAGGTGAGGCCGAGCATCTGCTGACTCACAGGCGGCGCAACCGCAACCTGCTGGCACAGGCCGACGACATCGTGAAAAAGACCGACGGACGGCGGCTGACGATGGAGATGGAGCAGACGGCAGAGGGTCTGCACAGGGCCAAGGCCGTGCTCTCCGACGGTACGCTGCTTTGTGAGGCCGAGAGTAAGAGCTGGCGTTACGCCCGTCAGAAGGCAACGAAACTGGCGTTCGACATCTTGGCCCTGCCCTCGCGCAAGTATATCCTCTCGAATCCTGAGTATCAGGCTCGTGTGCTGGCTCGCGAAGAGGAGAAGAGGGCCAAGCGTAAGGCGGAGGTTGAGGCGCGCGATGCTGCCAAGGAAGAACTGCGGGCCCAGAAGAAAGAGCAGCGGAAGGCCGAGGCCCGTGCCCGTGATGCCAAACGGCGTAAGAGTCAGGCCGAGGCGAAGATCCGCAAGGCGGAGAATGCCCGTCGTGCCGCTCTGAAGGCCGCCAAGGAGTCGCGCCCCATGAGCGCCAAGAAACGCCGCTTCCTTGAAGACAAGAAGAAATAATTCACCGAAAAACTCCCGCATTTTCTCATTTCACCACGATTTTCTCAACGGCAGGCAAAAGGCTTGCCGTTGTCGTTGGTGTGCCGTAACTTTGTGCTCGCAAGTCGCGACTGCATACGTTGAACATTAAACATTAAAGATTAAACATTAAACATTGAAAAGTTATGGCAAGAAAGAATTTTATGTTGAGTCCGCATTTCAGTTACGACGAGATGATCCGCTCCACGTGGGCACAGACCCACCGCGTGGATAACGCGCCCGACGAACTGCAACTGGCCGCTTTGATTAACCTCTGTTGGAAACTCGGTGAACCGCTGCGCGAGGTGTTCGGTCCGATCCACGTGAACAGCGGTTTCCGCAACGAGCAGGTGAACATCGGCGTCCACGGCGTGCGCGGCTCGAAGCATCTCAAGGGCGAGGCGATGGATATCCGCATCGACTCCGTGGAACAGGGCCTGGAGTACTTCAAGTTTATCCAGAAGAACGTCGATTTCGACCAACTGCTGTTTGAGTATAATAAGCGAGGGACCATGTGGATCCACTGCTCCGTGTGCCTCGACCCGAAGGAGAATCGCCACATGGCGATAGGAAACTATAGAAGTGAAAGGTGAAGGACTTATGACATGTAAGAATTGTGGGCAGGACTTGCCCGAAGAACGCTTCGAGTTGTATCCCTCAGGTACGCGACGACGGGTGTGCCGTCATTGCCACTACGAACTCCACGCCAAACAGGCCTGGCGCAAGTGGATGATGAAGCAACGCGCGCGCGTGGTAATAGGGAAACGCTGAAAATAACCTACACTTCCCGCACTTCCCACACCTAAGACCAGGTGGCCTGGGTGTGAGAAGTGTAAGAAGTGCGGGATAAAAACCACATAAAACAACTATAAATGAATATTCATGTTATCTTATCGCTGCTGAAAAGCGGCCTGAACCTGATCAACGACCTTTTTCAGATGCGTCAGGTGCGGGATCGTGACGAGAAGGAACACCTGTCATCAACCCGTGAGCGGAAACGTATCGTCAAGGGGGTGCGTGAATTTTTTGAGAGAAATTATGAACTGAGGTATAATGTGATGAAGCAAACCGAGGAATTCCGGCCACTTTCCGTTGCTACGGAGCCTCCAAATTCTGCTGCGGAGGCTCCAAATTTTCCTACGGGGCCTCGAAATTCTGCTGCGGAGGCTCGAATCTGGCAACAACTGACCGATCGGGAACTGCGACGGATGGCGCTTGAACAGATGGAGCAGGTGGGCGTGGCCTGGTCGATCGACGTGGAACTGTATGTGCGCAGCGCGCAGGTGCCACTCTACAATCCCGTGACCGACTTCCTCGACGGCTGTGGTACGTGGGACGGTGAGGACCGTATCCGGGCGTATGCGCGGCGCGTGCCGACCGACTATGACCTGTGGCCCGACCATTTCCACCGTTGGATGCTGGCGATGGTGGCGCAGTGGATGAACCTCTCGCGCGACTACGGCAACGCCGTCGTGCCGATGCTCATCGGCCGTCAGGGTACGCACAAATCGACGTTCTGCAGACTGCTCCTGCCACCGGAACTGCGCGAGTACTATATCGACGATATCAAACTCGACAACGCGGAGCAAGTGGAGCGGATGCTCAGTAGGATGCTCTTGGTGAACATCGACGAGTATAATGCGAAGACCGACCGTGAGCAGGCGAAGATCAAGCGGGTATTGACAGAGAAGGACGTGCAGACGCGGAAGATGCGCTCCGACCAGTACGAATTGCACCCCCGCATGGCCTCGTTCATCGCCACGACCAATGAGCAGGAGCCGCTGGTCGATCCGACGGGCTCACGGCGCTACCTGTGCTGTGAGGTGACAGGCCTGATCGATACCGACACGCCCATCGACCACCGTCAACTCTATGCCCAGGCCGTGCAGGAGTTGCACTGCGGTGCCCTGTGGCACTTCACGAAAGCCGAAGAGGAGGCGATCTGCCAGCATAATGAGCGTTATCGTCGGGAATCGACGCCTGAGACGCTGCTTCTGTCGTTCTTCGAACCTGCGGAGCGCTCCAAGGAGTATTTTCTCAGGGCGGTGGATATCCAGGCGGAAATCAAAAAGCACGTCCGTGGTGCGGACGTGCCTAATATAAAAATGCTGACGATGGCGCTGAAAGCCTGCCGTTTCCCTTACGGTGCGATACAGGGATGCCGCGGCTGGTATGCGCGACCTATTCGCCGTTAGCGACTCTCAGGTAATCTTCACGGGCCAGTTGGATCTGCTTGCGGAAATCCTCCTCGGCGTGCAGACGGGCAACGAGGCCGCAGGCCAGTATGCGGGCGGCATCGATGTCGGTGGCCCAGTGGTAGCCGGTGATCTGGCGGTTGTAGCCGAACTCGTAGGCGCGGTGCAGCAGATTGCGGCTGCGCTCCGGGATGGCCTCGGCCAGTACCAGGGCATCGGCCCACGACAGGCAGGAATGGCCGGAGGGGAAACTGCTCTCATAACGGTAGTTGTCTTCCTCCTCAGGCACGGACGTCGGTTCGCCCAACTCCACGAAGGGACGGTTGCGGAAATAGGCCATCTTCACATAGCCTACCTCATAGACACTGCGCGGACGCACCATCTCCATGAGTTTGTAGATCTCGGGTGTGGTCTCTTCTGAGGCCTCGATGCGCAGCACCTCGCCGAAGATCTTCGTCATATTGTCGGAGTAGCCGTTGACATCCTGAGTGGCCTGCGTGCCCTGAATGGTGGTGCGCAGGCTCTTGGCATAGTAATAGCGCGCCAGGTCACCGTCGTAACGGTAGTCACTGGTCGTCACAGGGGGATTGATGATGGCCAGTCCCGTAGGATCGTCACAGTCAATGAAGTCTGCGGGGTCGATGGACAGTCCCTTGAGTTTCTTGTATTCCTCACGGGCGGCGGCGATATCCTCCTCCAGTTTTGGGTTGTTATGGGCCAGGGCCACGGCGGCGGAGCCGCAGAGATAGCCAGCGTTGACGTCGCTCTGGTAGTTGGAACCGCTGATCACGCGGTCTTCACCAAACAGGAATCCCAGGCGCAGGATGGCGTCCTGCCGGGGTGTCCACATCTCAGCGAAGATGAGGCTGACGGCCCATCCTGCTGCTGTGGTGGCCGAGGCATAGGAGCCTGTCGTATCGTCAGCGTCGGCGGCATACCAGGCCGTCTCGCCCAATTCTATAAAGGGGCGCACACGCTGGTATTTCGCCTTGATGTTCTTGGTGGATTGGAAGCCCGTCCAGTAGGCACGGACAAGCAGACGGTCGAGGGCGGGGGTGGCCTCACGGCTGATGACATCGAGGCCGAGGGCTCCGGCCATCATGAGACGCACGGGAGCGGGTGTCCGGCCCATGCGAAGCATGGCCACGTCGCCACGCACAGTGTTGCGCTGCGTCTGGCCCCATCGCCACTGTATCTCGTCATCCAGGAAGTCCTCTTCATCGAAGGCGGGTGGTGCCGGCAGGATGAAACTGACGTCGGCCTGGCTGGCAGGATCGACATAGACGGTGTCCTCCGGCGTTGTTACAGGAGGCTCTGGATCAACGGGGGTTGGCTCCGGTGTCGGCTCGGGCGTCGGCTCGGAGGATCCGCTGTCGCACGACACGAGTAGCGAGAGGCTGAGCAGTGCCGACAGGAACAGTCGTCCTGGGATGACTTTTCTGGACATAGACGGGAACTTTTAATTTTTCAATTTCTTATATTCGGCCTGGCCCTGGACGATCAGGTTGCGGAACTTCACGTTGCTTTGCAGGTTGGCGATGATGGCGGCGCCGAGGATACGGCCGGCATCGACATCGGTGGGCCAGTGGTAGCCTACTACCACACGGTTGTCACCGAAGACGTAAGCGCGGGCCAGAATATGGTTCTGGTAGGCGGGGGCCACCTCGGCCAGCATGAGGGCTACTGCCCAGGCATAGCAGGTATGACCGGAGGGGTAACTGCTCTGCGTCTTGTAATAGGGTTCCTTGGCGGGAATAGGTGTCGATTCTCCCAACTGTGCGAAGGGGCGCAGACGGAAATAGGTGAGTTTCACGGCCTGGCAGACATTGGCATTGCTCAGGCGGATCTCCTCCATGAGACTATAGATGGCGGGAGTGGTGCTTGGACTGATGGTGATGCCGATGACGGCGCCAAAGATCCTGGCCAAGTTGTCGGTATTGGCATCAGCGTCTATCACGGCCTGCTGACCGCGGTCGGTCTCGCGCAGTTTCTTCGCCTCGTAGTAGCGCATCAGGTCGGCCTGATAGCGGCTGTCACTGGTGTTGAGGGGTGCATTGATGATGCTGACGCCATTAGGGATGGCAGCACCGGCGGTGGGATCGTAGGAAGAGGCCAAGCCCAGGAGTTTCTTATATTCGTCGCGGGCGGCGGTGATGTCGGTCTGGAACTTGGGGTCGTTATGGGCCTGGGCCATGGCGGCGGCGCCGCAGCAGTAGCCGCCCTCGACATCGCTCTGGTAGTTGGAGCCGCTGATCACACGGTCTTCACCGAACTGGAAGGCTTTTCTCAGGAACTTGTTCTGCAGGGGGGGCCACATCTCGGCAAAGGCGAGACCTACGGCCCAGCCGGCTGCCGTGGTGGAAGAGGTGTAGGAGCCGGTGTTGTCGTTGGCGTCGGCAGCATACCAGGCTGACTCGCCGAAGATGGTAAAGGGACGCAGACGGCTGTATTTCGACTTCGCCGTGAGGGTTGAACGCTGACCGGTATTGTAGGCTCTTCTCAGCAGGTGCTCCAGGGCGGGGGTGGCCTCCTTGCTGATAGTCGGGATGCCCATCACCTCTGCCATGACCTTGCACATGACATCCGAGGTACGTCCCATATGGGCCATCGCGATCTTGCCGCGGTCTGTATTGCGCAGGGTCTTGCCCCATTCCCACTGTATCTCGTCGTCAAGGAAAGCCACATCGTCCTTGTCGGGCGGTGCCGGCAGATACTCCTTGGCATTGGGCTGATTAACGTCGGCGACATAGATGGCGTCGGGAACCGATACTTCGTCATGGTATTCGGGGGTGTATTCGGATGCCGGGTTGTCGGACATGAGATAACTCAGGGCATCCAGGAAATCTTCACAGGAAGTGAGGAGGGGCATACTGAAGGTCACCAGTATGATCCAAAGCATTTTTTTCATTCGAAAGTCTTTTTTTTGTGTGAATAATGCATTATCGCGTGCAAAGGTATAATATTTCCCTGAAACGACAAAAACAATTAAGATTTATTCATAAAAATAGGCGGGCCGTCGTGATAAACGGTCCGCCTGAGTGTGTATAGGGAGTGTGACTTTACTCTACCGTGCAGTAGATATTGTCGTTATCCTTACGTGTCGGATAGAGCTTGATGGTCGTACCCTCCACGGTCAGGTTGTCACCATTGGCCCAGAGGTTGTCGATGGTTCCGCCGAGGTTGATGTCCCAAGCGTTGTTCGTGGTGAACTTCCAGCCGTTGGCAGTCACACCGGCTCCCTCGATGACGAAGCAGTAGTTCTCTGCATCCCAGGTCATCTGCTGGGCATCGTCGGCCTGGTTCCAGCCGTTGAAGTCGCCCACGAGGTTCATGTTCGTAATCCTGACGGCGTTGAACGTACCGTTGGCCATGTCGAGCGTGAAGTAATAGACGCCCTCGCCGGCTGTCACCCTGAAGTTGCCGCCACCGTCCTCGGCGTCACCTGTGATGCCGTTGAACATATGGCCGGTGTTCACTTCGGTGCCCCAGTCGCCGGCAACCTTCTGGAACTTGAACTCGTTGCCCCAGTTATTCGGGTCGGCGCAGTAGATATAACCAGTGTAGATACCATTGACATCTGTCAGAGCCAGTCTCTGCTCGGCTTTCTGCCAGCCGTCGGTGGCGCCGATGAAGTAGAGATACGGATCGAAGTCGATGGGGCTCACCTCATAGGTCATGGCGCTCATGTCAAGCGTTACCTTGATGAACTTGGCAGTGCCTGCCTCGATCTTGAACGAACCGTCATCGGAAAGTTCCGTACGGCGGGCGAGGGTGCCTGATGTGCCCTGGTTGCCATTGCCGCTGGTGGTACCATACAGCAGTTTCCAGTTGTTATCGTTGGCAATGGCGTCGCAAGCCTTGTCGTCACCAATGGCAAACCATGTGTCACCTTCTGCGGC
The DNA here is from genome assembly GCA_902784615.1 of uncultured Prevotellaceae bacterium. Classification (GTDB taxonomy): domain Bacteria; phylum Bacteroidota; class Bacteroidia; order Bacteroidales; family Bacteroidaceae; genus Prevotella. Next base: position 43,709 of record CACZVN010000017.1, on the reverse strand, counting down.
GGCGGGGAAGATAACGGTATAGACGGGAACGTCGATATTGGCCTGAGCGAACTTCAGCAGACGGTTCTTGGCTGACTCACCCCAGTCGTTGGGACCACCGATGATATAGTAGTTCACGGCCTGGCGCACCAGTTTGTAGGTCAGATTCTTCATGTCGAGGGTGATCTTGTACAGACTGCCGTCGTCGCCGTCAACTCTCGGAGCATTCGGGAATTCGGTGTCGCCGGTATAGACGACGAATCCCTCCAGTGCGGGGTCGCCATCCACGGCAGAACCCATCTGACCCTGGTTGGCAATGTCCCAGTCGCTGGCATCCCAGTGGGAGCCCTCGTAGAACTTGTACCAGTGGCCGCCGTCGCCCTGCAGGGTCACAACAGCTGAATAGACGCCGTCGCCCTCATTCGTCATCCAGATAGGCTTAGACAGGTCCCAACCGTTCTCAACGAAACTACCCAAGATATAGTAACCATTCGGGTCGATGGCTGGTGTAGCCTTCGGCGTAAGGGCGGCTGCGGTGCTGCCTACCACATCGGCGGTCACGGCATCACCATTCTTAAGGATAAGGGAAACCTGTGACTCGACGGTGATGTCACGCTTGACGGAGGCACGGGAATTGAACTGCTTCTCAATGATGCTGTTCAGCTTACTGGCTGAAACAATGATGTTACCGTCGTTGATGGTGCCGCTGATCTCCTCGCCATTGACAGTGAGGCTCTTCATGGCAAAGCCGGTCACATCTTCACTGGATGCAGAGAGGGACACTAACTTGATGTCGTCGTTGTCAACAGGCATCGTGATATTGGCATCAGCACCAGCAGAAATGGTCACGCCATATTTCTCGGCAGCACTCTCCTGGCCGTAACCCTGTGGACTTTTCCAGTCTTCGTAATCGCCGTTGCAGCTGGCGAGTACGAGACCCGCCAAGGCTGCAAAGCCATATTGAAATATCTTTTTCATATCCATTTACGTTTTAAGTTATTTTACTTCACCAGTGTTGGTGCTAAAGTTCACATAGAGCTTCTGACCTGCAGAACAAGCGACGGAGTACTCGGCGCCTACGTCCTCTGCCCAGTTGCTCGGGATATTGGCTGTACGGAAGTAAAGACCACCGTTGTAGAGTGTGAACTCGGTCTTCCACCAGTCGCGTCCGGGAACCTTAATGTAGGCACGGAGCTCACCACCTGCCGTGAATGCGGGTGACTCCCATGTGCCGTCACCAGCGGGTGCGGTCATCTGCCAGTCAGCATTACTGTCGGTCCAGTCGCCACCGGCGGCATTACCGATCACATAGGCTGCTCCGGGATAGATATGGAACGTCCAGGCTACTTCCGTGGCACCGAGGGCCGTCTCCACGTGGATGGTGTACCAGCCGCCGTTGCTGAACTCAATGTTGCCGTCGTTGGCAGCCTCATGGACACCGGCATTGGCCTGGTCGTCGAACTTGGCCACACGGTCGAAGCCGCGCCAGTCGTTCTCGGCCTCACCCCACTTGAACTGTCCGCCGTCAGGGATATAGACGAGTGTGTAGAACTCACCTTCGCCACCATAGACGGGTGCCATCGGCTTCCAGTATCCCCAGTAGCCCTTGTCACCGCCGTCGCCGATGGAAGAACCGACGATGTAGCAGGAAGTCGGGTAGGACAACTCAGGAGCCTTGAACGTAGCCAGTACGTTGGGCAGTACGATGGTGTTGGACATAGCCTCGTCGAGCACGGTGTTTGCCATGTTGATGACATTGGCGCGCAGACGGATATAAACGGGTCTCGGTTCGGCGGGATACTCGATATCGCCCTCTATCTCATGGAAGATGTCGAGGATGGCGGTATTCAACTCATAGGCATCCACGCCCATCTTAGCTGTCGTGTAAGGTGTCTCCAACTCACGATATACGGAGAAGTCTTCGCTCAGGGCTACCTGAACATGGTACTGTGTGACGTAGGGCACGCCATTGTAGTTTGGTTGCGTGCAGGTCAGTTCCAGGGTGCTGGAGGAGACCAGGTCATAAACATTATTGGCAGCATTCGCAGGCACGTTGAGCGTGAAGCTCGGACTGGTGGCCTTGAATGTGGGATTGCTCTTGTCATCCTTTTCGCAGGCAGTCAGCATGAGGGCTGCTACTGCGAGGAAGGAGAACAGGCGTCCTATATTGAATAATTTCTTGTTCATAACTTACAATATTAAATAGTTTGGCTTCAAATTAATATCCAGCATTCTGGGTCATGTTCTTGTTGTTATTGATGTCGTCCATCGGGATGGGATAGTATTTGAAATGGCTATCCACAGCCTGACCGTTGGCCACACCGCCCTTCCAGGCCCAGACATAGTTCTTGCCAGTGAACATGTCGAAGCGGATGAGGTCAGAACGACGACGGCCCTCCATGTAGAACTCACGGCACCACTCGTCGATGAGATCCTGCTCGGTGAGCTGAGTCAGCGGCTGTGCGTTGGCACGTTCGCGGAGCACGTTCACGTCGTTGATGGCTGTGCCGTCACCTGTGCGCCACTTAGCCTCGGCACGGGTCATATAGGCTTCTGCCAGACGGAAGAGAGGAATGTCGGTGTCAGGGAATTCTGGATCGGAGACCGCTCCACCGTCCACGCGGATGTTCTGCCACTTCACGATGGAGATGCCATCAAGGAAGTTGTTCAGTTTGTCCGTGCGCAGTTTGCGGACACCACCACCAGCACCTGCGTAGAACAGGGCCCGATCATCGTTTGCAGCAAGGAGAATCGCTTTTGTTGCACCCCCAAGGACATCATCTGCGGCAATTACCTCTTCTTCAGTAAAATCACGGAGGGTAACGCTATCCTCTTTTACAATCTTGTGTTCTATCTTGTAATTCTTAACTTTATCACCGTCTTCATCAATAAGCATGGGGATATTGTCATTCGGGAAGAACTTCTCGATGAGGTTCGGACGGGCGTAGTTACAGCTCCAGCAGTTCTTCGTGCCAGCATAAGGCATACCTGCGATACGGGTAGAGCAGACGAGATAGTCGGCTGTGGAGTAGTTCGGGGTCTTTACACCATCTTGGCGGATGGGGAAGATGATCTCCTTCATAGCATCGCTATTCTGATCATTGTCGGCCATGAAGAGCTGTGCATAGCCGCTATAGGTCAGACCGTTCGTGGGATTGGTCTTGGCTGTATTGCTCAAAGCGTATGGACCACTGATGACCTGGTCACAGAACTTGATAGCCTTGGCATAGTCTTTGACGGCACCGTCAGTATAGACTTCAGAGTTCAGTGCAAGACGTGCATGCAGCAGATAGACAGCACCGGCATCGGCGCGGCCGAAGTCGCTGGCGGTATTAAACTGCCCTATGGGAGCAATGTCGCTCTCAATGGCGGTCAGTTCGTTGTCCAACCAGTCATAGAGGTCTTTACCGACTTTCTCTACAGGCAGGTCGTTCATGGAGTTCGACTCATCCTTGAAAGGAGCCTTGTGCCACAGGTCGAGGAAATACCAGTAGAAGAGGGCACGGAGGAAACGTACCTCTGCGCGGTAGAGTTTATAAGAGGCGTCGTCGGCCCTGTCAGCGGTGTTCTGCAGATAGAAGTTGCAGAGCAGCACGTTGAAGCCCAGACGCTGGTAGGCCCACTGGGTACGGCCACTGTTGGCATTCCAGCTGATACCCGTAATCTGAGGGATGTCGGTATCAGTCTGCCAGGCCCAGTTGCACTCGTCGGTAGGCAGTGTCTCAAGATTGAAAGTGGTACGGTAGAATCCAGACTCACCCTCGTCGCTACTGATGTCACCAGATCCCGCAGGTCCCTGCTGTCCCGTCATGCCCAGGGTTCCATAGACCTTTGCCAGCAACTGCATATCCTCGTAAGACGTGGAGGTCTGCGGGTCGATAGATGAGATATTCAAGTCATTGGCACAGGAGGTCATACCTGCGATCAGCAGACCTGCTATAGCCGTTTTTGCAAATATATGTCTCATAATCTTATATTCTTTAAACGTTAATCTTTAAATCTCTCTTAGAAGTTCAGGCTTACGCCGACCTGGAAGCTGCGGGGACGCGGATACGGGTTCTTATCGACACCACTGGCGACCTCAGGATCAAGTCCTTTGTACTTCGTGATAATGAACGGGTTCTGAACGGTAGCGAAGATGCGGCCGTTGAGATGGTTCTTCAACAGGTTCGGGAAAGTGTAGCCCAGCGTGATGTTGGAGCACTTCACGTAGGAAGCGTTACGGACATAGTAGTCAGAGAGGTAGTATTCTGTACCGACACCGGTGAATCCCAGTTCAACAGCCTCGGGGAAGGTGTTGGTGAAGGCACTGTTGGAATACAGGCCGGAAGCACTGATGGAGCCCTTGTCTGACAGGTAGTTGTAATACACGTAGTTGCCGAATGAGGCATGGAAGGCAGCGCTCAGATCCCAGTTCTTGTAGAGGAACTTGGTGGTGAAGCCCATGATGACATCGGCTGCCGGGCTCTTATAGAAGTACTTGTCGCTCTCGTTGATCTGGCCGTCGGCATTACGATCCACATACATACCCTCGATGGGTTTGCCTGCCTCGTCATAGACCTGCTGGTAAACGAAGAATGAGTTGCGTGGCTTGCCAACGGTGTTGGCCTGGATCAGTGTGCTGTTACCACGTGAGATCGTGGTACCGGTCTTGATGTAATAGTCATCGTCGGCATCCTTAGTCAGAGAGGTGATCTCGTTGTGGTTCCAGGAGATGTTGTAACTGACATCCCAGGTGAAATCCTTGCTGACATAAGGCTTGGCGTTGATGGAGAACTCGATACCGTAGTTCTTCATCTCACCGATGTTCTGTGTCAGGACGGAGCCGAAGTTGGTACCAACAGGAATGGTAACGGTATTCAGCAAGTCTTTGGTCTGGCGGAGATAGGTATCAAGACTGGCGGTGATGCGGTTGTTCAGCCATCCGAAGTCGAGACCTGCATTCCAAGTTGTGGTGGTCTCCCACTTCAGGTCGGGGTTATAGGCAGTCGGGCGCATCGTGTAATAGTCGGTGTTACCGAAGGTGTACATGGCGTAAGAGTTACTGATGACATAAAGCGGAGCGTAGCCGAAGTCGGCATTGACATCCTGCTGACCTGTCATACCCCATCCCAGACGGAGCTTGAACTCATTCCACCAGTTGATATTTTTCATGAATTTCTCCTCATTGATCTTCCATGCCAGGGCCACAGAGGGGAAGTAACCCCAATGATTGTCCTCGGAGAACTTGGATGATCCATCAGCACGGAATGTGGCTGTCAGCATGTAACGGTCGAGGAGCGTATAGTTCAGACGTCCGAAGTAAGACACCAGGGTGTTGTGGGTAGCCCACTCCTTCTCTGAACGGATGCTCGGGTTGTGAGCCTCGCCGGTATAAGGATCTGTACCCTGTCCCTCGTTGAAACCATGACGGTGGTAGTGGCTTTCCTCGGCACCGGCCATGATGTCGATGAAGTGGGCGTCAAACTCCTTCTGGTACTGGGCGTAGGCGTTCGTTGTGATGCTGTACTTGTAATAGCGTGTCAGACCGTCCCATCCAAAGTAGTTGTTGGAATAGGAGTACTTGGAAATCACGTCGGTCTGTTTTGATTCTGTGTATTGACCACCGTAACTGGCGTGGATATGCAGATCCTCGAAACCGTGAATCTTATAGTCGGCCTCAAAATTACCGGTGAAGTCATTAGCACTGGCAAGTGTCTCTTTCTGCTCCAGAAGTGCCAGAGGATTCTGCGGGGCATTTGAGTTGTTGGTATATGCCCAGTCGGGATCGCTATAGTTGGCGCTGACATACGGTTGATAGTAACCGCCAAAGAATCTGGAGGTCTCATCATTGGTATAGACGGGACGTGTCGGGTCGATGCTGAGTGCACTGCCGATGGCACCGCCGGCATCAGCATAGCGGTCTTTCTCGTACATGTACTTGGCGGTGATATTCAGGTTCAGGTGATCGTTGAAGAAACTCGGAGCGAGGTTCAAACTGGCGTTGGCACGGTGCATCCAAGAGGTCTTGACGATACCTTGTGATGAGTTGTAACCGCCACTGATACGGTAGGGGATGTTCCAGAGACCGCCGGAGACAGACACATTGTGACTGGTGCTGATGGCTGTACGGAAGATCTCGTCCTGCCAGTCTGTATCTGCATTACCCAACTTGGAAGCGTCCAGACCTTCAATACTGTTGACGAGGTTCTTGTATTCCGTAGCATTCAGGGCATCATATTTCTTGGCAATGGTTGAGACGGTGACATCGCCATTGTAGGAAATCATGGGCGCACTGCCCTTCTTTCCCTTCTTGGTGGTGATGATGATCACACCGTTGGAAGCACGGCTACCGTAGATGGCGGTGGCGGAGGCGTCCTTCAGCACGGTGAAGGTCTCAATATCATTCGGGTTGATCATAGCCAGGATGTTAGACATACCTGTAGCAGTATTGCCATCAATGGTCAGACCATCGATGACATAGAGCGGGTCGTTGGAGGCGTTCAGTGACGAACCGCCACGGATGCGGATCTGTGCACCGGCACCGGGTGTACCACCGCTGGTGATGACATCCACACCAGCCACTTTACCCACCAACATATCGGTGGCGTTGTTCGTAATACCCTTGGAGAGCTCGTCGGGCTTGATGGCTGTTACCGAACCGGTCAAGTCGTTCTTCTTGGCACGGCCGTAACCGATGACCACCACGTTCTCCAGAACCTGAGAGTCATCCTGCAGCGTGACTTCCACGCTCGGCGCAGCCTTTACCGTGGCATTCTGATAGCCTACATAGGAGACGGTAATGTCTGCACCTTCATTGGCTTTCAGTACGAAGTTACCGTCGAAATCGGTCACGGTGGCGGTTTGTGTGCCGTCAACGCGTACCGTTGCGCCGATAATGTCTTCGCCTGTAGCATCTTTCACATGGCCTTTAACCTCGATCTGGGCAAAGGCACTCACGGATAGGAACAGCCCCAATATAAGGCCGAGCATCCTAAGCGGAAAATGAATGTTTACCTGCTTCATCATTACTTTTAATTAGAGTTAATTGTTTATTTGTTATATCGTTTTAAGCTTCTGAGGCTTAGGTTATGCGGTGCAAAGATAGGATTCTTTTTAATACGTTGTTCTTTTTTATAATAAAAAAAATATAATTGTACAATGCAAACGTTTGCACGGGCGCGTGTGTACATTATTTCTTATGAAATAGAGGCAGTTATTTGTATTTTTTGTACCTTTGCATCGTAAATAATTAAAAACCGGATGAAAGAGCATGTACCGATGACGATGAAGGACATTGCCAAGGAGTTTGGAGTCTCCGTGGCAACGGTGTCGCGCGCCCTGAAAGACTCGCCCCGTATCAGCGAGGAGAGGCGCAAGGCCATCCAACAGTATGCCCGTGAGCACAACTTCCTGCCCAACATCATCGGTGAGGCCCTGCGCCACAGCCGGGTGATGCCGTCGAAGGTGATCGGTGTCATCGTACCGGAGTTCACCCACTATTATTTCTCTTCCATTCTGACGGGCATTGAGGAGGCCGCCGCTGCCCGGGGCTTCAGTATCATGGTGGCCCTCAGCGGGGAACAGTATGAGCGCGAGACTCGAATCTGCGAGAATTTCCACCGTAATAAGGTCTGCGGGGTCATCGTTTCACAGGCGAAGGACACGCGGAACTACGACCATTACCAACGGTTGTTGGATGCCGGTATTCCGATTGTGTTCTACGACCGTATCTGTACGGGCGTGAATGCCAGTCGTGTGGTGGTCGATGACTATATGGGTGCCTATAACGCCGTGAACCATCTGATAGAGACGGGCTGTAAGCGTATCGCCTTCTATGGCAGTCCGATGAACCTGGAGATCTCCAAGAACCGGTACAACGGCTATAAGGATGCCCTGCTAAAGCATGGCATGCCCATCGATGAGAAACTGATCTGCGTGTGTGACAACCGCGTGGATGCTGAGACGGTGACGCCCGAGATTCTGGCGCTGGAATCACCGCCCGACGGGTTCTTCGCCGTGAACGACGATACGGCCATCGGTATCCTCTATACCGCGAAGCATGCGGGATACAGAGTGCCAGAGGATATCTCTATCTGCGGTTTCACCAACGGTCAGCGGGCCATCGCCTGTGACCCGATGCTGACGACGGTGGAACAGCGCGGCCACCGGGTGGGCGAGGAAGCCGCTGAGATCCTGATGGACAAGGTGGAGGGACACAGTCCGATAGACAAGGTGGAGAAGCGCGTCGTGCGCACCCGCCTTATCATTCGCGGAACAACAAAATAAACAAAAATATGAAACAAAAACCTGATCTTTCCTTTTGGAAATTATGGAACCTGAGTTTCGGGTTCTTCGGTGTGCAGATCGCTTACGCCCTGCAGAGTGCCAACATCTCCAGGATCTTTGCCACGCTTGGTGCCGATCCTCACAACCTGAGTTATTTCTGGATCCTGCCACCGCTGATGGGAATCCTCGTGCAACCGATTGTCGGCACGCTCTCCGACAAGACGTGGACGCGTTTCGGGCGGCGAATCCCTTATTTGTTTGTGGGTGCTGCCGTGGCCGTGCTGGTGATGTGTCTGCTCCCTAACTCCGGGTCGCTGGGACTGACGGTCGGTGCCGCGATGATGTTCGGACTGGTAGCCCTGATGTTCCTCGATACCTCGATCAACATGGCGATGCAGCCGTTTAAGATGCTCGTGGGCGACATGGTCAACGAGAAGCAGAAGGCCAAGGCCTACAGTATCCAGTCGTTCCTCTGTAACGCAGGATCGGTACTGGGCTTCGTGTTCCCTTTCATCTTCACGTTCATAGGTATCAGCAACGTGGCTGAGAAGGGTGTGGTGCCCGACTCGGTTATCTGGTCGTTCTATATCGGCGCCGCTATCCTCATCCTTTGTGTGATTTATACGACGTTGAAGGTGAAGGAGTGGAATCCGCAGGAGTATGCGGAGTATAACCCCGTCTCCGAGGAGAAGGAAGAGAGTGCCAACTGGATCACCCTGTTGAAGAATGCGCCCTCCACCTTCTGGAAGGTTGGTCTGGTGCAGTTCTTCTCCTGGGCGGCGATGCTCTATATGTGGAACTATACCACGGGTGCCATTGCCGAGGTGGTATGGGACACGACCGATGCGTCGAGTGAGGCCTTCCAGGAGGCAGGTAACTGGGTGGGTATCCTCTTTGCCGTACAGGCTGTGGGTAGCGTAATCTGGGCCGCCCTGCTTCCGCAGTTCAAGAACACGAAACTGGCTTATTCCGTCAGTCTGGTGATCGGTGCTGTCGGCTTTGCCATGGTGCCGTTTATCCATAACCAATACATGCAGTTCATTCCCTTCCTGATGATCGGCTGTGCCTGGGCAGCGATGCTCGCCATGCCGTTCACGTTCGTGACGAATGCCCTGCAGGGTTATGGTCATATGGGTGCCTATCTTGGCCTGTTCAACGGTACGATCTGTATCCCGCAGATCGTCGCTGCCATTTGTGGTGGAGCCATCCTCGCGTTAGTGGGCCATCATCAATCGACGATGATGATCGTGGCTGGCGTCAGTTTTATGATTGCCGCTGCCTGTGTCTTCGTGATCAGGGAGAAGAAAACGGCTTGATTCGCTTATGATCCGCTCGTTCTGGATAGCCCTTTGTCTGGTATTCTCGCTGCCCGTTGTCGGCAGCGAGAACCTGCTGACGGAGCGGTATAATCTTTCGTATCTGGATTTGAGCAACGGTCTTCCCCATAATAATGTCAGCGATATTTTCAGAGACTCAAACGGCTTCCTTTGGATCTCCACCTTTGGTGGTGGACTGGTGCGCTATGACGGCTATAGTTTTATGGAGCCTCGGCTGGACCTGAACAGTAAATCGTGCAGAAGTATTACCGAGGATGATTTCCATAGGCTTTGGGTGGCCTTCGATGAGGGTATCAACATCATCGACCTGAGGACGATGAATGCTGTGGTGCCAGACCATCCTGAACTTCGGAAGTTGATGTCCCAGCCTTCCATCAGGTGTTACCGTGATGCCATCGGTCGTATCTGGATTATCAACAATCAGCAGGTCAGTCTTGTGACGTTTAAGGAAAAGGGGGAGATCGATCGGATCTGTGCCTATCCTCATCCGTGGCGAATGCTCGACATGGCGATTTGTGACTTGGAAGGCAATGGCAAGCCGTGGATTGGCATAGATGGCGGGCTTTACAGGTTGGTTGAGAAAGACGGAAAATTGGTGCGTGAAGAGATATCTGCCTTGTTGAAACCATTGCAAGACCATTATATTACCGATATTCTGAAACGTAATAACGTCGTGTGGATTACAACCAACATGGGACTCTTCCGCTATGATCCTTATAAGCAGAAACTTGATGAGTATCATCACTCCAGTGCACCGGGATCGCTTTCGCATGTTTTCCTGTCGAGCCTGGCAGTAACACCAGACAATCATCTGCTGGTAGGCTCTCTGTTTGGTGTTAACATCTATGATGACCTGACAGACAGTTTCACGACATGGACCACAGAGAGCAACCCTCCGTTGAAGAGTGATTTCGTACATAGTATCCGAGTATTTCATGGACATATCTGGATATGTACGGAGTCGGGTGGTATTACCTGTCTGGCACCCCGCCGACTGTTGCTGCGTAACTCCATTCATACAAGTGATCCCCGCTCACTGTCGCCTAATCCCGTCAACGCCATGTATGTTGATCCCGATAACCGTCTGTGGGTAGGAACGGTGGAAGGGGGACTGAACCTCAGGGAAAAAGGCTCGACGGATTTTATCCACTACACGGTCTCTAATTCCGGATTGTCGCATAACAGTGTCTCTGCTCTTGCTGCTGATCAGCATGGCAGGCTCTGGATAGGCACTTGGGGAGGCGGTGTCTGTGTGACTGACAGAAATAGCCCGCATAGGATATCACGCCTCGAACTTCCTGAGGAGTATTTTATACGTACCACCTTCGTTGGAGCACTTGCCAATGACACGATCAATGATGGATTATGGATTGGCAGTAATGCGGGTCTTTTCTATTATGATTTCAAGACACAGAAGATAGAAGAACCGTTTGAAGGATGTCGTCATGTAACTGGTAGCATTGGCGCCATCGTCGATCGTGACGGTTTCCTGTGGATGGGCTGTATGCAAGGCTTAAGAATCGTCGATCTCAACTCAGGGCGTCAGGGCCACAGACCGTTTAAGACGGAGGGTATTACCCATAAACTTGACGAGCCAGGTTCCCGAATAGTAGATAAGATATCCTCTTTCTGCCAGACGAAGGATGGTACCCTCTGGCTGGGTAGTAACGGCTATGGGCTATACCGTTTGGTAAAGGATGACAAAGATGGCCGCAGACATTTCGAGGCGCTGACCACGGAAGACGGGTTAGCCTTCAGCAGTGTGAAGGGTGTCGTTGAGGATCTGAACGGCCGTCTTTGGGTGGCGACTCAGAATGGCCTGTCGGTATATGACCCTAAGACTCATATCTTCTCCAATTATTATGAGAACGAAGGTCTGATCAATCACCATTTCTATTGGAACTCAGCAGCCAGAGACGATGCAGGCGTTATCTATCTAGGTAGTGAAGGGGGCTTGATAGAGGTGCTTGGGGAGAACAACGAGTCCAAACCATATGGTAAACTCGTCTTTACCCATTTGATGGTGGATAACCAAGAGGTGACTGCTGGCAGTGATTACCTGTCGGAGGATATTTCCATTGCTTCGTCCATCCAGTTACGCGAAGGCAATCGTTCTTTTTCAATCGCTTTCTCTGCCTTGGATTATGGAAATGAGGAACAGACTGTGTTCAGTTATAGAATGAAAGGTCTTGAAAAGGAATGGACGCCTCTGAAACTTGGTGAGCATTCCGTTCGATATAGTGCACTGCCTGCCGGACGATACACCTTTGAGGTCAGGTATATGTCAACCTTGTCTGGAGAATATTCTGATACGGCTTCGATTGAGGTTGTGGTGAGTCCGTATTTCTGGAACAGTTGGTGGTTCCGTCTGTTGCTAAGTCTCCTGTTCGTCGGACTGATTATCTACATTTATAACAGACGGGTGGCTGAACTGAAGCGTCGTGAGGCAGAGCAGTTGCTTAATCCGATCCGTAAAGTGTTACAGGAATCTGAAAACCCCGTTCAATTGCAGTCGCGTATCCAGAATATCCTCGACAACCAAGAGCGTTACCGTAAGAGTGTGTCGAAGAGTGTTGAGGCCGATAAGGAGGAGGTACAGCAGAGCACCCGGCCGTTTATGGAACGCGTGATGGAGATCATGGAGCAGAACTATACGAACTCAGAGTTTGGCGTTCAGGAGTTCTGTGATGCCGTTGGCATGAGCCGTAGCGTGGCCAGTAAGCATCTGAATGCCGAGGTTGGCGTACCTGTCGGACAGTTTATCCGTAATTACCGCTTGAACATGGCCAAGGAGTTGCTCTCTGCGAAGACGGGCAACCGTAATATTACCGAGATCGCGTATAAGGTTGGCTTTAATGACCCCAAGTATTTCACCCGTTGTTTTACGAAAATGTTTGGGGTGAGTCCAAGTTCCTATACTGCCGCCTAAGGTGGACGAAAAGTGTCTGTTTTGTAGAAATAATACTTTTTGTTAACCTATTTTCGTTTTGTCCACCTATTAAATCGTTTTGTCCACTTGATTTATGTCAAAGCAGGTTACTTTTGCGAAAAATTTCATTAACATTATAATATAATTCTAAACTAAAAACAATTCACAATGAGAAAACAAGTATTATTCTCTGCGATGCTGTTCTTGGGAACTTTGGCAGGACTGACAGTCTGCCCGGCTACTGCGACGGCATCCGTGCAACAGGACCAGACCATCAAGGTAAGTGGTCAGGTTGTTGATCAGAATGGAGAGGCACTCATTGGCGCCACCGTCCGAGTGAAGGGTGCCCAGAGTGGCGTTGTGACTGACTTCGATGGAAATTTCACCATTGATGCTACCGCTAATGCAACTCTCCTCGTGAGCTATGTTGGTTACAAGGACCGCGAGATTGCCGTACGTGGGCGCGCGATCCTTAATCAGATTCAGCTGGAGTCCGACGCGATGATGCTCGACCAGGTGGTCGTCGTCGGTTACGGTACCCAGAAGAAGGCCGACCTGACAGGTTCTGTATCTATCGTAAACGCCGACGAACTAAAGCGCGTATCTCACTCTAACGTTTCTTCGATGCTCGAAGGTAAGGTGGCTGGCGTGTCGATCACTACCGACGGTCAGCCGGGTGCCGACCCGACCGTACGTATCCGTGGTATCGGCTCTTTTGGTAGTACCGCTCCCCTGTATGTAATTGACGGTGTGCCTATGGGTACGTCCATCCGTGACTTCTCTCCGAACGACATCGAGACCATCCAGGTGCTGAAGGATGCTTCGGCGGGTGCCATCTACGGTTCACGTGCCGCCAACGGTGTGGTGATCATCACGACCAAGGGTGGTAAGAAGGACCAGCCGCTGAAGGTGGATTATAAGGGTTACTTCGGTATTGATGTCGTTTCTAACGACAAGTATGACCTGATGAACGCCGATCAGTATAGCAACTACCTCGGTATTGCCGCAGCCAATTCAGGTACGCCGCTTCCCGGTGGCTACAGTCTGGGTGCCGATGGTAACTACCATTTCCGGGACAACACCAACACCGACTGGTTCAAGGAGGCTTTCAAGACAGGTATCCGTCAGAACCACAATGTGAACCTGAGTGGTGGTGGTGCCAACAATACCTATAATATCGGTTTGGACTACTACGACCAGAAAGGTACCATCGAGGGTACAGGTCCTGACTTCCGTCGTTATACGGCCCGTGTGAACAACACGATGGACACTAAGTTCATCAAGTTCCGTACCAGTCTTGTGTATTCTCACTCTGACCAGAATTCCACTTCTATTTCCAATGCCAATGAGTATATCCAGGGTCTCTACGGAAACCTGGGCAACGTGCTGGCTGGTGTGCTGAATATGCAACCTACTATTAAGGCTTATGACGAGTCAACTTGGGTGCTCGACGATATTGTGGGCTCAGCCAGCGGCTGGAAGTACGATGCATACGGCTATGGCGTATATTACGATACCGTGCATGGTGACATTTCAGCCATGAACCCCCTGCTGGTCAACAACCTGTTGCAGCGCAACACCGTTGTAGATCGTTTCATGGGTACGGCCTCGGCTGATGTCGATCTGCTGGACATGCTTGGTATCAAGTCGAAGAACCACAAACTTAATTATAAGATCAACCTCTCATACAGCACGACCTCATGCAATGACAAGACCTGGATTCCCGCATGGGTTCAGAGTAATCGTGTGTATCTCGCCAAGGAGAATGAGCGTCTGACAAAAGGTCATCGTAAATACACTGATGCCCTGATTGAGAACACGTTGACTTATGACGGCACTATCGGTCTGCATCACATTAACCTCGTTGCAGGTCAGACCTATGAAGAGGAGAATACTCAGACGCTGACCGCTTGGGGTGTCAACCTGAACGAGCCCTACTTCCTGCAGATTCAGAATGCCCTGACTCGTGATGCCAGTTCCTATGAGTACAAGCACACGCTGGCCTCTTATCTGGCTCGTCTGAACTACGACTTCGACGGCAAGTACCTGCTCTCGGGCATTGTACGTCGTGATGGTAGTTCACGTCTTAGCCCTGACAATCGCTGGGATACCTTCAGTTCATTCTCTCTCGGTTGGCGTTTCGATAAGGAGAAGTTCTTCCCCATCGACCGCAACATCGTCAATTTGTTCAAGTTGCGTGCCAGTTATGGTGAACTCGGTTATGAGGCTGCCGTAGGAGACTATGTTATTCAGGCTACCATGGCTCGTAACAACATGACCTATTCGTTCGGCAACAACCCTGTTACGGGTTCGGCTATCTCTACCTTTGTGAACGAGAACCTTTCATGGGAGAAGAGAAAGACCATGAACGTCGGTCTCGACCTGGCCTTCTTCAACAACCGTATTGAGTTCACTGCTGAGTGGTACAAGAACAAGTCCGAGGATCTGCACTATGCAGTGCCTGTTCCAGCCAGTGCCGGTGTGTCGAACGGTAGTGTGACCATGAACGCCGCTTCTATGGAGAACACCGGTCTGGAGTTCTCACTCACATACCGCAATCGCGACCATGCGCTGAAGCATGAAATCTCAGCCAACCTCAGCACCCTGAATAATAAGGTAACTTCACTTGGTTTCGGCACAGAGCAGTATATCACAGGTTCCTATATTACAAAAGTAGGAGAAGAGGTAGGTCAGTTCTACGGCTGGGACTATCAGGGCATCATCCGTACCCAGGATCAACTTGACCAACTGAATGCTACGGCTCAGGCCAACGGCTACGAAGAATATCAGGCCGGTGCACAGGTGGGCGACTGCTACTATCGCGACATCAATGGTGACGGCCAGATTACCGCCGACGACCAGACGGTGCTGGGCAGCGGTCTGCCAAAGGTCAGTTTCGGTCTGAGTGCCCATTTGGAGTATGGCATCTTCGACATGAGCATCTCTACCTTCGGAGCACTGAACTATCACGTGACCGATTATCTCTATAACACGATGAACTCCAGTTACGGTTACGGCAACAAGCACGTGGATGTACTTGGCGCCAACCAGTGGGATGGTAGCACGTATGTGTCGAATGTTCCTCGTACCTATCTGTCGAACCCCGGCACACTGGCTTGGAACGATTTGTTCAGCGAGCGTTACATCCAGAATGCCGCTTACTGGAAGATTGCCAACATTGAGATCGGCGCCAACCTGCCCAACAAGTGGTTTGGTGGCTACGTGAGCGGTGTCCGTCTCTATGTGTCGGCTCAGAACCTCTACACCTTCACTGGTTATAAAGGCTATAACGTTGACTATGCCGGTGGCACGTTCACCCCGGGCTACAACTACTGCTCGTATCCCACGCCACGCAGTTTCATGGCAGGTTTGAACTTTACCTTCTAAGCCACAGATTTCACAGATTTACATAAAATAAATAAGAATAACGATATGAAACTATATAAAATATCCTTTGTTCTTCTGCTGGGTCTTGGCACACTTACGTCGTGCAATGACAAGTTGGATGTGATAAATCCCAACCAGCAGACGGCTGCCACCTTCAAGGAAGACCTCAGTGCTCTTGAGGAGACAGTCATCGCAGCCTACAACCACACTCGTATGGAGGGTACGTATGCCCGTGTCGGCTATATGCTCGACGTGTGCCGCGGCGACGAGGTGTGGAATTCCTCACAGGTATGGTACATGCCCTTCGACGACCTCAACGTGGCCTTCACCGACGAGATCGGCCAGTGGTCGTGGCGTGACTGGTACTACACCATCAACGTGACCAACTATACGCTGTCTGTGCTCGGTGATGACGACAGCGCCCTCTCCGAGGCGCAGAAGCGCATCAAGGGACAGATGCTCTTTATCCGTGGTCTGGGCTATTATAACCTGGCCGGATACTACCAGAATCCGATCTTGATTACCGACTACAACACCTATTCTACACTGGAAGGTCTCTATGGCTCGAATGCTACATACGATGAGGTGTGGGATCAAGTGGAGAAGGACTTCTCTGAGGCGATGACGCTGCTGCCCAGCCGTGATGCCGGCGGTGAGTGGGCCAAGGGTCGTGCCACATGTGGTGCCGCTGCAGGCTATTATGCCCGTGCATTGATGATGCGTCATAAGTACAGTGAGGCTCTTACCGTGCTGAAGGCTATCATCAACGGTCAGTATGGTACTTATAAACTGATGGCCAACTACGGTGACAACTTCCGTGAGGGTGCTGCCTACGAGAACAATGACGAGAGTCTCTATGAGGTTCAGTTCCTGGATTACGGCTCACAGGGTACCGACGATGAGTGGACACCGGTGAACACCAGTGCCAACGCTACTCAGGGCTCGGCTATCGAGTCGAACTTCGGTCCTGGCGACTGCGGCGGATGGGCAGACCTCTCGGCCTCTCCATGGCTCTACAATCTGTTCAAGGCAGAGCGCACTACCAGTGGTTCACTTGACCCGCGCCTCTACTGGACCATCGGTACCTACGAGCCGGAATGGGACGGTTTTGAGTTCGGCAATGTGTGCTATACCATTCAGCAGGGTGCCGACTGGGGTAATCTTGACATCCCGTATGTGACCAATAACAACTATGGTGGACTGCCCGTGGCCAAGAATACCAACCTGCGCACAGGTATCTACGACAAGGTTGTGACAGGTCTGCACTGTGGTATCAACCTCCGTATGATGCGCTACTCCGACGTGCTGCTCCGTGCCGCTGAGTGCGAGAACGAGATCAGTGGTCCTACCCAGCAGGCTATCGACTGGATCAACCAAGTACGCAATCGTGCTGGTCTGGCCAACCTGAAACTCGCTGACTTCGACTCTAAGGACAAACTGTTTGAGCAGATTGCCAATGTGGAGCGTCCGAAGGAGTTCGGCTGTGAATTCGGCCGTGGCTTCGACCTCCTCCGTTGGGGATTCTTCTATAGCGCCGACCGTCTGCAGCAGTTGAAAGAGCACGCCGCCGTCAGTTTCTGGACAAAGGCCAACTACAATGATGGTGTCGTGGAGTTCACCCCGAAGGATCCTGTTACTTATGGTTCCAGCACTTTCAGCAAGAGTTCTTATGATACATACCAGCAGGGTCATGAATTCTTCCCCATCTATCAAGGAACACTGAATGACAACCCCAATCTGGTGGGAAACTCTGCTAACACCAACACCAGCAATGCTGACTATTTCTCTTCCAACGGTTGGACGGTTCACCCCGTTGTGAACCTCTGATTAAAAAAGAGTTAAGAATTAAGAATTAAGAAAAAGAATACGATTATGAAATATTTGAATAAAATAGCAACCGTTTTCTGCGCTATTGCACTTGCCACAATGGCTCTTACGAGTTGTGAGGGCGGTGACTTGTTTAGCATTGACTCTCCCGACTGGCTGTCTTCTAAGGCTGACTCTATTGCCGAGGCCAAGAAGAACAACCAAGGCGGTGAGGATGTAATCGAGGGAATGGAAGAGGACGTATATACCGTTGGTGCCACCGACTACTCTACAGGATGGTGGGCTCAGTTCTCTAAGTACTATCAGATTCCCGAGGGTGAGAAGTGGATTGCCCAGTTCAACCTGAATATCAACCCTGCTGCAACAAACACCTATAAGAACTACGCCATGATTATCTGTAACGACGAGGATCGTGGTGCTGCCAACTATAAGGAGTACGGAGCCATCCGTTATGACTATCAGCCGAGCGGTAACTCTGAGTGGGGCGACTATATCGACCGTAGTTTGGCTACGAGTGACCTGGAGTTTGCTACCGATACCGACTCTGGTGTAGATAAACTCGGCGGTAAGGTAACGCTGACGGTTGACCGTACTGGCGGTGGTCTGATTGTCACAATGACGAATGGTACTGTGACAAAGACCTATACGCAGACATCGCCACTGGTGAACCTCAATGCCGATCAGTCTAATACGACCATCCGTTGTTTCCTCGTTCCTGAGGGCTCTTACATCAACTGGCTTGGCAGTACCATCGAACCTATTGGGGGCTTCACCTCTGCTGAGGATAAGCAGCCGTTGTCAATGACGCTGAATGGTGTGCCCAAGAAAGTGCTTCAGGGTGCAACGCTCGAAGAGGCTTTCGCCAATGTGACCGCTACCGTACAGTTTGAAACTGGTGTGTCGCTGGATGTGACCGCTGCCGACCTGACCTTCCAGGCTATTCCCGACATGGCTAATCTGGGTGCCAAGACGTTGGTGGCTGTCTATAGCAAGACCTATAAGGGTGAGGCCGCTGCACAGCCTGTTATCGGTTACGCTTCATTCGAGGTGGTTGACAAGATGTACACCATCCTTGGTAATGCCGACAATACAACTGGCTGGTGGGAGGCTCACTCCGAGAAGGTTAGAGTTGCTCCTAAGGAGACATTTGTCAGCACTTTCACCAACTATACCAACGGTGCTGCCAACTGGAACAACTTCCTCTGGGTGCTCACCAATGTGGACGGTTCTACCGAATATGCCGTGCTCCGTGCTGACAACTACGGCTGGGGTGCTGGCTATGATGCCTGCACACCGAGCGGTGGCCAGAGCGACTGGGTTGCATGGCTGGCTGCCATGGACGGTGCCAAGGTGACCTCATACGTCACTAATAATGGTGACGGAACGGCCGACGTGAAGGCTGTCATGGTGGGCACCGACGGCGTGACCTACGAGCAGAGTTACATTGGTATCCAAATTGATTCCGAGGACTTTTATACTCACTTCACGATCGAAGGCGGTCATCTGGAATTCGATGACGTGCTGGGTGAGGAAGACAACTCTACAGGCTGGTGGACTGCTCACTCTCCATACATTTACGTACCCGCAGGTCAGACATATACCAGGAGTTTCGTGAACTATACCAACGGTTCTGCCAACTGGAATAACTTCCTTGTGGTACTCACCAACCAAGATGGTACTACGGAGTACTCCGTGCTCCGCGCTGACAACTACGGCTGGGGTGCTGGCTATGATGCCTGCACACCGAGCGGTGGACAGAGCGACTGGGTAGCATGGCTGGCAGCGATGGACGGTGCCAAGGTGACCGTCTCCGTCACGAATAATGGCAGATCGGCCGACGTGAAGTGTGTCATGGTGGGTAACGACGGTGTGACCTACTATCAGGACTACATCGGCATCAGCCCGATTGACGGTGAGGATTTCTATTTCCACTTCACCTGTGAGGGATCTCACCTTGTGTTCGAATAAACAGCGGATATTTCATTCTGCGTCATTTAGTTAGTTAGTAAATCTTTATTGGGGGCGGACTTTGTGAAGCCCGTCCCCTTCTACTTTTCTTGATACTGTAAATTATGAAAGCGAAAACAATATTGTGGTCGCTGTTAGCCCTTATGATGCCTTTTTCGGTCATCGGGCAGCCGCATCACTTCCCACGGACAGACTTCCAGACCTCCACACCAATGGTCCATGACCCAGTGATGGCGCAGGAAGGTGACATCTATTATCTCTACTGCACGGGCATGGGTATTCAGCAGATGACTTCCAAGGACTGTCAGACATGGACGGTGAAGGCTGATCCCCTCATGTCGGTTATTCCCCAGTGGACGTGCGATTCCGTGCCTGGTTTCACCCATCATGTGTGGGCGCCAGATATTATTCAGTGGCACAACCGCTGGTGGCTTGCCTACAGTTGTTCTACCTTCGGACGCAACGGCTCTGCCATTGGCCTCCTCTCTACCCGTTCATTGGCCTCAGGCCTCTGGGACGATTTGGGTGCCATCATCTGCTCCCGTGAAGGCCGTGACAACTGGAACGCTATAGACCCCAACTTCGTGATTGACGACAATGACCAGCCTTGGCTTGTGTGGGGCTCGTTCTGGGACGGTATCCAACTGATCCGACTCGACACGACGATGCATATCGCTGCCGGTGAGAAACCGCGTACCATTGCCCGTCGTTATAACCTCTCGACCCCTGATGGCCAGAAGGCACTCGCTGTCAATCCCAATCCTCCGAAGAATCCTACATCCGACTTTGCAGGACCCAACGCGATCGAGGCTCCGTTTGTCTTCAAACATGCAGGATACTATTATCTCTTTGTCTCCTGGGACTACTGTTGCCAAGGTTCGAAGAGCAACTACCGCGTTGCTGTAGGTCGTAGCAAGAGTGTCGAAGGCCCTTATCTTGATTCTGAGGGCATTGATATGCGCGACGGTGGTGGAAAACTATTCCTCGAGGGCGACAAGAAGGAGTATGAGGCAGCAGGACACTGTGCTGCCTATCACATTGGCGGACAGGACATCTTCATCTGCCACGGCTATAGTGTTGCTCAGCAAGGAGCCTCCGTCCTCATCCAGTGTCCTATCCGCTGGACAAGTGATAATTGGCCGGAGATAGACTTGCATAATTGAAATAGTTTTTGTATCTTTGCACACGAAGTGTGTGTATAACTAAAATGTTGTAAACAATGAAAAGATTTCTGTTCTACCTGTTATTGGCTTTGTTGCCATTATGTGTTTCAGCCTATGAACTGAAGCGGGTCAGCGTGCATGATCCAAGCATCGTGTGGGAACCTAACACAAAGTCCTATTATATTTTTGGTTCACATCGTGCCGCCGCCAAGACGACAGACCTAATGAGTTGGACAGCCTTCACGGCCCCTTGGCAGACATCCACAAGCGACAATGCCGCCAATAATCTGGCATTCACCACTCCGCAGGTGACTACCATGAAGAAGGGGGGACAGGACGTGAGTTTTATTTTCAACGCCAAAACCTGGGCAGAAAAGGGAAGCACGCGCAAGGGCAATACATACAATGTCAATGGTATGATGTGGGCACCCGACGTGATATGGAACCCTGTAATGAGCAAATGGTGCATGTATCTCAGCATCAACGGTGACTACTGGTATTCCAGTATTATCCTGTTGACAGCCGACAAAATCGATGGTCCCTACCGCTATCAGGCACCCGTCGTTATCAGTGGCTTCTTCGAGAACGACACGTATAAGGAGACCGATCTGGAACTGGTGCTGGGATCGCTCAGTTCCCTCCCTGAACGCTATGCCATGAAGGATGGCGGGACGGGCAACTGGGGCGAGCGCTATCCCAACTGTATCGACCCCTGCGTGTTCTACGATGAGCAGGGCAAACTCTGGATGTCCTACGGTTCCTGGAGCGGCGGCATCTGGATGCTCGAACTCGACGAAAACACGGGTCTGCGAGACTATGACGTCACCTACGAGCAGGTGGGTGAGGGCAACGGCATCACTGTCGATCCCTATTTCGGTAAGAAGATTGCCGGCGGCTACTATGTTTCTGGCGAAGCCTCCTATATCGAATATATTGGCGGCTACTATTTCCTTTTCGTTACTTACGGCGGACTGGCGGCTGGTGGTGTTTCCACCGATTATAATAACGGTGGCTATCAGATGCGCGTGTTCCGTTCCGAGAGTCCTGACGGTCCATACGTGGACACCTTTGGCACGGCTGCCATGTTTTCCAGTTATAAGTTGAACTTCGGTCCCAATGCCACTGATAACCGTGGCATGAACATTATGGGGGCCTATACCAGTTGGGGCAACCAGACCACGGGCAACAACGGTGAGCGCTCGCAAGGCCACAATAGCATCATTGCTGCCGAGGACGGGCGCACCTATCTGGTCTATCATACGCGATTCCAGAACAGGAGCGAGGAACATGAAGTGCGCGTGCATCAGGTATTCCAGAACGAGGATGGCTGGCTGGTGGCCGCACCGTTCGAATATACGGGCGAGGAGGTGAAGAGTGCCGACATTGCCACCACGCAGCAGATAACCACAGATAGGATCCCCGGCAAGTACATGTTGCTGACCCACAAGTATAAACTCGACCACACCAAGAAGGAAGCCAGCAAACCCGTCGAGATAGAACTGAATACCGACGGTACCATCACGGGCGATGTGACGGGCGAGAACAGTTGGGAGGTCGTCGATGGCACCAGTTACATCCACATCAAACTGAACAACCTCACCTATAAGTGCGTGATGGTGGAACAGACCATGGAGCAGACAGATACGAAAGTGGTCGCCTTCACCGGCACTCGTACCAGCGGCATCTCCGTGTGGGGTTACAAGTATGAGGACCTGTCTTCAGGCATTGAGACCGTCGAGAGCCGAGTCCAGACCGACGGTGCGCTCTTCGACCTGCAGGGCCGTCGCGTCACGGCACCGCATTGCAAGGGCATCTATCTCCAGAACGGCAGGAAGGTCATCATCAAGTAAGTGCAGGTCACATGAAACACTTATTCTTGTCTCTCTTCGCCGCGGCAAGTCTGACGACTTCGGCCCAGTCGTGGACGGCCGATAACGGCAACGGCACCTATACCAATCCGCTCTTCTACGATGAGTTCTCCGACCCAGATATTCTCCGTGTAGGTGACGACTACTATCTGGCCGGCACCACCATGCACACTGTGCCTGGCCTGGTTATTCTCCATTCGAAAGACCTGGTGAATTGGGAGAACATCTCCTATTGCTTCGACCGCTTCGACTTCGACGATGACGCCTTCTCGTTGAGGAACCACAAGGAGGTTTACGGTCAGGGTGTATGGGCACCCGCCATCCGTTATGCGAATGGGTTGTTTTATGTCTTTACGAACATTAATGGAAAAGGTCTTCAGTGCTACACCTCGAAGGATATCCGTGGGCCTTGGGAGCACCACAATATGCAAGGTGACATATACGACCTCAGCGTACTCTTCGACGATGATGGTAAGATCTATGCCATCCATAAGTATGGGGAAGTGCATTGTACGGAACTGAAGTCCGATATGAGTGGTCCCGTGGAAGGTACTGACCGTGTCATCATCCCTGAGGGCAGTGGTATTGGCGAAGGGCATCACATGTATAAGATCAACGGTATGTACTACCTCATATCTACCGACTACCGTCCTAATGGTCGCACCCTGTGCAGTCGTTCCAAGAGCATCTGGGGACCATACGAGACCATCACTATTACAGCCGACGAGACCTTCGGCTACCATCAGGCACCCATCACGCAGATTCCTCGTGATGCCAGGTATCGTATAGGCGAGGATGGTACAATGTTTGGTATTCCCGAGGTCGATCAGGACGCTACCGCATGCACCAATATCCATCAGGGGGGTATCGTTGAAGATCAGAACGGACAATGGTGGGCCTTGCTCATGATGGATTTCCACTCGATAGGTCGCACGGTAACCCTTGCCCCCATCACGTGGAAAGACGGTTGGCCCATGGTCGGTCTTGAAGGCAATCTCGGTAGAGCACCACGAACATGGCTGAAGCCTGCCATCAATACAGAGGTGAAACCACATGCCCTGTACGAGCGCAGCGAAGATTTTAATGGCAAAGCGCTTGGCCGTATATGGCAGTGGAACCACAACCCTGATGACACTAAATGGAGTCTGAAGAAAGGTCGTCTGCGCCTGCAGACAATGCCTGCCGAACAATTGATGTGGGCTCGTAACACGCTCACTCAACGTGTCATAGGTCCCGTCTCTATCACCACCGTCGAGCTTTATACGAAGGGCATGAAGGATGGCGACGTGGCTGGTTTGGGCAATATCAACGTGCCTTGCTCCTGGGTCGGCATCGTCAAGGATGGTCCTCAATCCATTCTCCGCTGCTATGAACAGGCTATCAACGACACCATCGACACCTTGATTACGACAGAGAAATTGTGGCTTCGCATGGTGGGTGACTACGACCACGATGGTGCCCACTACGAATACTCGCTTGATGGCACTAATTATCAGCAGATAGGTCGTGAGATGCCGCTATCTTATCAGCTCATCTCGTTCCAAGGTTCGCGCCACGCGCTTTTCGCTTTCAACCACAAAGGCAAGAACGGAGGCTATGCCGAGTTCGACAACTTCACCGTTGAGGAGCCACAGGCTGACCGTTCTGGCAATATCCCTCATGGCAAGACCATACGTATCATCAATCTGGCCACTCAGAAACCGATGGTAGCACTACCTCATGGACTGCTCTATGATACGGATGCCTCAGATCATAGCCTTCAGACGCGTTTCAAGGTAATCGACAAAGGTCAGGGCCAGGTGATCCTTCAGTGTGAAGATGGTCGTTACCTCTTTGTCTCTGGCTATGGCATCGCAGGTGATGTCCGCCTGACCACCGACGAGTCGAAGGCTGAAGTCTTTATGTGGCAGGATTATCTGAATCATGAGTTCATGCTCATGTCCATGCGCACCCACCGTTATCTCGGCAAGAGTCCCACCACAGGCAGTCCCTACTCCATGGACTTGCCCGGTGCTGACCCAGCCCGTCGCAATGGCGCTGTTTTACGTTGGGAAGATTAATTGGAATATTGGAATCTGCAGATTCGTTTCCTGAGATTAATACAATAGCAGTAACCCTGCGAAGCCCGCGTAGCAGATCATGCGGATGGGGTTAATTTTGAGATAACCCGTGCCGTAGGCCGTGGCAACGAGGAGGGCACAACTGATAAAGAACTGCCAGGGGTTTTCCATAGGCGTGGAGAAGTTCTCCTTGTTGCAGAGCAGGAGGGTGGCGGCGGCGAGCAGTCCGACGACGGCAGGGCGCAGACCTTTGAATATCGATTGTACCAGCGGGGTGTTCATGTACTTCATGAACATCCTGCTGATCAGTATCATCAGGACGAGCGAGGGCAGTACCAGTGCGAAGGTGGCCGTGGCGGAGCCGAGTACTGCCATCATCTCCCCGTAGCCCGCATTATGAATGGCGGTATAACCACAGTAGGTGGCACTATTGATGCCGATGGGCCCGGGCGTCATCTGCGAGATGGCCACGATATCCGTGAACTCAGATGTCGAGAGCCAATGGTGCGACTCCACCGTCTCGTGCTGGATCAGCGAGAGCATGCCATAGCCACCACCGAATCCGAAGAGTCCGATCTTGAAGAACGTAAAGAACAAAGACAGGTAGATCATGATTCTGTAGGTTTAATGAACATGCCGTAGAGATAGCCGGCGAGACCAGCTATTATAATAATATAAATAGGTGAAACACCGAGCGCCCAGATGGCCAGTGCACAGACGATGGGAATCCAGATGGTGTACCAGTTGAGTTTCGCCCTTTGGCCCAAGCGGAACGTAGGTACGGCAATCAATGCCACCACCGCAGGACGGATACCCCTGAAGATAGCCGCCACGTAGGGATTATCCTTAAACTGACTGAAGAAGATGGCGATGGCGAGGATGATGAGAAACGAGGGTAGGGCCGTTCCAATGGTTGTGGCAATGGCACCGCGAGTCTTGCGCAGTCTATAGCCGATGAAGGTGGCGATGTTGATAGCAAAGACACCTGGACAACTCTGGGCAATGGCTATCAGGTCGAGCATCTCGTCCTTCGATACCCATTGTTTCTTATTGACTACCTCTTCCTCGATCAAAGGAATCATGGCATATCCACCACCAAGGGTGAATATGCCAATCTTAAAGAAGGTCTTAAATGAATCCCAATAGATGTTATTCTGCATGTGCCTCTACCCACTTTCTAGCATTTACGAAAGCCTCGATCCATGGAGTCACCTCGTCCTGACGACGGTCGGCGGGGTACCAGGCGTTCTGCCAGGGGAAGACGGCGCGCTCCAGGTGGGGCATCATACAGAGATGACGACCGTCGGCAGAGCAGATACCTGCCACGTCGTAGTCAGAGCCGTTGGGGTTAGCGGGATAGCCGTGATAATTGTACTTCGCAATCACGTTATAGGCACTCTCTGCCTCGGGCAGCGAGAATTTACCCTCTCCGTGAGCCACCCACAGACCGAGTTTGTTGCCACTCAGCGAACCGAACATCACACTGTTGTTCTGCGGGATGCTCAGTGTGATGAACTCACTCTCGAACTTATGCGAGTCGTTGTGCAGCATCTTGGCACCCTTGGCGCCAGTCAGACCGAGTTCGACCATCAACTGGCAACCGTTACAGATACCCAGCGAGAGAGTGTCCTTGCGGGCGTAGAACTTATCGAGGGCCTCCTTGGCCTTGGGGTTGAAGAGGAAGGCACCGGCCCAGCCCTTGGCAGAGCCGAGGACGTCGGAGTTAGAGAAACCACCGCAGAACACGATCATATTGATATCCTCAAGCGTCTCGCGACCACTGATCAGGTCGGTCATCATCACGTCCTTCACGTCGAAGCCGGCGAGGTAGAGACAGTAAGCCATCTCGCGTTCACCGTTGGTACCCTTCTCACGGATGATAGCGGCCTTGATGCCCGTCTTCTCACGACGGTCGGCAGAGATGCCGTACTGTGCGAGCGTGCCCTTGAAGTCCTTGTTGAACTTCATCTCGATAGGCTGCTGCTTGTAGTTCTCAAAGCGCTCCTTAGCCTTGCCGTTGAAGCTCTGTTTGCGATCCAGCAGGTAAGAGGTCTTGTACCATGTGTCACGCAGGACGTCGATGTCGAAGGTCTTCTCGGTATCGCCAGCCTTGACGACGATGGTGCGGCTGTCCCCTACGGGGTAGCCGATCTTGGCAAAGCCAACACCCTGCTCTTCCATGAAGTCCTTGAAGTCCTGCTTGTGCTCGTCGCTCACCTCGATCACCACACCGGGGTTCTCAGCGAAGAGTGCCTTCACGATGTCGCCGTCAGCACAGATGTCGTGGAGGTTGATGTGAAGTCCACCTTTCGTATTGGCGAAGCACATCTCGAGCAAGGTCGTGATGAGACCACCAGCCGAGATGTCGTGACCTGCGAGGATCCACCCCTTCTCAATCATCTGTTGGATGGCCATGAAGGCATCAGCAAAATACTCGGGGTTCTTCACCGTAGGCACGTCGTCGCCCACCTTGCCTAAGCTCTGGGCGAAGGCAGAACCTCCGAGGCGCTGCTCGTCGAAACTGAAGTCGATATGATAAAGTGAAGCATTCTTGTCGTTGACGAGGACAGGGCTTACCACTTTCTTAATATCTGAAACCTCACCACCAGCCGAGACAATCACCGTTCCCGGAGAGATAATCTTTTCACCGTTGGGATATTGCTGACTCAAAGAGAGCGAGTCTTTCCCAGTAGGCACGTTGATATGCAGGTCGCAGCAGAAATCAGAAAGTGCCTTCACACCGGCATAGAGACGGGCATCCTCACCCTCCTGTGAGCGACAAGGCCACATCCAGTTGGCAGAGAGACTCAGTGAGTCCATACCCTCAGCCAATGGTGCCCAGACGATGTTCGTCAGTGCCTCGGCAACAGAGAGCACACTGCCAGCGGCAGGATCTGCCAAGCCAGCCTGAGGTGCATGACCGAGAGCAGTGGCGATACCCTTCTTGCCACGATAGTCGAGGGCTACGACACCACAGTCGCTCAAAGGCAACTGGATCTCACCCTGGCACTGTTGACGGGCAATCTTACCCGTCACAGAGCGGTCAACCTTATTCGTCAACCAGTCCTTACAAGCCACGGCCTCCAACTGGAGCACACGGTCGAGATACTCGTCTATCTTATCCTGTGAATAGGTTACATCCTGATAATGGCGCTCTACGGTATTGTCGCGCATGATGGTCTTCGGAGAGTGTCCGAACATCTGAGCCACGTCAAGGTCGAAGGGTTTCACACCGTCACCCTGCTTGAATGAGAAGTGGGCATCACCTGTGGTCTCACCGACCACATACAGCGGGGCACGCTCGCGCTCGGCAATCTTACGTACATGTTCGATATGTTTTTCGTCGATGAGCAGACCCATGCGCTCCTGACTCTCGTTGGCAATGATCTCCTTGCTTGAAAGTGTCTTGTCGCCAATAGGCAGTTTAGTCATGTCGATCTCACCACCGCACTCCTCAACAAGCTCCGACAGACAGTTCAGGTGACCAGCCGAACCGTGGTCGTGGATAGATACCACGGGGTTCACATCCTCCTCGCAGAGGGCACGCACCAAGTTATAGGCACGCTTCTGCATCTCGGGGTTGGCACGCTGTACGGCGTTCAGTTCGATACCGTTCGAGTAACGACCCGTATCTACGGATGACACACTGCCGCCACCGAGGCCGATACGGTAGTTGTCACCACCGACCACAACGACCTTGTTACCCTTCTGGGGTTCTTTCTTCAGACAGTCGCGCTTGGTGCCGTAGCCCACACCACCAGCGAGCATGATCACCTTATCGTAGGCATACTTCTCCTGACCCTCCTGATGCTCAAAGGTGAGCACAGAACCGCAGATCAGCGGCTGTCCGAACTTATTACCGAAGTCTGAGGCACCGTTAGAGGCCTTGGTCAGAATCTGCTGTGGCGTCTGGTACAGCCACTGGCGAACGGGCAGGATATCCTCCCAGTCGCGGGCAGCCCCCTCGTCATCATGCAGACGGGGATAGGCCGTCATATAAACGGCGGTACCGGCGATTGGCCATGAGCCGACGCCACCACCCATACGGTCGCGGATCTCACCGCCCGTACCTGTAGCGGCACCGTTAAAGGGCTCTACTGTCGTAGGAAAGTTGTGCGTCTCGGCCTTCAACGAGATCACACTCTCGATATCCTTCACCTGGAAGTAGTCGCTGGTGCTCTGGTCCTTCGGTGCGAACTGCTCCACGATGGGACCCTGTGCAAAGGCCACGTTATCCTTATAGGCTGAGAGGATCTTGTTCTGGTTCTCCTGTGTGGTCTTCTTGATCATCGCGAAGAGCGAACTCTCCATCTCCTTGCCATCGATGATGAACGTACCACCAAAGATCTTATGACGGCAGTGTTCCGAGTTGATCTGGGCGAAGCCGAAGATCTCTGAGTCCGTCAGCGGACGGCCGTTCTGTTTCTCCAAGCCGTGCAGGTATTCGATTTCCTCGGGTGAGAGGGCCAGACCCTCCTGCTCGTTGTATTCCTCCAGATTATCGACATACTTGATGGGCTCAGGCTTGATATTAATCGTAAAGATTTCCTGGTTGAGCCCATTATACATGCGCTGCAACATCTCGTCATACTCGGCATCCTTGTTGGCTACGGGGAAATACTCCTCGATGCGGCTGATGCCAGAAAGTCCCATGTTCTGCGTAATCTCTACGGCATTGGTTGACCATGGGGTGACCATCTCGCGGCGCGGACCTACATAGTAACCATCAAGTTGGGTGGCTTCTAATAGTGTGGCCTCGCCATAGAGCCAACAAAGTTCCTTGATTTCCTGTTCATTAAACTGGTGATCAACCTCTGTTGCAATCACCGTCTGCTGTGGGGTCTGAAAAAAACGTATCATTCTTTCTCAATTATATTATTTTTTACTTCTTTTTCTTGGTAGTTGTTTTGGCTGCTGTCGTTTTCTTGGCGGCAGTCTTAGTCTTTGTCTTCGGTTTCTCATCAGGAGCAGGGGTTACCGGCTTCGGGGGCTCCACGTAGGGCACCTGTTTCATCAGAATCCATGAGGCTTCCAGCACCTTGTTCTTCAGGTTGGTGGGATAGTTGGGGTTAGCCTTCAGGAAGTTGTCAATGATCAGTGAGGCTTCCTTGCTCTTGTGGTCAGCCATCAGCGCCTTCATCCATTTCTCAGGGAAGAAAACATCGCTGGTCTGCTGCAGGTATTCAAGCGATTTCAGACTGGGCTCGATATAACTGTTGCTCTGTGGCTCATAGACATCGGAGTTCAGCAGTCGCAGGGTATGGAAGGCCCACGGCTCCTGTTGGCGGTTCTCTGGATGGAGGAGTGAGTTGAACACCTTCGTGCGCTCGTTAGCATCAGGGGTGCAGGCGCGACTCACGTAGTCGAACTCCTTCCTCAGATCTTCGTTCTGCAGACGGACCCGTTGAGTGCTCAGGATCTCCTGAGATTGCTGAGGGAGCATGATGGCCAGGCGATAGGCCATTTCCATATAGTCGTATTCATTGAGTAAAGGATCATCGTGCTGGCGCCAAATCCGCTCTATCTGAGCTAAAACCTCGGGAGAGGAGGCGCAGGTAGCCATCTTGCGGAGGATAAACTGGTGGCAGGCATCCGTTTTGTTTTCGTTCAACAGGTCCATGACACAAAGTTCCAGGGTGGCACGCTGCTCAGGACTCACGTCACGGACGATCTTGAACATGTGGTCGATGGCCGTTGACATAATGAGCGGGTTTTTCTCCTTCCCCAGCATGCGGAAGAGTTCTGAGAAGTGTGAGGGGGGGATCTTGCCCATCAGGTAGTTGTCGTGGATGGCCAGCAGCAAGGCATAGCGGTTCAGGTCGTTGCGGGTGGTGAGGAGACGCTTGGGCATCAACAGGGTATAGTCGTTGTCAAGCGTGAAGCGGCCGTAGCCCTTTCCGTCGGCGTTGGGGATAATATAGTCGGGTTTGCCCGGCAGTTTGAAGGTCATGGTCGGCTTTTGCATATCGACCACCACCGTGCGACTCTTGGCTAGGTCGTAGATGGCCTTGACCTGGAATTTCTGGGGCCAGAAGACACCTCGGCCGAAGGGGTCTGACTGGGTGATGACGAGTTGTCCGTTACGATAGCTGGTATGGATGGTGGGCAGACCTTTCTGCTTCACCCATATCTCACTGAACTGGCGGATGCCGGCACTGGGAGCCTCCTTGTCGAGCGTGGTGATCAGGTCATCCCAACTGGCGTTGTCGAATTGATGATCTACCAGATATTTGTGCAGACCGTTCTGCAGCGTAGGGGCACCCATCATCTGCTCCATCATCCGCATCATCACTGGCGCCTTGTCATAGAGGATATTATCATAGAGCAGACTGGCATGGTTGACATTGGTGAGTTCCTGGGCGATGGGGTGAGTACCCTCTGTGCGGTCGGTAAAGATGGCTCTGTTCTGGAACGTTTTGATGAAGTTCAGGTCGTGATCCACCTGGCTGTACTGCCGGCGGGTGATCTTAGAGGCCATGAACATGGCGAGGACTTCATTGGCCCAGATGTCATCAAACCATTTCCGGGACACCAGACCGCCGAACCAAAGGTGAGCGGTCTCGTGGGCAATCAGTTCCATACGGGCCAGTTCGTCTTCCTGTGTGGCATATTTTTCCAGGAAGATCTGACGGTCATCAAACTGGATGGCTCCTGGATGCTCCATGCCGCCATAGGGGTAGTGAGGCAGGATCACCATGCCGTACTCCTTGAAGGGACAGGCTATACTGGTGTAGCCCTCCATCCACTTCAGAGCCTGTGCGGTCTCGTCGAACACCTTGTCGAGTTGGGCAATCTTGTCTATGTCTGTTTCCAGATAGAGGGCTCGCATGGGCCGTCCGTCACGGGTTGCCGTTTTTTCATAGAAGTTGCCGGCCACGAAAGAGTAAAGGTAGGTGGGCAACTGACAACTGTTGTCGCTGGCCATCGCCTTCCATCCAGAAGGCGTTGACAGGGTTGTGACGAAGACGGCTCTCAGGTCTGGCTGGCAGAAGCAGGGGAATGCTGACCTTGCCATGTCAGGCTCAAATACCGTGTACATATAGTCCTTGTTGCGGTTCAGGGCTTTGTCGAGGGCCATAAAATCCAGTTCCACCTTGTTCTTCCCCAACTGTAATACCTTGGCTGGGATGATGATATGCTCATTCTGGTAGGTGGCCATGGCAAATCGCCTTTTGTTTTTCTTGCCAGTATAAGTCCAGCAGTTTCCCTCGAAACCGCCTTGGAAATCTAGGATGACATCCTCCAGTGTGTCCAGTTCGAAACTGATGAAAGCCTTGCCTGTAACCCTTTTATTAAGATCAGACGGAATATTGAAGGTGAGATCATAAACCACGTTACTGATTGTTGCTTTTCGATGGTCTGCAAGTTCTTTGGATACGCCCTTGGATAGCATCTGGGCATGTGTGCTCAAAAGGATCATACTCATGACGGTGATGAGTAGGAATTTGATATTTTTCATTGCTATTTTGGTTTTTGACTGCAAATTTAATTAAAATAATTCTAATAACAAGCAGAAATTCATGGTTTTTTCGGTTAGTTCACTAATTTTGCATTCGTTACACTTAAAAAACGACAAGTTATGAAGAAAAATGTATTATTCATTGTACTGGCTGCAGGTCTGATGATGACGAGTTGCGCCAGCAAGAAGGATCTGGCAAACTGCCAGACGGAGAACAAGTCGCTTACGGAGAAATTACAGGATGCCAGAGAGGACTTGGCAGGAAAGAATGCCCGTATTCAGGCTCTCGAGGATCAGCAGAAGGGTCTGCAGCAGGCACTCAAAGCCGCTGAGGCCAAATATGCCAAGTTGCAGGAGTCACTCGACAAGAGTCTGACCAATGCCAGCCAGAATAACATTTCCATTGAGAAGCTGGTGGATCAGATCAACGAGTCGAATCAGTATATCCGTCACCTCGTAGAGGTGAAGTCGAAGAGCGACTCACTGAACATGGTACTGACGAACAACCTGACCCGTTCACTCTCGAAGGAAGAGTTGAAGGAGGTCGATGTGCAGGTGCTCAAGGGTGTGGTCTATATCTCCTTGGCCGACAACATGCTCTATAAGAGCGGTTCCTACGAGATCAACAGCCGTGCCGCCGAGACCCTGTCGAAGATCGCCAAGATCATCAAGGACTACAAGGACTACGACGTGCTGATCGAGGGTAACACCGATAACGTGCCCATCAAGAAGACCAATATCCGTAACAACTGGGACCTCTCTACCCTCCGTGCCTCTTCAGTGGTACAGGCCCTGCAGAACGACTACGGTGTGGATCCGAAGCGTCTGACAGCCGGTGGCCGTGGCGAATACAACCCCATTGCCTCCAACGATACCGAGGTGGGCAAGCAGCGTAACCGCCGTACGCAGATCATCATCACGCCGAAGCTCGACGAGTTCATGGATCTGATCGGACAGGCACCCGAGAGTGATAAGTAAAAAGACGACTTTCCTGATAATAGCAGCGATGGCATTTCCCGTCGCTGCTATTGCTATGTCTGAAACCGATGTCTCGGCCGACAGTGCGACCATACATCGCATCGAGGTGGAGGCAGTGCCGGGGCATATCATCCATACCAACGAGTTCCTGAAAGGCTATAATTCTGAGGTAAGGACGATGAACCATTCTTTTGTGGCCAAGGTGAAATATGCCTTTGCACCGCCCGAGAACTCCGAACAGGCCCTGATCTACAAAGGCGTCTATCAGGGTGTCGGATTGAGTATCCATGACTTCAATCCCCAGTTGGGGAATCCCGTTTCGCTCTATATCTTCCAGGGTGCCACCATCAAAACGCTGGCCCGTCGGCTGTCGCTCAACTACGAGTGGGACTTCGGACTGACCTACGGCTGGAAGGCGCACGACTGGGAGACGAACCCCGAGAACCGTGTCGTCGGCTCGAAGACCACGGCCTATATCGATGTCGATCTCTATCTGCGGTGGATGATCTCCAAGCACTGGGATCTGAACCTCGGTGCCACGATTACCCACTACAGCAACGGCAACACCTCCATCCCCAATGCAGGTCTGAATGTGGCGGGTGTCAAGGCGAGTGTGGCCTACTATATCAACCGCCGCGACAGGGAGCCTGCGAACAGGCCACTTCCCGCTTTTGAACGCCACTGGGGATGGGACCTGACGCTCTATGGCGCGTGGAAGCGCAAGGGTGTCGATACCGAGGAGGGCGCCTACGCACTGCCAGACACCTATGGGGTCGTCGGCTTTACGCTTAACCCGCTCTATCATATCAACCACTGGTTGAATGTCGGTGCCTCACTTGATGGTGCCTACGACGGGAGTGCAAACATAGAGATAAACCCCAAGGCTCTCACCGAACTCTATTGGAACGGTTCCGAAGATGATATCCAGACGGCTCCATGGTATCGGAGGGTGGCGCTCGGACTCTCCGCCCGTACGGAATTTGTCATGCCTTACTTCACCATCAACTTCGGCATAGGCCACAACTTCATCAATGCCGGTACTGCGGATTTCAAGGGCTTCTACGAGATTCTGGCTCTGAAGATCAACGTCATGCGGCAGGCCTATCTCCACATCGGCTATAGTCTATACGATTTCTATTATCCCAATAACCTTATGCTAGGCATCGGCCTGCATCTATAAGAATATGAAACAGAAGTATTTAGTATTAGTGCTCTTCGGACTGATCATGGCCTCTGGAGCGACGAGTTTCCAGAGTTACCGCGCTACTGAGCGGCTTGTTGAAGAAGATATGAGCCAGGCTCTGGCATCGGCATTAGCCGAGCAGCAGAGTGATGTGATCTGTGCCGATACGATCAGGGTCTTCAACAGCCACCTTCAACTTGATGAGTTGCGAGGTAGGGCGATGTTGGCCGTGAATACCCGACAGAAGGATTTCAAGTGTGAGGCCAGGTGCTCAGCCGCGACCATCTTCGCCATGTCCGACCAGAAGCCAGCCTCCATCCTTTGGACATTCACCCTGTTGTGGGCTGCCTTCTGTTTCTATCGTCGCAGGCGACATCTGCCGCTATTGGCAGGTGTTATTCAATATGGTGGTCTGAGTTATGCCGAATCAGAGGGCTCTTTTGTCGATACTGACGGCCAGTCCGTTAAGTTGACTCCTATGCAACAGCAACTCATGGAGATGTTCTTCCGTTCCTCGTCGCATGTGTTGACTAAGACGGAAATCTGCGATGCCCTTTGGCCTAAGAAACCCGATGCCAGCGAGACGCTCTATACGCTCATCAAGAGGCTGAAGCCCATCATTGAGGAACATTCCCATCTCAAAATCGAAGCAGACAGAGGAAAAGCTTATGAACTCAAAATCAGATAGATAGTCTGTTGTCGGGCAATTGTCAGACAAATGTCAGACAGTTTTTTCGCCAGTTAAATAATCTCTTCATACTTTTGCCAAAAAAAGCAAGTATGAAGAGGTTTCTTTTTCTTTCAATGTTGGTGTTCATAGCAGTCATGACATGGTTGACTGTATATGAGAAGGAGAATGACACACCATTACCTCAAAAGTTGGAGCGGGCGATGCGGCTCACACGGATGATGACATACCAAGACGATGACTTCGACTACACCATTCGCTATCCAGCCTTCTTCGAGCAGACAGATGACTCGCTGATGGACAAGGGCAGTTGTCGCTTCAGTTTCTGGATGGATTCTACGGAGATTGTACAGACGGCTTTCGTGGAACCCAATACCGATACGCTCACTGTCGAACAGGGCATGAGGAAATATGCTGGGGAGTTATCCGCCGACCATCAGATGAAGGGCGATGATTACTTTATTCTCTCTGGTGCTCTTCACGATGACAATGGTCATCTGACTGGCCGCCGCTTCTACGCCAAGTTCGTACTGCACCGCAAGTTGTGGTTCGTGCAGACACTGGCCTATCCTGAGGATTGCGAAACTGCCGTCCAACGCCTGCTAAAAGAAATCTACAACTGGCAGGTGTGGGAGGATCCCCAACACGATTTGCAATCCTCTGCCCGTCCCTCTCAGCCACTTTTTTCTAGTCTTTCAGGTACATATCTGCCATATTATCAGGATCTTAAAGGCATTTTGGTTGCAACAGGCAAGTTCATCATTTTGCTGAATAATACTTGTAGGGTTTATGAATACCAATTACCTTTGCCCTCGAAGAGCTTATTCAGCTCTCAGATTTTGATTCATAAACAGCATTCGTCGTGATGACGCGTGCTGTTTTTTAGAAAGATATACACATTAACAAATAACGAGGAAAGAAAAATGAAACAACTAATGATGACTATTATTTTCGTCATGGCCGCTACGAACGGAAATGTACAGCCGGATAGCACAGCGTCAGTTAATCAAACTGTCGACGGCGAGGATAACATCAAACTTACCGTATCCTACCGTTTCGGCAAACTCAAGGCCAGCGTGAAGAAGACTGAGACCACCATCGAGAACGACGATGTGGTAGGCGGCATCTCCAAGGGGAAATAATATTCATGCCATACAAAGGATTATTTGCAAGTTTTTTGTAATTTTGCAGCGTATGAGAAAGATCATAAAGGTTGCTATACTCTGCACCTTGCTGGTGGCTTGTGGGAAGAGTGGAACGTCTGACAGGTTCAGTCAGGCATGGGAAGTTATTGAACAACAGCCGGACTCGGCAAGAGTACTGTTGGCTGATATGGACATGTCATCGCTCTCGAAAGAAGAACAGGCAGAATATGGACTGCTGATGACAATGGTGGAGATCAAGACCCGTCATGAGCAGATTACTAATGATTCTATGATCGCGGCAAGCGTCAGGTACTACGACCTGCATGGCGACAAGTGGCACCAGGCGATGTCCTACCACTATCGGGGTGTCGTGAAATACGCTTTGAAGAATGTTCCCGAGGCCATTAAAGACCTGAAGAGGGCTGAGACGCTGGCAGAGACATTAGACGACGAACTGCTGCGGAACAAGATATACGATCGACTGGCCTATTGTAACTACAAGAACAATAATTTCCCATTGGTACTGAAATACTCTAAGAAACTGTTGGACAGTAGCAAGAAAATGAATGATAGCATGATGTTGGCACGTAGTTATACGATGGTGGCATCGGGCTTTGCTAATATGGAGGAAATGGATAGCGCACGCATCTATATACTAAATAGTTTGGACTGGATAGACGCCGTGGACTCGTTGACACAAAATGTGATATTATGTAATGTTGCTGCGATGTACCAAGAGACGGGAGAAGTGGAGAAAGCTGAGCATTATTTGACAGATTGGGTGCTCAACCACGCTAACGGGTTTGGTTATATCACCTTAGCACACATTCGCCAGAAGCAAGGGAAATATGAAGAGGCTGTCACGTATGCAAAAAAGTCCTTAGGGTGTATGGACCAAAAGAATTATATACATTCACTAGAATTATTGGCTGAACTCTATAGCCAGATGGGCGACAGCAGACAGGCTTACGCCATGCAGCGGCGAAGCAAGGAGTTCGCCGACTCGCTGGCATCGGCCAACAAGGTAAGCCAGATGGCCGACTGGCAGATGAAGTTCGACGAACTGCAACGGGAAAAGTTGTTTTACAGGCGGTTCACGATAATGGGGGGGGTAATTTTGTCATTTCTTTTGCTTTTGATGGTGGTCGTCTGGTGGCATCGTAGGCGGATGCGTCGACTCCGCTTCCGTCTGGAACAAAGCGGGGAAGCCAATATGCAGGAGATCTCACAGCTTAAGGAACAGATCACCCAGCGACGGGAACGCATCTCGACAAAACTGCTGATGGGAGTCAAATGGTTCAATCGTATCAAAGAGAAGCAATCCCTCGCTGATGCCTCGGCCAACGATTTGCAGAGCCTTGTTGATTACTTTGCCCAACTGCGCCCCAAGCGCTGGCAGGAGTGGGAACGTCTATATGCAGACCTGAGCACCGCCCAGTACATCTTCCTCATCCTGCAAGATGACCTGCACTATGATGACGAGACTATTGCCAAGATCCTCGACGTCAAGCGCAGTTCCGTCCGCAGCATGCGCTCCAGGATCAAAGAAAAAGCCTCGAACTAACAGAATAACAGGAGGAAGGTTCTTCTGATGTTAAGTTATGCTAAAAGAAGTTTGGTTTTGGCAAGTATGTGCGTCTATTAAGTGTACGGCGCAGTATCGGCATGGACAGAAGTGTATTTGAACAGCAAGCCCGCTCGTGGCGGAAGATGGCTCTTGGCGTGAGTCTGAGTTGCGGAGCGGGCAGAGACGAGGCAGAAGACATCGCCCAGGATGTCATGCTACGCCTATGGCAGATGCACGACGAACTGGATCGCTACGACTCTGTAGAGGCGTTGGCTTCGCTGATGGCGAGACACCTACTAAGGAGCCACCAGAGGCGACGACAGCCTGAGACGCTCGACGAGGCAGCCATCGTCAATCTCACTACCAGTCCCCACGACATGTTGGAGATGAAGGAAAATGACGAATGGTTGACGAACCGACTGAAACAACTGCCTACCACACAGCGCACATTATTATATATGCGACAAGTGGAGCGGAGAAGTCACGAGGAAATAGCCCGATTGCTGGGTATAGAGATTACATCGGTAAGCACGTTGCTGGCAAGGGCACGAAGAGCATTATTAGAAGACATTAAACGTAGAAACAACTTATGATACAGTACACCAAGGCATACATAGAAGGATTGCTCGACAAGTTCATGGCGGGTACATCGACGCTGGAGGAGGAAGACATCCTAAGCCAGTACTTTGCCCAGGCTAATATACCAGCCGAGTGGGAGCAGTATCGTTTATTGTTCACTGAACTGGAGGCAATGAAGCCTGCAGAAAAGTCCAAGCGCAGATGGATGGGGTGGGTGGCAGCTGCGGCCATCGTGGCAGGAATGTTATACCTGACAA
The DNA here is from genome assembly GCA_902784615.1 of uncultured Prevotellaceae bacterium. Lineage (GTDB taxonomy): Bacteria > Bacteroidota > Bacteroidia > Bacteroidales > Bacteroidaceae > Prevotella. The sequence goes on along the minus strand of CACZVN010000017.1, from coordinate 5,067 downwards.
TCCCTTCCTCTGAAACACCAGCTACTGATTCTGACGCCTTAGTAGCCGAGTCTGATACAACTACGATACAGCATATTGAGAAATCAACAATAGACCAGGCTCCAAACACAATGCCAAGGCACGAGGAGAATGCCCAACCTGTACCAGCCAAGAAGCGCAGCATGCGCAAGCAGGATCCTACACTCCACGATTACAACAAGGCTTATGCCCTGATGGCTCAGATGGAGGAGGAAAAAAGGAACATAGATTGGCAGTTGGAGCAGTATGAGCAGGAAACCATTGATGCCCAATTGGCTGCCTATGGTTACATTCCCGTAATGCAAGAAGATGGTACTATCATATATATTAACGAGCAAACAAATTACATTGCATATGAAGAGTAAAAACTTAATGGTGGCTACGATGCTGATGCTATCTGCCACAGCAGCAAATGCACAACAGAACATCCAGAAAGCCTTTGAGGCCTTGCTGAATGAAAACCGTTCTGAAATTAAAACCCAGCATTCGCTGGAGAAAGACCCGGAAACGGGCATTAAAGAGGGCGAGATGGATATCTACGATTTCATTCTGCCTTCGCCCACTAGGAAGCAGAAACAGCTGATTAAGGATATAGAAAAAGCTTTCGAAAAGGATAAGGAAGAAGCTTACAGCCTTAACTCTGGTAATTGTGGCAATCACGCTTCGTTGGTCGTTGGCAAAGGCAGATCTGCAAGTGTGGGCTTAGGCAATATTAAAGGCTCGCGTTATATCTATGCTTGTTTCCTTGACAAGAACGACCCAGAGAAGACAAAGCGCTATGCCTATGCGATGGAGTGGGCAGAGAAAGAAAAGGAAATCACCGTCCGTCTGGCAAAGACCTATGCCACGATGCCCCAATACAGTGAGGGCAGAAATAGCAGCCGCAAAATCATCATCAACGGACAGGAAATAGATCTCTCTGAAAAGATCAATGAAGCGTTTGGTTACAATGGATCAGAAGCGTGGTTAAATAAATTCAACAACCTGCGAACGCTTTTTCTGAAAAAGTCAGAAGGTCCTGCCGCCAATAGTTGGGCTACTAGTATATACAAACTCTGCAAAAACGCAGATTCACTTGATGTGGCAGAAAAGGAGATGGTTGCTGCAGAGATTAAGAAACTGAAAGCTAAGACTGAGGATGAGTTCATACAGAATCTGTTTGATATGGGCATCGAACGACTCAAGAAGTAAATCCCGCATGAAAGGTTTGAAGATTGTTTTCCTCTCGCTGCTTCTGGCAGCGAGAGGAGGGATAGCCACGGCTCAGACTCTGACTGACTCAACCAGCGTGAAAAACGATTCCATCACATGGAATAGGGAACTGGAGGGCGTTGAGATCAAGGCCCAGCGCCAACTCATCAAGCAGGAGATAGACCGTATCGCCTACGACGTGCAAGCCGATGAGGAGTCGAAGACATTGACCGTACTTGACATGCTCCGCAAGGTGCCGATGGTAACGGTGGATGGTGAGGATAACATCAAGGTAAAGAGCAACAACAGTTTCAAGATCTATAAGAACGGACACTACGACCCCAGTTTGTCGAAGAATGCCAAGGAGATCCTGAAAGCGATACCAGCCTCGGCCATCAAGCGCATAGAGGTCATCACCGACCCTGGGGCCCGTGAGGATGCTGAGGGCGTGGATGCCATCCTGAACATCGTGATGATGGACGGCCGACGACTGGACGGTGTAACAGGATCGGTAACCGCCAGCTATAACACGCTAGAGCATCCTAACCTGTCAGCCTATCTGACCACCCAATTAGGTAAGGCAATCGTTAGTTTGAACTACGGCTATGGTGGCATGTCGGCCAAAGAAACGGAAAACATCAACTATGCTGAACGTACTTATGTGTCATCGGGCAATACGATGAAAGGACAGAATAATGGTACCAATCCCGGCTACATCCACTATGCCGATATTGATGCCAGTTATGATATCGACTCGCTGAACCTGCTCTCCGCCTCGTTGAGCGGCTATTTCTATAAACTGGATGTAAAGGGTGGGGGTACCACCCAGATGTTTTCTCCAACAAACAACCTGCTTTATGGCTATTCAAACACTTACTGGATGCCTGGCTATAACCACCACTCCTGGAACGGGCGTCTGGACTATCAGCATAAGGCGCGTCGCGAGGGCGAGTTGTTCACTCTCTCTTATATGCTCGCCCTGACGCGCCAAAACGATCAGCAAGAGAGCAACTATACTGATGTCCAGAACGCACCGTTCAACTATACGGGCATGCTGAACGACAGCCACGAACGGTTTACCGAGCACACCTTTCAGGCAGATTACGTGCGTCCGATTGCCGAAGGGCACAAACTGGAGGTTGGTGGCAAATACATCTATCGCAGCAATAGCAGCCATACCGTGCAGGACTTCTACGCTGCTACGCCTTACCCTACGTACGATAGTCAGTTTGAGCATACCACTCAAGTGGCAGCGGCCTATGCCGACTATATGCTTAGTCTGGGCAAATGGTCAGCCCGCGCAGGACTGCGCTATGAGCATAGTTACATGAAGGGCCATTATCCCGATGGCAGCGACAGTGATTTCGGGCGGCACCTGAACGACTGGGTCCCACAGGTCAGCATGAAATACCAGATCAACGATGCTAACTCGCTGAAGTTAGAATACGTTACCAGCATCAGCCGTCCGGGCATATCTTATCTGAATCCTGCCGTAGTCAGTTCGCCTACACAGGTGACGTTTGGCAATGCAGAACTGAGCAGCAGCCGGAAACAGAACATATACCTTCTCTATTCGTATATAGGCCGCTGGCTCACGCTGCAACTGGCACCAGCCTACACATACCTCAACGACGGTATCGGACGATTAGTCTATGCCAAAGATGATGTTCGCTATCAGACATATGGAAACCTTGAGCGCCTGCATCGTTGGCAGTTTGAGGGCTATGTGCAGTGGAAACCCTTTAAGACCACCACGCTCTCTACCAATTTCAACATGTGTTACGATAACATCAGCAACCCCAGTCTTGATCTCCAACAGAACGGACTCTCAGGCTTCTACTATATCAACGGCAGTCAGCAGTTGCCCTGGAAGTTGCGGTTTGCAGCCTTCGTCTATGGACAGACGGGGCATACCGTGGAAAATGTATACAGTTACCAGCGTTCTTGGACGCAGTATGGATTCTCTCTGCAACGCTCGTTCCTCAGAGACGACCGACTCACGCTGAGAATCAATGCCAATAATCTGTTCAGTAAGTATAACCACTACATCAGTTGCACGACTCAGGGCGACATCCTTGGCTATAGCGACTCAGCCCAACGCGGACGAAGGATCAACTTCTCATTATCCTATCGCTTTGGCAAACTCAAGGCCAGCGTGAAGAAGGCTGAGACCACCATCGAGAACGACGATGTGGTAGGCGGCATTACTAAAGGAAAATAACAGTTAGACAGGATGAGAATTAAAGGCAGGGAACCATATACAGAGGGATGTATAGATAAGTTCCGTCCTGTTCTACATCGCCAGTGTGACACAGGGGGACAGGCACGCTGTAAGGTTTATTGGGTGGGGGTGGGTGGAGGATAAACTAGAAAACTATCACGGGTACTGCGCGCACACGGTACGCGTGAGAAAGTCGTAACAAAATGTGTCAAATCCGTCAAATTCGTCAAATCAGCGATTTTCTTTCTGTTTGAGGTAGTCAGCAAAGATACGGGCGGCACTCTCGACTTTGGCGGCACAGGGACGGGTCTTGTAATATTCGGCCGTGCGCGCTGAGGCGACGTAACTGTTGGCTGCCTTCTCGTAACCCTTCAAGCCGAGGATCTCCGCACAGATCAGACTGCCGTTCTGCTCCTTCGACTTGGCCAACAGTTCCTGTACGACCTTGTAACAGGCCGACTTGCCCTCACGGTCGCTGCCCTCTGTCTGTCCACAGTCCAGTCCCACGAGCATCACAATACCAGAGACGGCACCGCACATCATCCGCAGACGGCCTACACCACCTCCGAAACCTGCTGCCACCTTCTTGGCTAAGGTGTCGTCAAGACCATACAAATCGGCAAAGGCCGCTACCACACTCTGGCAACAGCCATAGCCCGCCATGAAGTTCTCCACGGCGCGCTCTACTCTTTTATCTAATTCTATATCTGTCATCATTGTCAATTTTGTGTTGCAAAATTACATAATTGTCGGGAGATAACCTCCGACAGACTGATTTTTGATGTTAATAATGTCTAAATGGGTGGAAAAAGACTTGTAAAGTTCACGAAAAACGCGTAATTTTGTAGGCTACAAAGAGGACTTATTAAGTTGTTTAACATTTAAATGTTTTATTATCAATGATTTATTCAAAAGAAGTGGAGAACATGTGTAGCGTTTGCAAAGGCGCTTACCATGGACCTGCACCTATCCCCGAGGAGGGCAAATGGGTGGCAGTAAAGGAAATCAAGGAGATCTCTGGTTACACCCACGGTATTGGCTGGTGCGCACCTCAGCAGGGTGCCTGCAAGCTCAGCCTGAACGTGAAGGACGGTATCATCCAGGAGGCTCTCGTAGAGACCATCGGTTGCACAGGTATGACTCACTCTGCCGCTATGGCTTCTGAGATCCTGCCGGGCAAGACCATCCTCGAGGCTCTGAACACCGACCTCGTTTGCGATGCTATCAACACCGCTATGCGCGAGCTCTTCCTGCAGATTGTCTATGGCCGTACACAGAGTGCTTTCTCTGAGGGTGGTCTGGCTATCGGTGCTGGTCTTGAGGATCTGGGTAAAGGTCTTCGTTCACAGACTGGTACTCTCTATGGTACCGTTGCCAAGGGCACACGTTATCTGGAGTTGACAGAGGGTTACATCACTAAGATGTATCTCGATGCCAACAACGAGGTTTGCGGTTATGAGTATGTACACCTCGGCAAGATGATGGAGGCTATCAAGAACGGCATGGATGCCAATGAGGCTCTGAAGAAATTCACCGGCTCTTACGGTCGTCGTACCGAGGATCAGGGTGCAGTGAAAGCAATTGACCCACGTAAAGAATAAAGGAGGATACGACTATGATTAGAAAAGTACAGTTTG
>CACZVN010000016.1 GCA_902784615.1 uncultured Prevotellaceae bacterium | reverse complement strand
CGGTTCGCCTTTCGGCCATTTGCTGCGCAAGGTATACCCCTCGCTGTCGAGCCAGGCACAGAGTTCATCAACCAGTTCCTGACTATTGCCCATGTTCACAGCTCCCTGCTTGTGGGCATCATGGAACTAGCTGAAATTACCCCTTGACTAAATCAAGTTAACGCTATTATGTACAAACATACTACTATTAGACAGAAGTGTAGTAGTTTTGTACGGTTATATAAATTCGGCAATAAATACATTTTGTTGCCGAATTTATATTTCCTAGCAACCAAACATCTGTATTAAAGGAGTCTGGTTTCTGCCGTCAAAAAAGAAAGAGATGAGAAAGTCGGTATACTTGACCAATGAACGGTTTAGTTTATTCCCATATTAAATATCCATAACCTAAACTAAACCTTTTATCTTCCGACGTTGAAACCTTGTCATCAAATGCGTTCCATGCTCGCTTCACAGCGATTGCAAGAATGTGCAAAAATCTGCGTTAAAAAGTGTAAACGTGCAAAGAACTGGAAAATCGATTTTGCAGATGTTTGAATTTTCTTTTTTTGACGGCAGTCATATTTGCAGATTTTTGCCTATTTTGCGTCCCCCCACCGTCCCTCGGAGTCACTTTAGACACACAAAAACAAAGACATTTACACTGATTATCAGCTACTTATATTTGCAGATTTTACATTCTGCGTCGGAAAGTAGATTCTGCGTGGGAAAATAACTTAACTTATTTCCCTTCCATTAATGTGGCCGTACGTACGCGGGAAAGCGTCTCTGGAGTCATCTGGAGATAACTGGCAATATATACCAACGGCGCACGGAGCACCAACTGGGGCTGATTCTTCACCAGTTTTTGGTAACGGTCCTGGGCACTCTCAAAGCGTAGCATATCAGCATGGTGCTGAGAGAGAATGAGCGACTCTTCCAGAATCTTGCGGAAAAGAATCTGTATATTCACACTCTTCATGGCTACAGCCTCCAAATCCGCTTTGGGCAGAGCGATAAGAATCGTGGGTTCAAGGGCCTTGATGTTGAGTTGTGATGGCTGTTCACGGAAAAGACTCTCAATACACATCACGATGGAATTCTCCGTCGCCATATATTCGGTGAGCTCCTTCTCGTTCTTATAATAATACTGACGAACCAGTCCCTTTACGATCCAATAGATGTTGGTACAGGTGTCTCCTTCCTTCAGGATCATTTCATTCTTGGCAAATTTCATAGGCACAAGAATGCTTTCGAGTAAGTCAAGCTCCTCGTGTGTCATTGTGCTGTAACGACGGGCCAGTTCTCGCGCCACGTCTCTTGTTGTCAAACTAATACTCGGCATAGGTCTTTTTATATAAAGTTTTTAGTCTAATTTCAATACTGCTAAGAAGGCTTTCTGGGGTACTTCCACATTTCCGATCTGTTTCATACGCTTCTTTCCCCGCTTCTGCTTCTCCAAAAGCTTACGTTTACGGCTGACGTCACCACCATAGCACTTGGCCGTCACATCCTTGCGCACCTGCTTCACTGTCTCACGGGCAATGATCTTGGCACCAATGGCTGCCTGGATGGCAATGTCAAACTGTTGGCGCGGAATCAGTTCCTTCAGTTTCTCGCACATCCTGCGTCCGAATGTCACTGCATTATCCTGGTGCGTTAACGTGGAAAGGGCATCCACAGGTTCACCATTCAAAAGAATATCAAGTTTAGCCAACTTGGACGGTTTGAAGCCGTCAACATGATAGTCGAACGAGGCATATCCCTTAGAGATAGACTTCAGTTTGTCATAGAAGTCAATCACGATTTCACCCAACGGCAGCATAAAGTGGAGTTCGACACGATTGCCACTTACATACTGTTGATCTATCAGTTCACCACGCTTATCCAGACAGAGGGTCATGATAGGTCCAATATAGTCGGCCGCAGTGATGATGGATGCACGGATATAAGGTTCCTCGATATGTTCAATCATTGTCAGGTCAGGCAGACCAGACGGATTATGCACCTCCTTCACCTCTCCCTGTTTGGTGTAGCACATATACGACACGTTGGGGACGGTGGTAATCACGTCCATATCGAACTCACGGTCAAGACGTTCCTGAATGATCTCCATGTGAAGGAGGCCCAGAAAACCGCAACGGAAGCCAAAGCCAAGTGCCACAGAACTCTCTGGCGTAAACGTCAAAGAGGCATCGTTCAACTGTAACTTCTCCAAAGAGGCCCTCAGATTCTCATAATCCGTCGGATCGATGGGATAGACGCCGGCAAACACCATCGGCTTCACTTCCTGGAAACCCTCGATGGCTTTGTCGCAAGGTTTTGCCACCTGAGTAATGGTATCTCCTACCTTCACCTCACGGGAATTCTTGATGCCACTGATGATATAGCCTACATCACCTGTACGCAGTTCCTTACGGGGAATCATGTCCATCTTCAGTACACCGATCTCGTCGGCATCGTACTCCATACCAGTATTGAAGAACTTCACAAGGTCACCTGTATGGATGACACCATTCACGATCTTAAAGTAGGCAATAATACCACGGAAAGAGTTGAAGACTGAATCAAAAATCAGTGCCTGTAGAGGAGCATCTTCATCACCCTCTGGATGAGGGATGCGTTCCACCACGGCATTGAGGATATCCTCCACACCCTCACCAGTCTTACCAGATGCACGGATAATATCTGACCGATCGCAACCAATAAGGTCGATAATCTCATCTTCTACCTCGTCGGGCATGGCAGAGGGCATATCAATCTTATTGATCACAGGGATAATCTCCAGATTATGATCGATGGCCATATATAGATTCGAGATGGTCTGAGCCTGAACACCCTGCGTGGCATCAACAACCAACAAGGCACCTTCACAGGCAGCGATCGAACGTGACACCTCGTAGGAGAAGTCCACGTGTCCCGGTGTATCAATTAGATTCAATATATATTTTTCACCTTTGTAGGTATATTCCATTTGTATAGCGTGACTCTTGATGGTAATACCACGCTCACGCTCCAGATCCATATCATCCAGCATCTGACCTTCCGTCACCTGGATGGTGTTGGTAAACTCCAACAACCTGTCTGCCAGGGTAGATTTACCATGGTCAATATGCGCAATGATACAGAAGTTTCTTATATGGTTCATCAGATTATATGCTTTGAAGTGCAAAGTTACAAAAAAAACAACGGAAAACGGATATTTTTGCTTTTTTTTGTATCTTTGCACCCAAAAATAGCATTCGTTATGAAAAAGATTTGGTTATTTGTTGTGTTTGTTGGTCTGTTTACGGCTTGTCAGGAGTCGTTGGAGGATCGCTGTGCACGGGAGGCACAGGAGTTTACAAAGAAGAACTGTCCTGTCAAACTGGACAATACAACCACTATCGACAGTATGACCTTCGAACGGGCTACACATACGATACATTATTACTATCGTCTCACAGGAGTAGCAGACAATGAGAACACTTTACAAAAGATCGACGCCGTTGGTATGCTAAAAAGCGAACTGAAAAACGCCACTTCATTAAGAGTCTATAAAGAAAATAAATACCGCTTTGCTTATACTTTCCATTCAGAGAAAGATCCCAAGAAGGTTTTGGTGGATGTAGTATTCACAGACAAGGACTATTAAACAAAAATGCCCCTCTCCTGATGAGAAGGGCATTTCTATTGACTGTCAACTGATCTATTCTGCAATTTCCTCAGGCTTCATGTTCGTATAGACTGTCTGAACATCATCGAAGTCCTCAAGTTTCTCCACCATCTTGTCGATGGTCTCGCGCTGCTCAGGCGTCACGTCCTTCAGGTCGTTGGGGATTCGGGTGAACTCAGCACCTGTCACCTCAAAACCATTCTCCTCCAGATGCTTCTGGATAGCACCGAATGAAGAGGGATCGCCATAGATGGTGATGCTGTTCTCCTCCTCGTCCTCGTCAAACTCATCCTCCACACCATAGTCAATCAGGTCGAGGATCATCTCGTCCATATCCAGACCATCCTTCTTCTTGAAGGTGAACACTGCCTTGTGGTCGAACAAGAAACTCAGACTGCCCTGAGTACCCAGATTACCATTGAACTTGTTGAATACAGAACGAACATCACCTACCGTACGGGTGGTGTTGTCTGTCAGTGTCTCCACAAAGATGGCAATACCGTGAGGACCATATCCCTCGTAGGTTACCTCCTTGTAGTCGCTCTGATCCTTACCCATTGCATTCTTGATGGCACGCTCAATGTTATCCTTCGGCATGTTCTCACGCTTGGCGTTGGCGATGATAGCACGCAGTGTAGGATTGTTCTCTGGCTCCGGACCACCTGCCTTTACGGCGATAGCAATCTGCTTACCAATCTTTGTAAATGTCTTGGCCATGTGGCCCCATCTCTTCAGTTTCGTAGCTTTACGATATTCAAATGCTCTTCCCATTGTATTTAATGTTAAATTTTTAATGTTTAATGTTAGCGAAGCTCCGCGTTGAGCTGCTTCTTGATATTAGCGATGAGCTTCTGCATGATAGCATCAATCTGCTTGTCGCCCATGGTCTTCTCCTCATCCTGGAGGATGAAATTCACGGCGTATGACTTCTTGCCAGCAGGGAGTTTGTCACCCTCATATACATCGAAGAGCTCCACCTTCTTCAAGAGTTTCTTCTCCGTCTGACGAGCAATCTGCTCAATCTGAGCAAACTCCACACTATTATCTACTAACAATGCCAAGTCACGACTCACGGCTGGGAACTTAGGCACCTCTGTATAGAGTACCTCGTTCTTCTTGATCACCTTCATCAGGGCAGTCCAGTTGAGTTCTGCGTAATAGACAGGATTGTCGAGACCGAACTGTTTCTGGAGTTTTTTTGTAATGATACCCATCTCAATGAGTTTCTTACCACCACGGTTTTCAATGGTCATACCTGCTGAGAAGATGTCATTCTCCGACTTCTTACGAACCAGCATACCATACTTCACACCAATACGACGGAGGATATTCTCTACGTAGGCGCTCAGTTCATAATAGGTAGAGTCTTCATTGGCATGAGCCCAAGAGCCTTCCACACGTTTACCAGTGACCAACAATGAGCAATGATACTGTTCCTTGTATGCCTGCATGGGATCATCCTGATTCTCTTTCTCAGGCGAGAAGGTATAAACATTACCAAACTCAAAGAATCGCAGGTTCTGACGCTTGCGGTTCACATTATGCTGGATGCTCTCCAGACCTCCGAAAAGCAATGTCTGACGCATCACATTCAAATCTGTTGAGAGCGGATTCATAATCTTCACACAGTTCTCTGTGGGATAGGCGTTATGACCTTCGTAGTAGGCTCCCTTCGTCAGCGAGTTGTTCAGGATCTCATTGAAGCCCTCACCAACCAACTGCTCACTTACAAGGTTAGCCAGTTTATGCTTATGGTCCTCATCGCCCTTGATGACAAGTGAGCCCTTCAGTTGTGTGGGAATCTCCACATTATTATATCCATAGATACGCAGGATATCCTCCACAACATCGCAAGAACGCTGCACATCCACACGATAAGCAGGAATCTCAAGGGTCAGGGCCTCTGGTGTCTCATTGAGCACCTTCATCTCCAAACTCTCGCAGATACTCTTAATGGTCTCAACGGGGATGTCCTTACCAACCAGATTATGCACATACTCATAACTGAGTTCCACCACAGCATTCTTCATGGGCTCTGGATAGACGTCGCATACCTCCATGCTAACCTTACCACCAGCCAATTCCTGACAGAGGATAGCAGCCTGCTTCAGGGCATAGATGGTGCCATTGGGATCAACACCACGCTCGAAACGGAACGAGGCATCTGTGCTCAATCCATGACGACGGGCAGACTTACGGATCCATGTAGGATGGAAGTAGGCACTCTCCAGCACCACGTTCTTCGTGGTTTCATAGGTACCACTACCTTTGCCACCAAAGACACCTGCAATACACATCGGATCTTCGGCATTACAGATTGCCAGGTCACGGTCAGAAAGTTTGTGCTCCTCACCATCGAGTGTCTGGAAGGGGGTTCCCTCTGGCATCGTCTTCACCACAATCTTATGACCCTTCACCATATCTGCATCAAAGGTATGCAGCGGCTGACCATAAGCCATCATGATATAGTTGGTGATATCCACAATATTATTAATAGGACGCAGACCAACGGTGGTCAGCTTATTCTTCAGCCAATCAGGACTCTCTTTCACCTCACAATCTGTCACACTGACACAGGCATAACGCTTGCAGGCCTCCTGATTCTCAATCACCACCTCGATGGGCAGGTCATGATTCTCCACCTTGAAGGCAGAGCAGTCTGGACGATGCATCTTGGTCTCGTAGCCATTGCTCTTCAACCAGGCATACAGGTCACGAGCCACACCCCAGTGAGAAAGTCCATCCGCACGGTTGGCTGTGATGTCCACCTCGATGAGCCAGTCGCTCTCCAGATGATAATACTCAGCAGCGGGTGTACCTACCACAGCATCCTCGGGCAACACGATAATACCCTCGTGGCTGGTGCCGACACCGATCTCGTCCTCAGCGCAGATCATACCGTTACTCTCTACACCACGCAACTTAGACTTCTTGATCACGAACTCCTGATCACCATCATAGAGCACACAACCAAGGTCTGCCACGATCACTTTCTGACCTGCTGCCACGTTAGGTGCTCCACAAACAATCTGGGAGGGTTCGCCTTTGCCTAAATCTACCGTTGTTACATGCAGATGATCGCTATTCGGATGGGCCTCACAAGTAAGTACCTTACCCACATAGAGCCCCTTCAGACCACCTTTGATACTCTGTACTTCTTCTAATGCGTCAACCTCGAGACCTGTTGACGTCAATTCCTTCAACCATTTGTAGGAAATATTCATTATACCGATTCTTTAGTAATTACTAACTGTGAAATTTCAGCGTGCAAAGGTACTAAAAAATCGGTATATACACAAATTTTTCTCAAGAAAAACTACTCAATGCAATTCATCAGGAAATCTACGGCACCATTAATGCCGAATTTCCTGACATCAATCGAGATATCGTAATTGCGAGCATCTGTCCAATCCTTGCCCGTGAATGTCTTCGTGTAGAGCTCACGACTATAGTCGTTATCCACCACCATCGCAGCAGCATCACGCAGATCAAGTCCGTATTTATCTGCTATCCTGCGCTTACGGCAATCTTCTGACGAGTGGATAAAAATCTTCAGACAATTAGGATGGTTTTCAAAGATATGGAAACCACAGCGGCCTACAATCACGCACGATTCCTCTGAGGCAATATGCCTGATAGCATCAGCCTGAGCATCAAACAACTCATGCGATGTCTGATCATGCTCAGTACCATCATACTCAGCCTTACTCATGTAATTCTGATAGAAGTTGGTGAAATCATCGCGCCAGAGTGGATTGCGGGTTTCTATCTTTTCCATAGCCTCCTCTACGATGCGGTTGCGTTTAGCAACCTCATTCAGAATCTGTTTGTCGAGCAGTTTTACACCCAGTCTCCGGGCTAATTCTGCTCCAATCTCATGTCCGCCTGTACCGAACTGGCGGCTGATCGTAATCACGAATTTTTCCTCCCTGTTCATGTTGCGTATATATTAATTAGTTAAACATTTTTCTATGTGGCAAAGATACAAAAAAGATTTGGAATCTCCAAATCTTTTTCATATTATTTTTTTAAATAGGCAGCACACATCTCTGCACACCGTTCTCCATCGACACCCGCAGAGACAATACCACCTGCATAGCCAGCACCCTCACCACACGGGAAAAGTCCTTGAATACGAACATGTTGCAAAGTATCACGGTCTCTCAAAATACGTACAGGTGAAGAAGTTCTTGTTTCCACGGCTATCATCACAGCCTCATTCGTCAAGAACCCATGGGCATTACGTCCAAAGGTCTTAAAACCTTCCTGCAGGCGTTTGGAGATCATCTTAGGCAACCAGAAATGCAGCGGACTGGAAATCAACCCAGGCGCATACGACGACTTGGGTAAATCATAACTCAACTTACCGTTTACAAAATCTGCCATCCGTTGGGCTGGCGCCGTCTGTCGCATATTGCCCTGTTGCCAACACATCCGTTCAAGTTCCTCTTGATAGTGCATCACTTTCAGCACACTGTCGCCCTCAATATCCTCTGGTCTTATCTCCACGACCATTCCTGAGTTACTCCATTGCGTACCTCGACTGGCAGGACTCATGCCATTTACCACAATCTGTTCCTTATCTGTGGCTGCTGGTATAACAAACCCACCAGGACACATGCAGAAAGAATAGACACCACGTCCATCTACCTGCGTCACCATCGCATACTCTGCTGCTGGCAGATATTTGCCTCTGCCTTGTTTGGAATGGTACTGTATCTGGTCGATTAACTGGGCAGGGTGTTCAAGTCTGACACCTATAGCAATACCCTTTGACTCAATTTCAATCTTTGCTTCAGACAAATAACGGTAAACGTCTCGCGCTGAGTGACCTGTAGCCAAAATGACAGGCCCCTTGTATTCCTTGTCAGCAACACATCCCACCACCTTATTTCCCTCCAAAATCAACTGGGTCATCTTCGTTTGGAAATGTACCTCACCACCACTATTAATAATAGTGTTACGCATGGCCTCTATCACCTTGGGCAGTCTGTCGGTTCCAATATGCGGATGGGCATCGGCAAGGATAGCCGTCGATGCCCCATGCTGACAAAAAACGTTCAGGATTTTATCTGTATTACCACGTTTTTTCGAACGGGTATATAGTTTTCCGTCGGAATAAGCACCTGCCCCACCCTCGCCAAAACAGTAGTTACTCTCTGCATCTACCTTTTGCGTTTTGGTGATGTTTGCCAAGTCCTTTTTTCGGTCGTGAACATTCTTCCCCCTTTCCAGAACGATAGGGCGCAAGCCGAGTTCTATAAGCCTAAGTGCGGCAAAGAGTCCTCCCGGACCGGCTCCCACAACAACAACCTGCGGACGCCCCTCTACGTCAGGATAATCAGTCCTAACATAATTATCATCCGCAGGTTGTTCATTGATATACACGCGAACCTTTAGATTCACGTATATCTGTCTCTGACGAGCATCAATACTCCGTTTGAGGATTCTGATGCCATAGATGGTTCTGACGTCGATTCCCTGTTCCTCGGCAATCCACATCTTCAAGCGGTCTTCTTGTGCCGCAACCTCAGGCTTAACCCTTATCTGATACTCGTTTGTCACAACAGATTAGAACGGAAGGTCGTCAGCACTGCCTTCACCAGCAGGTTCCTGTGCTGGTGGGAACGGAGCCGTTGCACCATCAGCGGGCGGGAAAGGACTTGTCTGAGGCGCATTAGCCACAGGAGCAGCCTGTCCACGTATAACGTTATAGGCACGGATATCATTGAACCAACGTCCATTGAATTCATGGGCATCAATATCAAACTGAACAGTAACATCCTCACCCTGTTGGATATTGAACTGCTTGATGCGGTCCTCACCAAAGATTCGGAAGAGACACTTTCTAGGATACTGTCCAGGAACCTCAATCACATAGTCCTGAGACATCCAGTTGTTTCCAGTACGTGCAGACACACCACTCTGGGCAGGCAACACTGCAATAATTCTACCTGTTAATTCCATTACTTAATTGTTTTTATTTGTTGATTTTTAAGTTTTCACGTGGCGAAATTACTAAAAATAGTTTGAATCGCATCATTTTCTCCAAAAAATTTTGTTCATTACAACGTTTTTTTGTAATTTTGTGCTCAATTATAAAATATGTAATCAAGAACAAAAAAGAAACTATAAAACTATGAGATTTACAGTATCAAGCACCGCACTGAGTTCAAAGCTCTCTGCTCTCTCAAAAGTGATTAACAGTAAGAACGCCTTGCCCATACTTGGCGATTTCGTTTTCGAGATCAAAGACAACATGCTGTATCTGACAGCATCAGACAGCGAAAACGTGATGAAGACACAGTTAGAACTTACTGAAAGTGACGGAAATAGTCGTTTTGCCATTGGTAACCACGATTTGTTAGAAGCCGTCAAGGGATTCTCCGAGCAACCCATCACATTCGAAGTTAATCAAGAACAGAACCTCGTCAGGATTTCCTATCAGAACGGACTATTCTCATTACCTATTGAAAACGCAGATGAGTTCCCCACAACTCAGCCTCTAAACGAGTATGCAAATACGATTACCCTGCCTAACACCATCCTCGCAGAGAACATCAACCGATCCATCTTCGCTACAGCTCAGGATGAGTTGCGCCCAGTGATGAACGGTATCTATTTCGACCTGACCCCCGATTGTCTGGCCGTAGTGGCTAGTGATGGTCATAAGCTTGTACGCAATAAAATCTTTACGATCAAGAGCGAGCAGCCCGCAGCATTCATCCTGCCAAAGAAACCTGCTAATCTGCTGCGAAATCTGTTAGGTAAGGACGGTGGTGATGTGACCATCCGCTTCGATGAGCGTAACGCAGAAGTTAACTATGGTGATGGTACCATCCAGTGCAGACTCATTGAGGGCCGTTATCCGAACTACAACTCTGTAATTCCCCAAAGCAATCCCAACGAACTGCGTGTGGATCGTCTCGGACTATTGGCCGCCCTGCGTCGTGTCCAGCCCTTTGCCAACGACTCCAGCAACCTTATCCGTTTCCATGTAGAAGACGCTACCTTACAGCTTGACGCAGAAGACTACGACTTCTCAAAGACGGCTACAGAGCGTATGACGTGTGAGTATAATGGCCAACCGATGAGCATTGGTTTCAAGGGTTCATCGTTCATTGAAGTTCTTAGTAACTTCGATTGTACCGATGTTATCATTCAGTTGGCAGATCCCAGTCGCGCAGGTCTCGTTCTGCCCTCTGAACAACCGGAGAATCAGGATGTGCTGATGCTGATGATGCCGATGCTGATTAACGATTAGTATTGACAGATGAAACTGAATCTGAAAAAACCGCTGGTTATCTTCGATCTGGAGACGACAGGTCTTGACATGGTTAGAGACCGCATCATCCAGATTTCCTATATTAAGTTGCTTCCGAACGGTGAGGAACTTCGCGGGAATGAACTGATAAATCCCGAAAGACCAATTCCGCAGGAAGTGGCTGCTCTAACGGGCATCAGTAATGATGACGTAAAAGACAAGCCCACCTTCAAGCAACTTGGACAGAAACTTGCGGAAATCTTCACTGGCAGTGATTTTGCAGGTTTCAATTCCAACCATTTTGATATTCCCTTGTTAGCGGAGGAATTTCTGCGCGCAGGCATCGATTTTGACTTCTCAAAATGTCGCCTGATTGATGTGCAGACCATCTTCCATAAGATGGAGCGCCGTAATCTTGCTGCTGCTTACAAGTTCTATTGTGGACGTAAGATGGAAGAAGACTTCGAAGCCCATCGTGCGGATCAGGATACTGAGGCCACCTACCGTGTGCTGATGGGAGAGCTTGACAAATATGCGCCTGGTGCCAATGAGGATCCCGAGAAAGTGCTGGAAAACGATATGGATAAACTCGCAGAGTTCTCCAAAACCAACAACAATATTGATTTCGCAGGACGTATCGTATGGGGAGAAGTCAAGGATCGCAACGGTAAGCCGCTGCTTGATAAGGACGGGAATCCCCGAATGACAGAGGTATTCAACTTCGGCAAGCATAAGGGTCTGCCAGTGGCAGATGTATTACGCATCGATCCCGGGTATTATAGTTGGATCCTTTCCGGTGACTTTACCTACAACACCAAGCAGGTCTTGACACGTATTCGTCTGAGGGAATCAAAGTTGCAATAAATAAGAAGTGAAGTTCAAGAATATAAGAATGAACAGACATTACATTCGTCTTAGTCTAAAGTGGTGGCGGAGATTTCTGCCACTACTTTTCACTTTTCACTTTTCATATATCACTTCTTCAGCTCAGGAACTGCAAGTACGAATCAATATTAACCATAGTCAGATACAGGGTACGGACGTGAGCGTATTTGAGAATCTGCAGCAGACACTGGAGCAGTTTGTCAACGAACGACAGTGGACAAACCTGCAGTTCCAAAAAAACGAACGCATCCAGTGTAGTTTCAATATTACCCTCACCAAATACATACGTGAAGAGAACCGCTTTGAGGGCTCTGCACTGATCCAAGCTAACCGACCTGTCTATAATTCTTCATATACCTCTACCTTATATAATAATAAGGATGATAATTTCTTATTTGAGTTCGCACAATTTGATCAGCTGAATTATGACGACGAGGTGGTGGATAATCAACTTACAGCCCTCTTAGCTTACTATGCCTATCTAATCATCGGTCTCAATCTTGACAGTTTCTCACCCATGGGTGGTACCGATGTACTGCAACGGTGTATGTATCTCGTGAACAATGCTCAGAATCTTGGTTTCCCTGGCTGGAAATCTTTCGAAGACAGTCGTAATCGTTTTGCCATCATCAACGACTACCTTGACGAGTCAATGAAACCTATACGACAACTACAATACGACTATTACCGTAAGGGACTCGATGAGATGGCAAATAATGCAGAACGTGGACGGACTCAGATCTCAGAAGCACTGGAGACAAATCTGAAAACTGCCCATGAGAACAAACCTTTGAGTCTGTTGCCACAGATATGGACGGACTATAAGAAAGACGAACTGTCGAACATCTATAAGGGCAAAGGCACACAGAAGGAAAAAGAAAAAATTTACGACTTGCTCATGAGTATCAATGCCTCACAGAGCAACGCATGGGATATCATCAGGCAATAGCATGCTTAAACACCTATTTATAAAGAACTACACACTGATAGAAGAGCTGGACATCGACCTTCATCCAGGCTTCTCTGTGATAACTGGAGAGACAGGTGCAGGTAAAAGTATCATCCTTGGCGCCATCGGTCTGCTCCTCGGACAGCGTGCCGATTCCAAGTCTATCAAGCAAGGAGCAGACAAATGCGTCATTGAGGCGCAATTCGATCTCTCGCGTTATAAGATGCAGGAGTTCTTCAACGAAAACGATATCGAATACGACCAAAGCGACTGTATTATCCGTCGCGAACTAACGGCGTCAGGCAAGAGCCGTGCCTTTATCAACGACACGCCCGTTCAGCTATCTATGTTGAAGGAACTTGGCGAACAACTCGTCGATGTACACTCCCAGCATCAGAACCTGTTGCTCAACAAGCAGGATTTCCAGTTGAACGTTGTAGATGTCATTGCCTATGACGCAAAGGAATTGGCGACCTACCAACAGACTTACAACCAGTATCAGGCAACAGCCAGAGAACTGGAGACCTTGAAAGACGACATAGAACGCAACCGCCAGAACCTGGACTTCCTACAATTCCAGTGCGACGAACTGACACAGGCCAACCTCGAAGAAGGTGAACAGGAAGAGTTGGAGCAGCGGAGCGATGTGATGAGTCATTCCGAGGAAATCAAAAGTGCCCTCTATGAGGCTGACAACGCCTTATCTGCCGAAGTTACAGGTATCATTGAATCCCTGCAGACAGCCATCTCCGCCCTGAAAGGCATCGACCGCGTATGGCCCAATGCACAGGAACTGACGGAGCGCCTCGACAGCAGTTATATCGAACTAAAGGATATCGCCCAGGAGATCAACGCCAAACTCGAAGATACCGACTTTGACCCTGCTGAACTCGATGCCGTTAACAACCGCCTCGACAAACTCTATGATCTGGAGAAGAAATATCATGTCAGTACTGTTGATGAACTAATTACTAAGCGCGACGAGTTAAAGCATCAGCTTGGCAATATAGAGAACAGCGACGAAGCCCTGAGTGAACTCCAGCAGAAACTTGCAAAGCTGCAAGCGCAGGCCCGGAAAGAAGCCGACGCCCTGACAAAACTCCGTACAAAAGCCGCCCGACAGATCGAAAAGGATATGCAAGCACGGCTTATCCCCTTAGGCATGCCTAACGTACGTTTCAGCATAGAGGTCACTCCATCTGCACTCGGTGCCAATGGACAGGACAAGATCGCCTTCCTCTTCAGTGCCAACACTTCCACCCCACTCCAACCCGTCTCGCAGGTGGCCTCTGGCGGTGAGATTGCCCGTGTGATGCTTTCCCTGAAAGCGATGATCAGCGGTGCCGTCAAACTCCCTACCATCATCTTCGACGAGATCGATACGGGTGTCAGCGGTAAGATTGCAGAGAAAATGGCAGAGATTATGCAGGAGATGGGGCACAACGAGCGCCAGGTGATCAGCATCACCCACCTACCACAGATCGCTGCACTTGGTACGGCCCATTACCGTGTGGAAAAGGAGGAGACTGTCATAGGTACCATCAGCCGCATGAAAGAACTGACACCCGAAGAGCGTATCACAGAAATCGCCCAGATGCTCAGCGGCAGCGATGTGTCGGAGGCAGCTATTCAAAATGCCAAACAACTATTAAAAGTGAAATAGTAAAAAAGTGAAATAATAGAAGAATATGAAAAATAGATGTATCAATAATCAAAAGGTTAGGTGGATGACGCTTATCTCACTCTTTCACCTTTTTACCTTTTTGCCTATAAACGCCCAGCCAGACTGGACGAAAAAAGCCACGAAATCCGTATTCACCCTGAAGACGTTCACCTCCAACGGTTCGATGATTGCCAGTACCAACGGCTTCTATACTGGTACCAACGGCGAGGCTGTCAGCAACTTCACCCCGTTCAAGGGTGCAGTCCGCGCCATTATTATTGACGCACAGGGAAAAGAATTCGAGGTGACAAGCATCCTCGGCGCTAATGACATGTACGACGTGGTAAAGTTCCGCGTCAACACCCCCAAGAGTCAACCACTCAGTGTCAGCACTGCCATCGCCTCTGTAGGCAGCATGTCCTGGCTCCTGCCCTATCATGAAGTGAAGAACTTAGGCGGCGGTCCCGTTCGCAAGGCTGAAACTATCTCAGGCGAATATGCTTATTATACCGTTGCCATGCCGATGACGGAGAATCTCGTGAGCTGTCCACTGATGAACAACGCCGGTGAGGTCATCGGCATGATGCAACAGCCAGCTTCGGCCAAAGACACGCTGAGTTATGCCATCGATGCCCGCTTCGTAGATTCGCTGAAGATCACTGGTCTTACCTATAATGATGCCACATATCGACAGACACAAATCCGCAAGGAGTTACCCTCAGATCTTAAAGAAGCCAACCTTGTGCTCTACCTCTCCGCCTCACAGATGGATTTCACCTCGTACGTTGCACTAATCGAAGACTTCATCCGCCAGTTCCCCAACGTGCCTGACGGCTATACCGCCCGTGCCCTGCAGGAAGCTGACGGAAGTGATTTTGCCTCAGCCGAGAAGGATATGCAGCAGGCTATCAAATGTTCGACAACCAAGGATGATGCCCACTTCACCTTCGCGCGTATAATTTATAATAAGGTGATCTACCAAAGCGATAAGACTTACGACGCATGGAATCTCGACAAGGCCCTTGCTGAGATACAAGCCGCCAATAGCATCAACCCTCAGCCGTCGTACCGCCAACTGGAGGCTAACATTCTCTTTGCCCAGCAGAAATATGAAGAGGCATATCAGATATTTAGTTCTCTTACCAGCACCGACCTCCGCAATGCAGAGATT
The DNA here is from genome assembly GCA_902784615.1 of uncultured Prevotellaceae bacterium. GTDB lineage: Bacteria > Bacteroidota > Bacteroidia > Bacteroidales > Bacteroidaceae > Prevotella. Next base: position 79,429 of record CACZVN010000016.1, on the reverse strand, counting down.
TTCTTCGGTGCTGCCAAATGCAAGGAGATGCTGCGCGACACCACTGCCATGCTCGCCCTGATGGACAGTACACTGGCCACCTTCTCGAAGCCATATCTGAAGGAAGCCGCTCCCTACCTATGGGCAAGAGCCGAGGCTCGCCGCAATGCGGGCAAGTACCGTGATGCCGTCACCGACATGAACGATTACGAGACGCTGATGGCTGCCAGCGTGAACGACAACTTCTACTATGTGCGCCATCAGACGGAAATCCAGGGCCGTCTCTACCAACAGGCCCTCAACGATATCAGTCGCGCCATACAGATAAACCCACAAGAGATCCTGTACTATGCTGAAAAGGCCTCATTGGAAATCCGCGTGGGTATGCACGACGAGGCCATAGCCACCGCCAAGGAGTGCATCGGTCTCAACGCCAACAACAGCGACGGTTATCTCTTCCTTGGTCTGGCACAGTGCCTGAAAGGGCAGAAAGCAGAAGGCATCTCAAACCTGCAGAGAGCCAAGGAACTCGGTGATCCCCAGGCTGACAGTCTCATAGAGAAATACCAGAAGTGAAAAGGATTACCAATATCGCTTTCGATCTTGGCGGTGTCGTAGTTGCCCTGAGTCATGAGAACGCCATCCGCCGCTTCGAGGAGATTGGCCTACGAGATGCCCGCCAGCATCTCGACCCCTACTGCCAGCACGGCATCTTCGGAGACCTTGAAAGCGGCAAGATATCTGCCGAAACGTTTCGCGATGAACTCAGCAAGATCATCGGCAGGTATGTAACGATGGATGAATGCTACTATGCCTGGCACGGCTATGTTGAATCAGTCCCACAGTGCAACCTCGATATGCTGCTCCGTCTGCGCCATCAGGGATACAAGGTTTGCCTGCTCTCAAACACGAATCCTTTCATGATGCAGTGGGCATGCAGCCCTGAGTTCGACGGAGGCAGACACCCTCTCGACTACTATTTCGATCATCTCTACCTCAGCTATCAGTGCCGTGTGATGAAACCCTCTGCACAGATATTCGAACTGATGTTACAAGGGCAGCAGGTTTCTGCTGACGAAACCCTCTTCATTGACGACAGTCCCAAAAACGTTGCCGTCGCACAGGACCTCGGCATCCACACTCTATGTCCCCAGAACAACGAAGACTGGATTCCCAGTCTCCAAAATAAACTCAGAGATTTTTCATTAGCAGATTAGAACGGTAGCGGACCGTCGTTGGAAGGTGGCGGGATGGGGCTGCTGCCGAAGGGAGCATAGCCCTCGGGCATGTCGGGTGGCGTATTGTTGCTGCCGTTCACCTTTGAGCCCAGTATTTCACCACCCCCCATCGGTGCACGGTTTCCCAGACTCTTGTCCTCAGGATTCTCGAAGCGGGTGTATTCACCACGGAAAGTCAGCAGTACATCGCCCGTGGCGCCCTTACGGTGCTTGGCTATGATGATCTGCGCCATGCCGTGCAAATCGCGGCCGTTATCGTCCTGATAGATGTGGTAATACTCTGGACGGTGCACGAAGATCACCATATCGGCATCCTGTTCGATGGCACCCGACTCGCGAAGATCGGAGAGTTGCGGGCGCTTGCCCTCCAATCCCTCACGACTCTCCACCCCACGATTCAGTTGGCTCAACGCAAGAATGGGAATATCCAACTCCTTTGCCAGTCCTTTCAGAGAACGCGATATGGTTGAAACCTCTTCCTGACGTGAGGAGAAGCGCATGCCGTTGGCATTCATCAACTGGAGGTAGTCAATCATGATCAACTTCACGCCGTGCTCTCGCACTAAGCGACGGGCCTTTGTACGGAGTTCGAACACGGAGAGGCCTGGCGTATCGTCAATATAGAGCGGTGCTCCAAGCAGGTTGTTGATGCGTTTGTCAAGCCGTTCCCACTCGTCGCGTTGCAACTGGCCGTTCAAAATCTTCGAGCCCTGGATCTCACAACAGTTGGAGATCAGACGGTTCACCAATTGTACATTCGACATTTCAAGTGAGAAAAAGGCCATCGGGATACGCAGATCCGCTGCAATATTTTTCGCCATGGAAAGGGCAAATGAGGTTTTACCCATCGCAGGGCGTCCTGCAATAATCACGAGATCAGAAGCCTGCCAGCCACTGGTGATATCGTCAAGTTTATAGTAACCTGTTGATACGCCTGTAAGACCATCGGTATTTGCTGCTGCGGCCTGAATTACTTTCAGAGCCTGAGAGATTACTGGATCAATGGCTGTATAGTCTTTCTTCATATTCTGCTGCGAGAGTTCGAAGAGTGAGCCCTCCGCCTCCTGCATCAGGTCTTCTACGTCGATAGTCTCGTCGAATGCCTTCGTCTCGATGTTGCTGGCAAAGGATATGAGCTGACGTGCCAAAGATTTCTGGGCAACAATATTTGCATGATACTCAATATTGGCAGAAGAGGCCACACGTGAACTTAGTTCTGCAACGTAGGTAGGACCTCCCACCTCGTCGAGTTTCCCTAGCTTTGCCAGTTCCTCTGTCACTGTCAGCACATCGACAGGCTTCTCGGCCATACTCAAGTCACGGATGGCGGTATAGACCATCTGGTTACGAGGTTCATAAAAACTCTCCGGACGGAGAATCTCACAGACTACAGCGTAGGCATCCTTGTCGATCATCAGGGCACCCAACACAGCCTTCTCCACTTCAAGGGCCTGCGGCTGCAAGTGTCCGTAGGTATTATCTACCGGCTGTTGCTTTCTTTGTCTTCTCTGGTTGTTATTTTGTTCTGGCATATCTTGTATTATTTATTCTCTTCATTTAACACGGGCAGTGAGATATGATATCTCACGGCGAGGAAGCGGATGATGCAGGTGACGAGGAAACTGACAATCGCACTCACCTCGGCAGAGGTGCCGATCTCTACCATCAGCCAATACATCACACCCCCCAACACACAGGCCATCGCATAGATCTCCTTATGGAAGATGACTGGCTCATTATTCAGCAGTACATCGCGGATGACACCACCTGCCGAACCCGTAATGCAGCCCATGATGATGGCCACCCAGAACGGCTGTCCGAGCGCGAGGCTTTTCTGGATACCTGCAATGGTGAACAGTGCCAAGCCAAGCGTATCGAACACGAACCACGCATTCTTCAGAGGCTCCATCCACTTGCCAAAAAAGACGACCGTCAGCAGCGCCACTCCCGTACATATTAAATATACAGGAGTAGTCATCCAGAATGGTGTGACACCCAGCATCACGTCGCGGATCGTACCGCCGCCGATGGCTACGGCAACACCACAGACATAGCCGCCGAACCAATCGAAATGCTTCGCGGCAGCATGGCGGATACCCGAAATGGCAAAGGCAAAGGTGCCCAGCAATTCAATAATATATATGATCAGTTCCTGCTCCAATACACAATTGTCAATGTTCAACGTTCAATCTTCAAACCTCTTTCCCCAGTAATTCACCATCCGCTGGTATATCTTCTCCTCCGTGGGATTGTGTTGTCCGTGCCAGATACGTTCGCTGATGATGGCATCAGGCATATACTGCTGGGGCGTGAAGTGACCAGGGAAATCATGCGGATACTGATATCCGTCATGGTAGCCCAGCTCTTTCATCAGTTCCGTCGGGGCGTTGCGGATAGGCAGCGGCACAGGTTGGTTACCAGTCCGACGGACCAGTGATAGAGCGGCATCTATGCCCAGATAGGCACTGTTACTTTTGGGAGACGTAGCCAGATAAACCGTCGCCTCCGCCAAAGGGATACGCCCTTCTGGCCATCCTATTTTCATGACGGCATCGAAGGCGGCATTGGCCAGCAACAGGGCATTGGGATTTGCCAGTCCGATATCCTCAGCCGCACTGATCACCAACCGGCGTGCGATAAACTGGGGGTCTTCCCCGCCTTCTATCATCCGTGCCAACCAATAGAGCGCCGCATCAGGATCCGAACCCCGGATACTTTTAATAAAGGCCGAAATGATATCGTAGTGCATCTCCCCGTCTTTATCGTAGGCCAGTGGGTTCTGCTGGAGGCGAGCGGTCACAAGTTCATCAGTGATCACAATCTCATCCGCTACTTCAGAGTCAACCACCAATTCCAAGATATTCAATAACTTACGTGCATCTCCTCCGCTATATCTAAGCATGGCTTCAGTCTCTTTCAACGTGATGTTTTTCTCCTTCAGAATCACATCCGTTGTCAGAGCTCTATCTAATAGTTTCAACAGATCGTCCTTCTCCAGCGACTTCAGTACATAGAGCTGACAACGAGAAAGCAGCGGACGAATGACTTCAAAGGATGGGTTTTCAGTGGTGGCGCCAATCAGCGTCACTATGCCTTTCTCAACGGCTCCAAGCAGAGAGTCTTGTTGAGATTTGGAGAAGCGATGAATCTCATCAATGAAAAGTATTGGCGAGGCCTCATTGAAGAAACGGCCTTTTTGTGCTTTCTCAATCACGTCGCGCACATCCTTAACACCACTGGTCACGGCTGACAGTGTATAGAAAGGAGTTTCCAACCTATGAGCAATGATCTGCGCCAATGTGGTCTTGCCTACTCCCGGAGGTCCCCAGAGAATAAAAGAAGAAATACGCCCTGCGTCGATCATCTTCCGCAGGACGGCACCCTCACCTACCAGATGCTGTTGTCCAATATACTCATCTATGGTGCGAGGACGAAGTCTTTCAGCCAATGGTTGTGCCATTATCGGGCACAAAGATACGTTAAAATGCGAAATTTACAAAAAATATCGCCTAAAAACTTGCTAATAAAAAATAAAGTTTTTACATTTGCAGAAAAAATAAGGATTATATGGCAAGAACAAAACAACAAGTACCCGAGAGCAATCCCTCTCTATCTATTAAGGCGGTTACTAAGAGCAGTGTCTGGGATATCCAAGAAAACGATGTATTACGTATGTGGGAAGCAGCCACAAAAGATGCAGAGGTCAAAGAGAATATACAACATTATCGCGATATCTTCAAAAGCGCTTTCTTTATAGAAGATATAAAGGAAGACATCCTGCTGGTAAAGAAGAGTTATGAGAAACGTGGATATAAAGTTGCGCAGATTAAGTTTGAAGAAGGCATGAAATTCGCCTGGGCTATTAAAAAACGTCCCATTATGCGTGTCACTGATCTGACGTATGAAAACATTCGCCACATCTCTGCAGCCAAACTCGTTGAAGTGCTTGACCGTAACTTCGGAGGTGGCTGGGACTCCCTGCCCCAGTCTATTCAGGATATCATACTCAGTGGCTTTGACATTTCCACAACCACCTTACCCAAAGACCGTTTACATAAGAAGGGAGGAATGTATGAGAAGAAAGTTGAAGACGGTTTCGAAGTACTTGAAGTTGAGAAAGGTGGCTGGGTTGAGGCCATCTTTGCCAAGCTTAAGCCCGAGCAGGAAAAGATCAGGATGCAATTCTCCGAAAAACATCATGAAGATAGTGAGGGAGATGTTGAAGGCGAGGACGAGGACTACGAGGTTGAAGATAACTACAGTTCTCACGATGAGGAGGACAATGAGGTTGAGGATCCCAATGACGACGAGATCACCGAGGATAACTACTCCACAATGATGGATCTGGGCTCAGAGGATCCTGAGGACGAGGCTGCCAATATGATTGACTTTGTAGATGAATAAGAAATAAAACCATTAACTAAAAGCATTAATTTATGAACATCCCCGCAGTATTTTGGCTGGTGCCAGTTGCATCTATCGTGGCACTGAGCATGGCCTGGTTCTTCTTCCGCAGTATGATGAAGGCGGATGAAGGTACACCCCGTATGAAAGAGATCGCGCTTTACGTGCGCAACGGTGCAATGGCTTACCTCAAGCAGCAATACAAAGTTGTTTGTATTGTTTTCGTGGTGCTGTGCGCCCTCTTCGCATTTATGGCCTACGGTCTGAACGTGCAGAACCCCTGGGTACCTTTCGCATTCTTGACGGGAGGATTCTTCTCCGGACTGGCAGGATTCTTCGGCATGAAGACCGCCACATACGCATCTGCACGCACAGCTAATGCTGCACGCCAGAGCATGGACGCAGGACTGAAGATAGCCTTCCGCTCTGGTGCCGTGATGGGCCTGACAGTTGTTGGACTGGGACTCCTTGACATCGCTATTTGGTTCCTTGTACTCAACCACTTCTATCAGGGCGACGAGATGGCTCTTATCACCATTACCACCACCATGCTGACCTTCGGCATGGGTGCATCTACACAGGCTCTCTTTGCCCGTGTCGGTGGCGGTATCTATACGAAAGCTGCCGATGTAGGTGCAGATATCGTAGGTAAGGTCGAGGCTGATATTCCAGAGGATGATCCACGCAACCCCGCTACCATAGCCGACAATGTCGGTGACAATGTCGGTGACGTGGCTGGTATGGGCGCAGACCTCTATGAAAGTTATTGCGGATCTATCCTTTCCACTGCTGCCCTAGGTGCTGCTGCCTTCGGTGTCATGGGACTTGAAATACAGCTCAAAGCCGTTATCGCCCCGATGTTAATTGCTTCTGTGGGCGTGTTCCTCTCGCTGTTAGGAATCTTCCTGGTACGTACAAAGGAAGGTGCCACGATGAAGGATCTGCTCCGCTCACTCTCTCTCGGAACGAACGTCAGTGCCGTACTCATCGCCATCGCCACCTTCGCCATTCTCTATCTCCTGGGTATTGAAAACTGGCTGGGTCTTTCCTTCTCTGTCATTTCAGGCCTGGCCGCCGGTGTTATCATCGGACAGGCCACAGAATACTACACCTCTCACTCATACAAACCGACACAGAAGATATCTGAGGCAGGACAGACAGGTGCCGCTACCGTAATTATCAAGGGTATCGGTACAGGCATGATTTCTACTTGTATCCCTGTCATCACTATTGGCGTAGCCATCATGCTCAGTTATCTTTGCGCTAATGGTTTCGACCTCTCGATGTCATCTGCCTCCTTGGCTCATGGCCTTTATGGTATTGGTATTGCTGCTGTAGGTATGCTATCCACATTAGGTATCACACTTGCTACCGACGCATACGGCCCCATCGCTGACAACGCTGGTGGTAATGCTGAGATGTGTAGCTTAGGTGAGGAGGTTCGTCATCGTACTGATGCCCTCGACGCTCTGGGCAACACAACGGCAGCCACTGGTAAGGGCTTCGCTATTGGATCAGCAGCCCTCACAGCTCTCGCACTCCTCGCCTCATATATCGAAGAAATCAAGATTGCCATGGTACGTGCAGGTCAGGAGTTGACGAATGTGGCTGGTGAAGTCATCTCTGCATCCAATGCCACCATACCTGACTTCATGAACTACTTCCAGATTAACCTGATGAACCCCAGGGTGATCGTAGGTGCCTTCATTGGAGCAATGGCAGCCTTCCTGTTCTGTGGCATGACCATGGAAGCTGTAGGCCGTGCTGCAGAGAAGATGGTACAGGAGGTGCGCCGCCAGTTCCGTGAGATTGCTGGTATCCTTGAAGGTACAGGTACACCTGACTATGGCCAATGTGTAGAGATCTCCACTCGTGCTGCCCAGCACGAGATGGTCGTTCCTTCCATCCTCGCCATTATTATCCCTATCGTTGTGGGTTGCGTACTGGGTGTAGCTGGTGTTCTCGGACTGCTTGTAGGCGGTCTGGCAGGCGGCTTTACCCTCGCCGTATTCATGGCAAACGCTGGTGGCGCCTGGGACAATGCCAAGAAGAACATTGAGGAAGGTAACTTCGGCGGCAAGGGATCCTTTGCACATAAAGCATGTATTGTCGGCGACACTGTTGGTGACCCGTTCAAGGATACATCTGGTCCTTCACTGAACATCCTAATCAAATTGATGTCGATGGTCAGCATTGTTATGGCAGGTCTCACCGTTGCATTCGCATAAGTATCAAAATTAGAATAATGAAAAAGAAAACGCTTATTTTATTAGCCACAGTCCTGTTCTGCGGCAGTATCCAAGCTCAAGAGGTTCCAGTTCCCAATGCAAAGGAGTTTCTTCCAGGACCTCCAGCTGCCACCTCTGTCCAATACATTAAGGATTATCTCGAGTATGAATGGGGAAAGACAGAGCGTAACACGGAATTGGGGGCACAGGCAAAGGCAGATTTCCTAGCCAATACAACCAACTATCTTGACGCGTTCTCGAAGGTTGTTGGCATTGAGTTGTCTGCGGGCAACACCCCTAATATCTACACACTGTTCGACTATTGTATGACCTACGGTGAAAAGGCTCAGGAAAAGGCTCAAGCCTCATATTACTACATCCGACCTTATTACAGGTTTAATCAGCCGTCTCTGATACCCGCATACGAGAGTCAGTATAAAAACATCAGTTCCTACCCGTCGAGTCAGGCTATGATGGGGTGGCTCTTTGCACTGATACTGACAGAGGTATGCCCTAACAAACAGGACGAGGTTTTGGCTCGTGGTTATGCTTACGGTACCAGTTCCGTCATCTCCGGCTATCACTGGGACAGCGACTCCTATGCAGGTTGTTTGCTGGCTTCAGCCCTTGTGAGTCGTCTGCACTCCCATACAGGGTTTAATGCAATGATCACGTCGGCTATTACAGAGTATGAGAAAAAGTCTGGCGTAAAAAATAGTAAGCGTTCTTCTGTCGCAGATGCCTATTTTACTATAGATGAGCTACCCGATGCATATAAGTATCTTCCGGAGCCGCCGTCTATATCCTCCTCGGTATTCACTACAGACTTCAGTGCACATATCGACGGCATATCAGCAAGGTCAACAGACGATGGAAACATTGCCAAACAGGACGTAGATGATAGTGCAGAATATTACTGCAAGATATTCTCAGAAGTTTTAGGAAAGGTATTCTCGGAATCAACCTCACCACAGTTGTATAAACTGTTCAAAACGATCTATCCCTCTGCAGGTGATGCCACCCTGACCTGTAAGAGATATTATCAGAGGCTCCGTCCTTTCGTCCAATTGAATGAAACAACGGCGACTGGCGGTACACCAGATAGCGACCCTCTCAAGGACAACGGTTCCTACCCCTCTGGTCACGCCTGTGCTGGTTGGCTTTATGCGTTGGTGATGTCTGAGATCGCACCTGATTATCAGGAAGCCTTGCTGGCCCGTGCCTTCAAATATGGCAACGGACGTGTTATCACAGGGTATCACTGGCAGAGTGATGTAGATATGGGACGTCTGGTAGGTGCTGCTGCATACGCCCGTATGCATACAAACCAAGACTTCATGGAGCAGCTTGAAAAGGCCCAAAAAGAATTCAATGGCGGTTCAGGTATTCGTGCTCCCAAGGCAGACGATAGTTCTGCAGACATCTACAATCTTGAAGGCGTTAGGCTTAACGGACGGCCTACGCGTCCTGGGATCTATATTCAAGGCAACAAGAAAGTTGTGTACTGATGTGTTATTATAGATTCTCCATCATCATTCTATTCTGGCTTTGCACACAAATGACAGTGCAAAGCCAGAATCTTTCTGAAGGCTTCTCTATTCAGGAGATCCCTGACAGTATATGGGCCAAGATGCAGGGTAAGACTTACCAACCAAACCCTTATGTGCAACGGAATGACCTCCGGTATCTGAAAGTATTACACTGGGACTATGATGAGAAGTCCCATGAGGGAGTCTTGGTTTGTAACAAACTCATAGCAGACAAACTTCTGGTTATTTTCCGTGAACTATATATTTTTCACTACCCTATCCAGCGCATACGTCTGGCGGATGACTATGATGCCGACGATGAACGACAGATGCAAGACAACAACACCAGTTGTTTCTGTTACCGTCATGTCCCTGGTAGTAAGAAACTCTCCTACCATGCACGTGGACTCGCCATAGACATCAACACGCTCTACAATCCGTATGTCCGCTATCGAAAAGACGGAACAATGATAATACAGCCATCCAACGGCAAACCATATGTGGATAGAAAGAAACCATATCGTTACAAAATTGTGAAAGGCGATCTGTGTTACCAACTATTCCTTAAGCACGGCTTTACATGGGGTGGCTCCTGGCGAACGATGAAAGACTACCAGCATTTTGAATACCATCCATAATAAAGAGAGGGGCTTGCATTTTGAATGCAAGCCCCTCTCTTTATTATCTCAATTCGATTTAGAAGAACAAGTAGCGGTTATCCACTACATTAGCCTTTTGGTAAAGTTCTTGGATGAAACGACCTGCAGCCTGCATAGCCTGTTGCTTCAAACGCTGCTCAGTAGATTTCTCATCAAACTTCACACCTTCACGGTCAGACTTCTTCAAGACCTTAAACAGATAGGCACCACCGTTACCCTTCACGATGCTCTTGCTAAACTCACCCTGCTTGGCTGCTGCAACAGCACCAGATAAGGCAGGCTCACTGGCACCTGTAGCCTGTACGAATACCGGCGCAGAGAAGGTGATCTGATTAACAGAATCGATACGAGCACCTTTAGCCTTGGCAGCAGCAATATCTGCTACACCTGCAAACTTTGCCTTAATCTGCTCAAACTTCTTATCACGAACCACCTCAGCCTTAACAATATCCTTTACACCATCAAGACTACGATAACCAACAGGATTCACCTTTGTCAGAGCAACGACCAGCAGGTTGTCATTGTTACCACACTCATAAAGTGGGCTTACATCACCTTCTTTAGCATCGAAGATCCACTTCATCGTCTCACGGGTGGCACGAAGACCAGCCACGTTGTGCTCCGAATTAAAGAGATCCTTATGCTCCTGGACCTTAAAACCAAACTTAGCGGCATTCTTCTCCAAATCCGCAAGCGTCTTATTCTCACTAACATACTGGCTAAACTTGTTGTAAGCATCAGAATAGGTTCCCTTTGAGAAATCAATGGTATGCTTGATGACAGCTACGTCATACTTGTCAACCATAGCCTTACGGGCTGTTATCTGAAGGATGATATTACCCTGTGAGAACTCCAGATTCTTCAGTTCGTTAATGCCGAGACTGTTAATAGCATTGAGATAGTTCTTCGACTCCTCATCCATAGTATTACTATTCTCGTACATGGCAGAGGTAAGCCACTGCTTCTGAGCTGTCTGTCCGTATTTCTGAGCCAACGTCTCAAAGTCGGCGCCAGCCTTAAGAGCATTATATATACTATCGGCTGTCTGACGGGCAGCTTCCAATGTTGCACCACCCACCTGGATCTGACGATACTCAATACTGTCAGGCATCTGGGTCTTGGAAATCAGTTTCACCACATTAAGCGTGTTATCAGACTTCGTCTCAAACGGTGCTGTGGTCTGACCAACTGACATTGAATCAATCTTCGCAGCGATGTCAGAAGGATAGGCACGCTTTGTAGCTGCAAGACCAGTATAGGGGAACTGTGACTGAGCCTTACGAACGACCTCGGCGGGGTTGGCACCGCTCTGGAGTTTTGTTGATGCATCCTGCATCGTCTGCATCAGAGCCTGACGGTCGGCTGCGGATGCCTCTACCTGGAAGTTCACATACTTGATATCGCGGGTCTCCACCGTCTGCTTGAACATCTCTTTCTGCTCATCATATTTAGCCTTGAGATCCTTCTCGTCAACCTTCACATCGTTATCGTTGATGCTGGAATATGGAATTGAAGCCAGTTCAATATTGCTCTCCTGATTCTGTCCTTCGAAAGCCATCTTGGCTGATACGGGGTTCGTAATAAGACCGTTGGAGATCAGGGCCTGATATTTCTGAGCCAACGTCTGCTGACGGAGCTGCTTCTCAATGAACTGCCAGAAAACAAAAATTTTCTGATACGACTCAGCAAGTTGGGGATTACTGACATTTTTCTTATACTCTGCCAAGAATTTTGTGAGCATAGTCACATCGAACCTACCTGTCTGCTGGTTCAGGAAAGGAGAACGCATCAGCATCGGGTTAGTACCCTCCTTCAGGATGTTCTGTAGTTCCTCGTCAGTCACAGTCAGACCCACTTTTTTGCATTCTGCCTGAATAATCTGCTCATTGACATACGAATTCCAAACCTCATCTTTGATGCTATTCAATTGTTCCTCGCTGAAGTTATCAACACCTTGCGTCATCTTCAACACATCCTGATACTCATCAACAAGAGCCTGGAATTCCTGCACATTAATTTTGTTACCTAACACCTCGCCAATCTGCTGACGCTGCTGGTTCTTGGTTGCTTCACAAGAACGGAAAGCCTCTTCAGCAATAAAGGCAAAAAGGCCAAGACCGATGATAATCACCAGTATGACACCTCTCTTTCTGATTTTTCCTAATGCTGCCATTTTTTGTTTGTTATTTTTATTTATATTTTCAATATTCCATAAAACGCGTGCAAAATTACTAAAAAGGAATGAATTGAGCAAATTTCCACGGAGAAATCTGTCATTCAAAGACTTTTAGGCGCACAAGTTCGATCTTTGTCGCCGTATTCTTCAGTATCTTGAATTCAAACTCCTTGATTCTCACAACCTCGTTGAGTTTGGGGAAAGACTGGTATTCATGCAATATAAGACCACCTAATGTCATATACTCATCACTCTCAGGAAGAGAAAGATCGAACTGTTCGTTGATCTTCTCTATCTCCAGACGTGCAGAGAGTACATATTCGTGGTCACCCACCTGTTTGGCCACATGTTTTGAATTATCATGCTCATCTTCTATCTCACCCGTAATTTCCTCCATGATATCTTCCAACGATACCAAACCACTGGTTCCACCAAACTCATCGACAACAATGGCCAGCGATCGCTTCTGCTGCATCAGCATTCGCATGAGCTTCGAGGCAAGCATGGTCTCGGGAATGAAAGAAATGGTTCTGACAAGCGAAGACTGGAGGGTGCTAAGCGGCATGTTTGCAACAGCTGCAGAGTCAAGTCTGAACATATCGGAGGAATGGATGTATCCAACAACATGGTCAATATCCTCATGATAGATGATAATCTTGCTATGACCGCTCTCTATGAAAATCTGTTTAAGCTGTTCGATAGTTGCAGTATCCTCTACTGCATCTATCTCCGTACGCGGCACCATACAGTCACGCACCTTCGTCTCTGAAAAATCAAGGGCATTTTGGAATATCTTCACTTCTTCGCCTATCTCATCCTCATTGTCGGCATTATTGATACTTGACTGAACAAGATAGTCAAGATCAACCTTCGTGAATTCCTTGTCTTCATCCTCCTTATTCATCCGAACGCCAACAAGTCTGAGAAGACCTTTGGATAGAAGAGTTGCAAAGCGGGATACGGGATAGAGCACAACATAACAGAGATAGGCAGGTATAGCGAAGAAGGTGAGCATTGTGTTGGGATTGTTCTTGAAGACAGTTTTTGGCAGGAACTCTCCTGTGAACAATACAACCAACGTAGATAGCAATGTATCCGCAGTCACTCGCATGCCATCACCAAATGAATAAAAGAGGGTGGTATCAAAAATCCTGGCGAAAAGAATACCATATATCACAAGGGCGATGTTATTGCCTACCAACATGGTTGATACAAAATTATTCGGATGCAAGTAAAAGACAGCTATTGCCTTTTGTGACAAGCCATTTTTCTCACGATCCATCTCTGCCCGTAACCTGTTACTGGATACAAAGGCGATCTCCATGCCTGAGAAAAAGGCGGAAAAAAGCATTGATACGAGTAGGCCTATGACGAGTGAAGTCATGTTCAGATTGAGTTAATTAGTAATTTTCCTATGTTTCTGTGTTTGTGGACGCAGGATTGGAACATCTTGCTTGATGGTATCCGCAGGAGCCTTTGGCTTCTGCTCTTCCTCCTTTGAATCGCCAGTCATGTCCTCACGCTCAAACGATCCTTTGGAATTGGTGACAGTATAGTGACGCATCTGTTCATCACTGAGGAAATATGTGCCTTCAATAGAACGTTCTGGAGTTGTCACTTTAGAAAAGACATTAGAATAAAGCTCGTGCTTGATTCCGTCCCAGTAAAGCTCTTCACTTTCGTAAATCAGACCGTTGATATTACGAATACGTACACGTCCACGGAGATGCCAGAGTTTCTTCTGGTCATAATACCATGCAGTATCCGACTGAACATAGGCCTGGACATGGAATTTCTCGTCGAACTGTTCGAAGAATACACCTTTCTCAAATGACCAGCGCGATGGATTCTTGATAGTATTAACGTCCCAACGCTCCGTCACGATCCGGTATTTGATGACGCCTGAGTCGCTGATAAGTGTATTGACACCATACGAAGTCATCATCGACACGGAATCTCGGTCATAGATTGGTGGTGCCGTATGCTCCTGCACATCATTGCAGGAAATAAGAAGTGAGATATGGAAAACGAAAAGTAGCGGCAGAGACACCCGCCATTCACACTTATTCAATCTTCCACTTAGCAAACCAGCGTTCATTGAATGTTAGTCCTATGTTGATGCGGAAAGTATTCTCCGTAATGAGATTTTCGGCAGAACGTCGCTGCCACTGTGCACTAATGTTCAGAATCGAGCGATTGTTATAGACGTTCATAATAGGAATGCCAAAACCGAGACTAAGGTGAAAATCCTTTGGTCCATCTTGACCGTTAATATAATAATAAGGTGTAGTATAACCAGCACCAATCCTATAACGCACATGGGCAAGCAACTTGCGACTTTTAGGATTTGGCATCCATTCTGCTCCCGCATTCAGTTTGTAACTGTCCTTCAACAGTCCTTCTTTCATAACATAGTTGTTATTTGCAGTCATTGAGGGAAACAATAAAGAACCCCATTTCTGCATCTGGAAATCAGCGCCGACACGGAGGATGGAGCCATGACGGTACGCAAGGCCTACTCCCCACGTCGTTGGAATATCGAGTACATTATTTATTATATAAGAGGTCGTATCTGACTTTCCAATAGACGTATTCCTGCTGACAACCTTACACTCCGGATCGGATTTCAGGTTATGTCCAGGAGTAAAGGTCGCACCTAAAGTGATAAAGTCTGTTTTACTAATAGGCTGATCATACTGAAGGCCCAAATCAAGTTTCCAACTGTTAACAGAAGCGGAATACTGCCTGCTAAGCACATTGATTGAAGTATTGGTGCTAGTAACCGTACGCTCATATTCACCCCAAAGATAAGCTATGTTAAAACCGATAGAAAGAGGCTTTATTACATTCCATCCAGCACCGATGAACAACTGGTGTACACCACCATTCCCCTCATACTTCACGGGCACTGTCGTATTAACTTCCGACAATTGGGTAGATGATGAATAACTGTAGCCTATATTAGAATAAGGCATGATTCCTACATTAACACCTACATTCTTAAACATCCGAAAAAGAGCTGTCACGTAGTCAAATCCACCACCTTTAGCACTCATTGTCGTGCCGTTCTCATCATAGTTAGTAATCTGTCCGGAAAGACCCGCATCAATGATCATGCTCAGAGAGTCCACCGAAGAATAGGATGCAGGGTTTAGTGGATTGACCTCATTTCCCTTACGGAAAGCCAGACCTACTCCACTCATGCCTTTATTAAAGCCAACCCCCTGGTCTGCCATATCGCCAAGGCCATACTGACTATAAGGAGAATTGGTGCCATTCTGTGCATAGGCACCCATCGCTGACATTGCCATCAAAGCAAGACAACAGAGAATTCTATTCATCTTTTGCAATTTATTTCTATCGAAATTCATTTCAGCGTGCAAAATTATTGAAAAAATTCGAAATAATGGCCTTTTCCTCAAAAATATAAGTTATTTTTGCATCGTGAAACATTTAGAAAAAGAATCAAAGACGCTTCTGATTATACTTATCCTACTGATATTCAGAGGCATAATCCCCATCAAGGCTCAATACGAAGCCTTCTCCTTCAATGCAGTTAACGACACTGTTGGACTGAATTATGACCCAATGGACTCTGTAGAAGTCAGTCTGCTCACCTGCTCACCACATGAGGAGATATACAGTCTCTATGGACATTCTGCTATCAGATGGCACTACCTAGGCCAAATTAAACCTGGTGCCAATGCTGAAGACTGGGTTTTCAATTGGGGACTATTTGATTTCAGGAAACCTTATTTTGTTCTCCGTTTCGTCTTTGGTTTGACAGACTATGAACTGGGGGTATTTCCCTATGATTATTTTTGGCCATACTACAAGGAATACGGTAGTTCTGTCATGGAACAGGTATTCAACCTGACCAATGAAGAGAAACGTCATTTAAAAGATATTCTTGAAGATAATTTAAAGCCAGAGAATAAAGTATATCGTTACAACTATTTTTACGATAACTGTTCCACCCGTCCAAGGGATGTTATTGAAAAATGTATTAACGGCAATATCAAATATGCACAGCGTGAGGATTATTCCCCGTCATATAGGGACATGGTTCACTCTTGTGTCAGGAATCATCCATGGGCCGCTTTTGGCAATGATATGCTGTTAGGTGTAAAAGCCGATATGAAGACAACCCTCCGGGAACAAGAGTTTTTGCCAGAGAACCTGATGTATGATTTTGACAGGGCACAGATTTATTCCAGCGGAGAATATCGACCTTTGGTTAAAGAACGCAGGATACTGGTACCTCCAGGTGTACAGATCATTGAACAAGATTTTCCCCTTTCACCGATGGCATGTGCCTGTTTGTTCCTGATATGTTCACTGATCATTCTGGCATTAGAATGGAAACGCAAAAGAACATTTAAATACTGGGACGCACTACTCATGCTCCTTCAGGGATTGGCAGGCTGCGTGCTGTTTGTCATGCTGTTCTCTCAGCATCCCACTACCAGTACTAATTTACAGATATTGCTGCTGAATCCCATCGCATTGTTCTTTATACCTGCTGTCACCAGAAGGCGCTCCAATCGCTGGTGGAAAGTACTTCTCACAATGGCCACACTCTTCCTGTTAGGCAGTTTCTTCCAACAGTATGCTGAAGGGATGTTGATTGTGGCACTATGTTTGCTGTTACGAGTACATATTAATTTGAAATATAAAGCGTGAGGAACCATTATCTCTCCATTACCCTGCTGGCCGTATTAGGATGGCATATTGATGCTCAGGCACAATATGTAAACAGGCAGGTGCCAAGACTGGTCGTCAATATCACCATCGACCAGTTACGCAGCGACTTTCTTGAATCCTTCGCTGCTAACTATGGAGATAATGGTTTTAAAAAGTTATTGTCGCAGGGTCTTGTTTACGAGAATGTTTCTTACCCCTTCATCAATCCGGATCAAGCTTCTGCCATTTCGACCATTGTCACGGGTACAACCCCATTCTATCATGGTATTACCGGGGATCAATGGATCGACAAAAATAGTTTGCGACCAGTATCTTGTACAGAAGACACACATCAACCAGACATACCTTCACCTGCCCAATTGGCAGTCTCTTGTATAGGCGATGAACTGAAGATCTCCACAAATGGCAATGCGAAAATATTTGCTATTTCACCTTTTCAGGATATGGCCATTCTGTCTGCTGGTCATGCAGCTGATGGAGCTGTATGGATGAGTGGGAATACTGGGCAATGGATCACATCTCAGTATTACTCAAATGGAATACCTGTATGGGCACTCTCTTACAATGAGTTAAACAAAACAAATAAAAAGAAAAGGCGGATAGAATGGCAGCCTTTTATCGTCAAGCAAAAGCCTGATTTCAAACATCATCTTAAGAGCAACAGGAAATATCAGGAATATCAGACATCTGGTTTGATAAATGCTGACATAACGGCATTGGCACTAGCCTGTGTCGATGAACAGGAAATGGGTACTGATTCCATCACCGACCTACTATGTCTTTCCTATTATGCCGGACCTTTTGACCACAAGCCTGTGACAGAATGTCAGAAAGAACTCAAAGATACTTATATTCGTCTTGATCAGTCGTTAGACAGTCTGATAACAGCATTGGAGAACAAACTTGGCAAGGAACAGGTACTCTTCTGCATTACCAGTACAGGCTATAGTGACCCAGAAAGCACAGACTACTCGAAATACCGCATTCCCACAGGCACATTTTATATAAATCGGGCTGCTAACCTGCTGAATATGTATTTTGGAGCCCTCTGGGGACAGGGACGCTATGTTAATACCTGCTACGACGACCAACTCTATCTCAATCACAAATTACTGGAATCTAAGCGTATCAGTCTGGAAGATGCCTCTCAGCGAGCTCAAGAGTTTATCTTGCAGATGTCTGGGGTTAAGAATGTATTCACTGCCCAACAACTTCTGAACAGTTACGAAGGCCTTTTCTCAAAGGTGCGCAACAGCTTCCATTCTCAGCACAGTGGCGACATTCTGATTGAGGTTGCTTCTGGTTGGCATTTGCAAAATGAAGACACTAATGATGACAGACTTTCACAGGCGGCTGTCCCTGCTTTCCCTATCATCTTTTATGGTGTGGGAATCCCTGCAGGACATGTACAAATACCAGTTACTACTGATAGGATAGCTCCGACTATTGCCAAGTCCATCCGTATAAGAGCTCCTAATGCCTGTACTGCAGAACCATTGTTCTGAATGGTAAATTGAACCTTTCAGAACTATGTTCTGTATGATTTCTTTGGCAGTTACATTTTTTTTATGTAACTTTGCAGCCGATTTTCAGAAAACAGATTATTAAATTGAAAAAACAGTAAGATAACAATATGAATTTCAACAAGTTCCTCAAGTCGTTGTTTGGTGACAAATCCACCCGCGACATGAAATTAATCCAACCATTTGTAGAACAGGCCAAGGCCGCTACGGAGAAAGTGGCATCCTTAGATAACGATGCGCTCCGCCAGCGTACCAAAGAACTCCAAAAGCAGGTACAGGACTCTGCTAAAGAGCAAAAGGCCAAAATTGCAGAACTGAAGGCAACTATCGAGAACACCCCCATTGACGAACGTGCCAGCATTTTCGAGCAGATCGACAAGATAGAGAAGGAAGTGCTCGATATCTATGAGAAAGCGCTCGATGAGGTGATGCCTGAGGTTTTCGCCATCGTAAAAGAGACAGCCAAGCGTTTCGCTGAGAACGAAGAGACCATCGTCACGGCTACAGACTTCGACCGTGAACTGGCCGGTGATCCCAAGAAGGACTTTATCACCATCGACGGTGATAAGGCCATCTACCATAACCACTGGACAGCAGGTGGTAATGACCTGAAATGGGAGATGATCCACTACGACGTACAGTTGTTCGGTGGTGTTGTTTTGCATCAGGGTAAGATCGCAGAAATGGCAACGGGTGAAGGTAAGACCCTCGTGGCTACCCTACCCGTCTTCCTGAATGCACTGACTGGTAATGGTGTTCACGTTGTGACCGTGAACGACTACCTGGCCAAGCGTGACTCCGAGTGGATGGGACCGCTTTATATGTTCCATGGACTGAGCGTTGATTGTATCGACAAGCACCAGCCTAACTCAGAGGCTCGTCGCAGAGCCTATCAGGCAGATATCACCTTTGGTACAAACAATGAATTCGGTTTTGACTATCTGCGTGATAACATGGCTATCTCACCTGCTGACCTTGTGCAGCGCTCACATAACTACGCTATCGTCGATGAGGTGGACTCTGTGTTGATTGATGATGCCCGTACACCGCTGATTATCTCCGGTCCTGTGCCCAAGGGCGATGATCAGATGTTCGAGGAATATCAACCCCTGGTGGAGCGCCTTGTGGGTGTTCAGCGTCAGTTGGCGACTCAGTATCTGGCAGATGCCAAGACTTTGATCGGCGAAGGTAACCGCCTCGTAGAAGCAGGCAACAAAAAGGAAGGTCAGGAAAAACTCGACGCAGGTTTCCTGTCACTATACCGCTCTCATAAGGCCATGCCAAAGAACAAGCCCTTGATCAAGTTCCTCTCCGAAGAGGGTATCAAGGCTGGTATGCAGAATACTGAGAATATCTACATGGAGAATAACAACCGTCGTATGCCAGAATGCGTGGAGCCTCTGTATTTCGTCGTCGATGAGAAATTGAACTCCTGCGACCTGACGGATAAGGGTACAGCCTGGCTCGCCAAACAGGTGAACGACACAGAACTCTTCGTGCTTCCCGATATCACTTCCGAACTCTCTGCCTTGGAGGCTGAGGCTGGTCTCAGTGATCAGGAGCGTTTGGACAAGAAGGACGAACTCCTGAACCATTATGCCATACAGAGTGAGCGCGTACATACCCTCCAGCAGTTGCTGAAGGCCTACTGTATGTTTAATAAGGATGACGAATATGTGGTCATCGATGGTGAGGTGAAAATCGTGGATGAGCAGACAGGCCGTATCATGGAAGGCCGCCGTTGGAGCGACGGTCTGCATCAGGCTGTCGAGGCCAAGGAGCACGTCAAGGTAGAAGCTGCCACACAGACCTTCGCCACCATCACCCTGCAGAACTACTTCCGCATGTACCACAAATTAGCCGGTATGACAGGTACGGCTTCTACAGAGGCTGGTGAGTTCTGGGATATCTACAAACTCGACGTGGTGGAGATTCCTACCAACCGTCCTGTGATCCGTAATGATCAGGATGACCGTGTCTATAAGACCGCCCGTGAGAAGTATAACGCCGTGATTGACGAGATTGTCAAGATGCGCGAATCTGGGCGTCCTACCTTGGTAGGTACCACCTCGGTCGAGATCTCTGAGTTGCTCTCAAAGATGCTCTCCATGCGTAAGATCCCCCATCAGGTGCTGAATGCCAAGCTCCACCAGAAGGAGGCAGACATTGTGGCACAGGCCGGACAATCGACCAACGGACTCGGTGCCGTTACCATCGCCACCAACATGGCAGGTCGTGGTACCGATATTAAGCTTTCACCGGAAGTGAAGGCCGCTGGTGGTCTTGCCATCATCGGTACGGAGCGCCACGAAAGCCGTCGTGTCGATCGTCAGTTGCGTGGTCGTGCAGGTCGTCAGGGTGACCCGGGTTCTTCGGTATTCTTCGTCTCTCTCGAGGATAAACTGATGCGACTGTTCGCTTCTGAGCGTATTGCTTCTGTAATGGACCGTCTGGGCTTCAAGGACGGAGAGATGATCGAGAGTCCAATGATCTCAAGGAGTATCGAGCGTGCCCAGAAGAAGGTCGAGGAAAACAACTTCGGTATTCGTAAACGTCTGATCGAGTATGATGATGTGATGAACAAGCAGCGTACTGTGATCTACGAGAAGCGTCGTCACGCCCTTATGGGTGAGCGCATCGGTATGGATATCGCCAATATCATCTGGGATCGTGTGGTGAACATCATCGAGAACTCTGGTGACTACCAGGGCTGTAAGGAGGAGTTCCTCCACGTGCTGTCGATGGAGGTTCCGTTTACCAGTGAAGACTATATCAACCAGCCCCGTGAGGCACTGACAGAGAACGCCTTCCAGGCTGCCATCGAGAATTTCAACCGTCGTACGGAACGAATCCAGACCGTGGCTCAGCCCATCATCAAGCAAGTCTATGAGAACCAGGGACAGATGTATGAGCGTATTCTGGTGCCTATGACCGACGGCCGTAAGATGTACAACATTCCCTGTAACCTGAAAGAGGCATACGAATCTGAAAGCAAGTCGATTGTGAAGGAGTTTGAGAAGTCTATTCTCCTGCATATCATTGACGACTCATGGAAAGAGAACCTGCGTCAGCTCGATGAGTTGAAGCACTCCGTACAGAATGCCTCGTACGAGCAAAAAGACCCGTTGCTGATCTTCAAACTTGAATCAGCGAAGGTTTGGGATGACATGATCAACGAGATGTATAACCGTATCTGCTCTATTCTCACGCGTGCTCAGATTCCAGAGGCTACCCAACAGCAGGTTCGCGAGGCTGCTCCCGAACAACGCACGCAGCGCCAGCAATATACGGAGTCGAAGCAGAACATCGGCGAGGAACAGCTCACAGATCCCAACCAGGCGGCTGCAGCTGCGCACGACACCCGTGCTCAACAGAATCGCACGCCAATCATCAAGGACAAACTGCCCGGACGTAATGATCCATGTCCCTGCGGCTCAGGTAAGAAGTTTAAGAATTGTCATGGAAAGGGTGTAGTATGATTACAATAGAAAACCTCAAGAAATCTTTCGGCGAAACCCTCGCCTGTAATATTGGAACGTTTACTGTCAACGACGGGGACATCCTCGGTCTGGTAGGAAATAACGGTGCAGGAAAGACCACCTTGTTCCGCATGCTCCTTGATCTGCTGAAGCCCGATGAAGGCCAGGTCGGTCTCGACGGCATCAACCCTGCCCAGTCTGAGGAATGGAAAGCCTCCACAGGTGCCTATATCGACGAAGGCTTCCTCATTGACTTCCTCACTCCTGAGGAATATTTCGCCTTCATCGGCAAGATCACGAATATGACTCAGGAACAGGTGAACGAACGCCTTAAGGATTTTGAGCGTCTGGCCAATGGAGAAATCTTCGGGCAGAAGAAACTGATCCGTAACCTCTCGGCAGGTAACAAACAGAAGGTGGGCATCATCTCCGCCCTCTTTAACCGTCCAAAACTGGTAATCCTCGACGAACCCTTTAACTTCCTGGATCCCTCTAGTCAGAATGTACTGAAGCATGTACTAACGGAATACAACAAGGAGACGGGAGCCACCATTCTCGTATCCAGTCACAATCTGGCTCACACCATCGATATCTCCACACGCATTGCGCTGCTTGAGAAAGGTCAGATCATCCGTGACATGCAGAACGAACAGGGAAGCGCCCGCAGTGAATTAGAGAATTATTTCGAAACTGAATAATATGCTTTCTTTTCAAGAACTCAAGAAATCTGTGAAGCACATGCCGGCCGGACTGCCACAGACCAAAGTGGCTCTGGTAGGTGATACGGCCACACAGTTCCTGGCTACAGCCATCAAAGGCATCAGCATCGAGCGCGGCTATCAGACCGACCTCTTCGAGGCAGAGTACAATCAGGTGGAACGCCAGTTTCTGGATCCCACGAGTGAACTCTACGAGTTTGATGCGGATTTCATCGTCGTATTCCAGTCAACGCATAAGTTGGGTGAGCAGCACAGTGCCCTGAACCAGGAACAGCAGAGTACCTTGGCAGACGACCGTCTCGCCTTTGTATCTTCGCTCTGTGAGAACCCAGCTTTGACCAACAAGAAGATTATCTATTTCGACTATCCGGAGATTGAGGATACCGTCTTTGGCAGTTATGCTACGAAGGTGACTTCCTCGCTGACATATCAGGTACGCAAGCTCAATATGGGACTGATGGATCTCTCCCAGCAATATGCCAACCTGTTTATCTGTGACATTGCCGGACTGCAGAACAAGTTAGGTCGTGACTTCATGTTTGCACCGAATGTATATGTCAGTACGGAGATGGTGCTCAGCATTGATGCCCTGCCCTATGTGGCCAGCCGGGTGATGGATATCATCTGCGCTATCAAGGGACAGTTCAAGAAATGCCTGATCCTGGATCTTGACAATACGGTCTGGGGAGGCGTCATCGGCGATGACGGACTGGAAGGCATACAACTGGGACATGGTCTGGGTATCGGTAAGGCATTCACAGAGTTCCAGATGTGGGTGAAGAAACTAAAACAGCGAGGGATTATCATCTGTGTGGCCTCAAAGAACAATGAGGAGACGGCCAAGGAGCCTTTCGAGAAGCACCCTGACATGGTGCTGAAACTCGAAGACATTGCTGTATTCCAAGCCAACTGGGAGACAAAAGTAGATAATATCCGCACCATCCAGAGCATCCTGAACATCGGTTTCGACTCGATGGTATTCCTCGATGACAACCCCTTCGAGCGTAACATGGTCAGGGAGAATATTCCTGGTATTACAGTGCCTGAACTCCCTGTTGATCCAGGGGATTATCTGGAGTACCTCTATAGTTTGAACCTCTTTGAGACGGCATCTTATAGCAACGCTGACAAAGACCGTACCAAACAGTATCAGGTAGAAGCCAAACGTGTCTCCCTCCAGAAGACCTTCAGCAACGAGGCAGACTTCCTGAAGTCACTTGACATGGTGTCCGTCGTCAGCGGATTCACGAAGTTCAATACCCCACGCGTTGCCCAACTATCCCAGCGCAGCAACCAGTTCAACCTCAGAACAATTCGCTATACAGAGGCCGATATCGAGGCTCTGGCACAGGATCCTAAAGTCATTGACCTGAGCTTTACGTTGGAGGATAAATTCGGTGACAACGGTCTGATTGCCGTCATCATCATGAAGCCCCAGGATGCAGAGACATTATTTGTTGATACCTGGTTCATGAGTTGCCGTGTGCTGAAGCGTGGCATGGAAAATTTCACCCTCAACACGATGGTGGAGCGTGCCAAGGCAGCAGGCTACAAGCGCATTATCGGCGAGTATCTTCCTACCCCCAAGAACAAGATGGTGGAACAGCACTATCCTGGTCTTGGCTTTACGAAAATCGAAGATGCAGCCACTGCCCAGTATGAACTGGATGTGGTAGCCTATCAACCAAGAGAATGTTATATTACTAAATCGGAAACAGCATGACTATTACAGAACTGGCTGAGAAGACGGCATCGTTGTCACATGTCTATCAAGTGACACCTGAGGTTTACGAGAGTTTCCAGCATTGCAGTCAGGATATGAATCCCCTGCATACAGATGAAGCCTTTGCCAAATCAAAGGGGTTCAGAGGCTGTGTCATGTATGGCAACATCCTCAATGCCTTTATCTCTCACTTCGTAGGCATGTGTCTCCCTACCCCACACGTCATGATCCAGTCACAGGACATCAACTTCCACAAGCCAGTGTTCCTGAACGACGAGATTACACTTGAGGCTGGTATCCACACTGTTTCTGAGGCAGTCAACATCATCAATTATAAACTCAAGTTCTATAAGACAACTGACACTGGTCGTCAACTGGTGGCCAAAGGGCATGTGCAGATAGGACTCTTAAACGAATAACGCATGAACATTATCATCACAGGAGGATCCTCTGGTTTGGGAAAGGCATTGGTAGAAGCATGTGCAGCATCGGCAGGGCATCAGGTATTATTTACCTATTGCCGTCATGAGGATGAAGCCCAGGCACTGGCTGGCCAATACGCCAATGTCAGGGCAGTCCAGGTAGATTTTACCGATGAAGCGAGTGTGGACCAATTTATACAGATCCTGTCAAACGAGCAGGTTGATGTGCTCATCAACAATGCCTATGCCGGTACCGCACAAGGTGTCCATTTCCACAAGACAGCCCCAGATGACTTTTCCAAGGCTTTCCATGACAACGTGATGCCCGTCATCAGGATTACACAGGCCTGTGCCCAAGGTATGCGGAAACGTAAGTTCGGAAAGATCATCAATATCATCACCTCCTACGTGATGGACGTACCCCCAACAGGATTCTCCGTCTATACGGCAACCAAAGCCTATATCCGACAGCTGTCCAAGAGTTGGAGCAAGGAACTGGGACGGTTTAATATCACCAGCAACTGCATCCTCCCAGACTATATGCAGACTGACTTTGGAAAGGTTGAGGACTTCCAATTGGAACAGATGAAAGAGGCGCATCCTCTGAAGAAACTCCTACAGCCGGAAGAGGTGGCTGGCATCATCGTCAGTCTGTTAGAGGCCAGTCAACAGTTAAATGGCGTGGAGATTCCTGTCAACGCCGCACAACATATAATATAAAGGTAAAAAAGTAAAAGATATGGAAAAAGCAGAGATTTTTAGCAAGTTACATGAGATTTTCTTGGATGTATTCGACCTCGACGAACTGGAATTGACAGACGAGACCAGTGCCAACGACATTGAGGAATGGGACTCCCTGAGTCATATTCAGCTCATTGTGGCCATCGAGAAGGCATTTGGCATTAAGTTCACCTCCTTAGAGATCATGAAGTGGAGGAACGTCGGCGAGATGGTCACCTCGATGCTGGAGAAACTGAAGTAAGCACATGGTTGTCAATTCATACAGCTTCCTGCTCTTCTTTGTAATAGTCTTCTCTGTCTATTATCTACCAGTTTGCAGGAAGTCCCCACGTTTTCAGAACACTTGGCTGCTGCTGGCCAGTTATGTCTTCTATGGCATTGCCGACTGGCGGATGATTCCCATTTTGTTGGGAGCCACCGCCGTATTCTGGGGACTGGGACTGTGGCTCCGCCACGAGATGGACAACCACCGTACGCGCAGGGCCTCCCATATCACGACATTGAGTGTGGTGATAGGCATTGCCGTCCTGTTGTATTTCAAATACCTGAACTTCTTCGCCGAGTCACTGGCAGACTTATTGAATGCCATCGGCCTACAGGTATCGTGGAACACGCTTCACATCATCCTACCCATCGGTGTCAGTTTCTTTACGTTCAAGCTTATCAGTTACATCATTGAGATCCATCGTGAGCATATCATGCCCAGTAGGGAACTGACGGAATTTGCTGCTTACATCGCATTCTTTCCGACGATCCTCTCTGGTCCCATTGACCGTCCTGACAAGTTCCTGCCACAACTGCAGCGCGTACATACATTAGACTATCTGCAGGCGGCAGACGGTTGCCGGCAGATCCTGTGGGGTATGTTCACAAAGATGGTCATTGCCGACAACCTGGCCATCATGACGGGCAATGCCTGGACAGCATACGACAGTCAGTCATCGGCTATGCTCCTGATAGCCATCCTGCTCTACCCCATCCAACTCTATGCCGACTTCGACGGCTATTCCAACATGGCCATTGGCGTCGGAAAGTTGTTGGGCTTCCAGGTGAACAGGAACTTCAACCATCCTTTCCTGGCCCGTAACATGGCGGAGTTCTGGCGCAGGTGGCACATGTCACTCACGGGATGGATCACGGATTATGTCTTCATGCCCCTGAACATCGCTTTCAGAGATCTCGGGAATCTCGGTATTATGCTGGCAGCCATCATCAACTTGGTACTCATTGGTCTGTGGCATGGAGCCAACTGGACCTTTGGCGTCTTCGGCCTATATCATGGTCTGCTCTTCATCCCCCTCATCCTGTCGGGCGCTTTCGGCAAGAACAAGAAACTCAAAGCCAACGACCACGGTCTGCCCTTCCTGAAAGATGTCGGAAAGATGGTGCTCACTTTCTGTCTCTGGGCATTGTCGTTGGTATTCTTCAGGGCTGACAACATCAGTCAGGCCGTTGACTTCCTCATGGCCACATGTACTAATGGCTTCGCAGCCCCCTTGGTTATCGACAATTACTGCAAACTGTATATCCTCATGGCTCTTATGCTACTGGTTGTCGAGTGGATTCAACGCAAGCAGGAGCATGCGCTCCAACTGCAGGACTTCCGACTGTTCAGCACGAGGGTCTGCCGCTTTGCCTTCTATCTGTTGATCATCCTGCTCATCATCACCTTCACGGGCAAGAGCCAGGCATTTATTTACTTCCAATTCTGACACCACATGAAGCAGTTTCTTATCACCCTTTCCAAATTCGGCGCCCTGCTCCTCGTGATGCTGATTGCCATTGAGGTCGGACTACTGTACCGCCCGAATGTTTATTCCTATAAGCGGCAGTATGTGGAAGACCACCAGAAGGATATTAAAGTACTGCTCTTAGGCAGCTCACACGTTGAGGAGGGTATCAATCCTGCCCTATTGGGAGAAGGCGCTTTCAATATGGCCATCTCTGCCCGTCTGAACGAATACGATGCCGCCTTAGCAGAGAAATACGTACCGGGCATGGACAGCCTCGAGGCTGTCATCATGCACATGGACTACTCCACCTTCCTGTTTGGACGCCTGAAGCATAACGAACAGGAGGTCAACACTGGGGCATTCAGTCTTATGGGCACCTGTCACTGTATGCATACGAAATATATGGGCATACACCTGAAGCCCTTCTGGTACTGGTCGGAAATCCTGAACTCCAAACTGAACTACATGTCCCGTTTCTGGAATAAGGCCGAAAAGATACTGGAGTGCGACTCTTTGGGATATTGCGGACTCGACGTTAACGAGCGACTGGCTGACTGGGAATACCGTAACCTGGCTGATGAGTTTGATCCTTCCGAACCTATTGATGAGGAGACGTATGATAAGCTGTGGAATGTGTATGAGACCATTGCCCGAGTGACCCAACAGCAGGGAGCCAGACTGATCTTGGTACATACACCTGTCTATAAGACCTATCAGGATGCCATCCATCCCGAAGCCCTGCGCGACATTGAGAGTTTCGTCCAGAAACTGCAGCAGAAATATCCGAATGTGGAATACCATAGTTTCCTCTTTGCTGAGGGTTTCCTTCCCGAGGACTTCAACGACTCCAGCCACCTGACATCCACAGGTGCGGACAAATTCTCACGGATGCTCTACGATGTGATCTATCCCCAAAAGTAGGTATTTTACGGCATCAACGGCTCATTGCAACTGGGTTGCACGCCTTTTTATTGTATCTTTGCCCAAAAATTAAAATGACATGAAACTCTCAGAACTGAAGACAGGCGAAAGCGGCGTGATCGTGAAGGTACAGGGTCACGGTGGTTTCCGTAAGCGCATCATCGAGATGGGATTCATCAAGGGCAAGAAAGTGGAAGTGCTTCTCAATGCACCCCTGCAGGATCCGGTAAAGTACAAACTGATGGGTTATGAGGTATCACTCCGCCATCAGGAGGCCGATAATATAGAGGTGGTTTCCACCGACACGCCCTTAGAGGCGACAACCTTCAGACTATCCCCCGACGACAACCGTCACGAGGACGACTATATCCACCACGAGGCCATGAAGGAGCGCCGTACGATCAACGTAGCGCTCGTAGGAAATCCCAACTGCGGAAAGACCTCACTCTTCAACTATGCCTCTGGCGCCCACGGCCATGTGGGCAACTACTCAGGCGTCACCGTCGATGCCACCGAGGCCCACGCCTCCATGTTCGGCTACGAGTTCAACCTCACCGACCTGCCTGGCACCTACTCCCTCTCCTGTTACTCACCTGAAGAACTCTACGTCCGTGAGCACCTGACGGAGAAGATGCCCGACGTGGTAATCAACGTCATTGACTCCTCCAACCTTGAGCGCAACCTCTACCTCACCACCCAACTGGTGGATATGAACATCCGTATGGTGTGCGCCCTGAATATGTACGACGAGTTTGAGCGTCGCGGTGACAGTGTCGATATCGAGACGCTGAGCCACCTCTTCGGAATGCCGATGATTCCCACATCGTTTAAGAACGGTATGGGTGTCAAAGAACTGTTCAAAGCCGTCATCCAGGTGTATGAGGGTGCCAGCAAACACTCCCGCCACCTGCATATCAACTACGGCCACGAGATCGAGGACGGCATCAGCCATATCCAGAAATACCTGAAGGCCGATGAGCATATCACCCAGCACTACTCCACCCGCTACCTCTCACTGAAACTGCTGGAGCACGACTCTCAAGTGCTCGACTACTTAGGCAAACACATGGCGGGCGAGAACCGCATGCACGACTTCCATAATCTGACACATGCCCGCGATAAGGCCTCTGCCCGTGTGATGGAGGAGACGGGCAGCGATTCCGAGACGGCCATCATGGATGCCAAATACGGTTTCATCCACGGTGCCCTGAAGGAGGCGAAGTTCAAGACGGGCTCGAAGGAGGACACCTATAAGGTGACGCATCTGATAGACCGCGTGCTGTCGCATAAGTATTTCGGTTTTCCCATCTTCTTCCTGCTGCTCTACGTGATGTTCGAGACCACGTTCTCATTAGGCCAATACCCAATGGACTGGATCGAATGGCTTGTCGGCTGGTTAGGTGATAAGGTCAGCATGAATATGCCCGAAGGTCCCTTGAAGGCCATGCTCGTCGATGGTGTCATCGGTGGTGTGGGCAGCGTCATCGTTTTCCTGCCACAGATCCTCATCCTTTACTTCTTCATCTCGCTGATGGAGGATTCGGGCTATATGGCGCGTGCCGCCTTCATCATGGATAAACTGATGCATAAGATGGGGCTCCATGGCAAGTCGTTCATCCCGCTGATCATGGGCTTCGGCTGCAACGTGCCAGCCGTCATGGCCACGCGCACCATCGAGAGCCGCCGTTCGCGCATCATCACGATGATGATCCTGCCGTTCATGTCGTGTTCCGCCCGATTACCTATCTATATTATGATCGCAGGCACGTTCTTCTCACTGCAATACCGCTCATGGGTGCTGCTGTCGCTCTATGCGATAGGTATCGCCATGTCTGTTATCATCAGCAAGATATTCTCGTCGTTAGTCATCAAGGGCGAGGACACACCGTTCGTGATGGAACTGCCGCCCTACCGCTGGCCGACGCCTAAGGCCATCTGGCGCCATACGTGGGAGAAAGGTAAGGAGTACCTGAAAAAGATGGGTGGCATCATCCTTGTGGCCTCGATCATCGTCTGGGCACTGGAGTACTTCCCCCACAACGAGGCACTCACCCAACAGCAGCAACAGGAGCAGAGCTATCTGGGCCGCATGGGCAAGACCATCGAGCCCGTCTTCACGCCTCAGGGCTTCAACTGGAAGCTCGACGTGTCGCTCTTGGCTGGCGTAGGTGCCAAGGAGATTGTGGCTTCCACCATCGGCGTGCTCTACTCAGGCGACGACTCGTTTGCCGATGAAGATTCATTCAGCGACGACAACGAACGTTACACCCGTCTGCGCCAACTGATGCTCTCCGAGGGCATCACACCGCTCGCTGCCTACGCGTACCTTATATTTATATTGCTCTACTTCCCCTGCGTGGCTACCATCGCAGCCATCAAGAACGAGACGGGCTCCTGGCGTTGGGCTACCTTCGCCGCCTGCTACACCACCGTCGTCGCCTGGGTGGCCTCTGCCCTCGTCTATCAGATAGGAAGTCTGTTGATATAAAATTTGACTCAGGAGAATAGGATTCCACTAACAGAAATGCGTGGTGAAATTAATCCTAACCATCTTTGATGGTGAGTATTGCATAAATGCCAAAATCCTCATTCTCCTACCTTTGTCACAGCTGAAGAGTCATGTCACAAGTCTATCAGAGGGACGGTTCTTGCGTCCCTTCGGTAGCAAGCGGCAAAGCCGAGCGCATTTGTTAGTTCAAAAAAAGCGTTCCAGAGATCAATCCCCAGAACGCTTGTAAGTCTCAAAAAGATAACTGTACGTTGCCTATTCGCTCTCCAATCTCTTACGATCATAGAGGTAGAAAGCAATAACACAGATTCCAACTGTAGCCATAAATAATACTGTTGCCAAATCCGTAAGGATGTCTGCATACCGCAAGTTCTTTTTCTGGTTTTCTACATGGTTTCTTTTAACGATCTCTGCTGCAGCCAGCTGCTTGCTCAGTTTCACTGCGGGGGCTTTAGCCCGTTCACGTCGCTTACTCATCGGCAAAAGTAGATAAAAAGTTCGACACTACCAAGCTTTTTGCCCGATTTTACACAAATTTTTTAGAGTTTTGTTCTCCATAAACATATTATATTTAAGTGAATAAAAAAGTATATCGCCTGCAAAGATAGGCAATTTCAACTAAACCACCAAACATTTTCTATTCTAATTTAATAATGTCCCTCCACCTCGTTGTGGGGTTGGGATAAAGCCTCATGGCGGTATTCTTTCCATTGCTATTATTGTTTTGACGAGTGCAAATATAGAGGAGGGGTGTACTAGAAGTCGGTACACACCTTGATATAATTAACAATGTTTTTTGGTGGACATTTGGACAATTGGACAATTTGATTGATTGAATTATATAAGATGCATCAAAATTATTATATAATTATATATATATTATAATATATATAATTATAAATTAGATATTTCAAAAAAATAAAAAATTGAAATATACAAAATGTCCAAATGTCCAAACTCTGTACTGTGTACTTCTAGACACTCTGTGTCACCTAATAACTGTTGACTCTTTTACTGGTATGGTTGACTTACTACATATTCTACGATACGTGGCTCTTATTCTCTCTAAAGTGGCTCTAAACATAATAAAAGGTGGCACTTATTTGGAAATAAGCGCCACGGAATTTTTAAAGAGAGCCCATACTACAACTTTTCTCCGCAATGTGAGCAATAGCGGTCTTCGTCACGCACCATGGCATCACAACGGGGGCAATGCCCGTCTTTCGGCTTTTCTTTCGTCTCATCAATAATGTTGGCCGTCACAATACCTGTGGGTACGGCAATGATGGTATAACCCAGCAGCATAACGAACGCCGAAAGCAAACGCCCTATGGCGGTGACAGGCGTGATGTCGCCATATCCGACAGTGGTCATTGTGACAATGGCCCAATAGACCGATGTGGCCAAATCGGTGAATTGTGTATCAGGCTGACCGTTCTCAACCATAAACATCAGTGTGCCCAGGCAGATGTCCAGTATCAGCACAAACAAGAAATAGACAGCAATCTTTGTGAGACTCTTCTGGAGCGAGTGCATCAGCATATATCCCTCGTTGATAAAACTGAACAACTTGAAAATGCGGAAGATACGGATGAAGCGGAACGAGCGCAACAGGATCATATACCGCGCATGGGGCAGGAAATAGGAAAGATAAGGCGGCAGGATAGACAATAAGTCGATAACGCCAAAGAAACTCAGTACATAGTCACGAGGCCGGGGTGAGCAATAGACTCGGGCAATGTACTCCACCGTAAAGAAGAACGTCAGCAGATATTCCAGTATCTCCAG
This sequence comes from uncultured Prevotellaceae bacterium, assembly GCA_902784615.1. Taxonomy (GTDB): domain Bacteria; phylum Bacteroidota; class Bacteroidia; order Bacteroidales; family Bacteroidaceae; genus Prevotella. The sequence goes on along the minus strand of CACZVN010000016.1, from coordinate 46,954 downwards.
TACCAACTTAAAGGTGTGCGCCAGTGAGGGAACTGTCTCGACAAACGAAATGATGATACTCAGCGAGATGGCTATGATCAGGGTGAGGTCAAAAATACGTCCTATCGGGTGCTCCGACTCGAACATGATGCTATAGAGTTTTTCTTTCTCAAGCCATTGTGGTTTCTTCATACGCTTCAAACTTTTTTCAATTTCTGTCGCAAAAATAGGGAATAATCTGCAAACTTCCAAATCTTTCGACCGTTATTTCCTAAAGATATTTGGTATTTCGCCCGATTTGCATTACCTTTGCAGCAGATATGGAGAAGATCATTCTGGGTATCGACCCTGGCACGAACTTGATGGGATACGGCTTGCTGAAGGTAAAAGACGGCAAGGCGCAGATGATAACCATGGGCGTGATCGACCTGCGGAAGTTCCCTGATGCCTACCTGAAACTCGGCCATATCTTCGAACGTGTGACGGGCATCATCGACGGCTACCTGCCAGACGAGATGGCCATCGAAGCACCGTTCTTTGGCAAGAACGTTCAGTCGATGCTGAAGCTCGGACGGGCGCAGGGTACGGCCATCGCAGCGGCCATCCATCACGGCGTGCCTATTCACGAATATGCGCCGATGAAGATCAAGATGGCACTGACGGGCAACGGTAATGCCTCGAAGGAACAGGTGGCGGGGATGCTCCAGCGGCTCCTGAAGATTCCCAACGAGGAGATGGGAAAGTTTATGGATGCCACCGATGCGCTGGCGGCCGCCTATTGTCACTACCTGCAGATGGGACGGCCCGAGAGCGACGTGAAATATCGCGGCTGGAAAGACTTCGTGAATAAAAATAAGGACAAGGTGTCGAAACGCAAAACCAAGGATGAAGACGATTGAGATGATGGGGGCGCGAGCCCGTAAGCCCGAGTGGTCGATGGCGGAGCCTGTGAACTTCTCGTTGGATGAGTGCGAGCATATCGCCATCGTAGGCAGGAATGGTGCGGGTAAGTCGATGTTCGTGGATATGATCACGGGACGTCATCCGGCCTTCCCAGATATGGTGAAATATGCGTTCGACGAGCCGTATAATAATCTGAAGCATATCTCATTCCGCGATACCTACGGCGGCGATAATGACAAGACTTATTTCCTGCAGCAGCGCTGGAACCAGATGGAGATCGACGAGGAGACACCCACCGTGGGCAGCAAACTCGAAGAGGCGTATCAGTTGGCGGGCGAGGATACGCCAGAGCGACGCGATCTTCAAAAGCATATCTACGAGCTGTTTCATCTGGAAGGGCTGTTGGATAAGTATATTATTCTGCTGTCGAGCGGAGAGTTGAGGAAGTATAAACTCGCAGCGTCGCTGTTCACTAAGCCGAAGGTGCTGATTATGGAGAATCCATTTATCGGGCTCGATGCTGAGACGAGGGATCAGTTGAAAGCACTATTGGCGATGCTGGCTAAAGAGCAGGGACTACAAATTATATTGGTGCTGGCAAAGACGGACGAAATACCAGAGTTTATCACTCATGTCGTAGAGGTCAGGGATATGGTTGTCATGCCAAAGGTGGAACTGGGCGCGTGGAGAGCACACGGGGACTGTCCCTGCTGTGAGAAAGGAGCGTCAGCGACTGGATTACAGAGGGACTGTCCCCTGTGTGCGGAGGTAATTAGTTTCAACAGCGTCACAATCCGATATGGCGAAAGAACGATACTGAGGGATCTTGATTGGACGGTGCGACAGGGTGAGCACTGGGCACTATCAGGACAGAACGGTTCTGGGAAATCCACACTGCTCTCGCTGGTATGTGCTGACAATCCACAGGGCTATGCCTGTGATATCTCGCTCTTCGGACATAAACGGGGCAGCGGCGAGAGCATCTGGGATATCAAGCGTCATATCGGCTACGTATCGCCTGAGATGCACCGCAGCTATAAACAAAACATCCCCGCCATTCAGATCGTAGCCAGCGGTCTGAAAGATACCGTCGGACTCTATGTCAGAGCCAACGACGAGGAGAAGGAGCAATGTCGTAAGTGGCTACGGGAATTGGGCGTAGGACATCTCGCTGAGCGGAATTTCATGGAGATGTCGAGCGGTGAGCAACGACTCGTGCTCTTGGCCCGCGCTTTCGTGAAAGAGCCAGACCTGCTGATCCTTGATGAACCACTGCACGGACTCGACGATTATAACCGTCGGATGGTGAAGGATCTGGTAGATGAGTATTGTCAGGATCCGGCCGTCACACTGATCTACGTCACGCACTATCAGGAGGAACTGCCCCAATGTATCGACCACTCTATCTATTTAGAGCGGCAATCATAAAAGAGCATACAGCATGATATTCTATTTCTCAGGCACAGGTAACACCCGCTGGGTGGCAACGGAAATCGCCAAAGCCCTCGGCGAGGAACTGCTCTATATCCCTAACCTCATCAGGGAGGGACGCTATGAGTTCGCTCTGAAAGACGACGAGCGGCTTGGCTTCTGTTTTCCCACGCATGGCTGGCAACCACCAAGGATCGTTCGAGAGTTTATTGAGCGGTTATGCTTCGACAAACTCAGCAACCAGACATTCTGCTGGGCACTGACCACCTGTGGCGACAATATGGGCGAAGCGATGACCATTCTGAATAAGGAACTGGCTGCCAACACGACACTGCGTAAAGAGGACGGCCAGCCCCTACAGGCAGAGACGCTGTTCTCAGTGATTATGCCAGAATCGTACGTCTGTCTGCCGTTTATGAAGACTGATCCTGAGGATAAGGAACGCTGGAAGATAGAAAACGCCCAGCGACAACTGCACCATATTATCAGTATCCTGAAAGATCGCAAGCGGGGCATCGAGGAACTGGAAAAAGGTGCCACTCCCCGCCTCTATTCCTACGTGATCGGTGGCTACTTCAACAAGCGGATGATCACCGACAAGAAGTTCACAGTGGATGCGGACGTCTGCATCCATTGCGGCAAGTGCGCGAAGGTCTGTCCTGTGGATAACATCAAAGGTACACCTCCCGTATGGCTTCATAACGGAAAGTGTACCTGTTGCCTGGCCTGTTATCATTACTGTCCCGTTCATGCCGTGAACTACGGTAAGATTACCAGGAAACGGGATCAGTATTACTTCAATAGACGCGCGGACCGAAAATAGATGTGCCAATGCGAACCATCGTTGAACGGGTCTCCAGAGCGATAGGATAGTCGTCGCTCATACCCCAGGAACGTTCGCAGAAAGCCTCGTTATCAGTAAAGTATTTTCCTTTCACTTCATCGAAGAAATCGGCAGCCGTCTGCATCTCGCGACGAATCTGTTCTTTGTCATCCACAAAGGAGGCCATCATCATCAGACCACAGATCTGCACATGCTTCATCTCGCGCCATTCATCCCCCTCAAGGAGTTCACGACAGGCGTCAAGCGTCAGACCGTACTTCGTGGCTTCCTCTGCTATATGGAGTTCCAACAACACCTTGATAACGCGTCCGCATTTCTCCGCCTGACGATTAATCTCTTTCAGGAGCTTCAGCGAATCAACGGCCTCGATCATAGATACATACGGTGCAATATACTTCACCTTGTTCGTCTGTAAGTGGCCAATAAAATGCCACTCGATATCCTTGGGCAATGATTCGTGTTTCAGGCGCAGTTCCTGTTCGTGGCTCTCACCGAAGACGCGATGCCCTTCTTCGTAGGCAGCCTCAATATACTCATTAGGGTGATACTTGGAAATTGCCACAAGGCGGACGCCCTGTGGCAATGTGTCGAGTATCTGATGTAAATGACCTTTAACGTCGTAGTCCATCACTGTTGCTCGTATTCTTGTTTGTCGTCTTTTTTCGTCTTCGCGTACTCGAAGACATCCATCAGCGCCGTCTCAGCAACAGAGGCGATGACATAGTCGATCATCGTGCCACCCATCACCTCCTCGATGTTCTTCACGGCACCATTGAAAGAACCTGCCTGCACCAGATAGGTTACGGTGTTGCGTTTCTCCTTCGCGGTCTTTTCATCGATGGTGATAAACTGGAGCTTAGCCTTATACCACTTATCGGCCATCTCATCGTCGGAGAAGAATATCTCCTTATAGGCGGCCTTCTTGATATCGGCCACATCGAACTCACCACTGATGTATGAGGACATCTCCTCGATGATGCGCTCCTCGGCCTCACTGAAACTGAGGGCATCGACCACATAACTCTCGTTTACTTTCTTCTGCAAGCCATCCTCCATGACCTTCTCATAGCGGATCTTGCACTCAAACCAAATAGCTGTTCTGCTTCTCATGTGTGTATTAATTGTTATTATTCATTTTTCTTGGCTTCTTCCTGACTTTTCTTGGCTTCAGCCTCCTGTTCTTCTTTTTGCTTCTTGACACCATAATAGTCCTTATCCATCTCGGCCTTCTTTTTCTCCGTCAATTGCTCAATCACCTGGGAGGCGATGCCAGAGGCACGATCACGACTGAGTGTCGTCGATTTGCACAATTCGTCCTGAAGTTTAGACAGTCGTTCAGTCATTGTTCTGCTCTTGGCGTTAAAACTCTGCTCCGACGCATTCATCTGGTTGGTATTATAGACATCGGATATAATGGCATCGGCTGCTTTCGTGAACTGTTTACGGAAGATCGCCTCGGCCTTGGCATTGTATTCACGCATCTTACCCGGACTCATACCCAACGAGTCCTTTCTCCTCTTTTGAAGTTCCACGATATGGGCAATCGTAGCAGAGTCGGCATCTGCTCCGATGCCCAACAACATATCCGGGTCCTCCTCTACCATCTCATCAGGAATCGGTTCATCGACAGGTTTTACATACTCCACCACCTCTGGACTGGGAAGCAGGTAGAAGAAGAGACCTACGACGGCCAAAGCAATGGCTATGGCCGCAACAACCGTCACACCTGTACGACGTGCTTTTGTGAGATTGGCGATCATCTTCCTCATGGTCTCCACAGAATCATAGCGGTCTTCGGGATTTTCTGCCGTCGCTTTCTCCACCACCCTCTTCAACTCGAGGGGCAGACCAGAGGATTCGTAGATATAGGAGATGAACTTTCCAAGGGAATAGACATCAGTACGACTGTCAATAGTACCGCCGTTGAACACCTCTGGAGCCACAAATTCCTCCACACCGTCGTACAGCACATCCTGATCCAGTTTCGTGTAGAAAGATCCGTGGCATAGGAGTCTGACCGCCTGGTCATTCTTACGAAGCAGGATGTTGGAAGGGGCAAAGCACACATGATAAATCCCTTGTTCGTTCAGATAACTCGTGAAAGCCATCAGATCCCTCAATGTGGTCTTGATGAATTCACCTCTGGCCACGATAGCGGGATCATCATGCAATAGTTGTTCCACGGTAATATAGTGGCCTACCTCAACGGCTATGGCATAAATACCGTCATCCCCCTCGTTGGGCATGAAATGGAGTTGTTCCTTTTGATCGATACCAGCAAGGGCTTCGTACTCCTCCTTCACGCTCTTCTGAAAGAAGATATTATCAGCCACCTCGTCGTGAAACTCCACGAAATTGGAGTACTTTCCGTCTATCAGTCTCTTGTAGAAATAACCATACGGCAGGCGAACCTTAGTCGTCTTACGGGCATCACGTGTCTCTATCAGTTCCTCAAAATTCATCGTTACGTTTGTATTTTGATTGATTTTGTTGGGCAAAAGTACACATAAATTCTGAGAAACACAAATTTTTGGGCAGAGATTGCACAGATTTACGATAATTTGTGTTACCTTTGCACCGATTTTTTTATATAAAGTACAGAAAGATGCCTGAAATATCAGTCCGTGGCCTGGAAATGCCCGAGTCTCCGATTAGGAAACTCGCACCTCTGGCCGCAGCCGCTAAGAAAAGAGGGACAAAGGTGTATCACCTGAATATTGGACAGCCAGACCTGCCCACACCACAGGTGGGTCTTGACGCCCTGAAGCAGATAGACCGAGATATCCTGGAGTATTCACCTTCCCAGGGATACCTGAGCTATCGCGAGAAACTGGTAGATTATTACGCGAAATACAATATCAACGTCACTGCCGAGGATATCATCATCACATCAGGTGGTAGTGAGGCGGTGCTCTTCGCCTTCCTCAGTTGTCTGAATCCTGGCGACGAAATCATCGTTCCGGAGCCTGCCTACGCCAACTATATGGCCTTTGCCATCTCCGCTGGTGCGAAGATCCGTACCATTGCCACCACTATCGAGGAAGGTTTCTCCCTGCCAAAGGTAGAGAAGTTTGAGGAGCTGATCAATGAGCGCACACGGGCTATCATGATCTGTAACCCCAACAACCCGACGGGCTACCTCTATACGCGTCGTGAGATGAACCAGATCCGTGACCTGGTGAAGAAATACGATCTGTATCTCTTCTCAGACGAGGTCTATCGTGAGTATATCTACACAGGCTCACCCTACATCTCGGCCTGTCATCTGGAAGGTATCGAGCAGAACGTGATCCTCATCGACTCCGTGTCGAAGCGTTATTCCGAGTGTGGTATCCGTATTGGTGCCCTCATCACTAAGAACGTTGAAGTAAGAAAGGCCGTGATGAAGTTCTGTCAGGCCCGACTCTCACCACCCCTCATCGGACAGATTGTGGCAGAAGCTTCTTTGGATGCGCCTGAGGAATACTATCGCGATGTTTATGACGAGTATGTGGAGCGCCGTAAGTGTCTGATCGACGGTCTGAACCGTATTCCCGGTGTCTATTCCCCCATCCCGATGGGTGCTTTCTATACCGTAGCCAAACTGCCTGTGGATGACGCGGAGAAATTCTGCCGCTGGTGTCTTTCTGAGTTCGAGTATGAGGGCGAGACGGTGATGATGGCACCCGCCGCTGGTTTCTATACGACTCCTGGTGCAGGCATCAATCAAGTGCGTATTGCCTATGTGCTGAAGAAGAAAGATCTTGAGCGCGCACTCGTCGTGCTGAGAAAAGCACTGGAGGCCTATCCGGGAAGAGTTGACGAAGAAAAGTGAATTTTCCTCTATTCATAGCAAAAAGAATCTATAGTGACAAGGGCGACAAGCGTATGGTAAGTCGTCCTGCTATCCGTATAGCCACCATTGGCGTGGCCATCGGTCTGGCTGTGATGATCGTAACCGTCAGCGTTGTCTTAGGCTTCAAGCATACGATCCGCGACAAAGTAGTTGGTTTCGGCGGACATATCCAGGTCCATAATGTCCTACTCTTCAATGATGCCGATCCCTATACAATCTGCGTCACCGATAGTCTGATGGATGCCATCAGTCAGATACAGGGAGTGAACCATGTGGAGCGCTATTCTATCACACAAGGGCTACTGAAGACAGATGATGACTTTCTGGGTGTAGCCTTCAAGGGGGTTGGTCCTGAGTTCAATACCACTTTCCTGAAGGAACATCTGGTGGAGGGTGAGATGCCCCAGTTCAGTGACTCTACCAGTCACTATCAGTTGCTGATGTCGAAGATGATTGCCGACAAACTGCAGTTGAAAGCCGGCGACAAGGTGTTTGCCTATTTCATCGCCGATGATGTAAAGACACGAAAATTTACGATCAGCGGCATCTACCAGACGAATATGACACGTTTCGACGAGAGTCTGTGCTTCACGGATTTATATGCCGTTAACCGTCTGAATGGTTGGGATAAGGAGAGTTGTACCGGCATTGGTGCGACGGTAGAAAACCTGGACTTGCTCCCACAGACGGAGGAGGCCTTCATCAACAACATCAACCACAGCCACGACGGGAAAGGTAACATGATGACGTCGCGTACCATCTACGAAACCTATCCCCAGGTGTTTATGTGGCTGGAACTGTTGGACATCAATGTCTGGATCATCCTTGCCCTGATGGTCTGCGTGGCAGGGTTTACAATGATCAGCGGACTGCTCATCATCATCCTTGAACGTACCCAGATGATCGGTATTATGAAAGCGCTCGGAGCCCGTAACAAAACCGTCCGTCACACATTCCTCTGGTTTTCCGTCTTTATCATCGGTCAAGGTATGCTCTGGGGCAATATCATCGGTATCGGCATTGTACTAATCCAGCAATATACGGGTATTATCTCACTGGATCCACAGACGTATTACGTCAGTGAGGCACCTATGGAACTGAATATACCGCTGATTCTATTACTCGATGCCGTCACGCTTTTCATCTGTATCTTCGTCCTGATTGCTCCGAGTTATCTGATCTCTCATATTCACCCCGCAAAGTCTATGAGATACGAATAAATCTGTTCGTTTTTTCCAATAAACTCTTATTTTTTACTAACTACACTAAAATATTGCACATTTTTTTTTGAAATGTGCAGGAAATGATATACCTTTGCACAAAATTTCAAAAATTGTGCAGTTTCAATGGAAACATTCAGCAGTTTTAATGCGTATATTCAAAGGGCTATCATCGAAAACTGGGACAAAGATGCACTAACCGACTATCAAGGCATCACGTTACAGTTTCATGATGTAGCACGAAAAATAGAAAAGGTTCACATCCTCTTTGAGAACAGTGGTGTTGTGAAAGGCGACAAGATTGCCATCTGTGGACGAAACTCAGCCCACTGGGCCGTAGCCTTCATCGCCACCCTCACCTACGGAGCCGTGGCTGTTCCCATCCTCCATGAATTCAATGGTGAGCAGATCCAGAATATTGTCAACCACTCAGGCGCCAAGTTATTGTTTATTGGTGACTATGCCGTCAAGACCATTGATCCCGAGGCCATGCCTGATCTGGAGGCTATCATCAACATTCCTGATTTCTCGCTGTTGATCTCACGCTCAGAAAAGGTAACGTACGCGCGCGAACATTTAAATATGTTGTTTGGCAGCAAGTTCCCAAGAGCCTTCCGCAAGGAGCATGTAAACTACTACAAGGACGAGGCCGAGGAACTGGCACTAATCAATTATACCAGTGGAACGACAGGATTCTCGAAAGGTGTGATGCTGCCCTACCGTGCCATCTGGGGTAACGTGGAGTTTATCATCAGTCGTCTGGGTAATAAGGTGAAGCCTGGCGACAACCTGCTGAGTATCCTTCCGATGGCTCACATGTACGGAATGGCTGTGGAATTCCTTTTCGGCTTCTGTCATGGTTGCCATCTGTTCTTCCTCACCCGTCTGCCGTCGCCCGCCATCATCGCCCAGGCTTTTGCAGATATCAGACCCACACTGGTTGTCACCGTGCCCCTGATCATCGAGAAGATTATCCGCAAGAAAGTATTCCCCAAGATACAGGACAACCGCATCCGTCTGTTGTTACAGATGCCCGTCATCTCCAAAAAGGTGAGGGAGCGTATCTGCCAACAGGTCTATCAGGCTTTCGGCGGACGTGCCTACGAGGTCATTGTCGGTGGTGCAGCCCTCTCGAAAGAGGTCGAGGAGTTCTTGCTATCCATCAACTTCCCCATTACGGTGGGATATGGTACGACGGAGTGTGCACCATTGATCTCTTATTGTGATCACAAGATATTCAAAGGTGGATCTTGTGGTATTCCCGTGGATCGTATGGAGGTTCGTATCGCTTCCAGTGATCCTGAGCATATCCCTGGTGAGATCATCACCAAGGGTACCAACCTGATGCTGGGCTATTACAATAACGACGAGGCCACGAAGGCCGTGATCGATGAAGACGGCTGGTATCATACGGGTGACTTAGCTACAATGGCTCCCAGCGGACATATCTTTATCCGCGGACGCATCAAGAACATGCTACTTGGTGCCAACGGACAGAATGTCTATCCAGAGGAGATAGAAGACAAACTCAACACGATGGCGATGGTCTCGGAGAGCATCGTCATACAGCGGGGAGACAAACTTGTGGCACTCGTACATCCTGATAAGGACGAGGTGGTTAACTTCACCCAGGAAGAGTTGGAGAAGATCATGGAGCAAAACCGTCAGGAACTGAACAACCAACTGCCCGTCTATAGCCGCATCTCCGCTATCGAACTCCATGACGAAGAGTTTGCCAAGACACCAAAGAAGAGTATCAAACGCTACCTATATCAGAATAACTAATTGCCTATGGAACAAATACCGAGCTTTAATGCGCTTATCCAGGAGAGCATTATCAATAATTGGGATAAGGATGCGCTGACTGATTTCAAGGGACAGACCCTACAGTTCCATGATGTAGCCAGAAAGATAGAGAAACTACACATCCTTTTTGAGAACAGCGGGATTCAGCAGGGTGACAAGATAGCCCTCTGCGGACGTAACTCCTCCCAATGGGCTGTGGCCTTCATCGCCACCCTCACCTACGGAGCCATCGCCGTACCCATCCTGCATGAGTTCAATGCCGAACAGATACATAATATCGTCAACCACTCTGAGGCCCGTCTGCTCTTCGTAGGAGACCATGTGGCCACGATCATCGACCCACAGGCCATGCCGACGCTGGAGGGTATCATCAATAACCCTGACTACTCGCTGATGATATCGCGTACGGATAAACTGACCTATGCCCGTGAGCACCTGAACGAACTCTATGGCAAGAAGTTCCCCAAGTACTTCCGCAAGCAGCACGTCAACTACTACTTGGAGAAGAGTCCTGACGAACTGGCTGTCATCAACTACACCTCTGGGACGACTGGTTTCTCGAAAGGTGTGATGCTGCCCTATCGTGCCTTGTGGTCGAACTACGATTTTGCCTGCCATGTGTTAGGTAAGAAGATCAAGGCTGGCGACCGTGTGATCTCCATGCTGCCGATGGCCCACATGTACGGCATGGCCTTCGAGTTTATCTTCGAGTTCCTGCACGGCTGTCATGTGTATTACCTGAACCGTGTACCCTCGCCTGCCATCATTGCCCAGGCTCTGGCAGAGATCAAACCCGTCATCGTGATCGCCGTTCCGCTGATCATCGAGAAGATCATCCGCAAGAAGGTATTCCCGAAGATCCAGAACAACCGCATGCGTCTGTTGCTTCAGATGCCTGTGATCAATAAGAAAGTGCGCGAGATGATCTGTCAGGAGGTGCTGAAGGCCTTCGGTGGCGAGATGTACGAGGTCATCATCGGTGGTGCTGCCCTGAATCAGGAGGTAGAACACTTCCTGAAGCGTATCGACTTCCCCTATACCGTTGGCTATGGTGCTACGGAATGTGCCCCGATCATCTGCTACAGCGACTGGCACACCTTCGCACCAGGTTCCTGCGGACGGGCAGCCTTGCATCAGCAGGTAGAGATCGACTCTCCGGATCCCCGTCATATCCCTGGTGAGATCCTGACAAAGGGTCTCAATGTCATGCTGGGCTACTATAAGAATCCAGAGGCCACGGCAGAGACCATCGACCGTAACGGCTGGTACCACACGGGAGACCTTGGCACCATGGATGCCGATGGTAATGTCTTCATCAACGGACGTTCAAAGAACATGCTCTTAGGTCCCAACGGTCAGAATATCTATCCTGAGGAGATCGAGGACAAACTGAACTCCATGACGATGGTGATGGAAAGCATTGTCGTACAGAGAGACACCAAACTCGTGGCACTCGTACATCCTGACATGGATGAGGCGAAGAACATGGGCTTCTCAGACGAAGACCTGAGGAACATCATGGAGCAGAACCGCAACGGACTGAACGAGATGATTCCCGCCTACGAGAAGATCTCCGAAATAGAAATCTATGAGGAAGAGTTTGAGAAGACGCCAAAGAAATCCATCAAACGCTATCTCTATCAATAAGAAAAGCTCTCCAACTGGAGAGCTTTCTTTTATTCGTATTTGTAATAGTACCAATACGTACCACGATAGTGTTCCCCTATCTTTCCTTTCCGTTCCGACGCTATCGGATATTCCTGTTCCATCTCACGGAAATTATCGAAATCCTCTTCCGTCACAGTGAAATGGCTGACAAACAGGGGATTGGCACGCTGATGGATGTATAGCGTCAAAGCCTCCTTGTAGTGCTTTGGCAGACTGTCATCCACCACGTAATATTTGCCCACTTCCTGCGCAAAACGGTCAATATCCTTGTCGATCAGATAACCACAGAGCAGGTAGTCTCCTATCGTACGGCGAGGTACGGAGTCACGTCGCAGAAGCATCAGCAGATAGCGCTCGGGCTCCATCTTCTCCCCAGGACGTGCCCCAAGGAACCTATACAGACTATCCGCCGGACACAGCATCATCCGCACTTTCCCATTGGTGGGAAGCATCTCCGAACTGGTGGCAGAAATCGGATACTCAAACAGATGTTCACCCAGACCGTTGGTACGTGCCAGCGCATACATACGGAGCATCATCAGGTGGTTGTCACTCTCCAGCGACTCTTTGCCAACCTCCAAAGCCTTTTCATACTCACCCTCGGCAATCAGTGCCTCCGTCTTCATCCGGTAATGGAACACGGCATTCGTATTCCCTAGCCATGCCACACCCATCATCAGCAAGCACATCGTCAGCATGTTGATCCACATCGCAGGAGAGACGAGCGAATAGGAGTCGTCATCCTCCACCTGCTGAAACAGACGAGCCACGAAGACGAGACCTACCCAGACAAGGGCGACGAGCACCACCACCCACCACGACAACTGATGGTCAATATCACCGTCGGCCGCTATCTGCTGGCTTACATCCGTCAGCATCGCCAGGATCATCATCGACGGCACGTAGGTCAGCGCATGGGAACGCTTCTTCAGACGGGTGACGGCATAGACCACCAACTGGAGGAGATACAGCAGGACCGTAATGATGATGGCTCCTAACGCTGAGTTGTAATGTGTCAGTCCGCCACTCAACTCATATTGTGTCATGGCCATCACGTCTGATTGGAAGAAATAGAGCCAGGCCAACGAGAAGAGCACAAAAACAATAGCACACATCACATGGATGGTGAGCGTGCTACTGTTTTTCCTTTGTCTGTTATAGTTCATACTATACTTTCTTCAATACGACGGCAGAACGTGCCGGGATATAGAGTTTCAGCCACTCCTTGTGATCCTTCACATAGAGCGGGTCATAGTTCGTCAGGTGTGTAATCGTATCGTCAGTAAAGCCGTTGCCGCCAAAGGCCGGCGAGTCGGTATTCAGCACCACCTCATACGAGCCTGTGGGCACGAGGAAGCCGTAGTCCGTATAACTGCGGTTGGGTGAGAAGTTGAACACAAACACGAGGTCGCCTCGCATGAAGCAGAGCACCTTGTCGCCCTCATTGATGGTCTTCAGCATCTCACGGTCGAAGTCACCCAACCAGTGATAGCAGAGATCCTTGTTATCCACGAGGTTCCACTGACGACGGGCATACTTATACGACCAGCCATTACCCTCACGTGGGAAGTCGATCCACTCAGGATGACCGAACTCATTACCCATGAAGTTCAGGTAGCCGCCGTTGATCGCTGCACAGGTCACCAGACGGATCATCTTGTGCAGGGCGATACCGCGCTGGGCGAGGTCGTTCACGTCCTTCTTGGCGAAGTGCCAGTACATATCGGCATCAATCAGACGGAAGATGATGGTCTTGTCGCCCACGAGTGCCTGATCATGGCTCTCACAATAAGAGATGGTCTTCTCGTCAGGCCTACGGTTCTTGACCTCCCAGAAGATACTCGTCACGTTGATATCCTCGTCGCGCACCTCCTTGATGGTCTTGATCCAGTAGTCGGGGATATTCATGGCCATACGGTAGTCGAAGCCATAGCCACCGTCCTCGAACTTGGCTGCCAGTCCGGGCATACCACTCACCTCCTCAGCAATAGTGATGGCATTGGGATTCACCTCATGGATCAGACAGTTAGCCAGTGTCAGGTAACAGATGGCATTATCATCCTCGTGACCGTTGAAGTAGTCACCATAGCCACCGAAGGCCTCACCCAGACCGTGCGAATAGTACAGCATCGAGGTCACACCGTCGAAGCGGAAGCCATCGAACTTAAACTCCTCTAACCAGTACTTACAGTTGGAGAGCAGGAAATGGATGACGTCGTCCTTGCCGTAGTCGAAGCAGAGCGAGTCCCAGGCGGGATGCTCATGACGGTCTCCTGGATAGAAGAACTGGTTCGGGTCGCCACAGAGGTTACCCAGACCTTCCACCTCGTTCTTCACAGCGTGAGAATGAACGATATCCATGATCACTGCGATACCGTTCTTGTGGGCTGTGTCAATAAGTTCCTTCAGTTCCTCGGGTGTGCCAAAGCGGGAACTCGGCGCGAAGAATGAAGACACGTGATAGCCAAAACTTCCATAGTACGGATGCTCCTGGATGGCCATCACCTGGATGCAGTTATAACCATCCTTGATGACGCGTGGCAGCACGTTGTCCTTGAACTCGGTATAGGTGCCCACCTTCTCTGCATCCTGTCCCATACCCACATGGCACTCGTAGATGAGCAACGGGTTCTTCTCGGGCTTGAAGTTCTTTTTCTTGAACTCATATTTCTTCTCTGGGTTCCATACCTGAGCAGAGAATATCTTCGTATTATCGTCCTGTACCACACGACGGCACCAGGCTGGGATACGCTCACCCTCGCCACCGTTCCACTTCACCTTCATCTTGTAAAGTTGTCCATGCTTCAGGGCCTTCTCCGAGAGTTTCAACTCCCAGTTGTCCGTACCGGCGATGCGCTTGCAACGGTATTTCTCGTCTTCCTTCCAGTTGTTGAAGTCACCGATCAGGTAGATATCCGTCGCATTGGGTGCCCACTCACGGAACACCCAGCCCTTGGCAAGTTTGTGGAGTCCGAAATAGAGATGACCCGAGGCGAAATCTGAGAGTTTCTTCTTACCATTGTTGGTCAACTGGTTCAACTTCCACACGGCGTGGTCGTGACGGCCGCGGATGGCACCCTCAAAGGGTTCCAACCATGAATCGTTACGTACAAGACCGATATGCTGTGGCTCGGCCTGTTTGGCTTTCTTCGGAGCAGCCACTTTCTTGGCTGCAGGCTTTTTAGTAGTTTCTTTCTTCGTTGCCATAGTCTTATGTCGTATATACTTTAAAAATTGCTTTCTTGATCTCTGGTTCGTCGATGATACAGGGGGCATGACCGTCCTGCGGGAAGAAGATTACCATCATACCGGGTGCCAGCGTCACGTATTCCTGCGGCTTCACACCGTCGTAAATCGTCATGTCCTTGTCTGCGTCATACACTGCATCGGGCAGCACCTCCAGAGGCGAGTAGCCATAGGTCTCCTCACAGGAGATGGGTATCTGGATGTCGATCATCTTCCGATGCGACTCTATGAAGCACGTCTCCATCGTGCGCTGTTTCGCCACCTGCACATTCACATACAGGTCGTCACCCTTGATGGGATGCTTCCCCTCCTCCATCGTGCTCAGATCGTGACTTTTCAGGAATTCCACTACATCGGCAAACAACGGGTTCATTTCCACGTAATTAGCCAAATTCTCTATACTGTCGATAATCATATTATGAAAATGATTGAAATGTCAGAATTATCTCACCTGTCGGTGACCACGGGTGTAGGTGCCACGGGCAACTACGGTACCATTACGGTCCTTCTCCACGAACTCGCCGTCACGCACGTTGTCCTTGTAGATGCCCTCGAAACGCTTGCCGTCCTTGTCCTCCTCGATGGCGGCACCATTGCGCTTGCCGTTCTTGAAGATGCCCTTGAACTTCGTACCGTCGGCATAGCGTACGATGCACTCCCCGTTGGGCTGTCCGTTCTGGAAAGCGCCCTCCACGGTATCACCATTTTTCTTCGTCAACTTACCACGACCATGCTGCTTGTCCGCCTTCCACTGTCCCACATAGGTATCACCATTCTTCCAGACGAACGTGCCCTGGCCTTGCTTGTCACCCTCATGAAACTGTCCCGTGTATTTATCACCGTTGGCATACTTGAAGATGCCAGTACCCGTACGGGCACCGTTCTCGTAGTCGCCCTCATAGACATCACCGTTCTGGAACTTATAGATACCCCGTCCGTGCATCTTGTCGTTCGACCACTGACCCGTATAGGTATCACCATCGGAATATTTGTAGGTGCCAGTACCTGAGCGCTGGTTGTCTTTCCACTCACCATCATAACTGGAACCGTCACCCCAGTCGAAGAAGCCCTTGCCATGACGTTTGTCGTTCAACCAGTCACCCTTATAGAAGGCACCACCGGCAAAGAGATAGACACCCTTGCCCGAACGCTTGTCCTGCTTCCATTCACCGTCGTACTTGTCACCGTTATAGTAGTACATCACCCCGTGACCGTGCTGGTAGTCGCGGAACCAGAGACCCTCATAGCGGTTGTTGTTCGAGAAGTAATAGATACCTTGGCCGTGCTGCTGGTCCTGGAACCACTCACCCTCATATTTCTCCCCGTCGAAGAAGGTATAGATGCCATAGCCCTGACGCTTGCCCTTGTCGTACTCACCTTCGTAGATATTACCGTTCTTGTAAGTAGTCTTTCCCTTGCCATGGGGCTTGCCAGCCGACATCTCTCCGTTATATTCACCCCCGTCCTTTGTCGTCGTCGAGCTGAGGGTGATCTTCTGGGCTCCCGCCAAAAGAGGGAGCAGTATCATTATTAGTAAATATATGTATCTTTTTATCATTGTTTGGTCTGTCTTAATTACTCTGCAAATTTACTAAAATTTTCCGAGACCGCCAAACTCTTGCACATAAATTAACGATAAAAAACGACTTTTTCCTATAATTTTTTATTACCTTTGCAACCGTTATGAAATTTGTCGCCATTATCCCCGCCCGCTACGCCTCGACGCGCTTTCCGGGCAAGCCGCTGGCAGTTCTCGGCGGAAAGACTGTCATACAGAGAGTATATGAGCAGGTGTCGCGCGTGCTCGACGAGGCCTATGTGGCTACCGACGATGAGCGCATTTTCCAGGCCGTCGAAGCCTTCGGCGGCAAGGCCGTCATGACCCGCACAGACCATAAGAGCGGTACTGACCGCATCCAGGAGGCTGCCACAAAAATCGGGACCGATGCCGATGTCATCATTAACGTACAGGGCGACGAACCTTTCATCCAACCCTCACAGATCGAGACGCTGATGCACCTTTTCGACGATTCCACCACACAGATCGGTACCTTAGGAAAACCTTTCGAGTCGATGGAAGCCGTGGAGAATCCCAATTCACCGAAGATCGTCACCGACAACCGCGGTTTCGCCCTCTACTTCAGCCGTAGCGTCATACCATATATAAGAGGTAAGGAGCGCGGGGAGTGGTTCGGTGAGTATCCCTTCCTGAAACACCTGGGCATCTACGCCTATCGCCGTGAGGTACTGGCGGAGGTAACCCGTCTGCCGCAGAGCAGCCTTGAGAAGGCCGAAAGCCTCGAACAACTGCGCTGGCTCCAGAACGGCTACCGCATCCGCGTTGGTCTCACCGATGTAGAGACAGTCGGCATCGATACTCCCGAGGATCTTCAGCGAGCAGAAGAGTTTTTGGCACAAGCCACGAAAATCTCGAGCCCTTGACGCAGTATCACAGTATCCCGCTGTGACATTGTCCAATTGTTCATTGTTCATTTGTTCATTAACCACTATTTGATAACTATGATTGTTCAATAGAATTTAATATTATATAATAATATGTATATTATTATATAATATTAAATTTAAAGTGGTTTTTACAGATTAAATAAACCACTTAATGAACAATGAACATTTGAACAGAAAATCTTGTGAACTCAGCGGGGACGGTTCTCAGTGAGTTCGGTAGCGTTTGTTAGGAAACAAGTGGCCCTTTTCGCGCGAAAAGGGCCACGGAATTTTAAATAAGTACTGCTTATTTCCCAATAAGGACTACGGGATTTCAGGAACTAGCCCTCGCGCATCTGACGGAGCAGGTCTTTCTGACGCTCCGAGAGGTTCTGCGGCAACTTCACCTGGTACGTGATAATCAGGTCGCCGAAAGTACCATCGCCACGATCGTAGCCCTTACCACGCAGGCGCACCTTCGTGCCAGGCTGTGTCTCGGGCTTGATCTTCATCTTCACCTTCGAGCCGTTCGACAGGGTGATCATCACCTCACCACCCAGCAGGGCCGTATAGAGGTCGATGCTGACGGTAGCGTTCATCTCGCCCGAGTTCGTACGCGCCTGACGGCCTGTACTACCTGAGAAGCCACCAAAGCCTGAGCCACCCGACGAGAAACCCTGGAAACCACCGAAGCCCCCACCCTGTTGGCCCTTGCGGCCGAAGAGGTTCTCGAAGAAGTCACTGAAGCCGCCTCCCCCAGAGAAACTGGAAAAGTCGAAACCGCCAAAGGGATTGCCGCCACCGGCACCACCACCGAAGCCAGCGCCACCGAATGCATCGGCCTGCTTCCACTGTTCACCGTACTGGTCGTACTTCTTGCGCTTCTCAGGATCACCAATCACATCGTAGGCCTCCTGCAGTGCCTGAAACTTCGCCTGCGCCTTCGGATCATCGGGGTGCAGGTCGGGATGGAACTGCTTGGCACGCTTCAGATAGGCCTTCTTGACATCCTTCTGCGGTATCGATTTATCTACGCCTAAAATCTTGTAGTAATCTATAAATGCCATATTTTAATCCTCCTTTTCGTTTGATTGTTAATTCAAGAAAAAAGCAGCAAAAAGTGTGCCTAAAACACTGAAAAATATTTGGTGATATGGAAAATTATTCCTAACTTTGCAGAAAAATAAGAAACCAATGAAAAAAACATTAATCATTGCCGTAGCCATGCTATGTTCCACCCTCGCCGTGACAGGCCAGACATCGAAGACCGTCCGTATGAAGGTCATCGAGACCAGTGACGTACACGGCCACTTCTTCCCCTACGACTTCATGGAGAGGAAACCCCTGAAGGGCACTCTCGTGCGTGCGAATACCCATATTAATAAGGAGCGCGAGAAGTTCGGTAAAGAGAACCTGCTGCTCATCGACAACGGTGACATCCTGCAGGGACAGCCCTGTGTGTATTGGTCGAACTACGTGATGCCCGAAGACGAGAACCTCGCCGCCCGCGTGATCAACTATATGCAATACGACGCGGAGACCGTCGGCAACCACGACATCGAGCCCGGTCATCAGGTGTATGACAAGTGGATCCGCGAGGTGCGCTGTCCACTGCTGGGCGCCAATATTGTGAAGGCAGGCAGCGACGGCAAGGCCGATCCCAAAAACATCTACGAGGGACTCCAGCCCTACTCCATCCACTATATCGACGGTGTGAAGATTGCCGTGATCGGCATGCTCACCCCAGCCATCCCCAACTGGCTGAACAAGTCGATCTGGAAAGGCATGGAGTTTGAGGAGATGACCAGCTGTGCCAAGAAGTGGATCGCCTACCTGAAGGAGGTGGAACGGCCCGACCTGATCCTCGGTCTTTTCCATAGCGGCAAGGACGGTGGCATCATCACCCCCGACTATGAGGAGAACGCCACGGCAGCCGTCGCCAAGGAGGTGCCCGGCTTCGACATCATCTTCTTCGGTCACGACCATCAGGTACACAACGAGTGGATCACCAACAATGACGGCCAGCAGGTGCTGATCATCGACCCTTCCTGTTGGGCACAGAATATCGCCGAGGCGGAGATCGAACTGACCTACGAAAACGGCAAGCTGACAAAGAAGGACATCAAGGGCGAGATTGTCAGTGTTAAGGACGAGGAGATCGACGAACAGATGATGAGTCACTTCCAGAAGGATATCGACGCAGTGAAGGCTTACGTCAGTGAGAAGATCGGCCGTTTTGAGACTGCCATCCACACCCGTGAGAGTTTCTTCGGTAATGCCGCCTTCACGGATCTCATCCATAACCTGCAGTTGCAGATCACGAAGGCCGACATCTCGTTTAATGCACCTCTGTCGTTCAACACCACCATCAATGCTGGTGACGTGACGATGGCCGATATGTTCAAACTCTACCGCTTCGAGAACCTGCTTTTCGTGCTCCGTATGACGGGCGAGGAAATCCGCAAGCACCTGGAATACAGTTACGACATGTGGACCAACACGATGACCTCACCCGAGGATCATGCCCTGCGCCTGAACACCAACTACAAGGAGGATCAGCAGCGCGCGGGCTTCCAGTATTACACCTTCAACTTCGACTCTGCCTGTGGCATCGACTACGAGGTGGATCTCACGAAGCCCGACGGTGAGAAGGTCAGGATCCTACAGATGTCGAACGGAGAGCCTTTCGACGAGCAGAAATGGTACAAGGTGGCGATGAACAGTTACCGTGCCAACGGTGGCGGAGAACTGCTGACCCTTGGTGCAGGCATCCCACAGGACTCGCTCGACAGCCGTGTACTCTTCCACACCGACAGAGACCAGCGCCACTACCTGACGGAGGAGATCCGTCGCATGGGAACCTTGGATCCCAAGCCTAATTCAAACTGGAAATTCGTGCCAGAGGATTGGGCCAAGCCCGCCTTGGAGCGCGACCGTCAGTTGTTATTTGGAAAGAAAGACTAAAGATGGCAAAGAGTTACCACTTCGTATTCTGCAAGGAAGACCTGCTGTTGGAGAAAACTACCGACGGTGGCTATACCATCCCCTGTGGGGAGGAGCCTCCCACGACGGTGAAACCCTGGACAAATGTGATGAACATCACCCCGATGGCCGACGGTACACCCGTGAAGACCTATCGTATCGATGCCCCGGTCACCGATGATCCCCGCTACGAGATGTGCGGGCTGCGCCAGAGTTATTATAAACTGGAGCGTCCCCTCTATCTGAAGGGCGGCAAGTGTCAGGAACTGCTCTACTGGGATCAGAATACGAAATACTGTGGTGTCTGTGGTGCACCCATGCGTATGGACACCGATATCTCCAAGAAATGTACAGAATGTGGCAAGGAGATCTGGCCGCAGTTGGCTACGGCTGTCATCGTGCTCATCCATAAGGGTGATGAGGTACTGCTGGTGCGGGCCAAGAATTTCAAGAGGGATTTCTTCGGACTGGTGGCAGGATTCGTGGAGACAGGTGAGACACTGGAAGAAGCCGTTGCCCGTGAGGCGCTTGAAGAGACGGGGGTGACGATCACGAACATCCGTTATTTCGGTTCCCAGCCCTGGCCCTATCCCTGTGGTCTGATGGTGGGCTTCAATGCCGACTACGTCTCTGGTGACATCCATCTCCAGGCGAGTGAGATCGCCAAAGGGGGCTGGTTCCGTAAGGACAACCTGCCTGATATTCCCGAAAAACTCTCGATTGCCAGGATGCTGTTGGACGCGTGGCTTAACGACTAATACTCAATACTCCACCGTCTTCATCCTCATCTGACCCTTGTGGTCGATGAGCGTCTCAACGACATAACAACTGGCCTCATCAGGGATGCACAGGGTGGCATTGAAATGAAAACCCTCCGCATCCACACGACTGTATTCCATATTGGCCAAGACAGCATTCTCCAGGAAGTTCTCTGGTACCTGTTTGACAAACATCTGCTTCTTGAAATCAGAAGAATAAAGTCTTTGTGCGCCTTGGAAGAGGCTGACATGCATGATATTGTCGTAATAGACATTCTCCACCTCCAGACCATCATCATTATAGTTGCGCTTCACCACCTTGTACTTCGTAGGGTTGATGGCAATATACCAGTGAAAGCGTTCTCCATTATACATCACCACAGAATCCGTTTTCACCTGATGGGTATAGGTCATCACACTGGGCGTATCATGCACAAACTCCGTCTCATCCACAGGATCGTTGCTTTTCTGAAACTTAACTATATCACCGTTCTGATTCACAAACCAGAATAAGTTCTCCGTCTGCTTCACGATAGCGTATGAAGTGCCGGATCCCATCACCAGGGAATCAGCGACAATCCTGAAATAGGACGGCATACTCGTGGAATCCGTATAGAAGATCGAGTCGCCAACAATGCGCATAGACACATCACCACTCTCCTCTTCCACCCAGATACCCTGGAGCAGGGCCTTAGCCTCCTTGTCTTCCGAAGGAACAGCCGACTTATTGCCCTGACAACCACAGAATATCGTCAGGACAACAGTCAGCAATAATATAGTAGTCTGTTTCCTCATTCACTTACCAATGCAGCGATAGTCGAAACCATTCTCCTGCAGTTCCTCTGAATCAAAGATATTACGTCCGTCGATGACGAGCGGCTGTTTCATGGCTTTCTTGATAACACCCCATCCAGGCAGACGGAACTCCTTCCACTCCGTGAGCAACAGCAGGGCGTCAGCGTCGAGCACGGCATCGTACATATCACGACAGTAGGTCACGGCATCACCAATACGACGCTTGCACTCTTCCATGGCAATGGGGTCGTAGGCACGGACAATACAGCCTGCAGCCAACAGTTTCTCGATCATCACAAGCGCTGTCGATTCGCGCATATCATCCGTCTCAGGCTTAAAGGAGAGACCCCACATGGCAATCGTCTTGCCTTTCAGCGCCTCTTCAGAGCCAAAGGCCTTGATGAGTTTCTCATAGAGTACACTCTTCTGCTTCTCATTGACACGCTCGACAGCCTTCAGCACCTCCATGGAATAGCCGTTCTGGTCTGCCGTCTTGATGAGGGCCTTCACATCCTTGGGGAAGCACGAGCCACCATAGCCACAGCCAGCATAGAGGAACTTACGTCCGATACGGGTGTCGGAACCAATTCCCGCGCGTACCATATTTACATCTGCCCCCACCCGTTCACAGAGATTGGCGATATCGTTCATGAACGAGATACGCGTGGCCAGCATGGAGTTGGCAGCATATTTCGTCATCTCAGCAGAGGGAATATCCATGAAGATCACACGGAAATTATTAACCATAAAAGGTTTGTAAAGTTTGGTCAGCACCTTCTTGGCATGTTCGCTCTCCACACCGACCACCACACGGTCTGGCGACATGAAGTCCTTGATGGCGTTACCCTCCTTCAGGAACTCTGGGTTAGAAGCCACATCGAACTCAATATCAACCCCACGCTTAGCCAACTCGTCTTCGATGGCCTTACGCACTTTTCGTGCTGTGCCTACGGGAACGGTCGATTTCGTCACGACAACCACATATTTCTTCAGGTTCTCGCCGATGGTCTTGGCCACCTGAAGCACATACTTCAGATCTGCACTGCCATCCTCGTCGGGAGGTGTACCAACGGCTGAGAAGACAATCTCCACATCGTCAAGAACAGAAGCCAAGTCCGTCGTGAACTTTAGACGGCCAGCAGCCACATTCTTCTTCACGAGTTCATCGAGACCTGGCTCATAGATGGGTATCTCACCATTCTTCAGACGCTCGATCTTCTTCTCATCGACATCGACACATGTCACATTAGCACCCGTGTCAGCAAAACAAGTACCTGACACTAAACCGACATAACCAGTTCCTACAATTGCGATATTCATATACGTGATAATAAATTGTTAATCAAACACTTCTGCATTCTTAAAGAAGGGTTGCTTCAAATCCTTCTCACTTGTCTGAACCTCCGAGGAATCAATGGGCCACTCGATGGCGAGGTCGGGATCATTCCAACGGATACCCGTTTCTGCCTGCGGTGCGTATGGGTTATCCACCTTATAGGTAAAGACAGCCTCCTCGCTAAGTACCAGGAAACCGTGGGCAAAGCCTCGGGGAATAAAGAACTGACGCTTATTCTCCTCACTCAGTTCCACCATCACGTGTTTGCCAAAGGTAGGACTCGACTTACGGATATCCACGGCCACATCCAACACCTTTCCTTTAATCACGCGAACCAGTTTGGCTTGTGAGAGATCCCCTTTCTGATAATGGAGTCCGCGCAACACACCATAAGACGACTTCGACTCATTATCCTGAATGAAGTCCACCTTCCCAATGTGGTCATTGAACTCTGCTTGTTTCCACGCTTCCATGAAATAGCCACGGGCATCGTTGAAAACCTTTGGTTCTATGATATAGACGCCATCTATCTCGGTCTTGATATATTCCATCGTTCTGAATTTTGGTGCAAAGATACGGTAAAAAAATCATTTTATTGACATTTTAAGTTTCTTTTATTTGTTTATTTCATAAAAAAGCCGTACTTTTGCACACGTGATTGAACTAGAAAGGCATATTGAGATACTTCTGCTGAGCAACGACTGTGTCATTGTCCCAGAACTGGGCGGTTTTATGGCACATCATGTCAGTGCGCGCTATGACGAGGACGACCAACTGTTCCTGCCGCCATTGCGCACGCTTGGTTTCAATCCACAACTCAAGATCAACGACTCCCTGTTGGCGCAGTCGTATGTCGAGGCCTATGACATCAGTTATCCTGAAGCCCTCCAGCGCATTGAAGACGAGGTGAACGAGTTGAAGATGCATCTGGAAACAGAAGGATTCTACGAACTGAATGATATCGGCATTCTGGCACTCAACGAGGAAGGCAATTATCAGTTCACGCCATGCGAGGCCGGTATTCTCAGTCCTGGTCTCTATGGACTCGGTTCCTTTGAGATGAGTCCTTTGCAGGAGGAGGAGGAATCCACTGCCAAGATCTTTGGCATGGACATGCCTGAAGACGAGCAGGAGGAAGACGAAGAGGATGATGTCGTCAAGATCAAGTTCTCATGGATTCGTAACACCGTTGCTATTGCAGCCATCCTGTTGGCCATATTCATCCTGGCCCTCCCCACGGGTAAGACGGAATTGATGACACGCACCATCAGTAATATTAACAGTAATATCCTGTTTGGTATGATGTCGAAGGATACGAACACCAGTAAGATTGAGATCAAAAAAGAAGACATTGTCAAGGCACCAGTCAAGGTGGATACCATCCTGAAGAAAGATACGACACAGGTAGTCAAAAAGGTCGAGACAGACTCTATCAAAAAAGGTTATTGTATCGTATTGGCCAGTTATGTCAGCAAGCAAAACGCCCAGATGTTTATCGACATGCTTAAGCAGAAAGGACTTGACAGTGTGGAAATCTATATGCATAATGACGTCAGACGAGTCATCTATGGAAATTATCAGACGCCCAATGATGCCTATATAGCCCTCCAGAGCATCCACAAGCACAAGGAACTGGGAGAGGCCTGGGTCTATCGCTTCAGCAAACAATGAAAAGAGTACGTTGCCCTAAATGTGACCAATTCATCACCTTTGATGAGACACAATATACGGAAGGCCAGTCGCTGGTCTTCAAATGTCCTGACTGTGGCAAGGAGTTTGGCATCCGTATAGGTGTCAGCAAACTCCGTGAGCGTCAGAAGGATGAGAATCCCAACGAACAGGCCAACGAAGAGGGTTGCGGATCCATTGTAGTCATTGAGAACGTCTTCCACTTCAAACAGGTCATCCCTCTCCGTATGGGAGATAACGTCATCGGCAGATACCAGAAAGGCAATCCTGCCAATTGTACCTTTGAGACCGTTGATCCCAGTGTCGATCTGAACCATTGTACGATTACCGTCAGCCGTGACAAAAAAGGTGGTCTTCGCTACACCCTGAAAGACAATAACAGCAATACTGGAACCTTTGTCGATAACGTGGAACTCTCCCCCAAAGAACGTCGTGTCATCAACGATGGCACCCTCTTCACCCTTGGTGCAACAAGTATCATTTTGCGCACTGCAGAGGGCGAAGACGAATAAAAATACGTAATTTCTTAAGAAATTAAGGTTATATTTGCGATTTCTCGTAAATATCACGCGTATTACCAATTCTTTTTTGTACCTTTGCGCCTTGAAATTTCAAGATTATAACAAAAAAGATGGATACAACAGCAATTTTGCTCTTACACTGCCCTGATCAGCAGGGAATCATTTCGGAAGTCACGAAGTTTATTACGGATAATAAAGGGAACATCGTCTATCTGGACCAGTATGTTGATAAAGTAGATGGCATGTTCTTTATGAGAATAGAATGGGAACTTGAAGGATTCCTGATTCCACGCGACAAACTATACGACTACCTCACGACACTTTATGCGCAGCGCTACCAGATGAAGTTCAGTCTCTATTACAGTGACAAGCGCCCCCGCATGGCTATCTTTGTATCAAAGATGAGTCATTGTCTCTACGACCTGCTGGCGCGATGGAAGGCTGGAGAGTTCAACTGCGATATTCCCTGTATCGTTTCTAACCACGAGGATCTGCGCTATGTCGCCGAGCAGTTTGGCATCCCCTACTACGTCTGGAGTATTAAGAAGGACCACTCGAACAAGGCTGAGGTAGAGCAGGCCGAGATGGATCTTCTGAAGAAGGAGGATATCTCGTTTATCGTGCTGGCCCGCTATATGCAGATTATCTCAGACGAGATGATTGCCGAGTACCCGCATCATATCATCAATATCCACCACTCCTTCTTACCCGCCTTTATTGGTGCCAAGCCCTATCATCAGGCTTACGAGCGTGGTGTGAAGATTATCGGAGCCACCAGTCACTATGTGACGGCAGAACTCGACGCAGGTCCTATCATCGAACAGGATGTGACGCGTATTACCCATAAGGACACCCCTGAGAGTCTGGTACTGAAAGGCAAGGATCTCGAGAAGATCGTGCTTTCACATGCCGTATCAAAACATATCCAGCGAAAGATTCTCACTTATAAGAACAAAACGATCATCTTCTCATAATGCAGGTAGCAATCGTCAAATATAACGCAGGGAATATCTATTCCGTGGTAAATGCCCTCCGACGGATGGGTATTGAACCATTGCTGACGGATGATGCGGAATTGCTGAAAAAGGCAGACCGTGTGCTCTTCCCTGGACAGGGCCATGCCGCTGAAGCCATGGAATACCTGAAGGCCAGGCGACTCGACGAGGTGATCCGTGACCTGAAACAGCCTGTATTTGGCATCTGCGTAGGACAGCAGTTGCTTTGCAAGCATTCTGAAGAAGGAGATGCCGACTGTATCGGAATCTTCGACGCAGAGGTCAAGCGTTTTGTGCCTGAGAAACATGAGGACAAGGTACCCTGCATGGGATGGAACAAACTCTTCGATACAAAATCTCCCTTGATGGAGGGTATTGAGGGTGGCTACGTCTATTTCGTACACAGTTACTATGTTCCATTATGCCAAGAGACCATTGCCACGGCAGACTATATCCTGCCCTACTCGGCCTCAATGCACAAAGACAATTTCTATACCTGCCAATTCCACCCCGAGAAGAGTGGTAAGGTGGGTGAACGTATTCTCAAAAACTTCCTCGAACTATGATAGAACTGATTCCCGCCATAGATATCATCAACGGTCAGTGCGTGCGCTTGACAAAAGGCGATTATGACCAGAAAACGGTCTATGGTGAGCCTTTAGATATGGCTCATGAGTTTGAAAACATAGGGTTTAAGCGTCTGCATGTGGTAGATCTCGATGGCGCTAAGTCAAAGCATATCGTCAACGAGGCCGTGTTGAAGGCGATTACCACAAAGACAAATCTCACTGTAGATTTTGGTGGTGGCATCAAGACGGATGAGGATATTGAGAAGGTCTTTGCCTCTGGAGCCTCGATGGTTACGATAGGTTCTATCGCCGTCACCCAGCCAGAACTCTTTATGGGATGGTTGGAGAAATACGGGGCTGAGCGCTTGATATTAGGCGCTGACGTGCGCCATGGAAAGATCAGCATCAACGGCTGGAAAGAAGATTCGAGCGAAGACCTGCTGCCGTTTTTACAAAAGTATATCAAGGCTGGTGTAAAGAACGTGCTCTGCACGGAGATATCAAAGGATGGTACGCTTGCTGGGCCTGCCATCGATCTGTATAAGCAGGTGATGGACACCTACCCTGAACTGCATTTGATAGCCAGTGGAGGTGTATCGTCGAAAGAAGACATCATAGCCCTCGACGCAGCAGGCATCCCTGCCGTCGTCTTTGGTAAGGCTATATATGAAGGTAAAATCAATCTGAAAGAGCTATGGGACTGGCAAAACGCATAATACCCTGTCTGGATGTCAAGGACGGCGAGACCGTCAAGGGCACGAACTTCGTGAATCTGCGAAGTGCGGGCGACCCCGTAGAACTGGGCAAAGCCTATAGTGAACAGGGGGCAGACGAACTGTGTTTCCTCGACATCACCGCCTCTTTCGAAGGTCGTAAGACGTTCACGGAGATGGTGACACGCGTGGCTCAGGAGATCAATATTCCCTTTACCGTAGGTGGAGGCGTCAACGAACTGGCAGATGTGGAGCGACTGCTTTATGCCGGTGCCGACAAGGTGAGTGTAAACAGTGCTGCTATCCGTCGTCCGGAACTGATTGATGAGATCACGAATCGTTTCGGCTCTCAGGTCTGTGTCTGTGCCATCGATGCCCGTTTGAATGAAGACGGATGGCACTGTTATCTGAAAGGCGGAAGAGAACGCACGGAAAGAGGACTCTTCGAATGGGCCCATGAGGCACAGGAGCGTGGTGCAGGAGAGATCCTCTTCACCAGCATGAACCACGACGGCGTGAAAGAAGGCTATGCCAATGAGGCCCTGCGCGAACTGGCAGACAATCTGTCGATTCCTATCATCGCTAGTGGAGGTGCAGGTAAGAAAGAACACTTCCGCGACACCTTCATCGAAGGACATTCGGATGCTGCCCTGGCCGCTAGTGTCTTCCACTTTGGGGAAATTCCTATCCCAGAACTCAAACAGTATTTAAAATCAGAAGGAATAAACGTACGTATATGAAGATAGATTTTGAGAAATGCGGTGGGCTTGTGCCCGCTATCATACAGGATGCCGAGACTAAGAATGTGCTGATGCTTGGCTATATGAACCAAGAGGCTTATCAGAAAACGCTTGATACGAAGAAGGTAACATTCTGGAGTCGTTCACGTAACTGTCTGTGGACAAAAGGTGAGACCAGTGGCAATTTCCTGCACCTCGTGGATATCAAAGTGGACTGCGACAACGATACCCTGTTGGTGAAGGCTCATCCTGACGGTCCCACCTGCCACACTGGCACAGATACCTGTTGGGGCGAGAACAACGAGCAGAATCCCCTACTCTTCCTGACGGAACTTCAAGACTTTATCAATAAGCGTCACGAAGAAATGCCAGAAGGCAGCTATACCACCAAACTCTTCAAGGACGGAGTGAAGCGTATCGCTCAAAAGGTTGGCGAAGAATCATTGGAGGCTGTCATTGAGGCCTGCACAGGAACCAACGAGCAGTTGAGTTATGAAGTTTCCGACATGATCTATCACCTGATTGTGCTATTAGCCAGCAAAGGTATGCGTATCGAAGATATCGCAGAGGAACTACACAAGCGCCATGACCCTGAATGGGATAAGAAGCGTCGCGAGGCCAAGGCCAAGGGAGAGATGAAATAAAGGTAAAATAGTAAATTGTTAGATATGCTGATCAGTTATAAAAAAGCCAACATCTACCAGCGACACAAGATCTGTGTACTACGGGATGTCACCTTCCAAGTAGAGGAAGGACAGTTTATCTATATCATCGGCCGTGTAGGTTCTGGTAAGACCACACTGATGAGGACTCTCTACTGTGAACTGGATGTGGATGAGGCAGAGGAGGCTACAGTCCTCGGCTATGACCTGTTAACCATCCGTCGTAAGGAAATCCCAGCCCTTCGCAGGGAAATGGGTGTGGTGTTCCAGGATTTCCAACTGCTGGCAGACCGTACGGTTTATAAGAATCTGGAGTTCGTGCTCAGGGCCACAGGTTGGAAGAAGAGGAATGAGATCGACGAGCGCATCCACAAGGTTCTGAAAGCAGTAGGCATGGAAGACAGACCTGGTAGCATGCCCTTCGAACTCTCAGGAGGTGAGCAACAACGTGTCGCTATTGCCAGAGCAATTCTGAACCGTCCGAAACTGATCCTTGCTGATGAGCCTACAGGCAATCTGGATCCAGAGACCTCCAACGAGATTATCCAACTGCTCTTTCAGATTGCAGAAGAAGGGACGGCTGTCGTGATGTGTACGCATAACCTCCCCCTCATCAAGGAGCATCCCAGCATTACCTTCCGTTGTCATAATGCTGGATTGGAGAATGTCACCAACGACTTCCATCATCTCATTATCACTGACGACACACCAGATACTGACGAAACCAAGGTCAGTTATTCTGAGAGAATAGAAATCTGAAAATAACAATAAAATAAAGAATATGAAAGTGATGAAATTCGGCGGAACATCCGTCGGCACCCCACAGAGAATGAAAGATGTAACCAATCTGGTTACAAAGTCTGGAGAACCCGTATTCGTAGTACTCTCCGCCATGTCAGGAACAACGAACTCTCTTGTTGAGATTTCCGACTACCTCTACAAGAAGAATCCTGATGGCGCCAATGAGGTCATCAACCGTCTGGAGCAGAAATACGCCAAGCATGTGGATGAACTCTACGATAAGGAAGAAACCAAAGAAGTTACCCGTGAGTTCCTCCGTGGTGAGTTCGACTACCTCCGTTCCTTCACCAAGGAACTGTTCACCAGTTTCGAAGAAAAGAGTATCGTGGCACAAGGAGAAATCATATCCACCAATATGGTCGTGAACTATATGAAGGAGCAGGGTATCAAAGCCGTGCTTATCAACGCCCTTGACTTTATGCGTACAGACAAAAACTCTGAGCCGGATCCCACCTATATTAAGGAAAAACTGAACGTACTCCTTCAGGAGAACGAAGGTCAGCAAATATATCTGACACAGGGCTTTATCTGTCGTAATGCTTATGGTGAGATAGATAATCTGCAGCGTGGTGGCAGTGACTATACGGCCTCACTCATTGGTGCTGCCATTAATGCTGAAGAAATCCAGATCTGGACTGATATCGACGGTATGCACAATAACGACCCACGTGTCGTTGACAAGACAGAGCCCGTACATCAACTCCACTTCGAGGAGGCAGCAGAGTTGGCTTATTTCGGAGCAAAGATCCTCCACCCCACCTGTGTGCAACCCGCCAAATATGCAGGTATCCCCGTCCGTCTGCTGAACACGATGGATCCCGACGCAGAAGGAACGACCATCAGCAACAAGACAGAATATGGTAAGATCAAGGCCATTGCAGCCAAGGACAATATCACGGCTATTAAGATCAAGTCGAGCCGTATGCTCTTGGCCACAGGTTTCCTGCGCAAGGTCTTCGAGATCTTTGAGAGTTACCAGACCAGTATCGATATGATCTGTACGTCAGAGGTTGGTGTCTCAATGAGTATCGACAACTCTGCTCATCTTGGTGAGATTGTGGATGAACTGAAGAAGTACGGTACCGTTACTGTTGATACTAATATGTGCATTATCTGTGTGGTGGGTGATCTCGACTGGTCAAACATAGGTTTCGAAACCCTGGCGCTCGATGCCATGAAGGATATTCCTGTACGTATGGTCAGCTATGGCGGCTCCAACTACAATATCTCCTTCCTTATCCGTGAAGAGGATAAGAAGCGTGCACTCCAGAGTCTGAGCAACACGATTTTCAATAAATAATAAAAAGGTAACAGCAACACAACACATATTATATAAGATTATGGCAAAAGGATTATTTCCCGTAGAAAAGTTACAGTCTATCCAGACGCCCTTCTACTACTACGACTCTGAACTGTTGCGCCAGACACTGCGCGCTATCCATGAAGAGGCATCGCGCCACGAAGGTTTCGTGGTGCATTATGCCGTCAAGGCCAATGCCAATCCAAAAGTACTCCGTATCATCCGTGAGGCAGGACTGGGAGCCGACTGTGTGAGCGGTGGTGAGATCGAAGCATCTGTCAAGGCAGGATTCCCTGTCTCGAAGATTGTCTTTGCTGGTGTGGGAAAGAGCGACTGGGAAATCAACATCGGACTCGATAACGATATCTTCTGCTTCAATGTGGAGAGTATCCCTGAACTGGAAGTCATCAATGAACTGGCAGCCAATAAGGGTAAGGTGGCACGTATCGCCTTCCGTCTGAACCCCAATGTAGGAGCCCACACACACGCCAACATCACCACAGGTCTGGCAGAGAACAAGTTTGGCATCGACATGAACGATATGCTGACTGTCATTGCTGAGACTGAGAGACTGAAGAACGTGAAGTTCGTAGGACTGCACTTCCATATCGGTTCACAGATTTTGGACATGGGCGACTTCGAGGCTCTTTGTAACCGTGTCAACGAACTTCAGGACCTGTTGGAGAAGCATCGTATTCGCGTGGAACACATCAATGTAGGCGGTGGACTGGGTGTTGACTATGCCCATCCTAACCGTCTGCCCATCCCCGACTTTAAGGCCTACTTCGACACCTACGCCAAAAAACTGAAACTTCGTAATGGACAGACGCTCCACTTTGAACTAGGACGTGCCGTCGTGGCACAGTGCGGCACACTCATCACACGTACTCTGTATGTCAAGAAAGGAGCCGTGAAGAAGTTTGCCATTGTCGATGCCGGCTTTACGGATCTGATCCGTCCAGCACTCTATCAGGCCTATCATAAAATCGAGAATATCACCAGTGAGGAACCAACAGAAGCATACGACGTGGTAGGACCAATTTGTGAATCAACAGATGTATTTGCCAAACAGATAGACCTGAATGGCACCAAACGTGGCGACCTGTTGGCCATCCGCTCTGCAGGTGCATACGGTGAAATTATGGCTTCCCAATACAACTGCCGTAGGCTCCCCCTTGGCTATATGAGTGATGAAATCTGAAGACTAAAGAACAATGAACAAGAAAGAACGCAGTTTCTCGATCGTCATGACGGTTTACGACCAGGCTCCAGAACTGAAGGAGAACCTGCCTCTGTTCCTGACACAGGAATATGAGCCAGGCTATGAGGTTATTGTTGTGGATGAGACTTCTACGGACGAAACCTCCGACGTATTAAAACTGCTTAAGAACGACTATCCAAATCTTTATAACACCTTCCTGCCAAAACCCAATAGGCTCATCGTCCGCAAGAAGATGGCCTTCAGTATCGGAATCAAGGCAGCCAAGTACGACTGGCTTATCATGACGAAAATCAGAAATAAGCCCATGGCGTCCGATATCCTCAAAGCCATCGCTGAGGCCACAGACGATGATACCCAACTGACATTGGGCTATATGAACAAGAAGGGTATCCGCCTGCAGCCGTTCGCCGACTTTCAGGATGCACGATATCACATTCTCAAGGCAGAACGAAAACTCCGCATTGTTCGTGATCGCAAACGCATGGGTTATACTTGGGGGCGCTATGACTTTATCATCATCCGTAAAGACCTGGCCCACGATGTACTGAAATATTTTGAGGAGAAGATCCCCAACTCTTCCTTGCTGTGTGTCCGTCTTCGTATTTTCTGGAAGAATCTCTTCGGACGCTCCTCAACCACCCAATTATACGTTCAGTAAACCTTTGAAAACCTCGGCCTATGAAAGTACTGCATATTTATCCAAAGTCCAATGATTTGATACGGCAACACGTCATGTTGCTGGCAGAAGGTATGCAGCAAAGTGCCGATATCCTCACGGCAGACAGCGGAGCCAATATCAGACAGCAGATCATCGAAAACGAACCCGACATCCTACATTGTCATGGGTGTTGGAATCAAAAGATGGCTCGCGCTACACGAACAGCCAGACACAATGGTGTAAGGGTGGTCATCACTCCACATGGACAACTTGAGCCCTGGATCGTCAGCCAGAAGAGTGTACAGGACAAGGTCGTCAATGCCCTGTTATGGCAGAAAGATGCCATCGTTAATGCATACGCTATCATCACATTGGGTAAGTTGGAACGTAGTAATTTCCAGAAACTGGGTTGGAACCAGCGGGTAGAAGAAATCCACAATTCCGTCACCACCAACACTATCACACAGGAAAGGATGTGTTCAGAGACATTTTCCGTCTATCAGAAAGTCATGGATTCCAACACTTTGGAACAACTCGATGATCTGAGTCTGAAGGCACTGACCACAATCATCAAGGCAGGCATTTTGGGAGATCGACGCTGGTGCCAGTCACTCGACAGCATCAACTATCCAAAGGACATCGATTGGCGAAGGCTGCTTATCTACGCAGAACATGAAAATATCCGTAATTATGTGGATTATGGCATCAGCGTGTTAGGGCTACCCATCCCCGCTATCGACACGGAAAAGATCGTAGCCTACTTCCCTGACAACTATACACGTCCCCATCCCATCAAGGATATTATCGGCGATTATCAAGGTGACGAGACAGACTACTTATTGAGAATGATACGTCAGATCAACAAGCAACCCCTTTTGCTCCATCTGATAGAATTCACACGCGAACTATATCGGGACACTGTCAATGATGACCTGCTGGCAACAGCCCTTGAGGAGAAGAATCTGACGAAATACGCAGAGAGTCTGATGCAGGTGCTTCAGGAGCAGACGCAACTCGATGAAGGTTACATGCCACTGTATCCAAAAGACAATAGACTGACTACAAATATTCGCAAACAAATAACAAACCATTTGAAGATATGACTACTAATGCATCGAACGCCCCAAAGACAGACATGCACTACTTGCAACTGCTCTCCCAGTCGTTTCCCACCATTGCCGATGCTTCTACAGAGATCATCAATCTGAAGGCGATCCTGGCATTGCCTAAGGGAACGGAGCATTTTCTGGCAGACATTCATGGTGAGAGCGAGGCCTTCCGTCATGTGCTCAAGAATGCATCAGGAAATATCAAACGAAAGGT
The DNA here is from genome assembly GCA_902784615.1 of uncultured Prevotellaceae bacterium. Lineage (GTDB taxonomy): Bacteria > Bacteroidota > Bacteroidia > Bacteroidales > Bacteroidaceae > Prevotella. Next base: position 12,513 of record CACZVN010000016.1, on the reverse strand, counting down.
CAACGAACTCTTTGGAAACAACGTTCGTGAAGCAGAGAAGAAAGAACTCTGCACGCTGATCTATTATCCAGAACAGAAACTCGAGATCATCAAGGCTCGCGAGACCGATATCGAAGACTGGTATCGTATCACCATCCACCAGTTGGTGAAGGTTTGTCGTGACGTATCCTCCAAATACACCCGTTCAAAGGTGCGCAAGTCCCTGCCTGTAGATTTCGCCTATATCATCGAGGAATTGTTGCATGAGAGTCTTTCCGACAGCGACAAGACGGCCTATGTGAATGTCATTGTTGACACCATCATCTCCACAGGACGTGCCGATGATTTCATCTGTGCCATCTGCAACGTGATCCAGCGTCTGGCTATCGACCAGTTGCATATCCTTGGTGATATCTACGACAGAGGACCTGGTGCACATATCATCATGGACACACTCCGCCAATACCATTCCTGGGATATCCAGTGGGGCAACCACGATATTCTCTGGATGGGTGCCTCAGCAGGTAACAATGCCTGTATCTGTAACGTGTTACGTCTCTGCCTGCGCTATGCCAATCTGGCTACCATCGAGGAATATGGCATTAACCTCGTGCCACTGGCCACCTTCGCTTTGGAGACCTACGGCGATGATCCCTGTGAGGAGTTCCTCCCCAAGGTTCTGCCAGGTAATACGATGGATGAGAAGACCCGCCAACTGACAGCCAAGATGCACAAGGCCATTGCCGTCATCCAGTTCAAGGAGGAAGCTGCCATCATCAAACGTCGTCCTGAATGGCAGATGGAGGATCGTTGTCTGTTCGAGCATATCGACTACCAGAAAGGCATCTGCACCATCGACGGTAAGGAATACGAGATGAAGAGTTGTCACTTCCCCACTGTCGATCCCAACAGTCCTAACACACTGACAGAAGACGAAGCCCTGCTCATGCAGAAACTCCACCACTCCTTCCGCATCTGCGAGAAACTACACAAGCATATCCGCACCCTACTGTCCCACGGCTGTATGTACACCATCAGCAACTCTAATCTGCTCTTCCATGCCAGTTGTCCGCTGAATGACGACGGCACACTGAAAGAGGTGGAGATCTATCCCCATGTCAAATACAGTGGCAAGGAACTGATGCACCATATCGGTATGATCATCCGTTCCGCCATATCTGGCCCCAACGAAGAATATCCGCGCGACTATGCTCGCGATTTCTTCCTCTACCTCTGGTGCGGCAAGGATTCCCCCCTCTTCGACAAGTCAAAGATGGCCACCTTTGAGCGCTACTTCCTCAAAGACAAGGAGACTTACAAGGAGGAGAAAGGCAACTACTTCAAATTGCGCGACTCAGCAGAGATTTGTGACCGTATCCTCGATGCCTTCGGTGTGAAAGGAGAGAACCGCCACATCATCAACGGCCATGTGCCTGTCCATGCCTCCAAGGGCGAGAACCCCATCAAGGCAGGTGGACGACTCATGGTGATCGACGGTGGTTTCTCAGAAGCCTATCATCATGAGACAGGTATCGCTGGATACACGCTAGTCTATCACTCACGTGGTTTCCAACTGGTGCAACATGAACCGTTCACCTCACAACAGGATGCTATCGTACGTGAGATCGACATCAAATCGACCACCCAGATTGTGGAGATGTCCACCCACCGTATGCTGGTAGCAGACACTGATAAGGGCGAAGAACTCAGGGCACAGGTAGCCGATCTGAAAGAACTGCTCTATGCCTATCGCTTAGGTATCATCAAGGAGAAACGCTAACTATCCACACGATGAAGAAAGCCCTTGCCATACTACTTTTCCTGTTGCCGATGACGCTATCTGCAGAGGACAGGATCTATGACTCTCAGATCAAGTCGCTGCAAACCGTCGTGAACCAGGACTGGCTGTCACCTACCATCATGCGGCTCTATGGCAATGACCATCTGCATGTCAGTTTCGACGAACTCTCACATGACTACCACAGGTATATCTACCGTCTGGAGCACTGTGAGGCCGACTGGTCATCCTCAGAAGAACTGTTCGATACAGACTGGCTGGAGGGATTCAATGATAATGTGATTGAAAACTTTGAGCATTCCATCAATACAACTGTTGCCTATACCCACTATCAACTGACAATCCCTAATGACAGATGCCGTCTGAAGATGAGTGGCAATTATCGGCTCCATGTCATCGATGAAGATCAGGGGAATGAGATCCTGACGGTGGAATTCATGATCACAGAACAGGCCATGAACCTCTCGATGGCCATCTCCACCAATACGGATATCGACACCAATCTCAGTCATCAGCAAGTATCCTTCGGATTGAAATACGGCAGTCTGTCTGTGACAGATCCCCAAGAGCAGTTACAGACAGTGGTCATGCAGAACAACCGTGAGGACAACTGGCGTTGGAATGTCCGTCCCAGTGCTGTAAGCCAGAACGGACTGGAGTGGAAACATCGCAAGGAACTGATCTTCGACGGAGGCAACGAATACCGTAAATTTGAGGTACTCGATCCTTCGCATCCTACCATGGGTATTGATCGCATCTCGTGGGACGGGGAGTATTTTCAGGCTTTCCCCTTTATCAGTGAACCTCGTCCAAACTACCTCTACGATGAGGATGCCGATGGCAGTTTCTATATCCGTAACAGCGACAATCGCGAAAACGATATCACCAGTGATTACGTATGGGTCAACTACAGGCTCAAGTCCCCATACATGACGGAAGGCTGTATTGTCATCGATGGCCGATGGACAACGGAAGATCCTGAGACCTACGTAATGGAATACGACGAAGCCAGCAAGCTATACACTACCAGCATCCTTCAGAAACTGGGGTATTATTCTTATCAGTATCTGTGGGTTACAGACGACGGCATGACTCACCCCCTATCCTCCGAAGGCAATTTCTACCAGACGGAGAACCGTTATCAGGTGCTTGTATATTATAAAGGTGTTGGGGAACGCACATGGCGACTGGTGGCATTCAGCCAGAATACTATTCGTTAGGCTGAGTGTCTGCCACGTCTGCTACGGTAGCGCTCTGGTGTAGTTTTCATCTGATGATAGAACATCGCTATGAAATAATTGGGCGTTGCAAATCCACACGCATCAGCAATCTCCTGGATGCTCTTGTCCGAACTCTCAAGCATTGTCGCAGCCTTTGAAAGCATCATCTTTCTGGCTAATGCTCTGGGACTTTTATAGATATTGGCCATGATCATCCGATAGAACTTCTGGACATTCATGTTCGCTATGCCACTCAGTTCGCGCATTGTCATCCGCTCTGTGTCTTTCGAGAGCACGACCGGTATAAGCTTTTCCATCATGTCCATAAAATCGGATGCCAGTTCATTCTGTGGATCACCACCGAAGCCATAGATTTCCTCTGGGATAGGCTCGAGTTTATCTGTACCCAACATGGCACTGCGCTCAGCAAAGGTTTTGATACGCTTGATCACGTTTTGCTCCTGACTGTTTCTAAGCGTGCGCATCTTGGTATTCCGCAGATAGAAATATGCATTCAGACAGATCAACAACAGGAGGATCGAACACATCAGCACCAGCATACCGGTAGTACGCCACCACGGCTCGTTGATGTTGACTACCCACTCGTAAGGTACCGTTTCCCACTTGTCTGGCAACATGGAGGACTGTACCTCAATGGTATAGGACCCAGGTTTCATCGATACCAGTGGCAGGTGAAGTTGTCCCAGACGGTCAACGAGACCTCCCGAGTTATAGCGAGTCAACACATGCCAGGTGTCGTCGAGTCCCCTGACCCTCACCCGATAGCAGGTTTGCTGCGGACGGAAGTAGTTCAAAGCCGAGAAGGTCAGCGTCACAGAGTTCTGGTTGTAATTCAGATTGATCTCTGCTGTCCTGGTCAGGGCCTTCTCCAGAATCACATTACCATCGAGTTCCTGCCCTGTCCTGATCACGTTACCGTTCACCATCAGTCTGATCAGTTTTGGATAGATTTCAGTGAAGGCGCCTTCACCGAGGGTGACCATCTTATTAGGATTAAACTCGATCACATGGTCCAGCATCTGCATGGCAATCGAACCATCAGGAAGTTTCATGGCCTTGCCGTTGACAAACGACTCACCAGGGATGTCTTCCCACTCGTTATAACTGTTGATGAAGCGCAACTTTTCGTCCTCTATCAACAGACAACTGACGCCATAACTGGTGCCTACCCATATATGATGCAAGTCGTCCTCAATGATGGTGTGGATGACATTGTTCAACAGACCATCCTGACGCGTGATCAGTTGAGGCAACTTATCGCTGGATTTCTTATACACCTGCAGTCCCGTTGTCGTGCCAACCCATATCCAGCCTCTAGAATCACGGAACACACAGTTCGACGGTTTGCCTTTATAGGAATACCGTCCATCCAAAGGCTCCATCAACTTCGTCAGTTCAATGGCTCTGGGTTGATCCCACAGATAGACCTTGAAGGGCGAGGAAAACGGACGGGAATAGAGTAGTCCGCGTCGCTGGGTTCCTACCCACATACCCCCTTGTTTGTCGAAAGCCATGGCATTAATATCCGTCAGAAGTTCTTCGCCAGTAGCCATCTGCAACATCTCAACATGCTCCAATGCCTCCGTCCTTAGATCGTACGTCCAGTAACCATAAGAGGTAGGCACATACAGGACACTGTCCTCCATGGCAAGGTTGTTCATGTGATAGGGCAACTGAAGGATGGTCTTCCACTCCCAAGTGTTGAGATCGAGTTTCATCATAATCGCCTCGCCGCCACCATTCCTCAACTGGAAAAGTGACTTGTCGTCATTGTATAAGACAGACGAACGGTTAAAGTGACTTGCCATGTTCTGACCGTATGCCCTGGTATCGCGCAGTTTGTTACCAGTCTTAAGATCAAGCACTTCCATGACACCGTTATCGTAAAACAACAAGAGATATTTATCCTGAAGGACATCCATATCCTGAAGTTCCCGACCCTTTCTCAGTTCGTATGTCTGCTTCGAATCAACGCTGAAGAGCCCATCTTTAGTCATCACCCATACCACATTCTGGTGATCCACAAACAGGTCCTTCACCTTTTCCTCTATTCCAAATTCCTCGAGCACATCATCCACGGAATCCACGAACCTCTCTGTTGTCAGATTCACGCAAGTGACGCTATGCGTGTCCTTCAGCCAGAGGTGATGATATCTGTCAAAATAGAGGTGATAATTACCAGAATAGTTCGACAACGGATAGATATTCTCAGTGCTCGGATCAATATAGGTAAACGACTGTCCGTCGAAGAAGTTAATCTGTCCCATCGTCGTAATGACGAGTCTGCCCGTCTTCGTGCAATTAATGGTCTGCGCACTGTTGTCCGACAGTCCGTTAGCTGCATTATAGACGTAAAAACGGTTTTCCCTGGCTGAGATCGAGCCTGTCGATACCAGCAGGAAACACAGGATGAGCCAGACGAAATACCTCTTTACAGACATAGGTTTTATTGTTGTCGTTGCAAAGATAGTGAAAAAGACAATTAACTCCAAATATTTACGGAAAATATTTTCATTCTTGTCCTCCTATAATTGTTACCACCAACCTTCTTGCCCCACCATAATTCCTGTACTCACAAAAATAGATGCCCTGCCAGGTTCCCATGTTCAAACGTCCATGCGTGATGGGGATAGTCAGGCTTACACCACTCAGGGTTGACTTGGCATGTGCTGGCATATCGTCTGCACCCTCCAACGTATGCTCATATTCAGGGCGATTCTCAGGAACAAGACGATTGAAAATGGTCTCCATATCTACCCGAACATCAGGATCCGCATTCTCATTAATGCTCAGTCCACAACTTGTATGCTTGCAGAAAATGTTGATGATGCCCGTCTCTGGTAATTTGGGCAACTGATCCAGTATCTCACGGGTCACCAAATGGAAGCCACGAGATTTGGGCTTTAGGGTTATCTCTACTTGTTGAATCATATTATTCGCTATAATTAACGATCTGTTTGAGGTAGATAACTGATTATTGTACAGGCATGTTGGCCTCCTTCCATGCGATGATACCACCTTTCAGGTTCACCAGTTTATATCCTTCCTCAGCCAGTTTGCCAGCAGCGCCAGCAGAACGGCGTCCACTACGGCAATAGACGGCAATCTTTTTGTCAAGAGGCAGATTTGCCTTTGCCTTTTCCACAAAGTCACTCTGATGATAGTCGATATTAATGGCTCGTTCGAGATGCCCTTCGGCAAATTCACTGGCGGTTCTCACGTCGAGCACTAGCACATTGGTATCAGCAACCAATTCAGCAAAGCCCTGAACATCCGTATTCTCAAAGTTCTTCTGGCCACATGCCGAGTTCAGTCCCAGCACAGCCAACAAACAAGTCAATAACTTCTTCATATCCCTAATAATTCTCAAATTTTGGTACAAATATACGCATAATTCCTTAGAATTCGTCTGAAATGTCTAATTTTGCAACAGAAATTAACGAATTCAAGACATGGTATGTCCCCCTTATTGAAAAGCTGTTATTGGATTAAAAGTCTGTCATCAGTTCTTTCCTTTATTAATAATGTATATGCCAAGTGCAGCGAGTCCTCCTGCAAGAGCGTATTTCAGATGGAACGTCTCGCCAAGGCAGAGGCATGACGTGACAGCACCTACAATAGGAATCAATGAATTATATATGGCAACCTTACCTACAGGATTCAGGCTGAGAAGTTTGTTGTATAGTGCAAATCCAACGGCAGAGATAGCGATAAGCAGCAATAGGCAGATGATGCCAAGCATATTGACATTGGGTAGCGTACCACCAAAGGCAAGCCCCGGGATAATGAGCAACAAGCCTCCGATGGTGAGACTATAGCCCGTTCCTACGAAGACATCCACCCGTCGGCTCAGTCCGCGAGTCATCAGATTAGCACATGCCCCACAGATAGCATTGAGGATGATCATGCCGTCACCCAGCCATGTGAATTGCCCGCTTTCGGCTCCACCAAGGTTCAATGATAGGATTCCTCCGAATCCGACGGCGCAGCCGAGGATCTTTCGTGAGGTCAGCTTGTCACTTTTGAAACAGGCGCAGGCCAGCAATACCACGAGGAATGTACTCAACGAGTTGAGGATAGCGGCCCGTGATCCTTCACTGTGAGACATGCCGACATAGAAAAAGAAATAATGAAGCGTGGTGTTCATCAGTGCAAACGCAAGGATAAAACGCCAGTCAATCATCTTACTCGTCTTGAACGATCTCCCGCTGCTACGGGCAACAGACAGGACAATCAGACCTGCCGCAGCAAAGCGGATGCCAGCAAAGAGCATCTTGCTGCCTGTCATGTCCGCCGTAATTCCAAAGGCACTGAAGCCTACCTTGATGAGCGGGAATGCCCATCCCCATGCTATGGCGGCTGTCAGGGCAAATACAACCACCCATACAGGTCTTTGGAATATGGATATTCGGGATTGTTCCATTAGATTTGTTAAATTTGCTGCAAATATACGAAAAAACGGGGAATTATGAGTACCTTTGCCCTTGGATTTAATAGTATTTGTGAAATGGATTATCTGCCCAAAGACTCTGCCATATTGGTTTCGAAAATCAAATTTATACTATATGTTGCGCTGTTGACGGCGTTTTGCCGAGTAAGTGCGCAGGGACTGCCTACAGACGGCAAACTGACCATACGTCCCTTGTTGCAGCAACTTGGTGAGCAGTTGCTACAGGGGAAGACTGGCAGTATTGTAGCCATCAACCCCGCAAATGGTGAGATACTGTGTTTGGCGACAAACACGCCCAATGGCAGTGATGTGCGTCAGGCCATCGGCAAGCCACAGGCCCCAGGATCCACCTTCAAGACCGCTCAGGCATTGACGCTATTGTCAGAAGGCGTTATATCACCACAGACTACGGTCGAATGTGTCGATGGCGTTACCGACGGCAACATCAAGGTTCGCTGTCATAAACACCGCTCTCCACTGGCTCTGAAGGATGCACTGGCGCAGTCATGCAACACTTGGTTCTTGATGACCTTTGCCTCGATGATCAACGACGACTTCATGTACGAGACGAAAGAAGAAGCCATCACCACCTGGCGCAGCTACATGCAGAGCATGGGTCTTGGCGGGCCGATGCATATTGATATCGAGGGAGAGCAAGGCGGACTATTGGCTGGTGCCGACTATCTGAACCGCCGTTACAAGGACGGTTGGGACGGCAAGACCATCTGGTGGGCTGGTATGGGACAGGGCGACGTGACCTGTACCCCACTCCAACTGTGCAACTTGGCCGTTACCATTGCCAATCGAGGCTGGTACTATGTACCACATATCCATCAGGACACAAAAAATGAGCGCTATCTGAAAAAACGTCAGACCAAGGTCAAGCCAGAGGCCTACGCTCCAGTGATAGAGGGTATGCGGCTGGCTGTAGAGAAAGGCACAGCCACCTGCATCAAGACCACCTATCCCATCTGTGGCAAGACGGGCACCATAGAGAACCCCGGTGAAGACCATTCCGCCTTTATCGCCTTCGCTCCGATGGATAATCCGAAGATAGCCATCAGTGTTTATGTGGAACATGGCGGATTTGGTGCCGACCTGGCCGCACCCATGGCAGGACTAATCATTGAGCAATATCTGAAAGGTAAACTGTCAGACGCATCCAAGGCAAAGGCAAAACAGATAGCCAACAAAAGAATAAAATCCCGCTGACTCATCGTTTTATCTTCTTTTGTTAATCTGTATAATGCAAGTGTAGGCAGAATGACCAAGAAGACAAACCAGCAGAGGCAGAATATCGCAGCATACTTGATTTTTCGTTTCTTTAGTTTCATCTTTCTGTATTGAAATTCCAGAATCCAGTACCAGTCTCAGGATCGAACTTTCTCCCGATCGACCCTCCAATAGTTGGCCGCAGTTCTATCTCGGCAGTATAGAGTACCGTAGTCGATTTAAGATGACCTCCTGCCATTCCGTGCTGACCGTCTTTCTTGAAAGAGAACAATGCATGAGTATGGTGGTAGAGTTGGCCGTCATCACCAGAAACAACATTGCCGTTGACAGACACCAGTTCCAGCATCCCTTCAATCTTCTCTGTTTCAAAGCTGCCACTCTCAGGGATGAACACCTGTAACTCAGCACTACTGCAACCACCTATGCCAGAGAAAATGGCTGACGGAACAGACTCTTTACGGCAGATTTCGAGGATATTGCTGATGATTTCGTCACCTCGATCCATCCTGGCATAGTATGTTTCGCCTATCTTCTTATATTCCATAACTTCATAAACTATCATAAATCTAAAGTGCAAATATACGAAAAATGCTGCAAAATCACTAACTTTGCCCTGTTTTTACAACATAGTTTAAGAGAATAGGCTCGATGAGCATAAGACTGATTATCTTCGATTTTGACGGTACGTTGGGCGATACCAGACGGAATATCGTCACGACCATGCAGATGACCATAGCAGGGCTGCACTTACCTAACCGTAGCGAAGAAGAATGTGCAGCCACTATAGGACTGCCGCTGGCAGAGTGTTTCAGAACGCTATTTCCAGATATTCAGGAAGAGTTAATTCCCCGATGTGCTGAGACATACAGAAGATTCTTCAATGAGAATCTGAAAACCATCCAGCCAGAGGCATTCCCTGGCGTTGTAGAAACGCTTTCTATCCTGCATCAGAATGGTTTTACACTTACTATTGCCTCTTCCCGTTCACGCAACTCTCTCACAGAGTTGACTCGCAACATGGGCATTGCCGACTATATCTCCTATATACTTGGTGCTGATGATGTAAAAGAGGCAAAGCCAAAGCCGGAGCCTGTACTGAAAACCCTTGCAAACATGCATTTTGATGCTGAGGAAACACTCGTAGTCGGCGATATGGCAGTAGATGTCTTAATGGGAGCTAATGCAGGCGCAAAGACTTGTGGTGTGACATGGGGAAACGGTACAAGAGATGAACTTGAAAATGTTGGAGCGGATTATATCATTGATAATATAGAGGAACTTATAGGAATTGTAAGGTATGATTGATGCACTACTTCTTCTCATAACATTTTGGCTTATAGTTTATTATTCCCACGCTGTCCTTGCTTCCCGTGAAATCATGCGTTGAAGTACAATTAAGAAGAGCTACTGCAACTAACGTAACGAATGTTATCTTTTTCATATATTCGGGTTTTGTGTAAAATTTCAATCATCCTCAGAAGCCCAAGAACTCTTTCAGGCCTGGACAATTCTCCATGTCTTTCCTGCCCACGTAGAAGGAGCCTGGGGAAACCAGTTCGAGGTACTTGTCCAGAAACTCCTCCCAAGGCAACTTGAGATAAGAAACAGGGATGAAGAATGTTCTTGACCCGCCTGCCGAACGGTTACCCGCCTGAACATAGGCCGAATAGCCTCCCAATTCATGTTTCCGTATCCTGTAAATCTCCAGATACCAGTCGCAACTATAAGTGTTTGTAGCTGGCACGTCAATGTATTCCTTCACGGGGTTCGCACGCTCAAGTTCCCATTCATGGCCTTCGTAGAGCTTCTTCAGAAATCCTTCGTAGTCAGTTTTCTGGGGATATGGTTCGGGCTTCCCCTCATCATTGCTCCAAAAAGCAACATACTGATATCTGCTACCAACTTTCGCGATACCATATAAAGTATGCTCCGCTATCATCTCCCTTGTTGCCCAGGGAAAGTCAGCTTTCAACTGTTCGAACGCCTTGTCGATATAGGCATTCATATCGTAACCGTATGGGAATTTCTTGTCCATAACAATTTGGCTTATAGCTATTATTCACGGGTGCAAAGATATTGCAAATTGAGCGAAAAAACAAATTTTTGAGCAGCAAATGCAGAGAAAGAAAAGACACAATGTCTTAGCGTGAAAGGAGAACGGAGCAATCTCAGGGATTGAACTAACCAATCGAGGGGATTGCCGTAACCTCCAAAAATTAACTCAACATTGGTGCTGCCAGTCATTTTTATACGCCATGTGTGCAATATATGGATTATTCTTCGTAACTTTGCACCCAAAGCATAAGATTATGGAGAAAAGATATATATCAATTAGGATACTTGCCTTCTCTCTCATTTGTGGACTACCATTGTTGACATCGTGCAGCAAGGACGACGACGCGGATGACGAACAACCACCGCAGAAGGTTACACGATGGGAGTGTATCCTGTTTGGCTCGTATCCCACCAACGAGGTGGTCAGCGGCAGTTTCAATGCCGTCGATGACTATGCACTGGCTGATGGTGACGTGATTACGGATGCCACGCTCTACCATCAACTGGAACAGGCAGAGTGGACGGACTATGACACGGAGATTGGCGGCAAGCGTTATCACAGACTGAACGGAGCAGGGGCTGTCACCTGTTCTACGAATCGCGAGCAGCACTATCTATGGACGGATACAGAAAGCTGGCATTACTTTGCATACGCTCCCATCAAATGGCGCATCCTGAAAATCAGTGGTACCAAGGCTGTGATTTTGGCCGATCGCATGCCAGACACCTGTCCTTTCCATGACAAGGACGAGGATGTGAACTGGAGTGGAAGCCATCTGTTGCGTCATCGTCTATTTGTTGATATAAAATGAAAAGACATATGCAAAAGCAAAAGAAGATACTGTTCCTTCACGGATTCTATGCCAGTGGCAGTTGTGTGCCAGCCTTAGCACTGCGGGAGGCTTTCGATGGGAGGGCTGCCATACTGACTCCCGACCTCCCACTCCACCCTGCCGATGCCATCAGGCTTATCCGCGACATCTGTGACCAGGAGAAACCGGATATCCTTGTCGGCAACAGTTGCGGTTCGTTCTATGCGCAGATGATCTCACCGATTATCGGTGTCCCTGCCCTACTCGGCAATCCACATTTCAAGATGTCAGACTTCCTCCGCGAGCGTATCGGAAACCATCAGTACAAGTCACCAAGGGCAGACGGCAAGCAGGACTTCACCATCGACGAAAACCTGATTAAGGAGTTCGAGGAAATGGAAGCCCACCAATTTGACTGCTGTAATATATATAATAAGGTTCGCGTATGGGGACTCTTTGGTGAGGAAGATACGCTGGCGCATTTCGAGCCTTTGTTCCTGGAACATTATCACAACGCCTTTCACTTCCCCGGTGGCCATACCCCAACGGCAGACCAGTTCAAGACATGGTACTGTCCACTTATTGAGAAACTTCTGTTGGAATATCCCATTTCAGAAGACCGTGTAAGATACTTCCAGCACTTCAAGGGAAATAAGTACAGACTGGAGCATATTGCCTTTGATTCAGAGACTCAGCAGCGGATGGTAGTCTATCAGGCACTTTACGGCGACCGCAAATACTGGGTACGCCCGGAAAAGATGTTCTTCGAGACCATAGAACGTGACGGGAAGCGTTTCTCCCGCTTCACGGAGATAGACTGGGAAGAATAATCAACGATCCAAGTTTTCAAGATCCTTCATGCACTCTTCAAAGATAGCCTCACGCTGGACGTCTGACATTTCAGACAACGGCATGAAGGTGGTAAAGAAACTGATTCTGACTGGA
>CACZVN010000015.1 GCA_902784615.1 uncultured Prevotellaceae bacterium | reverse complement strand
CCGCCTGCGCCGATGGTACTGCAATGCAATGCGGGAGAGTAGGAAGCCGCCGTCTTTTTTCAAGGTGAGGCCCTGAGTCAGCAATGATTCAGGGCCTTTGTTTTCTAAAAACCGATTTAACGATGAAGAGATTAGTATTTTGTTATGTAATGACTCTGTTGACACTGTCTGTCAGTGCACAGGAGTACAAAACGGTCAGTGACATCAGTTTTACAGTCAAAACTGATGCCTATGCTCAGGAGCGGCTAAAACTCGATGTTTATTATCCTGAGACAGTGAAAGATTGTCCCGTTGTGGTATGGTTCCATGGTGGAGGTCTGGAGGCAGGACAGAAGGAGATTCCTCTAAAGTTAAGAGAGAAGGGTTATGTGGTGATTGGTGCCAACTATCGTTTACTTCCGAATGTAACCGTAGATAAAACACTTGACGATGCTGCAGAGGCTGTCGCTTGGGCTTTTCATCATGCTCATGAGTATGGTGGTGATCCACGAAAGATTGTAGTAACGGGTCATTCTGCTGGTGGTTATCTGGCCATGATGCTCTGTCTCAATAAAGCATTGCTGAAGAGTTATGATGTTGATGCGGATAGTATCTGGCTCTATGCTCCTTTCAGTGGACAGGCAATCACTCATTATAATGTCCGTAAGATGCAGGGTATCTCACCGCTGCAACCAACCATTGATGAGTATGCCCCGCTTTATTGGGTACGACCCGATTGTCCGCCGTTTGTACTTATCTGCGGAGACCGTGAACTGGAGCTCTTCGGACGTTACGATGAGAATCAGTATCTGGCTCGTATGATGAAACTCGCAGGCCATCAGCAAACTTATCTGTATGAGATTGACGGACATGGACATGTCGGTATGGTTGAACCGTCATTCCACATCCTCGAAACTCATATCAAGATGCTGTTGGGTGAGAAGGTCAATCCTTGATACTGGCGTTTGTCAGTTGTTTGGCTCGCTCAAGGGCGATGTTGATGTGGGAACAGATGTTCTCTTCACCGAGCATCGTGTCAAACCCTGCTTTGTGTAGCACGGCCTGTACTTTGGTGTTTACCCCAGACAATACAACCTGAATACCTTCCTTCTGTGACATCAGACAGAGGTTTGTCAGGTTGTGGATACCCGTTGAATCCACAAACGGCACCTTTCTCATGCGAATGATCCTGACACGAGGACGTTTGTGGTGTAGGGCTCCCATGATTTCTTCGAAACGGTTTCCTGCACCGAAGAAGTAGGGACCGTTGATTTCATATACCTCGACACCCTCGGGGATGGTGAGATGTTCGAGATTTCCGAGTTGGAAGTCGCTATCCTCCTCGGCAGGATTAATCTCGTCACTGATAACCTTGACATCGGTGGTCTCTGCCATACGACGCATAAAGAGCAGACAAGCACAGAGTAGGCCAACCTCTATGGCGATGGTGAGGTCGAAGATGACTGTCAGCAGGAATGTCACCCAAAGTACGATAACATCGCTCTTCGGGTTCTTCATGATAGAAAGGAACGAACGCCAGCCGCTCATGTTATAACTGACGATGACGAGCACACCAGCCAGACAAGCCATGGGGATATACTGTGCCAGTGGCATCAGGAACAGGAAGATGAGCAGCAATACGGCAGCGTGGACGATGCCTGCCACAGGTGTCCGACCTCCGTTGTTGATATTGGTCATCGTACGGGCGATAGCACCAGTAGCGGGAATACCACCAAAGATAGGTGATGCCAAATTGGCAACTCCTTGGGCAATAAGTTCTGTATTAGAGTCGTGACGGTCGCCGATAACACCATCTGCCACTGTGGCAGAGAGCAGTGACTCAATGGCTCCAAGGATGGCGATAGTGATGGCGGGTGACACCAGTCCCTTGATCACCTCCCATGTCAGTTGGGGCATCTGTGCGCCAGGCAACTGGTTGGAGATTGAGAAGCGGTCGCCGATAGTCTCTATGGAAGTAATGCCTGCATATTGTTTGAGCAACAGGGCTGCAATGGTCATCAGGATGATGGCAATCAGACTGCCTGGCAGTTTCTTCAACAGATTGCTATTGTGCGACAACCGTGGCCAAAGGGCAATGACGGCTACAGAGCCGATACCAACAGCAGCACTCCAGATGTCAGTCGTGGGGAAAGCACTGATATAGGCGATCCACTTCTCGATAAAGTCACTGGGCACGGCAGTCATCGTCAGACCCATGAGATCCTTGATCTGTGTAGTAAAGATCGTCAGGGCAATACCAGACGTAAAGCCGACGACAATCGGATAGGGGATATACTTGATGATCGTACCCAGATGAAGGATGCCGAACATGATGAGAAACACGCCCGCCATCAGTGTGGCAATAGTCAGACCCTCAAAGCCATACTGCTGGATGATGCCATATATAATAATAATGAACGCGCCCGTAGGACCTCCGATCTGTACCTTTGATCCTCCGAAGAGGGAGACAATCAGTCCTGCCACGATGGCGGTGATGATTCCTTTCTCTGGCGTCACACCTGACGCGATACCGAATGCGATGGCCAGTGGTAGAGCCACGATGCCAACGATAATACCTGCCAGCAGATCGGTTGTGAACTGGCGACGGTCATAGTTCCGAAGTGTTGAAAACAGTTTCGGCTTGAATGCTAATGTTGCTGTCATTGTTGCTTGTTATCTTGAAAACTGGGTGCAAAATTACTAAAAAAGATTAAAACAAAAGGATGATGGTTTGAGTTATTCAAAAAAACCGTAATTTTGTTGCCGAAAATCAATCCAAGCAAATAAAAACGATATGAAAAAGGTTATTCTGACTATAGTATCCATACTATTTTGTGTCGCAGCTAAAGCGGCCACCAGTTATACTGTTAAGGTTGTCTATGACGGCACTACAGCCACTGTGACCATTCCAGATGCTGTGAGTGGTTACGTCACCTGTATGAGTGGCACATCCTCCCATGTCAAACTGGTTCAGACCTCAACGTCTGCCAATAACCCTGGTGAGATCATCTATGCGCTCTCTGGTAGTAGTGACGATGGCGAGTTCTATTTCACGGGCGATTACAAGGCTACCCTGCAGCTGAAAGGTCTGACGCTGACTAATCCTGACAGCACGGCCATCCATATCAAAGATGGTAAGCGCATCAAGATCAGTATGGAAAACGGAACGACCAATACGCTGGCGGACGGCACTAAAGACGAAGAGTCGAAAGGCTGTATTCATGTCAAGGGGCACACCGAGTTTGTGGGAAAGGGAACGTTGAACGTTGTGAGCAACATTCGCCATGCCATTTACAGCAAGGAGTATATTGAACTCAAGAACTGCACCATCAACGTAAAGGGCGCCAAGAAGGATGGCATCCATTGTCAGCAGTATTTCCGTATGACCAGTGGCGTTGTGAACATCAGTGATGTGGAAGACGACGGTATTCGTGTGGAACTGAAGGGTGAGACACCTACGGCTGGTTCTGACAAAGAAGATGAGGATACAGGCAATTTCTACATGACGGGTGGTGAACTGACCATCAATAATGTGGGGGCCAAGTGCATCAAGACCGATGGCACAATTACCTACTCTGGTGGTACACAGAACTTTGAGTTGACGAATACCGAGCAGAATGCATCGGCCATCAATGCCGTTTCCGTACAGAAGGATGGTGTTGAGAGCATCTACGATCTCAGTGGCCGTCAGGTGCCCGAAAGTCAGTTGTCAAAGGGTGTGTATATCTTCAAGAGGGCTGGTAAGACTCAGAAAGTTCTGATAAAGTAATAGATTCACAGATAAATACGAAGCATTCGCTATGAGAAAAGTTGTATTAGGGCTTGTCATGATAGCAATGACGGCTAGTTGTGCTAATGGCAGTAACAAGCAGCAGGCGACGGGTAATGTTCAGGAGGCACAGTTGCAGCAAGAGCAGATATCCGCCAGTCAGCTGGGCAGTCGCGTGGAGGCTCCTGACTTTGAACTCAACGATATCAATGGTAAACCTTTAAAACTTTCCTCATTGCGAGGCAAGTATGTGGTTCTTGATTTCTGGGGGGCTTGGTGCCGTTGGTGTATCAAGGGTATTCCTGAGATGAAGGAGGCCTACAAGAAGTATGCTGGTAAGTTTGAAATCCTTGGCATCGACTGTAACGATACAGAAGAGAAGTGGAAACAGGCCGTGGCATATTATGAACTGCCTTGGCTCCACGTGTATAATAACAAAGACTCAAAGGTTTTGGAGGATTATGCAATTGAAGGGTTCCCCACGAAGGTCATCATCGATCCTGAGGGCAGAATTGTGAAAACTGTTATCGGTGAGGATCCTGCCTTCTATACTTTTCTTGACAGTCTCTTTAAATAATCCTGATTCCGTAGGATGAGAAAGATTCTGTCCGTCTTGTTGCTGGGGCTTGTGGCAGTTGCTGTCCAGGCCCAGATGGTGACACCCGTCCACTTTTCCTCACAGTTGAAGGAACTGAACGACGGGGAGGGGGAGATAGTCTTTAGTGCCACCATCGATCCGGGTTGGCATGTATATTCCACCAATCTGGGTGATGACGGTCCCATCTCGGCGACTTTCAATCCCGTGAAGATGGAGGGTGTAAAGACTGTCGGCAAGTTACAGCCACGCGGCAAGGAAATCAAGCAGTTTGACAAACTCTTCGATATGGAACTGCGCTACTTCGAGGGCAGTGTGACCTTCGTGCAGAAGGTGCGGTTTGTCAAGCCGGATTATGATATCGACTGCTATCTGGAGTATGGTGCCTGTAATGACCAGAGTTGCCTGCCGCCTTCTACCTGCGATCTGAAGAAGCAGGGTAGGGTGAAGGAGGTGCCTCCGACGGCACCTGCTGTTCCCAGTGAGCCTGTGGATAAGGCCCCAGTGCCAGTGCCTGCCGATTCTGTGCCAGCCGATTCTGTGGCCGCCAATGTACCTGTCGCTCCTGTGGCAGACGGTGACCTGTGGCAGCCCGTCATCAGTGAACTGCGTGCCTACGGGGCTGACGACAGTATCACAGACCATTCCTTATTATATATCCTGTTAATGGGATTCGTGGGTGGCCTGCTTGCTGTGTGCATGCCCTGTATCTGGCCGATTATCCCCATGACGGTGAGTTTCTTCCTGAAGCGTGCCAAGAGCGATAAAAAGAAAGGCATCAAGGATGCTGTCACCTATGGCCTGAGCATTATCGTGATCTATCTCGGACTGGGCTTGCTTGTAACGGCTCTCTTCGGCTCCGACGCGCTCAATGCCATGTCAACCAATGCCGTGTTTAATATCTTCCTGTTCCTGCTGCTCGTGATCTTCGCTCTTTCCTTCTTCGGATGGTTCGAGATCAAGTTGCCTGACAGTTGGGCGAATGCAGTTGATACGAAAGCCTCAGAAACCAGTGGATTGCTCTCTATCTTCCTGATGGCGTTTACGCTGGTGCTCGTGTCATTCTCCTGTACTGCGCCGATTATTGGTCTGTTGCTCGTGGAAACGACAACCAGTGGCAACTGGTTGGCTCCAGCCCTGGGTATGTTCGGCTTTGCTTTGGCATTGGCCCTGCCCTTCACCCTCTTCGCCCTCTTCCCCTCGTGGTTGAAGCAGACTCCGAAGTCGGGCTCGTGGATGAACACGCTGAAGGTGGTGTTGGGCTTCATCGAACTGGCCTTCGCGCTGAAGTTCTTCTCCGTGGCTGATCTGGCATACGGTTGGCGGCTGTTGGATCGTGAGGTGTTCCTCTCGCTTTGGATTGTGATCTTCGCCTTGTTGGGCGCTTACCTCTGCGGCTGGCTGAAGTTCCAGAGTGATGAGATTGGTGGCGACTTGCACAAGCCGATGCCTGTGGTCTGTATCATGGGTGGACTGGTGTCGCTGGCCTTTGCCGTCTATATGGTGCCAGGTCTCTGGGGCGCCCCGTGTAAGGCCGTGAGTGCCTTCGCTCCGCCCATGAAGACGCAAGACTTCAACCTGAATAACAAGGTGGTGGAGGCCAAGTACCTGACATACGAGGAGGGTATGGCTGCAGCCCGTGCACAGGGCAAACCCGTGTTCATCGACTTTACAGGCTATGGCTGTGTGAACTGTCGTAAGATGGAGGCTGCCGTCTGGACGGATGCCCGTGTGGCCGACAAACTGAACAATGACTACGTGCTCATCTCACTCTTTGTGGATGACAAGACACCATTGGCAGAACCTTACGTGGTGACGGACGAGTCGGGACAAACCAAGACCTTACGTACGGTGGGGGCGAAGTGGAGTTACCTGCAGAGCCATAAGTTTGGTGCCAATGCCCAGCCCTTCTATGTGTTGCTTGATCCGCAGACGGGCAAACCTCTCAGTGGCAGTCGTGCCTATGATGAGGATATCGACAAGTATTTGGAGTTCTTGGACAAGGGTTTGAAGAACTATCAGAAATAAAAAAAATAGCCTCACCAATTGGCGAGGCTATTTTCTTTTTACCAGATCTGAGCACGTTGTTTCTTCGGAATGAAGAGCTTGTCGCCCTTCTTGATGCCGAAGGCGTCGTACCACGCGTTGATATGTGGCAGGGCAGCATTCACACGGGCCTTGTTGGGCGAGTGAACGTCAGCCGTCACCAGATAGGCCATATACTCAGGACGCATGTTGCTGGCCCATACACGAGCCCAACTCAGGAAGAAGCGCTGCTCAGGTGTGAAACCGTCGGCAGTCGTCAGGGGATTCTCCTTCGTGGCGTTCTGGAAGGCACGGAAGGCGATGTTCAGACCACCATTGTCGCCAATGTTCTCACCCAGTGTCTGCTTACCGTTGATGAACGTACCAGGCACGGCCTCGAATTTGCTGAACGACTCCTCGAGCACCTTCGTGCGCTGTTCGTAGTTCTTCTTGTCGGCCTCTGTCCACCAGTTGCGCTGGTTTCCTGTCTTGTCGAACTGCGAACCCTGATCGTCGAAGCCATGGCTCATCTCGTGACCAATCACACCACCGATGGCACCATAGTTGGCTGCATCGTCGGCTGTAGGATCGAAGAACGGTGGCTGCAGGATGGCTGCAGGGAAGCAGATCTCGTTGGTCGTTGGGTTATAGTAGGCGTTCACCGTCTGTGGTGTCATGTGCCACTCACTCTTATCCACGGGCTTGTTCACCTTACGGTTCAGCACATCCAAGAGCTTGAACTCAGAGATGATACCCAGATTCTCATAGAGCGACAGACTGTCGTCCACCTGAAGTCCGCTGTAGTCCTTCCACTTGTCAGGATAGCCGATCTTCACGATGAAGTTGGCGAGTTTGTCCTTAGCCTGAGCCTTGGTCTCTGCACCCATCCACTGGGCCTCGTCGATGCGCTGTGCCAAAGCCGTCTGGAGGTTGCCCACCAGTTTCAGCATGCGCTGCTTGCTCGACTCGGGGAAGTATTTCTCCACGTAGAGTTTACCGATGGCCTCACCCATGACACCGCTGACGAGCGATACGGCACGCTTCCAGCGCGGACGGTCCTGCTGCACACCGCTCAACACGCTGTTCAGCTTGAAAGCCTCTGCACGGAAGTCGTCGCTCAACTGACTGGCTGCACCAGAGATCACCTTGATCTCAGCGTAGGTCTTCAGGTCCTCGAGATCGGCCTCTGCGAGAATCTTCTCCACCTCGTGGATAGGCTCAGGCTGGCCTACATCGACGCTGTTGAAGGTGGGGAATCCAGTGGCGAGGAAGATGTTACCCCAGTCGATGCCAGGGAAGTCCATCACGAGCTGGTTGTACGACATCTTGTGATAGTTCTTGTCGATATCCCTCAGTTCCACCATGCCATAACTGGCCTGTGCGATGCGGTTCTCGATGGCCATCACGGCCTCCATCTTCTTCTGGGCCGTTGTGGAGTCGTTACCCACGAGCATGAAGAGGTTCGTCAGATAGGTCTTGTAGGCCTCACGCACACGAGTGGTCTGAGGATCGTCGTTGAGATAGTAGTCGCGCAGTCCCAGTCCGAGTCCGCCCTGACTAATGCCCACGATGTTCATCTCGGCATTCCGCTGGTCTGCACCCACGCCGATGCCAAACATCATCGTCTCTTCACCCATACGGTCGATCTGGGCCGTCACGAGCTGGTACTCCTTACGGTCCTTGATGGCGGCGATACGCTCGAGTGTGGGCTTCAGCGGTGTCCAACCCTCACGGTTCAGGCGCACGCTGTCCATCATCAGGTTGTAGAGCGAGCCGATCTTCTGTCCGAGTGAGCCCTTCTCCTGTGGGGTGTTGGCAAACTGGAGGATCAGATCCTGGATGCGCTCCTGGTTCTCGTCATAGAGATCAGTGAAGGCACCGTTGTCTGTGTGCTCGTCGTCGAGGGGATGCGAGTTCATCCATCCGCCAGCGGCATACTGGTAGAAGTCGTCACCAGGACGTACGGATGTGTCGAGGTTGGCAGGGTCGATACCTGTGGAAAGCGTCTGTCCCATGGCAGTCCCAGCCATGAACAAACTTGCTAAAAGAATCAGTTTTGTTTTCATCTTTAATTGGGTTGTTATTTTATTTGGTTTGTTTAATTACTTATCCTTTAGACGTGCAAAGTTACGAAAAAACTTCGAAATAACCAATAATTAATACTTTTTGACACAAGAATTATCGGGCTTCGAAATAAAATGCTTATTTTTGCAACATCAATAATGCTTAACGCTTAAATTTGACATTATGAATGACAT
The DNA here is from genome assembly GCA_902784615.1 of uncultured Prevotellaceae bacterium. Taxonomy (GTDB): domain Bacteria; phylum Bacteroidota; class Bacteroidia; order Bacteroidales; family Bacteroidaceae; genus Prevotella. Next base: position 115,310 of record CACZVN010000015.1, on the reverse strand, counting down.
TGAATCAACAAAAGGTGAGATCGTGATGTACCAGCCGGATGAAACCATCAGGCTAGTCCTCTTAAACATGGTAAGAAATGCAAATCTTGATTAAAAACCAATAATAATCATTTGGTTATTTGTTGAATTCGCAAAATATTATTAGTTTTGCGATGCCAATTAAGAAACTGAATGCCCAACAATCAAAAGTCAAAGGAGATGGCAACAGTTGAAGAATGGTGGGAGTACTACAAAGAACTTCAGATGAAACTCGAGGATATCCAGATGTCAGACCTCCCAAACGACATCAAGCAGGAACTAACGGACATCTATCTCGACAAGATGAATATCGTGAAGAAGTATTTCTTAGAGTAATAACCAGGGGCTCTACAGGGGGCTTACAAATAAATATAATAGAAAATGGAACAGACCGTAACAAAAAACAAGCAGAATGCGATGATTGACGAATTGAGAGACTCCATGAACGAGCAGGAACGCAAGAATTTCAATGCCGCCATCATTGCAGAGGCACGTGCACTTATCGAGAAGGGCGATAGGATGATGGAGACGGAGGTAATGGAAATACGGAAGCAGTTGGGTGACGTGCCAGAGATTCTCTCGATGAGTTATATCGCAGACCACTATTTTGGCAAGTCGCGCACCTGGCTTTACCAGCGCATCAACGGCAACAAGGTGAATGGCAAGCCTGCATACTTTACACGTGCTGAGCGGAAGCAGTTGCAGGATGCTCTGCATGATGTAGGACAAAAGCTCTCTGCCATCACCTTGATATAACAAACAAGGTGCTATACTCGAACACAATGGGTGCGTCGCACAAGGGGAGTTGTGTGCACAAGATGATAAACCTCTCGTGAGAGAGATGCTTTTTGTATTTTTCATATGTATTAGATTTAAGGTTAATAAAGTTTATCGGCCCCTCAGCGGAGGGGCTTTTTCATGTGTGTCCATAAGAAATTGAAGTTTTTTTTGGAACTATGGAATAAAACATTTATATTTGCAACCAGAAAACTTATCAATATAACAAATACAATGTATTATGGAACTGAAAAATAAGCTAATGGCACTTTTGTTTTTTGTTGCTAATTCGGTAATTGCCCAGGATGTCATCGTAAATAAAGACGGAACAATCCTAGAGGTCTATAATATGGAAGAAAGCACTAATTCTATTTTTTATACCTTGGAGCCATCAAAAGAAGCGCACATTTTTAAAATCAGTAAAGATGAAGTGTTTTCCGTAAAGAGGAAGGATGAAAACCAACCTCTTCAGATACAAGGCTGCCAAGCCAGCAATAAGAATCTTGCAAGAAATGCTGATGTAACAGCACAATTATCTTCAGGAATAACAAATAATATATCTGGACGATCCTTTTCCGCGCGTACACCAGATGGACACGAATTGAATTATATAGTCTTATCAGAGACAGATCATACATTAGCAGTCACACAGGGAGATTATCAAGAACATGAATATATTATCCCTGAATACGTTCAAGTTGACACAGATATCTATACAGTGACAGAAATTGCGGAAAAAGCTTTCTTTTATGAAATAACAGTCTCTAATATCTACTTTCCGCAAACGCTTAGGAAGATTGGAAAAGGGGCTTTTAATAAATGTGGATTAGAAAGTATTATACTTCCTGAAGGCTTAGAGGAAATAGGTGATTATTCTTTCGCGTATGCAGGAAGGATAGACCGGGGAGGGATAAAAAAGAAAACTATAAGGGAAATTTATCTACCATCTTCAGTAAAGAAAATAGGTGAAAAATGTTTTTGGCATTGTGGGGCAGACCTTAGCCCTAATGGCTATTGTCAAGCCCTTTTCACAAATTTGCCTGATTATATTACAGAAGATAACTGTAAAAGATTTGGAATAGATGACAACCCTGTAGGGCTTTTTTATGAGAGGAAGAAAATGAATAGTCAGACAAGATAGTTATAATACGCTAGTTTACTTACACAGCGTGCCTGGCACTCTGTGAGACATAATATTGATACAGATATAATGATAGATCTCTCACGCGTACCCCTTCTTGCGCGAAAAGGGGTACTTATTTAGAAATAAGTAGTCCTTATTGAAAAGTAAGTAGCCCTTATTGGATGAATTCTCTCGAGAATTGAAAGCTTTCTTACGCGCGCACATGCGTATCAAGTTGTCTTATCCACTTTTTAACCCACCTATCCCACCTATCCCACACTGGAAGTAAGAAATCTTACGTGTGGGATAGGCGGGATGAGCGGGTTGTTTTTGGCTTATACCTACTACCGTGCGCGAGAGAGAATCCATAACAAAAGAAGACGGTTCTTATGTTTGAGCCGTCCCGTTTTCGTTTTATTTACTCGTCATCTTCACACCAGTGTTTTGTAGTACAGTAGTTCTTCGACAAGCGAAGCGGCAGAACTGAGCATCAGAAACTGTTGTGTTCTTCATGCTCCACCCCCTTATTAGCGGAAATGCCTTTAAATATTAGGGATATTGCAAATAATAGTCCCCCTTTGCTCCCCCTTAGGTCCCCCATCATGGATACGCTTACGCCAAAGGGGGGACCTAAGGGGGAGCAAAGGGGGACCTAAAACACCATCCACCTCATTGACACCCCTTTGTATAAAGGGTATTCCATAGAAAAGGGGGTGGACTGACGCCAATAAGTTCAAAAACTTTTAAGGGGTTGGATAATAAGGACTCCTTAATTTTTCGATCTTAGGTCGTGGGAATTTTAGGTTTATCCTGAGTCGGACAAATTCTAGAAACCAAGCGGATTTTTTCGTATCTTTGCCACCAAATCAAAGAAAAATGGACGAATTGACACATTTGACGAATTATTTCAAAGAATCCTCACGCGTACTGCGCACGCATGGTACGCGTGAGAAAGTCGTAACAAAATGTGTCAAATCCGTCAAATGCGTCAAAGCAAGAATTATAATAGGAGGACGGTTCTCTCGTCGTAACGAAAGTTGTCGGATTCGAACCAACGACCCCGAGATTACAAATCACGTGCTCTGGCCAACTGAGCTAAAGAGGCGGGTGGGCAGCTACCTGCATCGCGCCGCTACAACCAAGTACCCTTGCTGCGTTCCCACCCTGGGGGATTCCGAGGGAGCTGGCCGTACAGGACTGCCCATGTGTTAAAAGAGCGCTTTTGCTCAAAAGCGGGTGCAAAGGTACTACAATAAATTGAAAATTGAAAATTGAAAATTGAAAATTTGGTGAATTTAACTATTTTTTGAGGCTAAGCCCTCGTTATCTGCGAGAAAATCCGTAATTTTGCACCTTGAAAACGAAAAATGTTAAAATGACAGCACCAGAATATATACAACTGAAGGCCTACGCGCGACAGGACGGTTTCTTCCTGGCCCTGCTGTGGATTGCCAGTTTCGCCTGTTACATCATGGGCATCTCCAACGGGATGCTGGGTATGGCAGCGGTGATGCTGGCCGTGATGACGCCATTCTTCGTGGCAGGTCGTCTGCGCCGATTCCGCGACGAGGGTAGGGAGGGCGTGATCTCCTTCAGGCGCAGTTATGCCTATACGGTCTTCGTGTTTTTCTATGGCGCCGTCCTGCTGGCCGTGGCCCAGTTCATCTACTTCGCCTATCTCGACGACGGCTATCTGCTGAGCACCTACTCTAAGATCGTGTCATCCACTGAGGGTAGGGAACTGATTCAGCAGTACGGCATGACGCAGGCTGTGAATGATAGTCTGGCTGAGATGGCCTCGCTCCGTCCGATAGACTTCGCCCTGAACATCCTGACGGTGAATATCATCGTAGGTTTTATCTTGGGCTTCCCCATCGGACTGGTGATGCAAAGAAGGAGTGAAAAGTGAAGAGTGAAAAGTGAAGAATAACAATGGATATATCAGTCGTTATACCTCTTTATAATGAGGCGGAGTCGCTGCCAGAGCTGTATGCCTGGATAGAGCGGGTGATGAAGGAAAAGGGTTACTCGTATGAGGTGATCTTCGTGAATGACGGTTCTACGGATGGCTCGTGGGATGTGATCAGTGACTTGTGCCAAAAATCTGCCGGCCACGTGAAGGGCATCAAGTTCCGCAGGAACTATGGTAAGAGTCCGGCCCTGTATTGTGGTTTCGAACAGGCGCAGGGCGACGTGGTGATCACGATGGATGCCGACCTGCAGGACTCGCCTGACGAGATCCCCGATCTCTATCGTATGATCAAGGAGGAGGGCTACGACCTCGTCTCTGGCTATAAGCAGAAGCGCTATGATCCCATCTCGAAGACGCTGCCCACGAAACTCTTCAACGCGACGGCCCGTAAGATCAGCGGCATCAAGAACCTGCACGACTTCAACTGTGGTCTGAAGGCTTATCGTAAGGCCGTGGTGAAGAATATCGAGGTGTATGGTGAGATGCACCGTTATATCCCCTATCTGGCCAAGAATGCTGGTTTCAACAAGATCGGTGAGAAGGTGGTGCAGCATCAGGCCCGTAAGTACGGCTCCTCGAAGTTCATGGGTCTGAACCGTTTCGTGAACGGCTATCTCGACCTGCTGACGCTCTGGTTCTTGAGCACGTTTGGCAAGAAGCCCATGCACGTGTTTGGCTTCTTGGGCACCATCATGTTCTTCATCGGTTTTGTTGCTGCCTTCTGCATTGGAGCCGACAAACTCTGGTGCCTGGCCAATCATATTCCCCAGCGCTTAGTGACGGATTCCCCTTATTTCTATATCGCCCTGACGATGATGATCATTGGTACCCAGTTGTTCCTTACGGGCTTCTTAGGTGACCTGATCAGTCGCTCGTCGAGTGGCCGTAACGACTATCAGATAGAGGAGACGATATGAGAAAGTGGCTGTTTCTCCTGGGACTGGTCTTCGTGGTGTCGTGTTCGACGATCGACTGTCCTGTGAACAATATCGTGGAAACCCGCTATCGTTTCTATGATACTGACGGCGACTCGTTGGTGCTGGCGGATACGCTGACCATTACGTCTGTGCGCAAGGACGGTTCGGAGGTGGTTCTCAACAGGAAAATAGGATGTGCCACCGTTCCAGTGCCCATCAGCTATTCCCATCCAGAGGATGTCCTGGTGTTCAATATCTATAACAGTGAATACAGTATTATAGATACCGTCTGGGTGAAGAAGGACGATATTCCCCATTTCGAGTCTGTCGATTGCAACGCCTCTTTCTTCCATACGATCACAGACATACGCTATACGACCAATTTCATCGACTCCATAGTTATTAACAATCCGACAGTGGACTATGACAAGACGACCATTCATTTCCATATCTATCCGAAGGTTAGCGATTAGTCTGCTGTTGCTGTCGGCTGTAACGGCTACGCAGGCGCAGATGAAGTTTTTCACATTGCAGAAAGACTCCATCCCTCTGTTCCGTGGCTTCTCCGTCTCGTTCGACCTGGTGGGAGCCGCCACGTTGGCGCTTTCTGACTACGGACAGTATGAGGGTGCCCTGCGCATCAACCTGCACGACGAGTGGTTCCCCATTGTGGAGGTGGGCTTGGGTAAGGCGAATTGCGATGACGAGGTGACGCGTCTGCACTATAAGACCTCAGCACCCTATTTCAGGGTGGGTATCGACAAGAACCTGTTGAATAACAAGCATGGCAAGAACCGTCTCTATGGTGGTCTGCGCTATGCCTATACCTCCTATAAGGTGGATATCGCGCGCCCAGAACTCTCTGACCCCTATTGGAAGTGGGATGCTCCATACGACATCAGGGATGTGTCGTGCTACTACCACTGGTTGGAGGCCGTCGTAGGTATCGATGCACAGATCTTCGGACCGTTCCATCTGGGTTGGAGCGTGCGCTACAAACGTCGTATTGCCCATTCCAAGCATGACTTTGGCAATACCTGGTATGTGCCGGGCTTCGGAACGGATGATGATACGAAACTGGGCGTAACGTTTAACGTCATTATCGATATCTAAGTTATGGACGAGAAACAGAAGAAACGGCTGCTCTGGCAGGTACCTTTCCTGACGCTCCTGATCATAGGAACGGTGCTGATCATCCGTCAGCAGCATAACATGCCGTATCAGCGTTATTCCGACTTCGTGTTTGGCACGACCTTTACGGTCACTTACCAGTGCGACTCGGACATGAGCCAGAGCATCAAGGCCGAACTGATGAAGGTGGATTACTCACTCTCGCCCTTCAACAAGGAATCTGTTATCACGGCCATCAATAACAACGAGGATGTGAAACCCGACAAGATGTTCATGGACGTCTTCCAGTTGGCGATGGATGTGTCGCGAGAGACCGATGGTGCCTTCGACATCACCGTGGCCCCCTTGGTGAATGCCTGGGGCTTTGGTTTCAAGAGTGGCGAGAAGCCAACGGCGCGACAGGTGGATAGTCTTCGCCAGATCATCGGCTATCAGAAGATAACCGTAGATCATGGGAAGATCCGCAAGCAGGATCCCCGTATGATGCTCGACTGCTCGGCCATCGCCAAGGGCTATGGCACGGATGTGGTGGCCAATTTCCTGCGCCAGCGTGGCGTAAAGAACTTCATGGTGGAGATAGGTGGTGAGGTCGTGACCTGTGGCGTCAATCCTGAGCGTGTGCCCTGGAAGGTGGGCGTCATCAAGCCTGAAGACGACTCGCTGAGTGTGTCGCACGAACTCCAGACCATCCTGAACGTGACGGATATCGCGATGGCTACCAGTGGCAATTATCGTAACTTCTACTATCAGGGGGGCAAGAAATATGCCCACACCATCGATCCCAAGACGGGCTATCCCGTACAGCATAACATCCTCTCTGCCACGGTGCTGGCTAAGACCTGTGCGCTTGCTGATGCCTACGCCACCTCGTTTATGGTGATGGGACTCGACAAGGCTCAGAAGGTGCTGGAACAGCATCCTGAACTAATGGTCTATTTCATCTACGACGACGGACAGGGGAAGAACGCCGTGTGGTTCTCTCCATCCCTGAAAGACAAAATCGCGAACTGATGCCTACCCTGAGGATATATGACCAGTTACTCCAGTTCCCCCTCTTTCAGGGGATGAGTCGTGACGACCTGGAGATTATCGCTGGACATATCCGTTTCGGCTTCGTGAAGTTGTCTGCTGGAAAGCCGATCATACGCATCGGTGAGGCCTGTACCCAACTCTGTTTTCTGATCAACGGCACGGTGAAGGTGGAGACCTATGGCGACGAGCGTCGTTATATGGTGGCTGAGCAAGTGTCTGCGCCCTATATCCTGCAGCAGGAGGCCATCTTCGGCTATTACCAGTCCTATACCCATAACTTCACGGCCCTGACGGATGTCAATCTCCTGACCATCGCCAAAGAGGAGGTGCTCCGTCTGTTGGAGGATTTCCTCGTGTTCCGTCTGAACATGGTTAATCAGTTTGCTACGCAGACGCAGAAGCAGATCCACCAGATCTGGCGACGCAGTCCCCTGACGCTGAGAGACCGTCTGATCCGTTTCCTGACCCAGCACTGTGTCTATCCAGCAGGTCCCAAGACGTTCTATGTGCTGATGGAGCGACTGGCAGAGGAACTCAACGACAGTCGTCTGAACGTGTCGCGCGTCCTGAATCGCCTACAGAACGAAGGACTCCTCGAACTGCACCGTGGACGCATCGAGATCCCCCAGTTGGAGCGGCTGTTGATGTAAATTATTTTAAAATTCACCACCATATTTGTAGGTGTATCACTTTTTTTGTATTTTTGCAATCCAAAAGAGCAAGCATAGAAAATGAACGAGCAACAAGAGAGAAAGAATCCGTTCTTCCTGCCATACAACACGCCCCATGATGTCGCCCCCTTCGACCGTATCCGTCTGGAGGACTATGAGGAGGCGATGCTGGAGGGTATCCGTCGCGACGATGAGCAGATAGAGAAACTCATCAACAATCCGGAGAAGCCCACCTTCGATAATACGATCATCAATGTGGATGACGAGAAGGACAACGAGGGTTACTACGATCTGTTGAGCCGGGTTTCTTCCGTGTTCTTCAACCTGCTCTCAGCAGAGACTAACGACGAGATGGATGCGCTGGCACAGAAGATGAGTCCGATCCTGACGAAGCATGCCAATGATATCCGCCTCAATGAGAAACTCTTTGAGCGTATCAAATACGTGCATCGTCACCATCGCAAACTGTCGCCAGAGGAGAAGATGCTGCTCGACAATTGCTACGACGGTTTTGTGCGCAGTGGTGCCCTGCTTGATGCAGCAGGAAAAGAGCGCCTGCGCCAACTGACGGAGGAAGCCTCGATGCTCGGACTCCAGTTCTCGCAGAACCTGCTCAAGGAGAACAAGGCCTTCACGCTACATATCACGGATGAGGCCCAACTCGACGGTCTGCCTGACAGTGCCCGTGAGGCTGCTGCCCTGGCCGCGAAGGAAAAGTTCGGGGATTGCAAATCCCCTCAAACTGTAGGTTGGGTATTCACCCTCGACTTCCCGTCGTACTCACCGTTTATGACCTATAGCACCCAGCGCGAACTGCGCCGTCAGATGTTTATGGCGAAGAATACGGAGTGTACGCACGACAATACGGAGAACAATATCGAGATCTGCAAACGGCTCATCAACCTGCGCCGTGAGATCGCCCAACTGTTGGGTCATAAGACCTATGCCGACTATGTGCTGAAGCATCGGATGGCAGGCAACGTGCGCAATGTCTATAAACTGCTCAACGACCTTATAGCCGCCTATAAGCCGACAGCCCGCAAGGAGGTGAAGGCCATCGAGAAGATGGCTCAGAAACTGGAGGGTAAGGACTTCAAACTGGAGGGTAAGGACTTCAAACTGGAGCCCTGGGACTTCAGTTTCTATGCCCACAAACTGCAACTGGAGAAATACAATATCGATGCTGAGATGCTGCGCCCTTACTTCGAACTGTCGAAGGTCATCGAGGGTGTCTTTGGCCTTGCCAACCGTCTCTATGGTATCACGTTCAAGGAGAACAAGGATATCCCCGTCTATCATCCTGATGTAAAGGCCTACGAGGTGTTTGACAAGGATGGCTCGTATCTCGCCGTGTTCTATGCCGACTTCCACCCCCGCAAAGGCAAACAGGGTGGGGCATGGATGACGGAATACCAGGGACAGTGGATGGAGCGCATCAACACGAAGAAACCTTTCGCCCCAGACAACTGCAAGAACGTACGTCCCCACGTCAGTGTGGTGATGAACCTCACGAAGCCGACGGAAGAGAAACCCGCCCTGCTGACGTTAGGTGAGGTGGAGACCTTCCTCCATGAGTTCGGCCACTCCCTCCACGGCATGTTTGCCAACACCCGTTTCGAGAGTCTTTCAGGCACGAATGTATGGTGGGACTTCGTCGAACTGCCCTCGCAGTTTATGGAGAATTTCGCCATCGAGAAGGAGTTCCTGCGCACCTTCGCCTTCCACTACGAGACAGGCGAGCCCCTGCCCGATGAACTCATCGACCGTATCGTCAGGAGCCGTAACTTCAACGTCGCCTACGCCTGTATGCGTCAGGTGAGTTTCGGTCTGCTCGACATGGCCTACTATACGAAGAAGGACGAGTTCGACGACGATATCATCCCCTTTGAGAAGAAAGCCTGGGAGAAGGCGATGATTCTGCCACAGTTGCCTGATACCTGTATGACCGTCCAGTTCTCGCACATCATGGCTGGCGGCTATGCGGCTGGCTACTACAGTTATAAGTGGGCTGAGGTGCTGGATGCCGATGCCTTCAGCGTCTTCAAGAAGCATGGCATCTTCAACCAGAAGACGGCCCAGAGCTTCCGCGACAACATCCTGTCGAAGGGAGGTACGGAGAATCCGATGACATTATATAAACGGTTCAAGGGTGGCGAGCCCACCATTGACGCATTACTGAAGAGAAATGGGATCAAGCGATAAACAACAGAAACTCGACGCGCGCTATCTGCGTATGGCGCGCATCTGGGCAGAGAACTCCTACTGCCAGCGCCGTCAGGTGGGTGCCCTGGTGGTGAAGGATAAGATGATCATCAGCGACGGCTACAATGGCACGCCCAGTGGCTTCGAGAACGTCTGCGAGGATGACAACAATGTCACCAAACCCTATGTGCTCCACGCTGAGGCTAACGCTATCACGAAACTCGCCCGCTCGAACAACAACAGCGATGGTGCCACGATCTACATCACGGCCTCGCCCTGTATCGAGTGCGCCAAACTGATCATCCAGTCTGGTATCAAGCGCGTGGTCTATGGCGAGAAGTACCGTCTCACTGACGGTATCGACCTCTTGAAGCGCGCTGGCATCGAGGTGGTCTATATGGATGTCAATTCTAACACAGAAACATAATATGAGTAAAGGTAAGAATTACAGGTTTACACCGCTCTGGATGGCGATCTCCGTCGTGATCGGCATCCTGATAGGCTCGTTCTATGCCAATCATTTCTCTGGCAACCGTCTGAGCATCATCAACACCAGCGGTAATAAGCTCAACAACCTGCTCCACATCATCGACGACCAGTATGTTGATACGGTGAACATCAACGACCTCGTGGAGAAGGCCATGCCCCAGATCCTGAGCGAACTCGATCCCCATTCTGTGTATATCACGGCCCGTGAGGGAGAGATCGCCAACGATGATCTCCGTGGCTCCTTCTCTGGCATCGGTATCGAGTTCACCATCCGTCAGGACACCATCCGTGTGCAGAACGTGATCAGTAATGGTCCTGCAGAACGGGCTGGACTGTTAGCAGGCGACAAGATCGTGGAGGTGGATGACTCCGTCTTCGTGGGCAAGAAGGTGACCAACGAGGAGGCCATGCACCGTCTGAAGGGTCCCAAGGACACGAAGGTGAAACTTGGCATCCTGCGCTATGGCGAGAAGAAAATCCAGCATATCACCGTTACCCGTGGTGAGATTCCCACGAAGAGTGTCACGGCCAGTTATATGCTCGACGACGAGAGTGGCTATATTAAGATCCGTAACTTTGGTGAGAACACCTATCCGGAACTGCTCATCGCCCTGGCAAAACTCTCCCAGAAAGGCTTTTCTAATCTGGTCATCGACCTGCGCAGCAATACGGGTGGCTATCTGGAGTCGGCCGTGCAGATCGCCAATGAGTTCCTGTCCAAGGGTCAGCTCATCGTCTATACGGAGGGTCGCCGTTATCCGCGTCAGGAGTACCGTGCCGACGGCCGTGGCTCCTATCAGCAGATCCCCCTCGTGATCCTCGTTGATGAGATATCCGCCTCTGCCTCGGAGATTCTTGCTGGTGCCATCCAGGACAACGACCGTGGTACCATCGTGGGACGCCGTTCCTTTGGTAAGGGACTGGTACAGAAGCCCATGGAGTTTACGGACCACTCGATGATCCGTCTGACCATCGCCCGTTACTATACGCCCTCTGGCCGTTGTATCCAGAAGCCGTATGCCGATGGTGAGGACTACGAGGGCGACTGGCTGCAGCGCTACCAGCATGGCGAGTTCTTCTCGCAGGACAGCATCAAGCATACGGGACCTGCCTATCACACCAGCAACGGCCGTACGGTCTATGGCGGTGGTGGCATCACGCCCGATATCTTCATCCCAGAGGATACCGTCGGCATGACCTCGTACTATAAGGAAGCCTCGATGACGGGACTGATTCTGCAGTTCGCCTATAACTACACGGACGAGAACCGCGCCAAACTGAGCAGTTTCTCCGACGTATGGGATATGGAGAAATACCTCAAGGGACAGAACACGGTGGAGAAGTTCGTCGTCTTTGCCGACAAGAACGGTCTGAAGCGTCGTAACCTGATGATCCAGAAGTCACACAAGTTGCTGGAGCGTTTCGTCAACAGTCGCATCATCTATAACATCCTCAATGATCAGGCCTGGACGGAATACCTGAACCATGACGATCCTGCCATCATCGAGACACTCCGTCTGTTCCGCGATGGAGAGGCCTTCCCCAGGGTGGAGAAGAAACAGGAGGGCCCATCTGGCAAGGTGGCTATGGTTTTCGACAGTCGCAGTCGTATGATGCCGAAAAACTCTATCGCCCATGCGTAAGGAGGAACTCCGACAACAGATCAAACAGTTGAAACGACAGTTCACCCCAGCACAACTGGAGGAACTGTCGCTTCCTATTCTTGCCCGTCTGCGTCCGCTCTTGGCTGAGGCTAAGACCATCATGGCCTACTATTCCCTGCCAGATGAGGTCTGCACCCACCAACTCATCGACGAACTGGTGGCAGAGGGCAAGACCGTCCTGTTGCCCAAGGTCCTTGATGATGAAACGATGGAACTGCGCCGCTATACAGGTCGCCATGACCTTCGCGAGGGTGCCTTTCATATCATGGAGCCCATCGGTGCGCTTTTCACCGCTTTCTCTACTATCGACGTCGCCCTCATCCCTGGCGTCGCCTTCGATGCTTTCGGCCATCGTCTCGGCCGTGGCCGTGGCTACTACGACCGCTTCCTCCGCGCTCTCGGGGGCACAATGGGGACTGTCCCCAGTGTGCCCCATAAACTCATCGGCCTCTGTTTCGACTTCCAAAAAGTTCCTGAAGTCCCTGTGGATGCTAACGACATCCCCGTCGATATGGTAATCTAATTAAATCTCACCTCCGCGATCACCTGACTCCCCACGCTCTCGTTCAACTTCCTTACAATCTCCTGCCTTTGCATGGACAGATCCGCCCTCAGCGCAGGACTCGTCAGATGAACAAATAGCGTCTGGTTTCTGATATACAGATTCTGCGTATAGCCTGCAATCACGTCTCCCATCACCGTTGGCCACGCCTCAATCAACCGCTTCTGTAATAACGGTGTCTCCAGTCCCTGAGCCCGCAGGTTCCTCAGGATCAGGTCCTTGATCTCTTTGACGTCTCTCTTAAACATCGATCTCTCCGTTATTGACGTGGAAAATCTTATAGTCGTGCGACGAACGGCTCAGGATGCTGTCCAAGTGCTCGCGGTTCGTATCCGTGATAAATATCTGTCCGAACTCATCACCAGCCACGAGCCTCACGATCTGTTCCACGCGCCCCGCATCCAGTTTGTCGAAGATATCATCAAGCAACAGCAAAGGTGTTGTGTGGTTGTTCGTGCGTCTGAGGAAGTCAAACTGTGCCAGTTTCAGCGAGATCACGAACGTCTTGTGCTGTCCCTGACTACCCTCCCGTTTCAGGGGATGTCCGCCCAGCGAAAACACCAGGTCGTCGCGATGCACGCCGTGTAATGAGAATCCCATGATACGGTCTTTCTGCCTGTCGCGCTGGATCACCTCCAGCAACGGTCCCCGCTGACAGTGCGACACGTACTCGATGGCCACCTGCTCCTTGTTGTCGGAGATCTGCTCGTAGTAATGCTGGAAGATGGGCACCAGCTCCTTGACGAAGGCTGCGCGCCGCTCGTAGATCCGTTCCCCCTCGATGGCCATCTGCTCCTCCCACAGGCTGATCACCTCAGGGTCGGGCTCCTCCTCCAGTTTCAGCATCGTGTTGCGCTGTTGCAGGGCCTTGTTATAGAGGTTGATGGAGTCGATATAGCTGCGGTCGTACTGTGAGATCACCAGATCCATCAGCCGTCGGCGCTCCTCACTGCCCCCTTCGATGAGCAGCGTGTCAGAGGGCGACACCATCACCAGCGGTATCAGTCCGATATGTTCCGACAGCCGCTTGTACTCCTTCTTGTTGCGCTTGAAGTGCTTCTTCGTACCGCGCTTCATGCCACAGTAGATGTTCAGGTCGTCGGAGTAGTTGCCCTCGATCATCAGGAAGTCCTGTCCGTGGCGTATCACCTGCGAGTCGATGGGGTTGCCCGCCGAGTGACAGAACGAGAGGAAGAAGATCGCGTCGAGCACATTGGTCTTGCCCACACCGTTCTGGCCGATGAGACAATTGATCTTCGGCGACAGTTCCAGCGTGGCCGACGGAATGTTCTTATAGTTAATGAGCGACAGCTTTTCGAGAATCATACTGCAAAGGTACGGTTTTTTTCGCATTTTCTTTTTGTTTTTCACTTTTTTATTGTAACTTTGCACGCGATTTCAGAAAATTAATACAAAAAATATAATGGCAACAAAGAATCAACAGCAGGCAGCTCCCACGATGGAGGAGACCCTGAACAAGAGCGAGGCCTTTTTCCTGAAGTACAAGAAGGCCATCATCGCAGCCGTAGTGGCAATTGTCGTCATCATCGGCGGTGCAGTACTTTACAAGACTTATATCTCTGAGCCCAACGAGCAGAAGGCCAGCACGGCCATCGCCAAGGGTCAGGAGTATTTCGCACAGGGACTCTTCCAGCAGGCCCTGACAGGCGACAGCGCTGGTTACAAGGGTTTCGTAGCACTTGCCGACGAGTACAGCAGCACGGATGCCGGTAACCTGGCTAACCTCTATGCCGGACTCTGCAATGCACAGCTCGACAAGTGGGATGACGCCGTGAAGTACCTCGAGAAGTACGACGGTGCCGACGACGCCATGATCAGCCCCGTGGCTGAGGGTGCCCTTGGCAATGCCTACGCTCATCTGAACCAGCTCGACAAGGCCGTCTCTCATCTGAAGAAGGCTGCCGAGAAGGCCGACAACAACTCGCTCTCTCCCACCTTCCTCGTACAGGCTGGTGAGATCCTCGAGAGCCAGGGTAAGGCCGACGAGGCCCTGAAGCTCTATCAGCAGGTGAAGGAGAAGTACTTCAACTCGATGATGTACTCTCGCATCGACGAATACATCGAGCGCGTTTCCGCAAAATAATACGATGGCCACAGCACTCCACAACCTCAGCGACTACGACTTCTCGAAAGTGCCCGATGCGTCGAACATGATCTTCGGTGTCGTCGTGGCTGAGTGGAATCCCGAGATCACGGGAGCCCTGCTCGAGGGCTGCGTCTCCACCCTGGAGAAGCACGGAGCCCTGCCCGAGAACATCCACGTGAAGACCGTGCCCGGCTCCTTCGAGCTGATCTACGGTGCTCACCAGATGACGCTCAACGACGGTTATGATGCCGTCATCATCCTCGGTTGTGTCATCCGTGGCGAGACCCCCCATTTCGATTACATCTGTCAGGGTGTCACCGAGGGCGTCGCCCGCATGAATGCCACGAGCAACATCCCCGTCATCTACGGTCTCCTGACCACCAACGACCTCCAGCAGGCCAAGGATCGTGCAGGAGGCAAGCACGGTAACAAAGGTGATGAGTGCGCCGTTGTAGCCATCAAAATGGCAAAGTTCTAAAACAATGGAGTTCTAAACAAACAATAACCCCAGCCAATTGGTTGGGGTTATTTGTTTATTATATCTCGTTACCAGTGTAGAGCTGGTAGTACTTTCCCCTCAACTGGAGGAGTTGGTCGTGGGTACCCTGTTCGATGATGCGGCCGTGGTCGAGGACGATGATGAGGTCGGCATTGCGGACAGTGGAGAGGCGGTGGGCGATGACGAATGTGGTGCGCCCTTGCATCAGAGTGTCCATGCCCCGTTGTACGAGGGTCTCCGTGCGGGTGTCGATGCTGCTGGTGGCCTCGTCGAGGATGAGCACAGGGGGATTTGAGACGGCGGCTCGGGCAATGGCGATGAGTTGGCGCTCGCCCTGAGAGAGGTTGCCACCGTCGCTGATGAGCAGCGTCTGGTAACTGTTG
The DNA here is from genome assembly GCA_902784615.1 of uncultured Prevotellaceae bacterium. GTDB lineage: Bacteria > Bacteroidota > Bacteroidia > Bacteroidales > Bacteroidaceae > Prevotella. Next base: position 99,763 of record CACZVN010000015.1, on the reverse strand, counting down.
GGCAGACGACGGATGAAATTCTCGGCACCCACCAAGCGTGCGGCCTGCATACACTCCTCGTCGGTGGCGTTGAGTTTGCCGTAGCGGATATTGTCGAGGACGGTGCCCGAGAAGAGATGGGTCTCCTGGAGCACGATGCTCATCGACTTGCGGAGGCTCTGCTTCGAGATCTCGGTGATGGGGATGCCGTCGTAGAGGATGCGCCCCTGCTGGATCTCGTAGAAGCGGTTGATGAGGTTGATGATGGTGGTCTTGCCTGCGCCCGTGCCACCTACGAAGGCAATCTTCTGACCGGGGTTGGTGTTGATGTCGATGTCGTAGAGCACCTGTTTCTCGGAGGTATAGCCGAAATCGACATCCTTGAAATCGACATCGCCCTGGGGATGCTCCAGGATGGTCTTGCCCTCATCAATCTCTGGCTCGGCATCGCCTAAGGCAAACACGCGCTCGGCTCCCACCGAGGCGTTGAGCACGGAGTTGATCTGCTGGCTCACCTGGGAGATGGGACGCGTGAAACTCTTGTTCAGTTGTAGGAAGGCAACCACCGTTCCCAGCGACACCATGGCTACGGAGGGGTTGATGGCCAGCGTGGCGCCTACCACGGCGAGCAGCACGAAGCCGAAGTTGCTGATACCGCCATTGACGGGCATCACGATGTTGGCAATGCGGTTGGCGCTGCAGGCCGAGGTGCGCAACTGTTCGTTGATATCCTCGAACTTGCTGATGGCCTGCTCCTCGTGACAGAAGATCTTCACCACCTTCTGACCCGTGAGCATCTCCTCGATGAAGCCGTTGACACCAGCCAGTCGTTGCTGTTGGGCACGGAAGTAGTTGCGCGAGCGCTTGCCCAGTTGGGTGGTGGTCACGGCCATCACGACGGCCATGAGGACACTCACCACCGTCAGCGGGATGCTCATGACTATCATCGACGTGAAGGTGGCCACGATGGTGATGACAGACGAGAATACCTGGGCCATGGCCGTGGATATCATCTGGCGCAGTGAATCGACGTCGTTGGTATAGACCGACATGATATCGCCATGGGAGCGCTGGTCGAAATACTTGATGGGCAGGTGCTGCATCTTCTCGAAGATGGTCTTCCTCAGGCGCAGCATCGTGCCTTGGCTGATGTGGATCATCAGACGGTTGTAGGTATAGGAGCAGACCGTGCCGAAGAAGAGGACGAGTCCCAACTTGAACAACGTCTGTGCCAGCGACTGGTACTGGGGATTCTCGACCTGCGTGAGGGGTACGATATAGTCGTCGATCAGTGTCTTGGTGAACAGTGAGGAGATGAGCGAGGTGATGGAGGAGATGAACACACAGGCCAGCACCACGACGATGGACCACCTGTAGTGGCGCATGACAAAGGTGAACATCCGCAAGAGCGTGGCGCGCTGTTGCTTGCTGGCCTTCTGGAATCCTGCCTGTGCCCTGGGGGCTTGTGGTCCTCCGAAATTGGGTTGTCTCATGCTGCACCTCCTTCCGGTTTATCGAAGTCGCCCTTGTCGGCCTTCTGGATGGCACAGATCTCTTGGTAGAGCGTGTTCGTCTTCAGCAGGTTCTCGTGGGTGTCGAAGCCTGTGACGATACCATTGTCCATCACGATAATACGGTCGCAACGCTCCACACTCGAGATGCGCTGGGCGATGATGATCTTGGTCATTTCAGGCAGTTGGGTATGTATGGCCTTGCGGATCTTCTCGTCGGTCTCCGTGTCACAGGCCGAGGTGGAGTCGTCGAGCACGAGGATCTTGGGTTGTTTCAGCAGGGCACGGGCGATGCAGAGACGCTGCTTCTGACCTCCGCTGACATTGGTGCCTCCCTGTTCGATGTGGGTGTTGTAGCCCTCGGGCATCTGTTCGATGAACTCATCGGCACAGGCCAGGTGGCAGGCCCTCTTGCAATCCTCCTCCGTGGCCTCATGGTTTCCCCAGCGCAGGTTGTCGAGGATCGTGCCCGAGAAGAGGATATTGTTCTGGAGTACCACACTGACATTGTTTCGCAGTGCCGTGAGGTCGTAGTCCTTTACGTTCCGGCCGCCCACGAGTACCTCGCCCTGTGTGACGTCGTAGAGGCGGGATACGAGGTTGACGAGTGAGGATTTTCCTGAGCCCGTACCTCCGATGACGCCGATGGTTTCGCCACTGTTGATCTGGAAACTCACGTTATAGAGGGCTGAGCGACGGGACTTGCCTGGGGTGGGGCGCGCATAGTCGAAGCGGACACCTCTGAACTCGACGGTGCCGTCGGCGATCTCATAGACAGGCTGCTCGGGGTTCACGATATCAGGCTCCTCCTCGATGATCTCTGCCACGCGCTTGGCTGAGGCGGCACTCTGGGTGAGTGTCACGAAGATCATCGAGAGCATCATCAGCGACATCAGGATCGACATGACATAGGAGAACAGCGAGGTCAGTTCGCCAGTGGTCAGCGTACCCTCCACGATATAGTGGGCACCCAACCACGACAGGGCGATGATACAGCCATAGACCACCATGTTCATGATAGGATGGTTCCAGGCCATCAGACTCTCCGCGCGTACATATAATTTATATAGGCCCTCGGCAGCCTTCGAGAATTTCTGGTTCTCATAGTCCTCGCGCACGAAGGCCTTCACCAGTCGGATGCCCGTGATATTCTCCTGCACGCTCTGGTTCAGTTCGTCGTATTTCACAAACACCTGTTGGAACAGGCGGGCTACCCGGGAGATGATATGGTAGAGGGAGAAACTCAGGATCACCAGGGCTATGAGGAACACCAGCGACAGTCGGGCATCGATGACGAGGCACATCAGGATCGATAACACCAGTTTGAAGGGGGCTCGCACGCTGATTCCCAGTATCTGCTGGAATGCACTCTGCAGCGAGTTCACGTCGGTGGTCATACGGGTGATCAGTCCTGAGATGGCGTATTTGTCGATATCCGAGAAGGCCAGTCGCTGGATGTTACGATACATCGCTGAGCGCAGGTTGGCCGCAAAACCCGTCGATGCGTAGGCGGAGCAGCGTCCTCCGAGAACGCCAAACACCATGCTCATCAGTGCCATACCCAGCATGATGGTGCCGTAGAAATACACGTTCTGCATATCGCCGGTATTGATGCCCTCGTCGATCAATGAGGCCGTCACATAGGGGATGAGCACGTCCATCAACACCTCGAGCGCCGTCCACACGGGCGTGAGGATAGTGGCGGTCTTGTAGCCTTTGATCTGTCGGATGAGCGTCTTAAGCATCTAGTTTTATGGCGATTTGATGACAAAACTGTTACATTTCGTTGCAAAGATATAAATAATCTGTGAGAATCATCGAAATATGTGGCTTTTTTATTACCTTTGCGCTCAAATTCGCAAAAATGATGAAATTTGTCAGTTGGAACGTGAACGGACTCCGTGCTTGTGAGGGCAAGGGCTTCAGTGAGATTTTCAAGTCGCTGGATGCCGATTTCTTCTGTCTGCAGGAGACGAAGATGCAGGAGGGACAACTCGACCTCGCCTTTGAGGGATACCAGAGTTACTGGAACTATGCTGAGAAGAAAGGCTATTCTGGTACGGCGATCTTCACGAAGCACCAGCCGCTGAGCGTGAACTATGGCATCGGCGTGGATCTGCACGACCACGAGGGTAGGGTGGTGACGCTTGAGATGGAGGAGTTCTATCTCGTTTGTTGCTACACGCCAAACTCGCAGGACGGGCTGAAGCGTCTTGAATACCGTATGTCGTGGGAGGATGCCTTCCGTGGCTATCTGAAGAAACTCGATGCGAAGAAACCCGTGATCCTCTGTGGTGACCTGAACGTGGCCCACGAGGAGATCGATATCAAGAATCCCAAGACCAACCGTCATAATGCAGGCTTTACGGACGAGGAACGCGAAAAGTTCAGCGACCTGCTGGCCTGTGGCTTCACGGACACGTTCCGCTATAAGTATCCCGAGGAGGTGAAATACTCGTGGTGGTCGTACCGTTTTCAGGCCCGTGAGAAGAATGCGGGCTGGCGCATCGATTACTTCGTGATATCAGACCGTCTGCGCGAGCACCTCGACGACGCCAAGATCCATACGGAGATATTCGGCAGCGACCACTGTCCCGTGGAACTGACGATTAGACTTTAACTATGCAGGATATCCTGAACCGCTATGACCCCATCACGCTGGAGGAGATGAAAGACATCCGGCTGATGAACCGCATAGACACCAAGTTTGTAACGACGGTGCCCGTGCTGAAGCAGTTGCTGACCATCGCCCAAGATGACTATTACGTACAGGAGACAGGTGGTCTGCGCATCTCACCTTATTATACGCTCTATTTCGATACGGCCGACTGTGCGATGTATAACCGTCACGAGGCCGGTCATCTGGTGCGTCAGAAGCTGCGCATCCGTTCTTATGTGGATGCAGGACTGAACTTCCTTGAGGTGAAGACGAAGAACAACCACGGGCGTACGAAGAAAAAGCGTATGGCGATGGAGGGTTTTGATGCGCTGAACCCTGACCATACCATCCTGTTTAAGCGTCAGGATGAGCAGTTCGTTGCCTACGACGATTTCCTGCGCGAACACCTGCGCTATGAGCCATTGTCGATGACACAGCAGATTGAGAACCGCTTCGACCGTATCACCCTCGTGAATAAGGGTAAGACCGAGCGCCTTACCATCGACACGCACCTGCGCTTCCACAATATTGCCACAGGCATCGATCGCGATATGGGTAATATCGTGATCATCGAACTGAAGCGCGATGGACTGAAGCCATCACCTATCCTCAGTAAACTGCTCCAGTTGCGCATCTTCCCTCACGGGTTCTCGAAATACGTCATCGGCTCGGCATTTACCAACGACGATCTGCGCCGTAATCGTATCAAGCCTCGTCTGCATAGCATCGAGCGATTTATGAATAAGTAAACAGTAATATAAATAATTATGGATTTTTTCATTTTGTCTTCCGACTTCCTGATGATGTTTATCCGCCTGCTCATCAATGTGGTGGCTACGTGGTTTATCATCGACCGTCTGTATTATCAGAAGAGTAAGCGTCGTGACTTCTACTTCACGTTTATGCTGATCTCCGTCGCCATCTTCTTCATCGTCTTCTTCATGATCTTCGTGCTGGAGGATATGAAAGGCAAGACATCGATGGGTGTGGGTATCGGACTCTTCGGTATTTTCTCTATCATGCGTTATCGTACGGACACGATGCCTGTGCGCGAGATGACCTACCTCTTCGTCATCATCGCCCTCTCGCTGGTGAATGCAGTCTCCGTCAACCTTCCTTATTTCGAGGTGATTGTTACCAACCTTGTTATCATCCTCGCCGTATGGCTCTGTGAGATGCACCTGAAGACCAATCCCACAAAACTCATTCAGTATGACCGTATCGAGCTGATTACTCCTGAGCGTCGTGAGGAACTCATCGCTGACCTCGAGAAGCGTCTGGGACTGAAGGTGGTGAAGGTGGATATTGGCTCCGTTGATTTCCTCCGCGATATGGCCATGATCCGTGTGACCTACGAGGGAGAGTCTTCTACCGTGGGCAGCAACCTGAAGTTCTCCAAGGATCAGTTAAAGGAATTCTAATATGAAAAAGGTTTTCGTGTTTCTGATGATGGTGTTGCCGTTGGCAGCACAGGCTCAGAAAGATGACTTCGGTCTTGACTTCTCTCTGGAGGCACAGAAGAAACTTAGCAAGGAGTTCTCGCTGAGTCTTGAGGGTGAATACCGTACCCGCGATAACACCAAGACCAGCGATCGCTGGGCTGTGGGTCTTGGTATCGATTATAAGCTCACTAAGTGGCTCAAGGCCTCGGCTGGCTATAATTTCCTCTATGATAATAATGAGAAGATCAGTTATTACGAAGCTACTGATGATGCCGTGATAGATGGCGATGCTAATGCTGGTGATCCTAAGAAGTGCGCTCAGTATTGGGCACCTCGCCATCGCTTCAATGTCTCTCTGACATTTGACAAGAAACTTTTTGGTGACTTCCGTTTCTCCCTGCGAGAGCGCTGGCAATACACCTATCGTCCTTCGCACACCGTCAGTGAGCGTTGGAGTTATCTTGACAATGCCTACGATGGCAAGGAGAAGACCTATAACGGTAAGGGAAAGAATGTGCTTCGTAGCCGACTGCAAATCGAGTACGACAAGAAAGGCCTCGCCGTTACCCCTTATGCCAACGTTGAACTGTTCAACGCCTGGAGCCTCCAGAAGGTGCGCTACACCGCTGGTGTAGATTGGAAACTCTCCAAACAGCACAGCCTCGGTGCCTTCTATCGCTACCAGAATGTCCGCAACGATGATGACGACAACGAACCCAATACTCACCTTATCGGAGTAGGATATAAGTTTAAATTTTAAAGGGTGCCAATTGGCACCCTTTAAAATTTATTGCATGTCGTAAACTACTTGCATCAGTTGTTTTCCGAGGTCATCGGCCTGAGCCATGGTCTGCGCCTCACTATAGACGCGAATGATGGGCTCCGTGTTAGACTTGCGCAGGTGTACCCAACGGTCGGGGAAGTCGATTTTTACACCGTCAATATCGTTGACGACGGCGCTGTTGTCCTTGGCAAACATCTCCTTCACCTTCACGAGGATGGCATCAACATCGGTCTCGGGTGTGAGGTCGATACGGTTCTTCGCAATCTGATAGTCAGGGAAGGTCTTGCGCAACTCAGAAACGGTGCAACCCTTCTGGGCGAGCGAGGAGAGGAACAGGGCGATACCTACGAGGGCATCACGACCGTAGTGGCTTTCAGGATAGATGACACCACCATTGCCTTCACCACCGATAACGGCTCCCACTTCCTTCATCTTCGTAGTGACGTTCACCTCACCCACGGCTGCGGTTGTGTATTGGCCACCGTGCTTCTGCGTGACGTCGCGCAGGGCGCGCGTACTACTCAGATTAGAAACGGTATTGCCTGGGGTATGGGTCAGTACGTAGTCAGCCACACTGACGAGCGTGTATTCTTCACCAAACATCTTACCATCCTCACAGATAAAGGCCAGACGATCCACATCAGGATCAACCACGATGCCCAGATCGAAACCACCCTGTTTCATCTTGTCCATGATGCCCTGCAGATTCTTCTCCAGAGGTTCGGGGTTATGAGCGAAATCACCTGTGCAGTCTCCGTTAAGGATCTCGTAATCGACACCCAGAGCCTGGAACAACTCAGGGAGGATGATGCCACCCACGGAGTTGATGGTATCGGCACAGACGCGGAACTTGCGCTGGCGGATGCCCTCAACATCGACGAGATTCAGAGCGAGCACGGCATCGATATGACGACGGTTAAACGTATCGTCGATAGTCACCTTACCAAGATGATCGACCTCGGCGTAGTTGAATTTCTCTTCTTCTGCCATACGGAGCACCTCTGCACCGTCGGCTGCTGTCAGGAACTCACCTTCGCGGTTGAGCAACTTCAGGGCATTCCACTGGCGGGGGTTATGCGAGGCGGTGATGATGATACCACCGTCGGCACCTGCCATGCGGACAGCCAGTTCGGTGGTCGGTGTTGTGGCATAGCCAATGTCAATGACATCATAGCCCATGCCCGTGAGGGTGCCACAGACTACGTCGCGCACCATGGCACCTGAGATTCGGCCATCACGGCCTACTACGATCTTCTTGCCGCCAATAAACTGGGCGTATGCAGTCGTGAACTTAACGATATCCAACGGGTTGAGGGTGTCACCAGTGTGGCCTCCGATGGTGCCGCGGATACCTGAAATAGATTTGATCAGTGTCATTCGTTTGTGTTTATATATAAATCGTTATTACTCTTTCTGGTACGTGATCTCATAATAATAAGGTGTCACGTTGCTGGAGGCTGTGGCATGGCCCTGAGTGTGTGGGATGATAAGCCGCACTTTTGCGCAGTCCTCATCTTCCGACTGCGGGCGTCCGACCTTCACATAGGAAAGGGGAACAAGCCAGCCTGCAGGGACGGAAGCTGTATAATAGCTGTACATCACGCCACTGAGAAATGCTGCCGTATAGGTACTGCCAGTGCGCGATACATACATGATATCTGGTGTGGCTGCAAAATATGCCGTATTGTTGCGGGCCTGTACAGAGTCTGCCAGGAGGTTGAACTCCGAGAAGCGGCATACGAGGTTGAGTTTCTGACCGTCTTGGATCATCGAACCGCAGCCAGGACGCACAATCTGCATATAGACGCCGTTTTTGTCAAATCTGACGTACTCGTTGCGCGAGAGGTTTGTGGTCTGTCCCTGCTGATTGAACTGGTCCTCGGAAATGACAGTAATAGCGGAGTCGGAGATAAACTTGGAAATGGCATTACGCTCCTTATCCTTCTTGTCACCATACGTCTCGTAGTCATTGCAACTGGCAAGGACGGCCACGACGGCTATCATGATAAATAGAAATCTCTTCATCGTTTCTTTCAATTGATGGTGCAAAAGTACGAATTATTTCGCAAACTACGTTATTATTAGGCTACTTTAACTTGTTTTCGTAGGCGATGATGGCTCGCTTGGCGGTTTCGACGGCTTCTTCCATCGTACCGTTGATACGTCCCCCAGAGGCATTGAGATGTCCACCACCGTTGAAGAACTCCTCAGCCATCTTGTTGCAAGGGAAGTCATCGACTGAACGCAGACTTATCCAGATGAGATTTTTCTTCTCCGTATCCTCGCGCAGGGAGATGGAGAGTTTCAGACCCTTGATCTGTTGGGGAATGTTCACCAGACCCTCGGCATCACCCTTGACGAAGTGGAAACGCTGTTGCTCTTCCTTTGTCAGTGTATAGAAAGAGGCATGGTACTCGGGCAGATAGACGAGTTTCTCGTACATCACGTAGCCCATCAGGCGGATGCGGTCTTCGGAATAGTTATGATACACATTGCGATAGATCCTGTCCTTGTCGATGTGCGTGGTGAGCAGTTCACTGATGATGAAAAAAATCTCTGGGTTGGAGGAGTTGAAAGTGAAGCCGCCTGTGTCTGTCATCATACCGCAGTAGATGGGCGCAGCAAACTGCTTGGTCATCTTTTCGAAGCCACCGAGTTGCCAGACGATGCGGAAGACGAGTTCGCTGGTGCTGGATGCCTCAGGACGGGAGATGGTCAGTACGGCAGGAACATCAGGGTTGAGATGATGGTCGATGAGTATGCGTGGGGCAGGGGATGAGACAAGCGCCTGTTCCATATCCTCCACACGGCTGGGGGTGTTGTAATCCAGACAGAACACCAGGTCAGCGATCTTGAAGAGCATGTCGCATTTCTCCTTGTGCTTGTCGTAACGCACGATCTTCTCCGTATTCGGCATCCACAGCAGGAAATCAGGATACTGGTCTGGGACGATGACGGTGGCCTCCTTGCCCAGTGAGCGCAGGTATTCCGCCCATCCTAAGCATGAGCCAATGGCATCGCCGTCAGGACTCTTGTGACAGGTGATGAGGATGGTATTTGCATCAGAAATCAGGTGGCTCAGTTGGGCCACCTGATCTTCTGTCATGATATTGATATCCATTTAGAACAGTTTGTTGGGATAAACACCTTCGTCCACGAGCTGTTGGATGCGGGCAACGGTCGATTCACGGTCAGCGGCGTAGGTCACACCAAACCACTTGCTGGTGGTGTCAAGCACTTCGACAGTGGCCGTACCCTCGGTGATGAGTTTGTTGACCATCAGGGGGATGAAGAACTCTGCCTTCAGGTTCTCCATGTTCTTCGGATCGCTAAGGAACTGCTTGAACTCTGCCTCAGAGTATTCAAAGTAGTCAGGGGTGAAGCCCCACATGTTCATAGAGACAGGTGTGTTGTCAGCCACCTCCACCCACTGGCCCTGCTCGTCCTTATAGCGGATGGGCTCTGTGGCGGCTCCAGCATTGCTGCCATCAGCAGCACAGCGTACGATCTCCGTACGCTCCACGACGGTAGTCAGATGACCCTTGTCGTTCTTCGAGCAGATGCCACGGGCGACGGTACCGTTCTCAGAGAGCGTGTTGCCCACACGGAAACCTACCATGGCATACTGGTTCTTGGCACCCTCGGGCAGGTTGCTGAGGAACTTGCCGATTACCATAAAGGCGTCGCGGTTATAGAAGTCGTCGCAGTTGATGACGCAGAACGGCTCCTTGATGACATCCTTACCCATCAGCACGGCGTGGTTCGTACCCCATGGCTTCTGACGACCTTCTGGTACGCTGAAGCCCTCGGGCAGGGCGTCGAGACCCTGGAAACAGAGTTCACAGGGAATATGTCCCTCGTACTTAGAGAGGATCTGCGTACGGAACTGCTCCTCGAAGTCCTTACGGATCACCCATACGATCTTGCCGAAGCCAGCCTGGATGGCGTCATAGATACTATAGTCCATGATGGTCTCACCATTGGGCCCCAGACCGTCGAGTTGTTTCAGACCGCCGTAGCGGCTTCCCATACCTGCTGCAAGCAGAAATAACGTTGGTTTCATAATTTCTATATTAGAAGTTTAAAAATTTGTCTGCAAAGGTACTAAAAAGAAGTGAAAGGTGAAAAGTGAAAGGTGAAAAGTTGCTGCGCCTTGTTTTTTTTTAACTCTTCACTCTTCACTTCCTTAGAACGGATAGCCGATGGCGAAGTTCAACGTGTGGAGATCCTTGAAGCGCTTCACATTGAAGAAATAGCCCGAGACACCGTTGTTGCAAGGGATATGGAGGGCGAATCCCCAGTCGAGACGCACCACGAGGAATCCCAGGTCGTAACGCAGACCGACACCTGTGCCGAGGGCAATATCGTTGAAGAAACGCGAGGCCTTGAAGGTCATGCCCTCAGTCCACTCCTTCGCATATTTATAATCTCTTTCACCATCGTCGTCTTCAGCAGTGGTATCTATCCAATCTTCTTTCGGGCCTAAGTCGAACTCGCGCAGGCGCCACACGTTACCGGCATCGAGGAAGATGGCCCCCTTCAGGTTGCCGAACAACGGTGTACGATACTCAAGATTCATCACCAGTTTCATGTCGCCGTTGCGCATCAGATAGAATAACTGTTTCGACTGTTTGTCATCGAGGCCGCGATCGGAGAAACTACCAGGTCCGATGTCACGTACCATGAAGGCACGGATGCTGTTGGCACCACCTACGTAGTACTGCTCTGTGAGAGGGGCATCGTAACTGTTGCCGTAGCTCCAGATGACACCTGCATTGACATGCCCCAACAGACTCGACTCCATACCGATGCTCCATGTCTTGGTAAGGTCGGTCTCAAGGCGCAGGAACTGGGAGTAGGGGGTCTTAAATAATTCTTTATTTTTCTCATCGAACGGCTTGCCTCGGAGCCTGTCGTAGAGTGAGATGACATTGCCAGACTCCTCGATGGTGGTCTCCCAGCGGATGGGATTACGTAGCGTCGTAGGACTGGTATAGGTATAGGTGTATCGCATCTTGGGGATGAAGTAATCGCCCATGGTATGTTCCAGATAGACATACTTGTTGACCAGCGAGTCGTATTTCGCTGTCGTGGTGTTCTTATACTGGTATTTCACCGTGAGGGGTGAGAACTCGTGCTGACTGGTGGCCGAGGATTGCCAACGGTAGGTCCACTCGCCAGAAACGACGTGCATCTTGTAATACTCAGGACGTCGGACGATGTCGGTAGAGACCTTGGCGTAAGTGGTGGGCGTTGAGTAGAACCGACGGCGACGGATGCGACGGCCGTCCTTATCCCTGCGCACACGGTCACTGTTATAGAAAGGTGCGATGATACGTGGGAACTCGATGCTGGCATCAGCACCATATTGGAAGGTGGAACTGTTGTCGCCACCACCCCGTTGCCACTCGTAAGAGCCGTGAAGGTTGATGTCAAGTTTCTCGCCGCCACGGAAGAGGTTGCGACGGGTGAAACCGATCTTTCCCTCAGGACCATAACGCCCGTTGGTACGTCCGATGGCGTTGGCCTCAATATAGAAGTCGTAAGGCTTGTCGAGTACACAGTTCAGGCGCACGTCGAGGGTATCTGTGTCAGGACGGGGTGTAAACTGGAAGTCCGTTGATGAGAAGACACCTGTGGCGTTGATCTTGCTGGCCGATTCCAGATAATTGTCGTAACTGAACAGCTGACGGGGCCTCAGTTTCAAGTCCTTGAGGATGATTCTCGGACGGACGGGTGAATTTTTACCGTTGAAGAGAATGGTGAGGTGGCGGCGACGGACGCTGTCTGTGAGTTGTTCACGGGCAGACTTGCGGATCTGTACGCTGAGATCACCGATGTACCATTTCTTAAGCGCCTCGTCAGGCAGTCCGTCAGCCAGTTGGAAACGCAACTGGGCCTTGTCTGCCACTTGGAAGGTGTCTGCCAGATACGAGGCATAGCTGCTGTTGTAATAATAGTAGCCGTTATTGCGGAAAAGGGTGCTGATACGGCTGCGCTCGTTGTCGAGCGAGGTTACGCTAAAAGCATTGCCACTCTTGATGAGCGACTCATCCTTCGTGGAGTCGATTAGTTCCTGAAGGGGTGCCGTGAAATTGGTATAGGCCACACTGTCGAGGGTGAACAGAGAGTCCAGATGGATGGTATAGCCGATCTTGCATTTCTTGGGATTCTTCTTCTGGATAATCTCATAGGTGACGTCGCCTCGGAAATAGCCGTTGTTCTGAAGCACACTCTTAGCGACGGAGGCACGCAGGGCCGGATTCACCTTACTCATCAGTACAGGGGCCTTTCCAAACGACTTCGTCATCCATTTTGCAAACTTGGAATCCTTGTTTGAGTACTTGTTATAGACCCAGAGGTGCCATGACCAGGGTACGGTATAGTAACTGCTGCCAAAGAGTGAACCGTTGGGCTCTGTGTCAAGGGCGGCCTCCACCTCTTCCTTTGTCGCAGCGAGGTGGTCGTCGTAGTCTTCGTTCTCGTAGTTCTTCTCGTCGGCATAGGCAATCTTCGTCAGACCCGTGAACAACTGGTCGTCGTCAGCTATGCCCTTCGTCATCGAACAGGATGAGAGGATCAGGGCCATCGATAGGTATAGGATGCTATTTCGTCTCATGTGTCGTCGTTAAAGAGTCTGTTTGTAAACTGTCGCGCTGCATGGTGGGCTGGCGCATACCAGGCATGGGCTGTTGCGGGCGCATTGGCATGGGTTGCTGCTCTTTCCTCCAGAAGCGGAAGATATCCCAGAAGTTGTCGAGTTTCCTGCGCCAAACGAAACCTGCACCATACATGCTCGTATAGCCCTCCAACCAGTCATAGACATTCTGCTGGTAGAAGATCTTCACGTTCTGCGTGGCGTTCTGGTTCAGGCGATACTCCATCGTCACGTTGTCGAAGAACGAGTTGTTCTGACCTCCATAATCGCTGCTGCCAGAAGAAACCTTACCACCAATCTCCACCTTCAGACGGTTGTTGAAGAACCGTTTGGCGAACTTGAACGAATAGTCTGTATGCATGGTACCGCTGGCGTCGGTGGTGTTGTCAATACCCACGCTGAGGTCGAGTGACTTCAGGGCGGAGCCTGCGATGTTGTTGATCTCGCTCTGCAGGAACGAACTCAGGGCTGAGTTCATGGAGAATCCACCCGTGTTGCCGTCAGTGAGATACATACCTGTGGTGAGCATGGTGACAGCCACCTTACCTCGTTCCTCTTCCGACATGGTGGCCAGTTCACCGTTCACGTTGTTGTCTTCTGGAGCCTCGATGATAAACTTCACTCCCATGTCATTGAGCGTCTTGGTGATGACCACACCACAGTTGAACACCACACTGCGTCCCACACCGCTCTCATCCGTCACAGTGGCCTTGGTGCGCTCCGTAGCCGTGATGTTCAGTTTCGGGTTCATGGGGTCGCCCGTAAACTCCACATAACTGCCTTCCTTGATGGTGAAGGTTTTTAGTGGGATCACGGGTAGTGAGTATTTCATCTCACCGTTTGTGAGTGTATAACGGCCTGTGAGGTTAATGCCATCAGAACCGTATCTCATGCGCAGTTCACCACCACCTAAGAGATCCACATAGTTGGTCTGTTCGGCGTTGAGATCACAGACGATGTGTGCTCCTTGCGACACATTGATCGTCAGGTCGGCCTTGAGACCATTAGGCATAGGACGCTCGATGACGGTCTGGGTGGAGTCGGTAAAGTCGGTGAACTTCACGAGTTCGTTCAGACGGTTGTCTGCTGAGAGGGGAGAGTCGAGCAGCATATAGGTCATATCCGTGGTGCCGAGTACGTCGAGACGGCCGCGCATGTTCATCTCGTCCAACGGTCCTTGCAGACGGGCGAGGAAATTCACGTAGGCCTTACCATAGGCGATGCTCTTAGCCTCCTGTTTACTGTTGATGAGCAAGAGATTACGGGCCCGCATCCGTAAGTCGATGGTGATACGGTCCAAATCGCTGAAGTCGATGTCGCCCATCATGTTCAGTGGCTCGTCGTTATAGGCATAGAGTCCGAAGTTCTCCAACAGGAGATGACTGCCTACGATGCGCACAGGGTCGTTGTCGAAGCGCATCCGGATGCCATAGGGGATACTCACGAGATAGGCGGAATCCACGTAGATCTCACCATTCACGTTGGGGTGCTTGGTGGTACCCTCGATCTTCAACTCGCCCTCGCCGAAGCCTTCCAGACCGATGATCTGGTCTGTTACGAAACCATTGGCCAGAGAGAGTGGCATGCGTGTCATGGTAAAGGTGGCGTCGATCTTACCTTCATCAGAACCCGAGTGTTTCTTGTTTTGGTAGATGCCGCTGAGCAGACCTACCTCCTCGTCATCGAGCATCAGGCGCGCCTCGACGGCGTGGGTGTCGTCCTCCTTCATCAGATACACCATTTCCGTACTGATATTGCCAATGGGCGAACCTTCGTAGGTCATCTGCTGTACGGCCATATCCGAGGCCACGGAGATGTCCTCGTTCATGTCCTGCATGATGTGATAGTCGCCGTTCAACTTGCCAGTGATCTTAGGCAGGTAAGGAACCACGGAGGTCAGTTCTCCCAGATCCAACTGATGGATGCTGACGGTGAGGTCTTGCAGCATCGTCGAGTCCTGATCCTCCGTATAGAGCTTGAGACCCGTCTTGTCGTCAGCGATCAGATCGATCTTTGCCTGAATCTTCTTGCCCTTGGGGAGGAAGACGAAGTTGTCCTTGTTCAGATTGAACTCCTTATAGCCGATGGTAGGACGGTCAGGCATCAACTTCAGACGGATGCCGTCTTTTTCCATCTCCGCCGTCGCACCAATACGCACGCCAAGCCTGTCCTTATCGTCGAAATAGCGCAGACCAGCCAAGGCTCCGTGCTCGTGGAAATGACCGTCGAAGAGGGCGTTGAACACGAACTGTGGATTCTTCTTGTTGTTGCGCACCTGTCCCTGATAACTGAGCCGCTCACCTCTTTGCGTGAGGTTCAGGCGGATGGTGTCGATGCGTGTGCTGTCGTAGTTGAGTGAATAGAGGTGGCTCTGGCCGTTGATGCCCGTCTCTGGTGAGGTGGTCACGTCGAGCAGCAGTTCCTTGAAGTCGATGTTCTGTAGTTTCAGCAGATTGGCGAGGGGGTTCTCGCGCTTGCTCTCCACATGGAGTTTCATCGTGGGCAACAGTCGTTTCACGGCTGGCTGGTCGATGATGTTCTGCTCATATTGGGCCATGATGGTGTCAGCGAGGGTGGTCAACTGATTAAGTACCAGTTCGTAGCCGCCGCTGGCATCCACCTTCACAATGAAGTCGCCACTCTGGGCGCGCACATAGGTGGTGTCTGGATTGGTTTTCAACAGAATGCCCACCTTATCGGGATGGTAGGTGTTCTTGGCGTCCTGGATATAGAGGTCCGTCAGCAGTCCACTGATGTTGTGCGTCTTGTTCAGGTCTGAATACACCTTGATGTCACCTCGCATGCCGATAGTCAGGGGCTTGTTCAACAGTCGCATCTGATAAAGGTCCACCTTGATGAGTTCTGGGCATATCGTCGCCTCGATCTCCTTGGTGCTGAGCAGGGCGTCGATGTCGATGAGACCGTCGAAGAGTTCGTTATGCCCTGAGGCCGAGACATGTCCGCGTCCGTTCTTCAGCAGGGCCTGGGCGGTGATGTCCCTCAGGTCCCACGAGCCGTATTGCAGTTGGTGGATGGTGGCGTCGGCTGTCAGGTGGTTGCGGTTATTGAGCACGTCAGTGCCATAGCCCTTGGCCTTGATCGTGGCAGAGACGTTGTAGAGGGAGTCCTTGGGCATGAAGTGGTGCAGGTTCAGGTTGTTGACGCTGATGTTGGCATCATAGCTGATGTTATCCACCACCAGATTGCCCTTAGCGTTCATGGGGATGGTGGCATCGCCGATGAGCTTCACTAAGCCGCTGCCCTCGCGCAGAGTCATATTGGTGGCATACTTAGGACCGTTGGCCTTCAGCACTCCGTCGAGCGTCATACCGTTAGGAATGCGATAGTCTTTGGTCAGTTTCGGATCCACGAGGGCTGTCACGAAGTTCAGATCCTGCGTTTTGGCACTGAGTTTTACGTCGGCCTTTAGGTTCCTCATGTCCGTGATATTCTCAGCCGTGCCGTCAGCACTCAGGTGCAGGGCGGTGGGCAGGGTGATGTCGAGACCTGTAAAGTCCAGATGCTTCATATTGCCATTCAGGGAGCCCTTGATGGCCAAAGGATGGTTGGGGTAGCGTTCGATAAACTTCTGGGGCATGTCACCCATGAAGCGCATCAGGTCCTGTTTGCCCACTTGGGCGTTCAGGCGCAGTTTCATCTTGCCAGGGTTCAGGTCGTCGGCGATGTTGAAATCGATATCCGCCTCGGCCATGATGTCAGAGTCTGGCGTGCGTAGTTTGAAGGCAGGGATTTGTATGTTGTTAAAGGCGGAGTCGAGCCTCACGCCACCCGTCAGATCTGTAATCTCCAGGCCGCTTTTCTCCTTCAGGGCCGTCTGGCGCACGAAGAAAGAAGTCCCCTGAGGCGTGTAGTTGATGGAGTCGATACCCAGACGGATATCCCTGAGTGCGAGGTGGTTATAGTCGAGACCCTTTACTTCGGGCTCCACACGGTTGTCGTAGGCCAAGGTGCCGTCGTGCCAGTCAAGGCTCTCCACCTTATAGATACTTGTGCCAAGGTCGATATCCGCCCCACGGGCTACAGCGTGACCCATAAAGGCTTTCACGTTGAGGGTATCGCCAGGCAGATGGATCGTTACGTCAGTACGTGTGATGCTGAGGCTGTCGGCGTTGATCTTCCATTTCACTTCCGAGGTGGTAGTATCCACAGCCGCCGTGTCGCTCAAGGCGATGTCGAGACGGGCATCCGAAAGGCGTGCACCGTTCACCTCCACCGTCTCCTTGTCGAGGTCGATACCTTTTGAGGAGAGCCAGAGCTCTTCGAGTTCACCCTTGATACGCAGGTCACTGATAAAGCCGTTGGTGTTGATCTTCGCCTGATGGAGCGACAGTTCGTCGATCACAACGCGCTTCTTAAAAAGAGGTAGTAGCCTCACATCCACCACCATCTTTCTCACATCGGCGAGGGTGTCCTTGATCTGGGGGAGCGAGTCTTTCTGCTTGATGGCCCTGAAGCCTTCGATGCCCAAGTCGAGTGGGAATTCCAGGTTCACGTGCTCCACCGTGATCTCCATCCCCGTCTTTTCCGAGGCAATGGCAACCACCTTCTTCACCGCCCAGTTCTGCACTGGCGGCAAATAGATCAGCACGGCGAGTATCATGAACAGCAGAATGGGTGTAAGTACCGCAATCCCAATCCACTTGAGGGTTTTCTTCATCGTTTCTGCGAATGACAGTGCAAAAATACACATTTCTGCCTGAATGGCAAAGGAATCTGCAAGAAAAATGGCGTAGATTATTTCTCTCGTGGTTCTTTTCTGAAATCCCGTGGCTCTTTTCGCGCAATAAGGGCCACGGAATTATTCTACGGTGCCACGAAATTCTCAATCAACGCTATGACGCTATTACACTATTACACTGCTTCATTTGCTATATTTACATGAAACCTACGACAAGAAGATTAAAAAAACATGCCACTCTTCAATTCTTCAATTCTTCAAAATGAAAATAATATTCATCCAATATTTAACTATTAATTTACTAATTATATTATAATATATATATTATAATATAATTAGTAAATTTTATAAGGACATTTTGGTGTTCTCGAAAAAATATTTGAAGAATTGAAGAATTGAAGACAAATGGCACAAAAATTCAATATTCTTGTCGTAGGTTTTTATGAAATTGTTAATCGATTGAACGAAAAGAAACAGTGTAATAGTGTAAAAGCGTCATAGCGTGAAAGGACTAAATAGGGGAGGGGACTGACGATTGAGGAGATTGCGGCAATCTCCTGCGTTGCACTATTCATTCTATGGGATTGGACTATTCTCGTTGCGCGTGCGAGATATTGGTCCTATTTGGGGAACACAATGGTTTCAGGAATTGTTGTGTTTGTGGGCTCTTAAAAAATGTAAAACGGCTTTTTGGGCTTATTCTTGATTATATTTTTAACAGGGGTATACCCCTGTATATTTTTATATAAATTCTATATTTAAATATTTGATTCCCAGACACTTAAAGTTTGTTAGAGTAACGCATTTTTCTGCTCTAAAAATTTGGATTGAGCGCAAAATCATTCTATCTTTGCACTCGTAAAACCAAAAAGTTGATCGTATGGAAAAGTTTCTTTTAGACCCCAAAGCTCCAGGAGCATTTTCTTCTGATGTGATGCACAAAGTTGTATTAAACGGTATCGATTTTGAACTCTCAGAAAACATCTGGGATGCCATTGATGATGCATTTGGCAATTATTGGAATGTCGAAGTAGGGTATGGAGGCTGGCCAGATCTCAATTCTGCAGTAAGTTCTATCTCAAATTGGTTGCAAAACAAACATATTATCTTTTCCATTGATAAAATTGTAACCATAGTTAATATCATGTTCGACTGGATAGAGCAAGTTCCTGGAGCTATTCTTGATGATGAAGAAGTCGTAATTCCTCATAGCTATGAGGCTACAGAGAAAACACGTCAAGAAATAAAGAAGCAGGAACGTCATCTTAAGGACTTATTGCCAAGCATGTCTGGTATTCCAGTTTCTAACTTTAATGATACTTTGACCAATTTCGTCTATATCTCCGATAAACTGAAAGAGTTCTATCCCAGAACCTATGCACGGATCACCAAACTGTTCAATGAGATGGAAATAGAATGGGGTGAGATCGAGGGGACTAAAGATATTTGGATTCGTGACTATATGCCCATTCAGATATCTGATGACCGCTTCATCGTTTACAATTATAATCCTGACTACCTGAAAGAATCGGGAGAAGAATATCTCACGGATTCGCATGCCATAGCCGATGGGATCCTTAATCATTGCAATAAGAGATATTATGATATTACGTTGGATGGAGGAAACATTGTTACGTGTGCAGGGCATATGGTGCTCACGGATAAGGTGTTCCAGGAAAACGGAAAGAAGAAATATGACTCAGATTTTTGTGATTACATAAGTCACGTTCTTGATTCTAGGATAATTTTCCTTCCTTGGCATTGTGATAATCCGCAGGAGCCTAATGCTGATGTTTATGGACATGCAGATGGTCTCGTACATTGGGCTGGTGATAATAGAGTCTTAATGTCTAATCATCGAGATTCTTTTCCTGAAGAGGCAGATGAAATCAGATACCGCTTGGAGGCAGTAGGATTCGAGGTAATAGAAATGCTTTTTGACGTACCAAATCCAAATAAAGACTTCAATTGGGCCTATATCAACTATCTCCAAGTGGGAAGTAAGATAATAGTGCCAACTTTTGGAATACCTGAAGACAAGCAAGCCTTAAAGTATGTCCGCGAGGCTAATCCGGGAAGTGTCGTGCGTGGTTTCCGAATGAGAGATATTGCCAAAAATGGTGGAGCATTACATTGTATCACATGGAACATAAAGAAATAATTGTATGCAAACAATCAATGTTATAAATAATATTGTATTAAAAGAAGGAATACTTCATACCTACGGCAGGGATGGAAATGTAGCAAGAGTATTCCTAAGACAAGGCAATCTTGAAGGTAGGTGTGCCGTATATAGTCTTATGATGTTGCTGATGTTACATGGAATACTTAACAGAGAGGATCTGTTACGTAAAGTAAGTGCCAAAGCTCCTGAATATATAAAGAAATTGAAAAGACAATTTAATCATTGTACTACAAGGGGATATTCGTTGAGGGAATTACGTATAAAGCTATTGCGCTCTTTCAACAACAAGATACCTGTCGATGTATATGTTATCAGAAACCGTGATAAAGATAATCTGAAAAATATACATGATATGATTATGGCTCAATTAGATATAGGTTATTCTGTACAACTTGCATTCTGGAATCCCAAAAGGAAATCTGGACATTCTGTTGTTGCTATTGGATATACCTTGTTTGGAACAACTCTTCGGCTTTTTTGTCTTGATTCTGCATGTCCCTTGCCGTATGCATCTATATGGAATAACGTTATTGACGTAAACATTGACTATAACGATGTGGATAAATTAGACTTTAACCATCAGGCAAATGAAAAAGTACTCGTAGATTCAATACTACTAATTGATAATGAGAGATGGATTTTTCAGGATTTACCCTTCGAACCTGTGGAATATGACTCAATACCCTTCGATCCAGAGGGAAATGACTCGATTTTACCATTCGAACCAGAGGAAAAAGACTCGATTTTACCATTCTAATATTGTATTTTTCAAAAATAAACATTATATTTGCACCATGATATACAGATTGATTATTACATTTTTGATGTTTCTGTTTGTGGGAGGTGTGGGGGATGCCCAATCTTTCCGCGACAATAACAACATGCTGCTTGGCAAAGTAGAGTCTGACGGCACAGTCCGTAATGCCAATAATATGCGTATTGGAAAGATCTTCGAAGACGGAACCATCAGGGACAGTAACAACATGCGGCTTGGCACTATCGAGAAAGATGGTACCATCAGAGACAAAAATAACATGCGACTGGGAACAGTCAGTTCAGATGGAACAGTACGCGACAACAACAATATGCGTCTTGGTACTATCAGCTCTGATGGAACAGTACGCGACAACAACAATATGAGAGTGGGTACAGCCAGTGGCATCAATGCGAAATACGCTGCTGTTTTGTTCTTTTTCAATCTCTTTTAGGATGCACAATATTCTTTGAAAGTCAATTCATAAAAATCAAATAATAATGGACAATATATTAAACTTTTACAAACATCTAGATGGTAAATTCTTGAATGCAGAAAATCTTAATGATTGTGCAAAGAGATTGATGTGTGAGTACAGCATTGTTAAAGGTGATTCCTATTATCAAATTGGGGAAATAGAATTTTATTACTATAGCCCCAACCACAAGGATATAATTACTTACCCAAGACATTGTTTTCAGGGATTATGGTTCTTTCATTCAAGTGGAGTTGATTTAACAATACAGAGTTCAGAATCTGGTATGAATCCTAGTTTTGGGGGAATATTAATTCGGAGTATAATAAAGTATAATAAAGATGGTAAATTTATAAAGGCTATTTGTGGACCACAAAAAAGCGTATATGAACTATTTGACTATCTAAATGCTGTTGATAATAGTATTGAACGAACCCCTATGCTCAAAAGGCATACCTTTAATGAATACAGAGATGTTGTCTCTACACCACGATATATTCCATTTGCCGTTGAGAAGAAAGAGATAAAAAATGAATGTATCGGAAAGGATGATTATCAAGACATAATAAGAATTAAGGCAGAAGTAAAACTACATAAGATATTAGAAGATAACTTAAAATACAAAGAGCGTTCTAATGACAAGATAAATGAAGAATGGTTGATTACATTAAAAGATTGTAATACAATCGATTCTTTTTTAGATTATCTTAAAGCAAATTACAGATTTTATTTAAAGAATATCCCATGGGAAAGAGGATATAATGCTAAAAATATCGATAACAAAGAGAACTGTTACAAGTTTTTGTTTGTATAATATATGATCCCAGATAATCAAAGTTACGAAAATGGAAAGGGCTTTTTTACTATTATTATGTGCACTGTTTATTGCATGTCAACAAGATGTGTCAGGTACTTACAAGTCAATAAATTTCGGATATACAAACTGTAATCCGAATACAAACATAAGCAATACTAAATATGCTATGCCATAAACTGAAAGTATCTTTTTAATTGCTATTCTCTGATCCATGATGGTACAAGATTGCTATGGCTTAGTGTACGTCGATGCCGTCGAAGTAAAGTTCTGAGATCACGGTGTCGGCGTATTTCTCGCCTGGATAGACATCGAGGATCTCGAAGCGCAGTGTCCAGTTGGGGGCCTCTGCATCGTGGGGACCTAGCACACCCACGTCGAAGCACTGCAACGTACGGCTGTCTTCCAGTTCGAGGATGGCGTAGGGCTTGCCCATGTAGTACATCTTGAGGGCCTTCGGACGGGAGTTCGCGCGCCACGCCTTGTCGCTCTTCACATGTCCGCCAAGGATCTCTACGGTGGTGATACGGGGACAACGGCCTGGGAACTCATACTCCAGCCATTCACCGATGCCCTGACCCTTGGCGCCTTCCGCCCACACACTCTCGTGGTCGAAGTCATGGGCATGCCCGGCCTCGTAGCTAAAGCGGCCCTGAGGCTTCAGACAACTCGACGCTTTGACAGACAGGATCTCGCCTCCGCAATACCAACTGCAGAAGCCTCCATACAGGTCGGTATAGACGGTCAGGTCGCCCACTCGCGCACTATCGGCATAGATATCCTCTGTGGCGTTCCTATACTCCTCGGCACTGATCTTGGGCATCTCGATGATGCTCTTCGGCCGAATGTGCTTCACCTGCTCCTGCGCCTTGGCGCCCATCGTACAGGCAAAAAGTATCAAAAACAGTAATGTCCTCATATCGGCAGCAAAGATACGATGAATATCTTAAAAATCCAAATATTATTTGATTATTCGGAAAAATTCGTATCTTTGCAGCGGAATGAGTAAGAATTGTCAGCTGATAGGAATTACGACAGTGATGCACTTCCTGATGGACGGGTTGTGCATGTGCTGCCTGTTTCTGCTGGCAATGGGTTATGGTGACTATTGGGGAGCATACGGCGACCGTCTGATCCTGGGCGCCATTCTGACATATAATGTGTTGGCGTTTATGTCGCAGCCGCTGACGGGACTGATGGCCGACCGTATGACGCAGCGTCACTGGCTGTTGCTCTTGTCGGCCGTGCTGCTGACGGTGGCTGTGGCAATGGCATCGCTCCCTGTCAAGGCGGAATGGCTGCTGATACTGGTAGCCGTCGGACTGGGTGCAGGCAACTCGCTCTTCCATGTGTGGGGCGGCAAGCAGACGGTGGTGAAGATGGGTAATGACATGCGGGCGCTGGGCGTGTTTGTTTCGACGGGCGCGTTGGGCTTGGCTGTTGGAGCGGTGTTTGGCTCGTGGACGCTGATGTATGGGATGCTGCTGGCGTTCGTGGTGATGGCGATAGCGTATGTGCGATGGGACTTGGATGACACAGGGGGACAGGCACCACTGTGCTCCGCAAGCTGCGCACAGGATGGAGCCAGTCCCCCTGTGTCGATGACACCTGTGACGGTGTGGACGCTGGTGGTGGCGCTGATGCTGTTCGTGGGCTATCGCTCGTTTGCGGGTGAGGTATTCTCAAGTGGCATCACGAAGAGCCAGAGTCTGGTTTTGATTATTGGCACCACGGCGATGTTGGGAAAGATGGCTGGTGGCTGGATCGCCCGTTGGATGGGTATCCTCAAGTCACTGATGTTGATTTTGGCAGGTGTGGCACTGTGTTTTCTCTTCAGGAGCAATCTCGTGTGGGTGCTACTGTTGGGTATCTTCCTGATGAACTGCACGATGCCCATCACGCTCTATCTGGCAAACCTGCTGCTGCCCAAGCGCGAGGGCCTGGCCTTCGGACTGCTCGCTGCAGCACTGATACCTGGTTGGCTGTTGGCCACCTATTTATAGGTTATGGAGATATTGATGACGATATTACCCCCGCTGATCGCCACAATCCTCATCGAGTATGGCGTGTTGCGCTTCCTCAGGGAGAGGAGCTGGCGTGTACTGTGGTCGTCTGTCGTGGTGAATATCCTGACGAACGTGCCACTGAACCTGTTGGTGGTGGACAATGACTACGACTGGGGCGTGATCCTGATAGGTGAGGTAATCGTCATCCTGGTGGAGACGCTGTGGTACTACTTCTTCGTGAAGGCATGGGGAAAGGCATTCGTTTATGGATTCCTTTGCAATGCCATCAGTTTCCTTTCAGGCATGCTGTTCCTGATGATTCTGGATTTAGTGTTTTACTATTAAATAAGTTGAGATTATGATTCTATTAGATGTTGCTTATCCGGGCAGACCTTACCATAGGCCTAACAGACCCATTAGACAAATTGTTGAAGACACGGTGAATACCGTCAAGGATTCTATCGCAGACGTGAAGGAAACGGTGACAGACAGTGTAGCACAGTCTGACATCGTGCTGAATGGCACTGGAACGGTGGATAACGGTGAGCCGTCAATAGTTCTTGCTATTGTCGTGGTGGCTGCAGCCCTGGCACTCTGCTTTGCCCTGGCCTATATGTATAGAAGGCGTCTGGCCGTTTAGTCTGTTATCTGAAGGATTGCCAAAGGGTATCGTCGGGGAGGGGAGCCTCTGCGACGATCAGTTCTTTGGATACGGGATGGATGAACTCCACGCGTCGCGACAGCAGTGAGATACTGCCGTCAGGATTACTGCGCGGGGCACCGTATTTGAGGTCGCCCTTGATGGGACAGCCCATTGCTGCCAACTGGCAGCGGATCTGATGATGGCGGCCAGTCATCAGTTGTACTTCTAATAAGGTGTAGTTGTCGGAATGACCAATGACCTTGTATTTCAGGATGGCCTTCTTGGCATTCGGACGCTCCTTATCGTAGGCATAACTCTTGTTTTGTTTCTCATTACGTACGAGCCAGTACTCTAAAGTTCCCTCCGGCTCGCGAGGTGCGTTTTTCACGATTGCCCAGTAGGTTTTGTGTACCTCACCTTCAGCAAACATCTTGTTGAGGCGTGCGAGGGCTTTTGAGGTACGGGCGAAGACGACGAGGCCACTGACAGGACGATCCAGACGATGCACCACACCCAGGAACACGGCCCCAGGTTTGGCGTAACGCTCCTTGATATAGTCCTTTACAATATCAGAGAGGGGGCGATCGCCAGTCTTGTCGCCCTGGACGATCTCCCCACTCTGTTTGTTGACGATGATAATATGGTTGTCCTCGTAGATTACCTCCATAATTATCAATTATCCATTATCAATTATCCATTGATCACATGTTCATGCCACCATCGACCTGAATCACCTGACCACTCACGTAGCTCGACATGTCGCTGGCGAGGAACGTAGCCACGTTGGCGATATCCTCCACCTGTCCGCCACGGCGCAGGGGAATCTTGTTGCACCACTCCTTGCGTACCTCATCAGGCAGGGCAGCCGTCATGGCTGTCTCGATGAAACCAGGGGCGATAGCGTTGGCACGGATACCCTTGGGACCCATCTCCTGGGCGATACTCTTGGCAAGGGCGATGAGGCCAGCCTTTGAAGCAGCATAGTTGGCCTGTCCAGCGTTACCATGCACACCTACGACAGAGGCCATGTTGATGATCGAACCACCACGCTGGCGCATCATCACGGGCACACAGGCATGGATGAAGTTGAAGGCAGACTTCAGGTTGACGGCGATCACGGCGTCCCACTGCTGTTCCGTCATACGGAGCATCAGACCGTCCTTCGTGATACCTGCATTGTTCACCAGGATATCGATGCTGCCAAACTCTTCCTTCACAGCCTTGACGACCTCCTCAGTCTGAGCGAAGTCCGCAGCATTAGAAGCGTAGCTCTTAGCCTTCACGCCCAGAGCGGCGATTTCCTTCTCAGTCTCGAGGTTGATCTCGAGGTCGGTGAATGCGATGTTAGCGCCCTCAGAGGCGTACTTCAGTGCGATAGCCTTTCCGATACCGCGTGCAGCACCTGTAATCAGCGCTGTCTTACCACTTAATAATCCCATAATTGCTTTTTTTATTATAATGTTTAATGTTTAATCTTTAATGTTTAATGTTTCCTCATTTTCTTTGAAACTTTCCCAAGGCACCATAGACTACCTTGGCCACCTGGGGCTTGGTGTCCTCCTCCTTCATGCCATGGGCGATACGGCCGTAGATATAAGGTACTTCGAGACCCTTGATACAATAGTGCGTGATGTCGGCCACGAGGTCGATGTTGTCGATGTCGAACTCACCGTCTTCCTTACCTTCTGTATAGACCTTACGGAAGAGTTCGATCTCAGCGTCGTCGAAATGCTTGCGCACCTTCTCTACCATCCAGATGTTACGGAAGAACTCAGCACGCAGGTTACCATTGCGTACTACCGTCTCACGGATCATGCTCAGGTGGGTGTAGATCAGTTCGATGATCTTGTCCTGCGGACGGATCTTACGGGCAGCCACCTCGTCGAGTTTGTCGCTCAGACGCTCCAACTCGCCTTCGATGACGGCATAGTAGATTTCCTCCTTGGATTTGAAATAGGTATAAAGCGTACGACGGCCTTTTCCTGACTGCAGGGCAATGTCGTTCATTGTTGTATTTTCCAAACCGTTCTTGGCGAACAGTTGGCGCGCTACATCTACCAGTTTTTGTCTTGTTTTGGATATAGACATGATTGCTTCCTCCTTCTGATTATTAATTGCACACGGGCGTTACAGTGTGCAAAATTACACGTTTTCTTTGAATTGTGCAAGAAAACTGGTAGAAAAAGTTGCAAAAATCGACATTTTTCAAAAAAATCGCATAATTATTTGCGTATCTCGAAAAATATATGTACCTTTGCACCCGCTTAAGAAAAATGACATCGCGGAGTGGAGCAGTTGGTAGCTCGCCAGGCTCATAACCTGGAGGTCGCACGTTCGAATCCTGCCTCCGCAACTAAGAGAGAAGCGCTAGCCAAATGGCTGGCGCTTCTCTCGTTTTATCAGCTTTCCTTCTTCGTCGTACACTCGTTGACGAGATAGACGATGCTCATGTACGGGATGCCTGTGTTCGTCTCCAGACCGATCTCACAGGTACGGCTATTGGAGTAGCCTACCTCGATATGGTTGGCCTCTATCTGTGGACGGAGTTTGCGCAGACCATATTTGTTGAGTTCTGGGAAGGTGAAGCCCCTGTCGCCTGCGAAGCCGCAACAGCCTACGCCCTCTGGCAGATAAACCTTCGTGGAACACATCTTGGCCAGATTAATGAGATCATCGGCCACGCCCATCTGTCGTGTAGAACAGGTGATATGCAGGGCGATAGGACGGTCGATGGGATGGAAGTCGAGACGATCCACGAGATACTTCATGATAAACTCGGCGGGCTCGTAGAGTTTCATCTTCTTCATCACCTTCTTCATACGGTGCAGACAGGGACTCTGGGCACAGAGCACGGGATATTTGCCTTCCTTGGAGGCTTTCCACAGTGCCAGTTCCAGTTCAGCACTCTTACGGTCGGCGATGTCGAGCATACCCTTCGACTCCCAGATCTGACCACAGCACATCTTCTCCATACCCTCAGGGAAGATCACCTCGTAGCCAGCCTTTGCCATCAGTTGGATGACCTCATCCACAAGGTCATGAATCTTGCCACCATGCTTCGACTGACCCATCGTCTGGTTGATACAACTGGGGAAATAGACCACCTTCAAGGGGTTCTCCTCCGTAGGCTGGTTATGGGGCAGCGAACGGTCGATGATAAACTGTGTGAGGTCGGACTTCTTGGGCTGACGGTGTTTCTTCGGCATGGCCGTCGTCCAGAGGGGCATACCCATCTTGTTCATCGTACGGCAGACGGTCGTCATCAGTTTCGGACCGAGGGTGACGTGGGCGGCATGGGCCACATCGAGTACCACGCGCAATCCAGACTTGATGCCTGCCATGTGGTTGGCGGCAAACTCACCAACCTGATAGCCTATGGTACTGTTGTTCATATCCATCTGACGGATGAGGTGTGTCAGTTCGCCCGTGTTGATCTTCATCGGACAGGAGGTAGAGCAGAGACCATCCGTCGCACAGGTCTGGTCACCATAGTACTTGTATTGTTTCTTTAGGGTTGCCACACGCTTGGGATCCTTTCCTGTGGCCTCCAGTTCACGGATCTCGCGCTGTACGGCGATACGCATACGACTCGACAGCGTCAGGCCGCATGACATACAGTTCACCTCACAGAAGCCGCACTCGATACACTTGTTGGCACGCTTCACCTGTTCGATGGTCTCCTTGGCCGTCGAGAGTTTGGGATCCATCAGGTAGTGGCCACCGTCAGGCACACTCTTGAAGTCGAAATCCAATACGGGCAACGGTTTCAGACACTTGATGAAGCACTCTGGGTCGTCGTTGAAGATCACGCCCTGGTTCAGCAGTCCCTCAGGATCGAAGATGGCCTTGAGTTCCTTCATGGCCTCGTAGGCCTTGTCGCGCCACTCGTACTTCACGAACGGTGCCATATTACGGCCCGTGCCGTGTTCAGCCTTCAGCGAACCGTCGTATTCCTCAACAACGAGTTTTGCCACATCGCGCATCATCTCTGCATAGCGGGCCACCTCGTGCTCGTCAGCGAAACTCTGGTTCAGGATGAAGTGGTAGTTGCCCTCGAAGGCATGACCATAGATACAGGCGTCGTCGTAGCCGTGATCGGCGATGAGTTTCTGCAGTTTCACCGTTGCCTCTGGCAGCGACTCGATGGGGAAGGCTACATCTTCGATGAGGCATGAGGTGCCAATGGGACGCGTACCACCCACGCTGGGGAAGATGCCTGAGCGGATGGCCCAGTACTTGCCATAGATCTTCGGATCCTCTGTGAACTCGGCAGGGATATAGAGACGGAACTTGCCCAGACACTCTTTGATCTTTTCGATCTTTTCGAGGAGTTGCTCGTGGGTGATACCCTTCGTCTCCGTGAGGATAGCCGTCAGGTTATGATAGTCGCCTGGTTCCACCCCCTCGATCTTGCCAGCATCCACATCCTGCTTATATTGCAGGAACACGGGGTCATCGACGGAGTTGAGCGACATGTAGTCGAGCATCTCCGCACTTTTCACCATCAGGTTCTCTGCACTCATCTTCAGATCCTCGTCGCCAGCCTTCAGTTTCTTCATGGCCACCACCGCCTCGCAACTCTCCTTCATCGTCATGAAATAGACCATCGCCGAGGCTTTGTACTTATAATCGTAGAGTGTCTTCATTGTCACCTCTGAAAGGAAGGCGAGCGTACCCTCAGAACCCACCATCGAGTGGGCGATGATGTCGAAGGGATCGTCGTAGGCGATGAGCGGACGGAGGTTCAGACCCGTCACGTTCTTAATACTATATTTGGTACGTATGCGCGTAGCCAGTTCCTCGTCGGCTCTCACCTTGTCGCGCAGGGCCTCAATCTTGGCGATAAACTCAGGATGACTCTTGCGGAAGGCTTCCTTGCTCTTTTCTGAGCCTGTATCCAATACCGTACCATCTGTGAGGATGATACGTGCCGATACCATCATACGGTCGCTGTTGGCATGCACACCGCAGTTCATACCTGAGGCATTGTTGATGACGATACCACCTACCATCGCACTGCCTATCGAGGCAGGATCAGGTGGGAATACACGACCATAAGGCTTCAGGATCTCATTCACTCTGGCACCCACAATACCTGGCTGCAACTTGATGGTGTCCTGGTTCTCACCGATCTCGTATTTCTCCCAGTGCTTGCCTGCAACTATCAGCACGGAGTCGGTACAACTCTGTCCAGAGAGTGAGGTTCCAGCAGCACGGAAGGTAAAGGGCAACTTATGCTTCTGGCATGTTTTGACGATTTTAGAGATTTCTTCCTCGCCATCACTGCGGATGACAACCTTTGGAATCTGGCGGTAGAAACTGGCGTCCGTTCCCCAGCCGAGGGTGCGGAGCTCATCGGTATAAATTCGGTCAGACGGTAGGAATTGTCTGAGGTCGGAAAGGAATTGTTGAATCATAGGTCGTTATTGGTTTTTATCGTGTATTACTTTTGGGGCAAAGATACAAAAAAGAAATGAAAAGTGACTGGTAATTCGGGGATTGTTTTCCTCCGTTTTTATTTTTTTCACTAAATTATTGTGGAAATCTCGCAAAAAGTTCGTACATTTGGCCTCAAATTGCAGTATTGCGGACAATAACTTATATAATAATAAATAACTAAAAACCTATGTCAGCATTAGTATCTGTCATTCCTATTCTATTGCTCATTGTCCTGATGATGGGCTTTAAAGTGTCTGGTTACAAGAGTGCCATGATCACTCTGGTTGTAACAATCATCCTGGCTTTGTTCGCGGTTCCCGCTATGGGTATCGTGCCAGAGAAGTATGCCAATGTGTCTATCTATGGTGTGACGCTATGGTCTGTCGTCGAGGGATTCCTCAAGGCCTGCTTCCCCATCATTCTGATTATCATCTGTGCGATCTTCAGCTACAACATCCTCTGTGAGACGAAGGAGATTGAGACCATCAAGACGCAGTTTATCCAGATGACCTCTGATAAGGGCCTGTTGGTGTTACTCCTGACTTGGGGTCTTGGTGGTGTGCTCGAAGGTATGGCCGGTTTCGGAACGGCTGTGGCTATCCCTGCAGCTATCCTCATTGGACTGGGCTTCAAACCGATGTTCTCTGCTGTGATCTGTCTGGTGGCTAATACGGTGGCTGTAGGTTTTGGTGCTGTAGGTCTGCCAGCCACGACACTCGCCAACCAGGTGGCTGCCAGTGGCGTGGCTACGCCTGAGGAACTCTGTGAGGTGGCTACGTTTATCATCCTTCAGCTTTCGCTGATGTTCTTCATCACACCGTTCCTCATCTTGATGATGACTGATAAGACGAAGATCGTGAAGAATATCTCCATCGCCCTTTTTGTGGGTACGTTCTCCATCATCGTGCAGTTCTGCTGTGCTCATTTCATTGGTCCTGAGACGCCTGCCATCCTCGGTTCTGTGGCAGCCATCATCGCCATGCTTATCTACAACAAACTGTTCATTAAGAAGGAGAGTGCCGCTGATACGGTACAGGTGGAGCACAAGAAGTTTGGTCTCGCCAAGACGCTCAAGGCTTGGAGCGTCTATGGCCTGATCATTTTCTTCATCCTGATCTCGAGTAAGATCGTGCCTCCTGTCAACGAACTGCTCAACAACACGCTGGTCACTAAGTTTGATATGCCTGTCATTGGTAATACCTTTAAGTTTGGCTGGTTGTCGAATGCTGGTCTGATGATCTTCCTTGGTGCCGTCATTGGTGGCCTGATCCAGGGCATGAGTTTTGGCAGTCTGATGAAGTTGCTTGGCAAGACCACGCTTAACCTCCAGAAGACGGTGGTGACCATCTGCTGTCTGGTGGCGATGGCCATGCTGATGAACAACACAGGTATGACTAACGATATCGCTAAGGGACTTGTACTCTTGACAGGTTCTGCCTTCCCGTTCTTCGCTCCGCTGATTGGTTCTATCGGTACCTTTGTAACAGGTAGTGCTACGAACGCTAATATCCTCTTCGGTAAGCTGCAGGCTACTGCCGCCAGTGATCTGGGACTGGTAAATCAGGGCACGTTCTTTGGTGTGACTGGTAACGAGACCAACTGGCTCGCTGCTGCTAACTGTGCAGGTTCTGAGGGTGGTAAGTTGCTCTCACCACAGAGTATCGCCATTGCTACGGCCGCCTGCGATATGGAAGGTCAGGATGGTGATATCATGCGCAAGACCATGCCGTTCGCTATCTTCTGGATATTGATGAACGGTCTGATGGTCTTCCTCGGACTACACGTCATCTAAATAAAAGATCCCCAGCCAAGCGGCTGGGGATTTCTTTTTTATTTCACCATCTTCAACAGTTGCTTGGAGGGAATCGTCTCGCCCTCGTATGGTTTCAGATACCAGTGCACGGTCCAGTCCAGTTTCTCCTGAGGTTTCAGGGTGGTGTAGGCACCCTGGCTCTCCAGTTCGATGTGGGCCTTGCCACGGTTCACGTATATCTGTACCTCAGCCTCGTCGGGAGCAGGCTGATTATACTTCAGGTCGTCGAACTTCTTCACCAACAGCAGTCCCTTGTTCGCATAGGCCAACCATCCTTTGCCATCGGCGTTGATCTTGCGGTTCTCGTTGGTCTCATCGGTCTTGTACCATACGGCACCGTACTCGGCCTTGAAGTCCATCAGACCAGCGGGCGCGATACCGTCGAGGGGTGCATCGAAGAAGATGAGGCCTCTATCGTTAAATACGCGGGTGATCTCCCAGGGAGCCACCTGGCGCTCTTGGTTACTCTCATTAATAATGGAATAGGTGACGACGATGGCCCCATCCTTAGCATCCGTAGAGAAGTCCTTGCGCACACGGAAGCCTAACCGCTCGTTGACAGGACTGGTCATGACGAGGTGACCGTCTTTCTCCTCCACGGTGTAAGGCTGTTTGTCGAACTCAGGCACTGGCGGCCAGTTCCACTCCTTCTGAGGACTGGTCCAGAACGTGCTTCCAAAGGCCTCTGGTATGGTGAGTTGCGAGATGGCCTCCTGATCCTTGTACTTCAGCGACATGATCTTGCCGCCCTTCGTGGGATAGATGGTCATGGTGACATCACCCACCTTCAACTGACGGCTGCTCTGACGGTCACGGAACTCGTCGAGCTGCAGGAAACAGTGCTTGTCGATAATCTCGGCCAACTTGCGGTCGTGATTATGGTGGAACTGCAACTTCTCGCCCAACTCCAGAAGTTCGCCATTCTCCTTCGTGTAGGGATGCCAAGTGTCTTGCAAACAATCTGTATTAGGATTACCTGTTGTAGCAAACTTCGTCCAGATGCTACTCATCTCATCAGCCAACTTGGCAGAGGGGTGTTCTTCGCTGTTCTCATTGATATTGTTAAAGCAGTATTTCAACTCTGCTCCGTGCACACTGGCGTTATTAGCCTTCGAACGCTGGGTAAACATATACATATAGGTAGGCGCCTGACGCGTCTCAGCGATCTCATCAGCGGTGATGATGGTCTTCGGACGGAAGAGCCAGTCGATGCTCAACAGATCCTGTGGCGTATAGTCGGGATAAGCCTCTGCAAAGGCCTTGATATAAGCCTGCGTATCCCAGCCGAAGGTCTTCATCAGTTCGCGACGGGCCTCGTCCATCGTCATCTCCTTGTCGTAGCGCAGAGGCTGGAGTTCATTGAACGTGGTACCGATCATGATGGGGATATTATCGGAAATCTTCGCAAAGCCGTTCTGGAAGGGTTGCTGAAGCAGCACCTCACCATCTGGCGTGGGACCGAAGCCCCACATCATCGGGGTACCAGGCTTACGGGTGCCGATGCTGGCCGCCATCGCGCGCTGTCCGGCAGCATAGAGCTCCTCGTAGGGCACGTCCTTGATCTTGTCGATATCCTTCTTGTCGATGTTCAGTTCCTTCAGCACGGCCTGACCCAGTTCCTCCGTCATCTGCTTGGTGTTGACGTTGAGGATGGTTCCGCTCATGATGATGGCCTTGTGGAACAGTCCTTTGGCGGGGGGCATACAGAGTAGGGTACCCACCTTACCACCACCGCCCGACTCACCGAAGATGGTGACGTTCGAAGGATCGCCACCAAACTGGCTGATGTTCTTCTGTACCCACTGCAGCGCCTGTACCACGTCGAGCATACCCACGTTGCCAGAGTATTTGTATTTTTCACTACAAGCCGAAAGGTCGAGGAATCCGAGGATGTTCAGACGATGGTTCACACTGACTACGACCACATCGCGCTGGGCCAGTTTCATACCAGGATCCCAGGCTGAGGTGCCTGAGTCGAAACCGCCACCATGGAGCCATACCATCACGGGTTTCTTAGCCTTTGTGTCGGTGGTCCATACGTTCAGCACGCAGCACTGCTCTGACATCTCTGCCTCACTCAGTTGCTTGCCCCAGGTATTCTGCATAGCCTGAGGTCCCCAGTGGTCGCACACGCGGATGGTGTCCCACTTGGCCACGGGCTGTGGGGGCATGAATCGCTCCACCTTCGCGTAGGGGATGCCGAGGAAGCCCATTGATCCCTCATGATCAAAACCTTTCACCAGTCCAGACTCGGTGCTCACCACCATCTGGGCGTCATTTTGTGCCATGCCGCTCATGACGAACAGCAAAGCCATCGTAGATAATAAAATAGTTCGTTTCATACAGTTGATAATTATCACTTTTTTGACGTTCCCGATTGCCAAATGTAAAATCCCTTACTATATTAATTATAGAACATTAACATGATCCGCTTTTGGGAATCAACTGAAATTCGTAACTTTGCGGCAAAACTTAGACAATATGATAAAATTAGTTCAAAAAGGAATGACTGTCCTGAGTGGTGTGGTTATGATGAGCCTGACCATGCTAATGGCAGGTTGTAACACAAGTACGGATATGGAACAGCAGGTGGATGAACTCTATGCGAAGATGCCTCAGGAAGAGCGCATCGCCCAGTTGAAAAGCATGTATATGGATGAACTCTTCGATGAGGAAGGAAAACTGGATACGGCTAAGTGCCGTGAACTGATCCCCTACGGTATCGGACATTTCTCACAGTTCTGCATGCAGCAGCCCCGTGATCCGAATGAGTTGCGTGATCGTGCGGTAGCCATTCAGGACTGGCTGATGCATCATACGCCCAACGGCATCCCGGCACTCCTGCACGAAGAGGTGCTCTCGGGCGTCAACACCTTGGGCTCCACGATCTATCCGCAGCAAATCGGACAGGCCTGTTCCTTCAATTCCGAACTGGCTGAGTTGAAGACGCGCCAGACGAGTACGGCCCTGCGTAAGATGGGCGGCATCCTGGCCCTCTCGCCGATGGTTGATGTGTGTCGTGTACCCAGCTTCAACCGTCTTGAAGAATCGTATGGTGAGGACGGCTACCTGTCGGCTGTGATGGGTACAGCCTTCGTGAAAGGACTGCAGCAGGACGACCTGAAGAAAGGTGTGGGTGCCTGTTCGAAGCACTACCTCGGCTATGGCGGTGGTGGTGATGCTGACGAGAAGGAACTGATGGAGGAGATCCTCCTGCCCCATGAGACGATGATCCGTGTGGCTGGCAGCAAGTGCGTGATGCCCGGCTATCATGATGTGCACGGTACGAAGTGTGTGGCCAACAGCGAGATCCTGTTGGATATCCTGCGCGACTATCTTGGTTTCGACGGTATGGTGGTGAGCGACTATACGGCCATTGACCAGTTGCCTGACCTCGATGATGTCGTCAAGAAAGCTGCTGCTGCCATCAATGGCGGCAATGATGTTGATTTCCCCTCAGGTGCCAACTACCAGCATCTGCAGAAAGCCATCGACCAGGGACTGGTGAAGCCCGAGGCCTTCGAACGTGCCGTGAAGGATGTGCTGCGCCATAAGTTCCGTGCCGGCCTCTTCGACAAGGATGCCTATCTCTATACGAAGGAGAAGATCACCCTCGATAGCCCTGAGGAACGCCAGACGGCCTATAGCATCGCCACCCAGTCGGTGGTGCTGTTGGAGAACAACGGTATCCTGCCGCTGAAAGAGGTAAAGAACGTGCTGCTCACGGGTCCTAATGCTAACTCCTTCTGGGCCATGTGTGGCGACTATACCTATCCCGCCATGTCGTATTTCTGGAAGATGAAGCAGGATGTGCCCGACAATCCCCATATCGTCAGCCTTCTGGAGGGTATGACGAAAAGCAAGCCAGAGGGTGTCCAACTGATGTACTCCCGTGGCTGCGACTGGACGGAAGATATCGAGACGAAGTACAGCGAACTCGGTGATGCGCGGGCCTGGGAATACTATCTCCTGCACCGTAAGGTGGATTCGGGTGAGAAAGCCGACAAGGCCGAAGCCCTCAGCATGGCCAAGCAGGCCGACGTGATCATCGCCGCCGTTGGTGAGAACGTGATGCTCTGCGGAGAGAACCGCGACCGCGAGGGCCTCCGTCTGCCTGGAAAGCAGGAGCAGTATGTCGAGGAACTCATCAAGACAGGCAAGCCCGTGGTGCTGGTGATCTTCGGTGGCCGTGCCCAGGTGGTATCCGGTCTTGCAGAGAAGTGTGCAGCCGTCATCCAGGCCTGGTATCCTGGTGAGGAAGGTGGTCGTGCCGTGGCCGATATCCTCTATGGTAAGGTGTCGCCGTCAGGCAAACTCTCCGTCAGCTATCCCAATACGGAGATCAACGAG
Organism: uncultured Prevotellaceae bacterium; assembly: GCA_902784615.1. Taxonomy (GTDB): domain Bacteria; phylum Bacteroidota; class Bacteroidia; order Bacteroidales; family Bacteroidaceae; genus Prevotella. The sequence continues at coordinate 63,552 of CACZVN010000015.1, read as the reverse complement.
CCCATCTGTTATAATCGTTCGATGGAGAAAGACCCGCGTGTCCAGTGGCCCTTTGGTTACGGCCTGACCTACACGACGTTCGAATACAGCAATCTGAAGACCGAGGTGGCCGAACAGTGCGTCAACCTCACTTTCGAGTTGAAGAACACGGGTAAGATGGCAGCCGATGAGATTGCCCAGATCTATATCTCTCCAACCGATAGCAGTCAGCAGATCCGTCCCATCCAGTTGCAGGGCTTTACCCGTGTGTCCCTGAGACCAGGTGAGAGTAAGACCATCAGCGTTCGTCTTTACGACGAACAGTTCGGCTATTACACCCACGATGGTAACCGTCAGTGGAATATCCAGCCAGGAAAGTATGTCGTGAAGGTGGGAGCCTCTTCTACCGATATCCGTCTGCAGGAGACGATCACCCTTAGTGGCGAACCCGTCAGCATCCCCATCCGCGACAACTATTTCTCTGTCTGCCAATAATGGACAGACTCTGGAACCGGAACTACTGTAAGGTGATGACGGCGAACTTCACGCTGTTCTTCGCTTTCTATGTGCTCACACCCCTGTTGCCGCTCTATCTGAGCGAGCATTTCGGTGCGACGAAGGACGTGATCGGTCTGGTGCTTTCAGGCTATACGATCACCGCCCTGCTGTTCCGTCCGTTCAGTGGCTATGTCGTGGATTCCTTTCCGCGCAAGACGGTGCTGATGATCGCCTTCGGGGCCTTCGCCATCTTCTTCGCGGGTTATCTCGCTGCCTCCACCTTATTATTGTTTACGATTGTCAGGACGCTCCATGGCGGACCCTTCGGTGCGCTCACCGTGGCCAACTCCACGGCAGCCATCGACGTGCTGCCCTCCAGCCGTCGTACGGAGGGCATCGGCTACTATGGCCTGAGCAACAACCTCGCCATGGCCATCGCGCCCACCATCGGCATCTTCATCTATCAGTTGACAGACAGTTTCGAGTTCCTCTTCTGGCTGGCGCTCATCGTGGCCTGTTTAGGCTGGCTCGTAGATGCCACGGTGCAACTGAATCATGGGGACTGGCTCCCATCTGTGCTCCGCTCGCGGGGCACAGTGGTGCCTGTCCCCGTGATTCACAAACTCTCCTGGGACCGTTTCTTTCTCGTGCGCGGTTGGCTGATAGGCGTGAATATGGTGGCCTTCGGCTTCAGTTTCGGAGTACTCAGCAACTACCTCGCCATCTATGGCAAGGAGGTGATGGGCATCATGGGGGGTACGGGCACTTATTTCATGCTCTGTTCCGTCGGTCTGATCCTCTCGCGCCTGCAAGGCGGCAAGGCCCTGCGCAACGGACGGGTGACGCACAACGCCGCTGAGGGCATGGTCATCTCGCTCATCGGCTACACCTTATTTATATTAATGCCGACGCTCTATGAATTATCCCTTATCAATTATTCATTATCCATTGCCATCGGCTACTACGGTTCCGCTTTGCTCATTGGTCTTGGCAACGGCCACATGTGGCCTGCCTTCCAGAACATGACCATCAACGTGGCCAGTAACAACCGACGGGGCACGGCCAACTCCACTATCCTTATTTCGTGGGACATCGGCATGGGCCTTGGTATCCTCGTGGGCGGCGTTGTCTCCGAAATCATGGGTTACGCTGCCGCCTTCTGGACGGTGGTGCTCGTCAATGCCTCAGGCGTCGCCTGTTTCTTCCTCGCCACGAAGGCCTTCTTCCTGAAACGCAATCTCAACGAAACGGTCAGATAAGGGCACAACTTTTTTTCAGGAGAATATTTGGCTATTTGAAAGATATTTTATATCTTTGTCCCGAAAATGAATCTATTGACAAATATGAAGAAACAAATTCAATGGCTCGTAGTCGCCATCCTGGCAATCTGCGGCATGACGATGGTGTCCTGCTTTTCGGACACGAAGAAGAGTACGGCAGTCAGCGCGACGGACGATGCTAGTCAGTTCGTGACCATTACGGATGTGGTCCCCGATGCCATCTTGGAGATCCGTTACTTCGGTACGTATAACTTTGTGGGAACGCGCATCGACGGCTACGAGGAGCCGACAGCACTGCTCACCAAACAGGCTGCTGACAGTCTGAGGGCCGTGAGCGATGATGTGAAAGCCCAGGGCTATCGATTGAAAATCTACGATGCCTATCGTCCGCAAAAGGGTGTGGACCACTTCGTGCGCTGGGCCGAGGACGTGAACGACACACTGATGAAGGCCTACTTCTATCCTGACCTTGAGAAGAGTGTGCTCTTTCCTCAGGACTATATCTGTCTGAAGAGCGGTCATACACGCGGAAGCACCGTTGACCTGACGTTGTTCGATATGAACACAGAAAAGGAACTCGACATGGGCGGCACCTTCGACTGGTTCGGCCCTGAGAGTCACCCCGACTTCTGTGGTAATCCCGAGACAGACCAGTACACGGGCGATAATAGCAAGAGCCCAAAGGGTCGTAGCATCACCGCTGAGCAGTTCAAGAACCGCATGATTCTCCGCAAGGCCATGCTTGCCCACGGCTTTAAGCCTTTCGACACCGAGTGGTGGCATTTCACCCTGAAGGACGAGCCTTTCCCAGATACCTATTTCACCTTCCCCGTCAAACAGATTAAATGAAACAACATATGAAAAAGATTTTTGTAACAAGATTGTGGATGATGGCCGTCATCTTTATAGGCGGCTTTACGCTGACATCGTGCGATGACAACGATGATGAAGTGACTAAAGAAGAGGAAAAGACGAATGACAATGTCGCCGCCAAAGCCGAAGTGACTTACTATGTGGACTTAGGAGCCAACACGCTGGAACTGGCTGACGTGGAAGTGACCTACCTCGATGAGAATAAGCAGGAGAAGACTATCAAGATGACACAGAAGCAGTGGACGCTGAAACGCACATTATCTGCTTCTCAGCTGCCTGCTGACTTCATGCTAAAGGTTGATTTCGAACAGAAGTCCGACGTGACACCTGAAGATGACAAGGACTACGAGTTCGGTTGTGTTTCCAGAATCCCGTTCAAAGTTTACAATAACAAAGGCGAAAAGATCTGTGACCATCCGGGAGCAGTCACCGTAACTGATGGTAGCCATCCTAAGATGAAGGGCAGCGAGATGTCTGGATGGTGGCTGACCTATTCATTAGGCATCAATCCTGACAAACTATTGAATTTTGATAAGAAGACGCTCACCGTTAAGTCAGACCGTGCGGAATTCAATGACATGGATTATAAATATCCATATACTTCTGATTGACATAAATTCGTTGTTATTTTCAAACAATTTTTCTTATCTTTGTACTGTCAATGAGAATTTGAAGATGATTAAGACAAAACTATGGATGCTCGCCGCCATCCTGACACTCAGCGGCACAAACGTATTGGCACAGACGAAACGCTCAGACGACTTCCGCGCAAGGTATGAACTGAAGGAGGTGGTGGTGATGAGCCGCCATAACATCCGATCACCGCTGTCATCGGGCGCTGCCTATCAGCGGGTGACGCCCTACGAGTGGTTCGCATGGTCGTCACCGGGCAGTCAGCTGTCGCTACGTGGCGGTGTCTTAGAGACAGAGATGGGACAGTTCTTCCGCAAGTGGGTCGTCGAAGAAGGCCTGTTGCTCGACAACTACCGGCCCGAGGGCGACGAGGTGCTGTTCTATGCCAACTCGCGGCAGCGCACGTTTGCCACGGCGAAATACTTCTCGGCCGGATTCTTGCCCTTCGCCAACGTGGAGATAACCCACAAGTACGAAGAGGACAAGATGGATCCCGTGTTTACGCCCCAGTTCACGAAGATGAACGACGCGTACCGCGAACAGGTGCTCGCTGAGATGCAGGCGATGCACGGTGGCCCCGAGGCGTGGATGGCTGCTCAGCAACCCACGCTGACACTGATGGAAGAGGTGCTCGACATGGCACACTCGCCGGCCGCACAGAATGACACGACGCACTTCTGGTACGACGACACACAGTTCAAGATAGAGAAGGGTGATGAACCGAAGATGAGCGGCGGCTATACGCTGGCCAACAGCGTGGCCGATGCGCTGGTACTGCAGTGCTATGAAAGCGAGGATTTCTCTGCCTTCGGTCATGCGCTGACCATGGAGCAGTGGCGAGACATCTGCGCCGTGAAGGAGGTCTATGACGGCCTGCTCTTCACCACCCACGCTGCCGCTGTCAACCTGGCCTATCCGCTGGTGAGCCGCATCCGCGAGGAACTGAACAACAGCGGTCGCAAGTTCATGTTCCTCTGTGGGCATGACAGCAATCTGGCAAGCATCGGTGCTGCTCTCGGTTTCCAGTTCCCTGAGACGGAGAACGCCCTGGAACTGCACACACCCATCGGATCGAAACTGGTCTTCGAGAAGTGGAGCGACGGCACGGAGGACTATGTTGCTGTGAATCTGGTATATCAGGCGGTCCAGCAGTTGCAAGGTCGCACGCTGCTCTCGCTCGATGTGCCGCCCATGGTCCTGCCTGTCACTATCGAGGGCCTGACTGCCAACGCCGATGGTCTTTACCGTCTGTCCGACCTTGATACACAGATGGGCAATGTCATGGCAGAGTACGATGCCATCGAGGATGCGCCGACGACTGTCAGGTCTGCCACCCAGCCTGAAGCAGCCTCGCAGCCTGCAGACATCTACAACCTGCAGGGTCAACGGCTTGACACCCTCCAGCGCGGTGTTAACATTGTCGGAGGGAAAAAGATCGTAGCAAATTAATTACCCCTTACCATTAATGGTGTAATCGAGGGCGGCACCGATGGCGGTGCAGTACTCGGAATGCTTGGGAATGTGGAAGCGGATGTCGTAGAGCTTCTCCAGGGCGGGGAACACTTCCTTGCACTGGGGGAGTTTCGACAACTTGCCGATGAGCACGAAGTCACGGATGTCGCTGCCTAAGGAGGCGAGCCAGGCGGCTGAGCCTATCGACTGGAGCACCATCTTGATGAGTCCGGCGGCGATGTCCTCTTTCGTGGCATTGGTCTGGGCATTGGCGAAGTTGGAAGCCGTGGTGTCCATGGGCAGTCCGGGCAGCGGCTGGGTGGTGATGTCGCCGATGGTGAGGTCGATGTTACGGATATTGCCCAGTTTGGCCAGTTCGGCCACCTGCTTGATATCACCCGTGTTGAGCATGATGCGCGCCAGACCTTTCAGCGTACCGCCTCCGACGCCGATACCGCCGATATGGCGCATGTCGTCACCGTCGCACTTCACGAACGAGGTACCTGTTCCCATCGAGACGACGATCGTATGGTCGAGCTTCGACTCATAGCGGGCACCGAGACCGTCGGCCACGAACTCCTCGGACTTCGCCGTGGGCAGTCCGTAGATGGGCGTGTCAATATAGGCAGCGCCTACGCCCGTGAGCATCACCTGCTCGACATCCTTCAGGTCGATGTCGTTGTCGTGCAGGTACTTGCCGAAGGCACCGTAAAGCGAGGTGATGGGATCGGCAGCCGTAATACTGATCGGTGCTGAGATCTTACCGTTCTTGATTCCAACAATCTTGGTGGTGGAGATACCCACGTCAATACCAATAACTATTCCCATGACTTTTAGTTTGTTTAGGAACCGGGCTAATGAAAGGAGGAGTGGTACCTCCAGGAATCGAACCGGGGACACACGGATTTTCAGTCCGATGCTCTACCAACTGAGCTAAGGCACCATGCGGTTTCTACAATCCTTTCGTTTTGCGGGTGCAAAGGTACGAACATTTTTTGAACCTACCAAATATTTTAGGAAATATTTTCGAAAAATGTTATCAAGACAGTGGATTCCAGCCCTGCGCTTTGAGTTCAAACTCCTGATTGTCACGGGTTACGAGCACCTTGCCGAATTTCTCGTCAGTGATGTGGCCGATGAGTTTGATACCCTCGATCTGCTCGATTTTCTCGTGATCGCCTATGGGAACGGTGAAGAGCAGTTCGTAGTCCTCGCCACCGTTGAGGGCGCAGGTGGTGACGTTCATATTCATCTCCTCGGCCATGACGGCGGTCTGGTAGTCGATGGGGATGTTCTTCTCATAGATGCGGCAGCCGACGCCCGACTGTTTGCAGATATGCATGAGTTCGGAGGAGAGACCGTCGCTGATGTCCATCATGGCGGTGGGACGGATGCCTGCCTCGCGGAGTTTCTGGATGATGTCGCCACGGGCCTCGGTCTGGAGTTGGCGCTGCAGGAGGTATTCCTTACCGCTGAACTCGGGCTGGAAATGGGCGAGTTCCTCCAGGGCGCGCTTGTCGCCCTTCTTCTTGGCCTCCTCTACCTGTTGGTAATACACGCTCTTCTCGCGCTCCAGCAACTGGAGTCCCATATAGGCGGCTCCGAGGTCACCACTCACGCAGACGAGATCGGTGTTCTTCGCACCGTTGCGATAGACGATATCCTCTTTGCGGGCCTCACCGATACAGGTGATCGAGATGGCCAGGCCTGTATAGGAAGAGGTGGTGTCGCCACCGACGATATCGACGTTCCACTTGTCGCAGGCCAGTTTCAGACCGGCATAGAATTCTTCGAGATCCTCGACCGTGAACCGTTTGCTGATGGCCAGCGAGACGGTGATCTGGCGGGGCGTGCCGTTCATGGCGAACACGTCGCTGATATTCACCATGGCACTCTTATAGCCGAGATGCTTGAGGTCGATGTAGGTCAGGTCGAAGTGTACGCCTTCCATCAGCAGGTCGGTGGTGACGAGCACTTCCTTGTCGGGGTAGGAGAGCACGGCGCAGTCGTCGCCTACGCCGTATTTCGTACTCTCATTCTTGATCTCTATGTCTTTCGTGAGACGGTCGATGAGACCAAACTCACCAAGTTTTGCTATTTCCACGCTAATCTCTAATCTTTAAAACTATATACTCCTCTTAATCATTTCTCGCATGATCTCCGTCATCAGCGGTTGTGCCATGTTGGCAGCCTCCTGTACCTCCTCGTGGCTGACCTCTACGGGATCGTCGAAGCCGCCAAGGTCGGTGATGACGGAGACACCGAAGGTGCGGATGCCACAGTGATGGGCCACGATGACTTCGGGTATGGTGGACATGCCGACGGCATCACCACCCAACAGGTGGTACATTCTGTATTCTGCCGGGGTCTCGAAGGTGGGACCCTGTACGCCGACATAGACGCCATGCTGCACCTTGATGCCCTTCTCCTCGGCGATTTTGTCGGCCAGTGCCACCAGCGACAGGTCGTAGGGCTCGTGCATATCCGGGAAGCGGGGACCTGTGGGGAAGTTCTTGCCACGGAGCGGATGCTCGGGGAAGAAATTGATATGGTCGGTGATGATCATCAGGTCGCCGATCTTGAACTGGGGGTTCATGCCGCCAGCGGCATTCGACACGAAGAGGGTCTTGATACCTAACTCATACATCACGCGCACGGGGAAGGTAACCTCCTTCATCGAGTAGCCCTCGTAGAAGTGGAAGCGGCCCTGCATGGCCATGATGTCGATGCCTCCCAGCTTGCCGAAGATCAGTTTGCCGGAATGCCCCTCCACCGTGGAGACGGGAAAGTTGGGGATGTCCTGATAGGGAAACTCGTAGGTGTCAGTTATTTCGGAAGCTAATTGTCCGAGGCCTGTTCCCAGCACTATTGCTGTAGTTGGGGAGGTGGTCATCCTTGCCTTTAGCCATAACGCTGTTTCTTGTATTCTTTCGTACATATTTGATAATTCTTTGATGGAATTGCTCTTCTTGATCCTGTAATATCTTCACGTGGATGGGCAGTACATAGAGGGCCTGTCTGACATCGTCGCTTAATCCCTCGGCAACGGTCAGGCGACAGGCGTCTTTCTCTGTCGTGATGATCACCTTGGGTGAGGGGAGGGCGGCGAAAGCCTCGTTGATGCGCTCCACATCCTTTTGCTTGAAATGATGGTGGTCGCCGAAGGTCAGTGGGGTGATCTTGTCGGTATAGGCCTGGAGGTCTTTTAGCATCTGCTCGGGGGAGGCGATACCTGTGAGCAGAAGGATGTTCTTGCCCTTCAGGTCGGTTAGTCCTGCAAGTTTGTCTGGTTTTGCCGTCTCAGGGAAGACGGGGCGGGGCGCCTCATACTCATGCGTGGAGAAATAGAGCTGCTGGTAGGGATAGAGGCCCATGGCCTTGGTGATGACACGGAACTCCATGGGCTTCAGGTCTGTCGGACATTTGGTGATAATCACGATGTCTGCCCTGTCCTTGCCCTTGACGGGTTCGCGGAGTCGGCCTGACGGTAGCAGTTCGTCGTAGATAACCAGACGGTGGTAATCGACGAGCAGGATGTTGATGCCTGGCTTGACATAACGGTGCTGGAAAGCATCGTCGAGCAGGACGACATCGATGCCGTCAACGTAATTGCCACTGGTCAGTTTGTCGATGCCTCTGGTACGTTTCTTATCGACCGCCACGGTAATATCGGGGAATTTCTGCAACATCTGGAAGGGTTCGTCACCGATGTCCCGCATGGTGGTTTCCTTCCCTGCCAATACGAAACCATGGCTCTTCCGCTTGTACCCCCGGCTGAGTACGGCTACCTTCGCCTTGTCCTTCAGCAGACGGATGAGATACTCCACATGGGGGGTCTTGCCCGTGCCACCGACGGTGATATTTCCCACGGAGATGACGGGCACGGTGAAGGAACGGCTCTTCAGAATACCCATCTCGAAAAGCATGTTCCTGCAGCCTACCACCAGGCCGTACAGCCAACTCAGCGGCCGTAACGACTTGTTGATGCTGATGAGATCACCTTCTATTCTGTCGTTCATCCGTCTTACTTCACTCTGACATCGTCAAGTATTCTGGCCTGGATATGACTGCCGTCCTTGACGGTCTGGCGGATCTCCATCAGCGGCTCGTAGAGGTCGCCGAGGAGGGCCTTCAGTTCTTCCTGCAACTTGCTGTCGAGATAGGTGCCCTTATCCTCCTTTGGCATGAAACTGTCGAGCCAACTGCCCTTGCCAGGGTAGGCCTCAGAATAATAATCCTTGAGTTTGGCCAGTTCGGCGGCCTTCTTCACTGCGTCGTCGAGACTGCCGAGTTTATCCACGAGTTTGATGTTCAGGGCATCAGTGGCGAGCCATACACGACCCTGACCGATGGAATCCACCTGTGCAGGCTTCATGCCACGACCCTCGGACACGATGTTGAGGAAGTCCTGGTAACCTTGTTCTATAAAGGTCTGCATGTGCTTCATGACCTCGTCGGTGTTCTTGCCCAGAATGAGGTCCTGCTCGTAGTCGGTAAACTTATGGGTGGTCACACCGTCGAAGGTGACACCGAGTTTGTCGGTGACCAGTCCGCTGAAGTTGGGAATCAGTCCGAAGATGCCGATACTACCGGTGATGGTGGTTGGCTCAGCAAAGATATAGTTGGCGGGAGAACTGATCCAGTAGCCGCCAGAGGCTGCCATACCGCCCATCGAGACAACGAGGGGTTTCTTGGCTTTCAGCAGTTTGAGGGCGTGGCGGATCTGTTCAGAGGCTACGGCACTGCCGCCACCCGAGTTCACGCGGAACACCACGGCCTTCACGTCGTCGTCGTCAGCCAGCTTGCGCAGGTCCTCTGCCGTGCTCCTGCCCACGATACTGTGGCCACCGCCCTGCAGCAGGTTCATCGTCTCGCTATCGACGATGCTGCCATAGGCATAGTAGATGGCTATCTTATCGCCTTCCTTCTCCTTCTTCGACTTCACGTTGAGCATGTCGGAGAGGGTCAGTTGCGGGATCTCGTCGTCCTTGCCGAGTTTCAGGCGGTTCTTGATCTCGGCCTTGATCTCCTCTGGGAACAGGATCTTGTCGATGAGCTTGGCGGTGACATAGTCCTTCGTGTTGGCGAAGGCCATGATACTGTCGTTGGCCAACTGGTTCAGGTCTTCGACCTTTGCCTTACGGCCCTCGGCGATCTCCTTCACCCAGTAGTTCCAGATGCCGTTCAGATAAGCCTCACGCTGCTCACGGTCATAGTTGCTCATGCCTGTCAGCGTGTTGCTCTCCACATAACTCTTATATTTACCCACCTTGGCCACCTGGTATTTGATGCCAAGTTTGTCGTACAATCCCTTCATATACTCGCCTTTGCCACCAAGACCCTTGAAGTCGATGGCGCCATGGTCGTTCAGATAGACGTTGTCGGCCACCGAGGCTACGTAGTAGGAGGCCTGGTAATACTGGTCGGCGTAGGCCACGATCCACTTGCCACTCTGCTTGAAGTCCTTCAAAGCGTCGCGCAACTGCTGGGCTGTGGCGGGTGCGTCGAAGGAGAGTGCTCCGCCCTCCAGGTAGATACCCTTGATGTCGTCGTTGTCCTTGGCCTTGCGGATGCTGGCAATCAGGTCGTCGAGTCCCATGGCACTCATGTCGCCCATGCCCATGAGGGCATTCAACGGAGAGTCTTCCTCAGCGCGCTCGCTGATAGTACCATTGAGTTTGATGACAAACACGGAGTTTTCCTTTACTTTGGTCGATGCCGAGTCGCTGGCAAGCATACCTGCCAAGGAGATAACCAGGAAGAAGCCGGTTATCAGCAAAAAGATGGCAATACCACAGACTGTGGCAAGTGTCATTTTAAAGAATTGTTTCATGCTAAGTTGGTTTATTGTTACGTAACTGCGGCAAAGGTACAAATTATTTTTGAAGTATGACATAAGTTGGGCAAAAAATTTTTCTTTACGCTGACAAGTTGTCACACCTAGCGTAGTTGGCATGGTTTTGGCAGAATGATTGGCGGAACAGTCGGAAGACAGTTTCTATCTTATAATAAGGTATAACAAGATATATTAAAGATTAAACATTAAATATTAAAAGCATTATGAACATTAAACCATTAGCAGACCGCGTGCTGGTATTGCCCGCACCGGCAGAAGAGAAGATTGGTGGTATCATTATTCCTGATACCGCCAAGGAGAAGCCTTTACACGGTAAGATTGTTGCCACAGGTAAGGGAACAAAAGACGAGGAGATGATTCTGAAAGCCGGTGACGAAGTGCTCTACGGCAAGTATTCTGGTACCGAACTCGAGTTCGAGGGCGAGAAGTATCTCATGATGCGCCAGAGCGACGTACTCGCAGTGATCGAGAAGTAATGTTAATATGAAACATTAAACATTAAAGATTAAACATTAATATTATGGCAAAGGATATTAAATTCAATATTGAGGCTCGCGACCTGCTGAAGCAGGGCGTTGACCAGTTGGCTAATGCTGTCAAGGTAACACTGGGTCCGAAGGGCCGCAACGTCGTGATTGAGAAGAAGTTTGGTGCTCCTCAGATCACCAAGGACGGTGTAACCGTCGCCAAGGAGATCGAGTTGGAGGACAAGTTTGAGAACACAGGTGCACAGCTCGTGAAGAGTGTGGCTTCTAAGACTGGTGACGATGCTGGTGACGGTACGACGACCGCTACCATCCTGGCTCAGGCTATCGTGGCCGAGGGTCTTAAGAACGTGACCGCTGGTGCTAACCCCATGGATCTGAAGCGTGGTATTGACAAGGCTGTGAAGGCCGTGACGGAGCATATCGCCAAGAGCGCTGAGCAGGTAGGCGACAACTACGACAAGATCGAGCAGGTGGCTACTGTGTCTGCCAACAACGATAAGGAGATCGGTGAGCTGCTCGCTGAGGCTATGCGCAAGGTTTCCAAGGATGGTGTGATCACCATTGAGGAGTCGAAGAGCCGCGACACCCACATCGGTGTGGTTGAGGGTATGCAGTTCGACCGCGGTTATCTCTCTGCTTACTTCATCACTGACTCTGAGAAGATGGAGTGCGTCATGGAGAACCCCTACATCCTGATCTACGATAAGAAGATCTCTAACATCAAGGACTTCCTGCCTATCCTGCAGCCCGCTGCTGAGAGCGGACGCCCCTTGCTGGTGATTGCTGAGGATGTTGATTCTGAGGCACTGACTACACTGGTGGTGAACCGTCTGCGTGGTGGTCTGAAGATTTGTGCTGTGAAGGCTCCTGGCTTCGGCGACCGTCGTAAGGCCATGCTTGAGGATATCGCTACCCTGACAGGTGGTGTCGTCGTCAGCGAGGAGAAGGGTCTTAAACTGGAACAGGCAACGCTCGAGATGTTGGGTACCTGTGACAAGGTGACGGTGTCTAAGGACAATACCACCATCGTGAACGGCGCTGGTGAGAAGCAGGCCATCCAGGATCGTATCGCCCAGATCAAGAAGGAGATCGAGGTAACGACCTCTTCATACGATAAGGAGAAGCTGCAGGAGCGTCTGGCTAAGTTGGCCGGTGGTGTAGCCGTGCTCTATGTCGGTGCTAACTCTGAGGTTGAGATGAAGGAGAAGAAGGATCGTGTTGACGATGCTCTCTGCGCTACTCGTGCTGCCATCGAGGAAGGTGTCGTAGCTGGTGGTGGTACTACCTATATCCGTGCCCAGGAGGCTCTGGCTGGCCTGAAGGGTGACAATGCCGACGAGCAGACTGGTATCAATATCATCTGCCGTGCCATCGAGGAGCCGCTGCGCCAGATTGCCGTCAATGGCGGTCAGGAGGGTGCTGTGGTTGTCCAGAAGGTTCGTGAGGGCAAGGGCGACTTCGGCTTCAATGCCCGTACCGATGTCTATGAGGATCTGCGCGAGGCTGGTGTAATCGATCCCGCTAAGGTCGCTCGTGTCGCACTTGAGAACGCTGCTTCTATCGCTGGTATGTTCCTGACGACTGAGTGCCTGATTGTTGACAAACCCGAGAAGGAGCCCGCTATGCCGATGGGTGGAGCCCCAGGCATGGGTGGCATGATGTAATCTGAAATACGATCAGAATCTGTACATAAACCGGCTGTCGAAAGGCAGCCGGATTTTTTTTGCCTTTTTTCTTCTTTGTTTTCCAAAAAATGTGTATCTTTGCATCGGTATGCAAAAACTCTTGGACCTCTATAGGCAATGGAAGGGTGCTGAGCCTGCTAACGTTCAGCAGATTCCGGGTGGTGGCAGTAATCGTACGTACTACCGTCTGACTGACAGCGACGGCCAGACTGTCGTCGGTGTCATCGGTACCAGCCGTGATGAGGATCATGCTTTTATATACCTCACGGAGCACTTCAACAGGCGCAGACTTCCCGTTCCGCAGATATTGGCGGCCAGCGACGATGAGTTGCGCTATCTGCAGACCGATCTTGGTTCGATGTCCCTCTTCGATGCCATCCGTGGCGGTCGCGAGGCAGGCGGACGATATACCCTGAAAGAACAGGAACTGTTGCGTCGCACCATCCGTGAGTTGCCAAATGTGCAGATTCGAGGCGCTCGCGACCTCGACTACTCCAACTGTTATCCTCAGGCGGAATTTGATGCCGATAGCGTGCTCTTCGACTTGAACTATTTCAAGTACTGTTTCCTGAAGGCCACCGAACTCGACTTCCATGAGTTGAAACTGGAAGCCGATTTCCGCCTCTTCGCCAAGGATCTGACGACAGACCTCGACAATCCTGTGCCCGAGGTGGATAGTTTCCTCTATCGTGATTTCCAGGCTCGCAACGTGATGCTCGACCATGATGGCAACCCTTGGTTCATCGACTATCAGGGTGGGCGCAAGGGTCCGTATTATTATGACCTCGCTTCCTTCCTCTGGCAGGCCAGCGCGAAGTATCCTCATAAGTTGCGTCGCGAACTTGTCTATGAATACTACAACTCTTTGAAGAACTATACCGAGGTGCCGCCTGTGCGTCACTTCGTCAACCGCCTGTCGCTGTTCGTACTCTTCCGTACGCTTCAGGTACTTGGCGCATACGGCTTCCGCGGCTATTTCGAGCAGAAGAAGCATTTCATCGAGAGCATACCCCCCGCCATCCAGAACCTGCGTGAACTATTGGCCAGCACTGCCACGTTCCACTATCCTTACCTGATGGATATCCTGCGCCAGTTGACAGAACTGCCACAGTTCCAGCAGATAGAGGCTATCGCCTCACGTGCTGACGGCTATAAGACGACAGACCTGAACCCCTATAAGGCCCATCCTCAGGATGGTCCGGCCACCTTCTCGCGCTACGACGCCCAGGGACCGCTGGTGGTGAAGGTGTTCAGCTTCTCCTATCAGAAGGGTATCCCTGAGGACGAGAGCGGCAACGGTGGCGGCTATGTCTTCGACTGTCGCAGTACCCATAACCCCGGACGCTATGAACCTTATAAGAAACTGACGGGACTTGACGAGCCTGTCATCCGATTCCTTGAGGATGACGGTGAGATCCTGACGTTCCTCGACTCTGTCTATAAACTGGCCGATGCCCATGTGCGCCGTTACATCCAGCGTGGTTTCACCTCGCTGATGTTCTCCTTCGGCTGTACGGGTGGTCAGCACCGCTCCGTCTATTCAGCCCAGCATCTGGCCGAGCATATCCATGAGAAGTTCGGCGTCGAGGTGCGCATCTGCCATCGGGAGCAGAAAATTAAACAGACCCTGGAAGCGCGACAAAACGAACAGGGCTAAACCGCTTTTGACGCAAAAGAACCTCCCTGTCGCAACAACCTAAAACGAAATACGGCAAAAAGCTTGTGACGAGCGTATCAAGACCGTATCTTTGCACCAGTAATTAAAATTTAAAGTATAAGTATATGGCATTAACAGCAGTATTAGAATTCGGCGACAACAGCATCAAGCGCTACTCTAAGCAGTACATGGTGTCTGACTGTCGGCTTTTGTTTGCCCGCCCCTTCAATGGATTCTCTCCCGAAGGTGCTGCCCGTTGCGAGCGGGTGGAGGTGACGGTTGTCGCCCCTGGCAAAGATGATCTTGGCTTGATTGAGTGGTTTTCTACTCAGGGTGTGCAGAACGGCCGGCTTGTCATTAGCTTGACCAATGAACTCAAGGACAATGAATCCGACTCTCAAATCCTTTATTTCGAGGAGGCAAAATGCTTCTCTCTCTCTGAGTATTATGATATCAACGTCTCCCGTCGTCGGCTCCTGAAGTTGGCCATTGGTGCGGAGACCTTGGAAATCGACGGTGTAACCCTTAATCGTATTTAAGTTATGGCAACACTCTATTCAAACGAACTGAAGGCCTTCGTGGTTGCTGAGGATTTTTTAGAGAATCCTATGAGTGTATTGAAGGAAAATTGTCTTACCGTACAGCACTTCGATTATCAGTGTGAACACAAACGTAATGCCTCAGGCGAGGTTTATGGTCCTACGGAGCCGGTCATCCTGAAGTTCACGGTTCGTGTCAACTCACCGAAGCATGCGAAAGTGTTCTATAGTAACCTGCTTTCTAACAGTTACTTCAACTATTCGTTCCTCTTCAATGCCACCTTCAATGCTAACCAGCGTCTGGGAGATTATGAGGATGGAATGGTGGTCAACGGCTATGTGGTCAGTGTGGAAGAGAATTACAGTACTGAAAAGAACCAGACTGGCGAGGATGAGCAGATCCTGCTCGACGTCACGCTTCTCGCTCGCTCTGTTACCTATTTAGGTCGCGAAGAGCAGAATAATTATAAGAGCGTATTTGTTGAATAATTAAATAGAATGAGATTATGGCTTTAAAATTAGTGATCAATAAAGTGTTGGCAATCAGTGATAAAGAGTTTGCCAATATTACCGTGATTTCAGAACAGCAGACCTCAGAGCTGACTCTTACAAATGAAGAAGAAAAAGGTCAGTTATATAAATTCAGTTTGCTGAAAGCGGAATACCAGAAAAAAATGTATCAGCCGACAGCTATTACTTCTACTATCATGATCACTGCCAGTAATGCGTCTTGGGTCTCTATTCCCAAGGCTACCTTGGAGACTCTGTTCAAGAATAAGCAGGTAGAGTTGTATGATGTGACGGTTAACGAAGGCTCTGTATCAGAAAACGGGACGGTGGGCACCGACTTCTATGTTCAGGATGTTAAGTTGTGCTACAAGAGTAATTCGGTAATAGCTACGCTGAAGATTTTTAGCCTTGACAAACTGATGACGTTAGAGAAAGCCAGCCGTATGTTTGTGTCGAAGAAACTAGGTGGTGATATTCTGAAGAGTGAAAAACAGGATGATGGCAGTTGGAAGGGTTTATTGCCAGATTTACCCTACGATTCTGGTAAAAAGATGACCTGCGACACAACCCAAATGAAAGTTTTGTCATATAAAAAAACATTTAATGTTTTAAAGCCCAAAAAGAAGACGACAGATGCAGATGAATATGAGGATAGAGAAGTTACCACAGAGCATATCTTCCCATATCTTGTACAATATAACGAGAGCCTCTATGATATGTTGGTCCGTACTTGTAACCGCTGGGGTGAGTTCATGTATTATGAGAATGGAAAGTTGAATGTCGGCTATTCTGGTACAGGTAAGGCCATCATCACACATAGTGTAAAGAATCCTGGAACCGATATATTCAAAGATATCACTTATGTCAATCTTGGTGAGAAGGATCTTGGTGCCGGTTATGATTGTATTGCCAATACCGATAGCAATATGTCGGATAATAAGTTGAGTAAAGATCCGTTTGATCTTGGTATTACAGCAGATAATACCGTCATGAGTGAAATATCTGCGTTTTTCAAGAATGACAAGAATATCCCTACTCACATTGGTAATCGTCTCTTCGATAATGCGTATAATATAGCCACGAGTGCCATCTCTATGGCTTATAAGAATAATAAATTTGATGATAAATACTTTACAGATGATTTGCGTAACGCCACTGTAGAGAAGTTTAATGGCAACCATAGTTCCTATGATTCCTGCAATCTTTTTACCGAATTTAAATCTGATTCAGATAAGTTCGACTATTCAAATAGCAAGTATGGTACAATCCTCGCAAAGGAAATTCGTGCTGCCAAGGATTCTGTCTGTATCGATTTTGACACCAATTATCCAGGCCTGAAATTAGGACAGGTTATCGAGGTTTATTCGAAGGATTATATTGTGGTCCAGATCGACTGCAAGCCACTTTATCCCCAGATTCTTAAGAACAAATTGTACGTGGTTGATAATAATGAGAATCCTGTGTTGGTCTATCAGGTTATTGCTACAGCAAAGGATGCTGATGAGACATTCTATCCGACCATTCTTCCCTCGGGCCATATTAGGTATTCCGACCCTCAGATGGCGATGGTGGCTGATTCCAAAGATCCTTCTGACAGCGGCCGTGTGCGTGTACTATTTTCTTGGCAAATTGAAACGTCCAATTTATATAAGAATACGATTGAGAAAAAAACTAAGGAAAAGGAGAATCTAGAGAAAGCAACGAAAGACGAGAAGGATGAAATAAAGAAAGCTACTTTAGAATACCAGATTAAAGCTCTTGAAACAGAAATCAAAGGTTTGGAAGGCAAATATGCGGAATGGAAGGATCAGGCAGCTTCGCCTTGGCTGCAGTTTACAGCAAATGCTGGAGGCAAAAAAGGTCTCATGGGTAAACACTATGAGGATGATACGGTGTTTGTCGGTTTTGTCGGTGGCAATGTGGAGCGTCCTTACGTGCTGGGTGCTATCTCAAAAGGTGCTGGTAGCGACATCCAGTGTACAACTCCTGGAGGTCATGTTCTGAAACTGAAGGATGACCCTTCTGGTATATCAAAGTTTATCACGGGCATGCTTTTGCCAGGATGGGGAACTTTGTCGGATTTTGTGCCACAGATGGGTGAACTGCCAGAAACAAAGGGAGAGACTGGTATTAAACTGGGTGGAGGCTTTGAATTGTCTGACAATTATGGCATTTACAAAATCTCTGGTTCTACTGATAAACGTGAGGTTAATGTAGCATCTCCTTGGGGAGAGGTTAAGATCAATGCCTTCACGGGTATCACGATCTCTGCACCTAATGGGGATGTTGCCATCAAGGGTAAGAATATCAAGATTGAGGCTGGTAATAATTTGGAAATTGTTTCTGGTACGAATATCAAGAATAAGATTATGGGAGGAGATGGTACGGGATTCTTTGCCGATATTACCGTCGCAGTCACCAAAAAGTTGGCAGAGAAAGCCCTCAACGCCATCAATCTGTCGATTATCAGATCAATGATGGAGATTATCTTCCGTCCGGCTGAGGGACAGTTGCGTATTAAGTCCAACAGGTTCTTGATGTTGGATGCAGGAAAAGGTGATTGCGTATATCCTCAGAATGCTTATTCAAGTGCTGATGAATATAATGACTATATCAAGGAACAGAGCAAGAAGTACTCAAAGGATGGATTGCGACTTTCCTCTGGTGTCGTGGAGATGATTTCAAGAGTCAAGACCTTAAGCAATCTCGTTGATGAACGCTATCGTACGGCATACAACAATTGTATCAATAAACTAAAAGGCTTTAATGACGCTGTTTCAGCAGCGAAGGTGTTGGCTAAGGAATTTGCTACTAAACCCGATGAAGCTATCTGTAAAACATATGCGGAACTGAAAGCAGACATGTGGGCTGATCCTAATACGGCACCGAACTTCGATGATACGAAAATCGGTTTCAAAGCAAACTATAGTACTACTGATAAGGCCTCTGTCAAGCAGGCCATGGCGATTAACTATGGTCAAACAGTAAAAATGTATCCACCAACCAAAATGCCAGCAGAGGCTGTTCTCAAGCAAGATGTTCTGGATGGTCGAAAGGTGTATGTCGCTAATATCGTCAAAGCCGCCAATGAACTGCGTCAGGCTATTATCGATTTCCTGAAATTCACCGAATTGGAAGAGAAAGACATCAAGGCTCTGACTCATGCCTTTAAGGACAGGAAGATGCCAAAGGCGTTTATGGAAAGTCTTGCTAATGCCTTTAAGAAATCAAACCTGGGCGATACGTACTATTATCAGTCAATGACTCATGCCTCAAAGACAGGCTTGGATGATCTGGGCGCAGAGCTGGCAGCAGCAGCGACGAAAGCTCACAAATTAGTACTGATGCGTAAGGCTGCCATTCTCGTGCTTGAAGGTATGGGATTCAAGGATGATTGGCGCGAGAAGATTGATGATCCTACTTGGGTGGCACCTGTTCCTGCTGTGCCTGGTGCCACTGCCCCGAAAGTGTTGAAAGTGCCGCGCAAGTTCGACGAAGCAGATCTTGGTGATGCTTACTGGAACCAATATGTTGCCTCTCTTATTACCGTTCCTGTACTTAAACCCGACGAGTGGAAAGTTACGAAGGAACTTGGAAAGATGGCTAATGCGGCCAAAGATAACCTCAAGAATGCTCTGTTCTGGAAGATCGCTTCTGAGAATGAGGCTTGGAATAATGATAATAATGGAACGATCCTGTTCTCCAATAATGCGAAAGTCTATAATCTGAAGGATACAACTATCGACGTTGTACCATCTCCGCCAAGGGAGAACTTGACAGCTAGCGATGATGTTGCTGGTGACGTCACAACATTCCTGGATAATCTTAAAGATGCGTTGAACTTTAATTGATTGAGATATGGCTTTTATATATGATGATTGGAAAAGCTTTCTGGAGAATTTCCAGAAGTGTGTAGAGAAAGATCTGGAAGAGATACACCAGCAGAAGGCTGAGGTGCAGCAGATCAAGAGTGATATCTTTGAGAAGATGGGTGGAGGCCTCTTCTATCGCGATGAGGATCGTATCGTCATCTCTGCCCCGGAGATCGTGATTGGCAATGTCGATAAGACAGGCGATTTGCAGGGCTATGGACGTATTGTCATCAAGGGCACTGAAATCTCTCAGGAGGGTGTCGGCAAACAAGGGAAGATCATTAGCCGTGCACCAAGTATCCGTCAGGTGGCTGTTGATCCAGGTATCGATGGCGTAGAGAATGTGGTATGCGACACTTCGGAGATTATCTCCCAGGCTACTGATATCGTGCTCCACAGCAGCGATGCCAAGGATGCCTTCTCGCAGGCTCCACTACTTGCAGGTAAGGGCGGTGTCAGGATCCATGCCGACAAGAACCTGAAGTTAGAGGCTGCCGTATCGGCCGAGGTACGTAAGCAGAACATTGAGGACGAGGTGAAAGGTCTTACCTCTCAGATCGATGATCTTAAAAAGCGGATGAACGACCAGAAGAAAACGCTTGATGAGTTCTTTAAGAATATGGGACAATACATGGAAGCAGGGAACAAGATGAACTCCTCTGAATTCTACATGTCCCGCATATACCTTAAGGATATTCAGGACTTGCATGACCGTATGGATGCATTAATGCCTGCCATCTATCAAACCACTGTTGATTTTATCCATACCGTTTCTCAGTTGGCCGAGTTGAACCGTAGGAAAAAGGTTCTGGAGGACAAGAAGAAGGAGATTAAGACCGGCGATGATTTCATCAAGAAGACCACTGGTGCTTCAATGAGCATTGTGGCAGAAAACATCACGATGGCTACAGAAGATGGCGATGGCCATCTGCATACGAATCCGGAAGCTGGTGTCAGAATCCAGACCCCACGACTCGGTGTCAATATGGCCGACGGTATGGGTAAACTCGTAGAAGATAGCAGTTTTGGAGTAAAGGCGCAGAATATCTCCCTCTCTACCTCTACCATCAATGAAGACGGTAAGGAGATGCCTACGGTAGGCAGCGTGAAAATCCAGTCTAAGGAGATCAATATGGAGGCTATCGACTACCAGTTGGAGGAAGACAAGGGTGTGAAGGAGAAAGAACTGACGGCTGACAGCAAGATCACGATGACAGCCAAGACTATTGAGGTGGCAACCACGAGCCCGAAGGATGTGGAGCGTGACGATAAGGGCAAGCTCACCAAGGGTGAATACACAGCCGAGGGTGATGTCATCTTCAAGTCGAAGACGTTTACTGTTGAGAGCCTCGACTATGAGGTGAAGGACGGCAAACTCGAGACCAAGTCTCTGACGAAGGATGGTAAGGTATCCGTACGCGCAGAAAAGACCGACTTCCTCGCTGCTGATGCCGAAGGCAAGGCTACAGGTAGCTTCAGCATCAATGCGAAGGCCGTCAATGTGAAGTCAATGGATGTCGATAAGGAGAAACTTACCGATGACAAGTTGGCCGAAGGCAGTACGATGACCCTCGTATCAGAAAAGATGTACGTAGGTGCGAAGTCGAAGGATATCAAGAGCAAGAAGCTGCAGGCCGTCTCCGAGGAAATGGGACTCTTCGCCGACAAGACCTTCGAGGCCCAGCAGGGCGACGGCAAGGCTGTGGTACAGCTCGACGGTGGCAATGCTGCTGTAGGTGGCGGCAAGACCGAAGTCTATGGTGCTACCACTATCAATGGCAAGACGGAAGTCAAGGACGAACTCAAGGCTCCGAAGGCCACCATCGACAATATCGAAGCGAAATCATCGTTCAAGTCACCGAACATCAGCGATGGTATCGCCGTTCCTGGTGCAGCAGCAGGCGGCAGCCTGAGTGCGAAACTCAAGACCGAGGATGCGCCCAAAGAGTGATGTAAAAGTAAAATAGTTTAGAAAGTAAAAAAGAAAAGATGAGAAGAATTATTATAAAAGAGTTCGAACATTTGTCTGATGAACTCAGTAGCTTTAGTGGTATGTTTGCCTATCGCCTGAAGAACCTTTGTATAAAGGCTGAAGAAGTATCCCTTTTGCCTGTTCAGGTAATGATTGAAGGAGAATTGCAGAATCTGGAAAAGTGCACCATTCTTGCTAAGAAGGATGATTACAGCTTTATGGTATTCCCTAAGTATGATGAGGATATGTCAGCATTGCAGCAAGGTATTATGGCAGTTCATCCGGAATTCAAACAGAGTATTGAAACAATGAAGGTGGATACCGCTGATGAAAATGGAAATGTAACTCAGACTGATGCCCGTTATGTTTTGCTAACGATGCCTGAGGTCGATGACGATCGGTATGATTTGCTGAAGAATGGTGTGAAGTTCGCTTACGATGAGTGTAACGCTCAGATGGCTTATGCCAACACAAAGGCAGATGCTAAAATAGCAGAGCTCACAGTCGGTGAGACAGAAGAGAATATGAATCTCATCAAACAGGAGCGCGAAAAGCTGAATCAGCAATGGGACGAGCATCGCGACAAACTTTACAACACCAAACTTCAGGAGATCGAGGATGCCCACAACAAGTGGCTGGCAGAAAAGGCTGAGCGCGATCAGAAGCGTGAGGAGGAAGAGGCTGCTCATAATGAGAGCGCTGCATACTCCATGAAACTTGGTCAGGAAGATATAAACTAAAATTTTGACTTATGAAAAAACTGATGATGATGGCCGTGGGTCTGATGATGGCCTCGGCCATGCAGGCCCAAGAGGAACCGAAGCTGGTGGCAAAGCCTTCGGGACGTATCCTTTTCGATGCGGCCTATGTCAATCCGCAGCATCAGGAGGATGAGTTGAAGAGTGGTGTGGGTATTCCCGACTTCCGTGTGGGTGTGGGCTTTACTTATGGCCAGTGGAAGGGTAAGGTCGATATGGGCTATGCCTATGGTAAGGTGAACATGAAGGACGTGTGGTTGGAGTATGACTTCGACAAGCAGAACTTCATCCGTGGTGGTTATTTCATCCATCAGTACGGTTTCCAGAGCAGCACCAGCAGCTCGTTCAAGGAGACGATGGAGGAGCCCCAGAGCAATGCGTGTTTCAACAACGACCGTATGATCGGCCTAATGTATGAGTACAACGGCAAGAAATTCCTAGGTACGGCCAGTGTCGTAGTAGAGACAGATGCCATGAAACAGACGACGGATGTAACTGGTAATGAGGGTGTTGGTGCGATGACCCGCTTGCTCTACCGCCCCTATGCGGAACGTGGTAAGATGTTTCAGGTGGGTATCAGCGGTGGCATCGAAGGTGCCCGCTACAGCAGCAAGGAGGAGATGAACCACAAGCAGTTCACCCTGAGCACCCGTTGGCCGATGCGCGTGGCGAAGGTGAACTCCCAGCAGGCTGTCGTCACTGATGCGAAGACGATGTATAAGTTCTCGCCAGAGGTGATGTACTCCTATGGTCGCTTTGCCGTCATCGGACAGTACTTCCTGAACTCCATCACCCGCGACAACAACCTCGAGACGTTTACGGGCAGTGGTGCATACGTCACCCTGCGCGGTCTGATCAAGGGTCGTAACTATGCACCCAATATGGGTGATGGCGGTATCGCAACACCAGACCCAGGCAATATGGA
This sequence comes from uncultured Prevotellaceae bacterium, assembly GCA_902784615.1. Taxonomy (GTDB): domain Bacteria; phylum Bacteroidota; class Bacteroidia; order Bacteroidales; family Bacteroidaceae; genus Prevotella. The sequence continues at coordinate 40,574 of CACZVN010000015.1, read as the reverse complement.
ACTCTGTCTGCAGTACAACTACACCTCGCTGTCGGATGCCAGTGCAGGTGTCTTTGGTGGCTATCTCAACGACTGGGCTCTCTGCTACAACTATTATCCCAATAAGTATATGATCTGGCGTGTGCGCGCCTCATGGACAAAGGTCACAAACCGCAGCGGCTTTGCCGATAATGAGGCGACCATTCTTGAGACCCGTCTCCAAGTGAAATTTTAGAGAAAGTAAAATAGTAAAAAGGTAAAAAAGTAAAAGTCCTATGAAAAAGTTAATGATGATGGCCGTCATGATGATGGCAACCGTTTGTGCCTCGGCACAGAAAGACACAACTCCCGTTGACGCGTATTTCACCACAAGTGAGATGCCCGACATGATCAAGTGGGCACCTGCTCCCCCAGACACTGTTGGTCCCGCCTTCGCCTTCGACATCATGCAGTATATGTGGGGCAAGGAGATGCGTAACGACAAGGAACGCGCCGATATCGCCATCCGCGATGCGGAGTACGGCCTGGAGTGTATCATCCGTGAGTTCAGCGAACCCTTCGGTCTGAAGATCTCCAAGGAGGAGACACCTGAGATCTATAAGGTGTTGCGCGAAGGTACGGCCACCTGCGACAGCATCTGTACGATTCCCAAGCGCTACTACATGCGCAAGCGCCCCTTCATGCGCTTCCATGAGCAGACGCTGACACCCGACGAAGAGCCCGCCCTTCGCAAGAACGGTTCCTATCCTTCTGGTCACACCATCCTCGGCTGGAGTGCCGCCCTGCTGCTTTCAGAGATCAATCCTGATCGTGCCGATACCATTCTGGCGCGTGGCTTGATGTATGGTGACAGCCGCCTGATCGTGGGTGCCCACTGGCAGAGTGATGTGAATGCTGGCCGTCTGGCTGCATCAGCCGCCTACGCCAGACTGCACACCAGCGAACGCTTCTTAGAGCAGATGCGCTTGGCTCGTCAGGAATTCCGCATTAAGATGGGATTGGCCACCATCATTGAGATGAAGGCCTACAATAAAGGCTTAGCGAAAAAGTTGAAGATGGCGAAGAAGGCGAACGTTCCTGTTCGCTAATCTTGCGCGCGCACGAGAAATTTTGCGTCAGAGGGTGTCAGGGTGACAGAATGCCGATAAACACAGGAGATGCACCCTCTTTTTGAGGGTGTCAAGGGTGACAGGAGGGTGACAGGTGTTCTTGTGATTCAATTCTCTAGAGAATTTGATCATTAAGAGGGTCCTGACGATGCTAAAGGACTGCTTTTTGTTTCAATTCTCGAGAGAATTCAGCGAATAGTCAATGCTGTTCAAGTATAGGACACTGCTTGGCAAGTCTGAGGTAATTGTTGATTTTCCCTATTACAGCCTGTCACCCTCCTGTCACCCTTGTCACCCTTTAAACAGGGTGCATATGTCGATGTACAAAGGGTTTTGTCACCCTGACACCCTCTGATACAAAATTTCTCGTGCGCGCGCGTGAAAGACAGATCTTTTCCTTTTCTTCATGCACAAAAATGAAAAATGATTTGGATATGTGCTGAGTTATTTGTAACTTTGCAGACATGAAACAGGCGATGATCTTTGCTGCGGGACTGGGAACCCGTCTGAAACCCCTGACTGACACGATGCCAAAGGCATTGGTGAGGGTAGGGGGACAGCCCCTGCTCTGGCATGTCATCATGAAACTGAGGGCGGCTGGTTTCGAGCGGATCGTCGTCAACGTGCATCACTTCGCCCAGCAGATCGTCGATTATCTGAAGGAGAACGACAACTTTGGCCTCGACATCCGTATCTCGGACGAGAGCGACGGACTGTTGGAGACGGGTGGCGGCATCAAGAAGGCACTGCCGCTTTTCGATCAGGAGTCGCCTGTTCTTATTCATAATGTGGATATCCTGAGCAATGTGGATCTCAATTTCCTGTATGGCTTTGCAGCCAGTACGGCGGCTGTGGATGCGGATATCGATGCACTGCTGCTGGTGAGCCAGCGGAAGACGAAGCGGTATCTGTTGTTTGATGATGAACTGATACTCAGAGGCTGGATCAATATTGAGACGGGGGAGGTGAGGGGACAGTCCCCGGGTGATCTCAGGCAGTTGGCGTTCAGCGGGATACACGTGATCGGGCCGAGTGCCTTTCCTTACTTTGAGGAAATGCCAGAGCGGTTCGGCATTATAGATTTCTACCTGAAATATTGTCAGCAGTGTTCTTTCCTTGGCTATGAGAAGGCGGACCTCCGTCTCCTTGATGTTGGTAAATTAGACTCGCTGGAACAGGCAGAATCTTTCCTAAAATAAAATAATGTGAGAAAAAAATGGCCGAACCTTTGGTAAATCCGTTTTTTTCACTATCTTTGCATCCGACAACTTACTAATTTTAAAAACTTAAAAATATAGGATATGAAAAGAAAACAACTATTTGACCTTTGCTGTCTGGTAGCATTGGTTATGGCAGGAATGCTGCTGTCTTCGTGTTCGAAGGATGAGAAGAATCCGTTCGTGAAGTCTTTTTCTACGGAAGCAATTCGTGAATTATCCGATGACGGTGGGGCGACAACCCGTGGTCTGGAGCGGGAAGGCTCTACCATCAAGGCCGTGTGGAAGACCTCCGATAAGGTCTATGCTTTCCCCGATAAAAGTAGCGTGAGCATTGGTACCCTTTCTCCTATGGCTGACAAGGTAGGTTCGGAAAGGACCAAACTTGACGGCTCACTGAACTCCACGGGCTTGAAGGTGGGTGACTATCTGAATTTCGTGACGCCACGTGATGTGTGGGACTATACCGGACAGGTGGGAACGCTTGCTGACATTGAGTCGAAATATGACTATGCCCAGGCCAGAGTGTATATCACCGAGATCAGTGCCAATGGCATGAAAGGCAGTACTGCCAATTTCTCTACCGAGCAGGCAATCATCCGCTTCACCATCAAGGGTGCGGACGGCGCATTGATGAACATTCCTTCACTCACGATCTCGGCAGCCGGGAAGAAACTGGCAACGGGCTATACTTTGAGTGGCGGCACGTTTACACCATCTTATGGCGATCTGACGATTACACCGGCCAGTGCTACCAGTGAGATCTATGTGGCCCTGCGTAACGACACAGAGGGTAGCGATACTTACACCCTCTTGACCACAGTCAACGGAAACGCGTACAATTATACCCGCTCGGGAGTCACCTTTAAGAAAGGCACTCCTTATCATGTCACAGTGACGATGAGCCTGAACGACGATACCTACAGTGAGCGTAGCGGCTACGGTACGGAAGAGGAGCAGGTCTGGGACTAACCTGAAGACAATAGCATGGGGAAACGGGTGACCGGTCTCTGCCGTAACGCTGTGATGGTCGTGGCAGCCTTTCTTTTGGCTGCCTGTTCAGCAGATTCCGTCCTGAGCGAGAAGGCTCAGGATGGATTGTTTGAGTTGGCCGTCAATGCCGTGAAGGACGGGGACGGGGTGACCACCCGGGGTCTGGAACTCAGCGGAAAGACACTCAATGCCGTCTGGGCATCCGATGACAAGGTGGCAGCCCTTACTGATGACTGGAGTTCGGTGGTGGGTACGCTGACCCCATCGACCACCGGCACGGCTGCTACGGTGCTGAAATCGGCCATGACAACTGCCGTCAGCCGTGACACCCATCTCCATCTGCTCTTTCCCCGCAGCACCTGGGACTATACCGGACAGGACGGTTCGCTGGCCACCCTCAGCGCCTCTTACGACTATGCGCTGGCTGATGTGGTGGTACAGCGCGCCACAACGACAACCATTCATGCCAGCGATGCTGAGTTTGGTAACCAACAGGCCGTTGTCAGGTTCATTCTGACAGACCGGGACGGGAATGCCATCAATGCCTCGTCGCTAACCATTCACGATGCATCGGGGAAACTGGTGCAGCGCGTGTCAACGGGTACTGACCAATATGGCGACCTGACGATTAGTCCAAAGACGGCCGCCAGTGAACTCTATACCGCTTTGCGGGGTGTGGATAACAGTGATCTCACACTAACGGCCTTGGTTGGTGGTGATACCTATACTTACTCAAAGACTGGTCTGACCTTTGTCAACAACCATTATTATGCCTGTACCGTCAAAATGCGACGGCCAGCCTCCGAACCGCTGACATTCGAGGCTGTGAACGATGAGACACAGATTACCTTCCAGAATAATTCCGAAGGTACGGTGGAGTTTCGGCGGAATGACGGCGACTGGCATACTTATGAGACGGCACTCACGCTCGATGCAGGCGACAAGGTCAGCTTCCGTGGCAATAATGCCAGTTATTACCCGAGTAGTGATGCATCCCACTTTGACTGTTCTGCGGACTGTTATGTCTATGGCAATGTGATGAGTCTGATTAGTGCCACCGAATACGACAACATCACGGAACTGGAGGGAGATGATACTTTCAGGGAACTCTTCAAGGACAATACGCATATCAGGAACCATCCGGAAAAGGCACTTCTGCTGCCAGCCACCACGCTGACGTCAGATTGCTACCGCTCGATGTTCGAAGGCTGTACCGCTCTGACAAAGGCACCGGTGCTGCCTGCTCCGGAACTCAGGCAGAACTGCTATCAGTCGATGTTTGAGGGCTGTGCCAACCTCACCTATATCAAATGTCTGGCTACCAGTATCAATGCTGTAGGATGTACGACCGACTGGGTAGTGGACGTGACGGCGGATGGCACTTTCGTGAAGGCCGCTGCTGCTGACTGGTCATCCAAAGAGCCTGGCAGTGGTATCCCGGAGAGCTTTACAGTGATCTCAGAATAGTAAGGACAAGTGAAAACAATCAAAATTATCAATAACAATGGCAAATAACGAAACTACAGTAAACGCGCTTTTCGTCTATAGGCTGACTTTCGGTAATACGGTAACGAATCCGAAGGCGGAGTTGGACAAGTTGCAACTCGAACAGAGCGTGCTCAAGGACTTTACGGATAAGAAGAGTAATATCACCTATAGCGTCGTGTTACATGGCGTGAAGGTGAATAAGAAGATCTATCAGCCCTGTGAGATTGAGGTCGAGTTGGATTACATGCAGATAACGGCAGAGAATACGAGTAAGGCTCCTTCTTTCCAGGCCGTCTCAACCATGTTCTTACAGAGACAGGTGAAGGTGGAGATCATCCATGTGAACCGTCAGAAGGATACTACAAGTACTACAGAATACGGATCTGCCTATACCGTAGCCGAAAACTGCTATGTCTATGAGGTAAACCCCCAGTTGAAGCGGGAATCCAACGGTACGAAGATGTTTGTGAAGCTGAACATCTTCAGCATGGATAAGCTGATGACGCTGAACAAGTATAGTAAGGCCTACGTCGCACGTAAACTCGGCTCGGGCATCCTGGAGATGGAAAGAGACACGTTTGGAAAGCAGGCCAACGACTACGATCCTTTGATCCAGACGGACATCAGCGGCATACAGTTCCTGAGATATCCGGAAACGTTCACCGCCAAGGACAAAGATGGTAATGATCAGACCTACAATATCCAGTCAGAATTTATCCATCCCTATCTGGTACAGTACAACGAGTCATTCTATGACTTCCTCGTGCGTACAGCCAACCGTTGCGGTGAGTTCCTCTTCTTTGAAGACGGCAAACTGACGCTTGGTCTTCCCCTTGTCCAAGCTGCTGCTGGTTCTAATGAGTCCCCTCTCAAAATTACGTATTATGAGTCGGTGACCAAACAGGATATCTCTGACGGGCCGTTTAAAGTGCAGGAATATGTCCGCGACAGCGTGAAAGACGATAAAGGTGAGATGTCAAAGATGAATTTCACGCCCATCGAAAAGGGGGAAGATGGCTATCCCAAGGACGCGTTCCCGGAAAAGCCCGTCTATAATGCCGAAGTGGCTAATGATGACTATATCTTCCCGGTCTTCAAGGACAAGTTCTCGTCCCTTGCCCGTGAGTTGTACTACGACGGCAAAACCAGTGAAGTCGCCATTGCAAAGGCGATGCAAGTTATGAAAAGTGCGCTGGCTGATAAGACCGAAGGTAATCCGACGGGAAAAAGTGCAGGAACGGCACTGGCCATTGCAGCTGGGATTGCCCCTGCAGTGGCCGAGGCCTTTAATGCCCTCTTCGGCAAAATGGGAGCAGACGGTAAGAATACGGAGCAGACAACTCTCTATGTTGAGAGTCTGAAGAGCCTTGTAGAGCAGGCCAGTGCGGATAGTGCCGTGCAGTTTGCCACTTTAGACCCTGCCGGCTGGACTAAGATTAACTATTTCCGTGATGTCCACAGCCACCAGGCCGACCAGCAGCGACAGATCATCTGCATCAACATGGGTACGGGTTATGCCCCGGTGAAATTGGGACAGCCCATTCAGGTGGAAGGACTTGACGACGATACCATCTATGTCGTCATCCAGATCCAACAACTGTCGGAAGAGGCTTGGAACCGTGACTACGACACCTATGGTAGTACGACTACTGACAAGTTCAGTGGTAAGCGCTCACAGAAGATCTATGCTATCCCCGCGTATAAGAATAGTAAGACTGACACCGTGAATCATTTCATTCCACCGGTACATCCGGTGCCCATTATCCGCCATTCCGGTCCGCAGACGGCTTTCGTCTGTGACAATGCCGACCCGAAATTCCAGGGCCGTGTGCGTATTGCCTTCCCCTGGCAGTCGATAGGACAGTTGTCACGCCAGCAGTTGGCACAAGCCGAACAGGCGCTAACCGAGGCCGAGGAAAAGCAAAAAGAGAAGGATAAGGAGGCCGAAGAACTGAAAGGTCAGGCCAAGGAGTATAGCAAGTATCTTGATGAAGTGAAGGCCTTCCTCAATATGTCGGCTGAAGAGCGGAAAGCATATTTGGAAGAATGTAAGACAAAACGTGCCGCTCTGTCTGCAGAATTGACGTCACATCAGCAGAAGAAGGCGGAATACGAAGCCATACGTGCCGACAAGGCAGCAAAGATAGATACCGAGAAGGATGCCAAGACTAAGCGTCAACTTGAAGCAGAACAGGTGCTCACGGAGATGGCCATCAATGGAGAGGATGCCGAGATTGCCAGGATACAGAAGGAAATCGACATGCTCGACAAGAAGATGAAGTTCTGTGAGAAAGCGGAGGAAAACGAGAAGATACAGAAGGCTAATGACAAAGACTACACCATCGATAAGAATAAGACTGTCGAGGAGTTGACCAAAAAGTACGAGCAGGCGACCAAGGGTCTGGCCATTATCGAAAAGGAAAAGACCGAGGCGGATAAAGCCGTGGAGGAAAGGAAGAAGGCTGCGGATGCAGCCAGGGCGACCCTCCAGAAGGATATCGCTGGTAATGCCACACCTTGGATCCGCATCGCCACACCGATGGCTACCAATGGCGGTGGCTTCTATTACAAACCGCGCATTGGCGACGAGGTGTTTGTGAACTTCGACAACGACAATATTGAGCGGCCATACGTCGTGGGTACCCTCTATTCCAAGAATACGCTGCAGCCAGCAGAGGGCTTAGACCGCTATTTGGCACCGAAGATACAGCAAGGAAAGAATCTCAGCATGTCGATGATGTCGCCCAACGGCCATCACATCACCTTTACCGATCCAGACGACGGCATGAAGTTCATTGCCAACTTGAACCCTGGTACAGGATTCCTCTATTCCGTACTCCCAGGTTTTCTCGCAAATGCAATACCCAAAGTGAAGGAGGCCAAGGATCTTACTGGCGGTATCCATATTGGCGACCGTTATGGTCTCTATGAGATTCAGCTCAGTTCGCACGCCCGTGAGGTCAGTATCTCGTCAGCGCTTGGAAAAATCAAACTCAATGCCTTCACGGGCATCTCTATCAACGCCCCCAACGGCGACATCAGTATCACGGGTCAGAACATCAACATCGCGGCAGGTAACAAACTCAGCATCTCGTCGGGCAATAACATCCTGCCGCCAAATATCGGAGACCCCGAATTCGATTGGAAAAAAATTATCGAAGTGAACAGTAAACTTGAATACCTGTACAAGTCCCCCTACAGGGCCCTCGGTATGGGATTGCATTACTTGGGTCACAGTGCCATCCTGCCTGGCGCTATAGCAGGAGCGGCGGTGGGTGCCAAGAAAGTGCCTCTGGCCGACCTCTCGTTCTTCCGCTGTTTGCTGCAGACATTCATGCGGCCTATCGACGGTACCATGCTCATCAAGTCGAAGAAATATATGCTGCTTGAAGCTGGCAACGGAACGGCTATGGTTAATCCCGGCCGTTACAAGGAAGGCAAGGGCAGAACGGACAGACAGGCTGGAGTGACCTATAACACCTTGCTCATAAATACCCTCCCCTCTATCAATACCAAGGTAGATGAGTTCTTTACCACCTACAATAACCTGTGGCAGAAAGCTATAGAAACTAAGCAGAATTACACGCTTATAGCAACAGAAGTACTCGTCAATGTCAATGATCCTAACGTTCTTCCCACAGCCTGGGGTAAGGCGACCAATGAGGAGTGGGGAAATATGTATGAGACGTATGATGGAATTTTTGAAGGTAAGTTAAAACCAGCACCCAATATTTCCTTGAATGCGTCTTTGATAAGGCGTCGCAATTTGGTTAGGGTAGCTGTAGGTTACGGCAAGGCTGTTTTCAACCTTCATAAGCATATCAATAACTTTGACCATCTCTTCGATGTAATGTCTGGAAACGCTATTGATTTATGTCTGGAAACAGGATTTAAAAAGGCAAAAAAAGAAGTATCCGACTACCTGTCGGGCTTGAACGACACCAATATCCTCGGTGCAGCGACGGATGAGGAGTTTAAGAAGAAGATGAAACTCTTGAAACGTAAGATTGTAGCCTACTTCCTGCTTGAGGTGTCAAAGTCGGCAGATAACAAGCTGTACGGCTTTATTGACATCGGCTATGATGAGAAAGACATTAAGGACAGCAAACTGGAGCAGGACTACTACTGGAAGCGCTTTATGCTGGGTGCTTCACGGGGAGTTCAAAACAATTTCCTCGGATCTGCCATCGAGTCTTTCATGGGCGTATGGAAGACACAGTTCGAGGCCGACAAGTGGAAGTTGGACGTTTGGGATGCCAGTCAGGCGGGACAGTTGTTGATATCCGACAATGGCGACGCCACCGTACACATCAACAGCGCTGGTGATCAGCCGCAGTTGGAACAGGAGAAGGATGCCAACTTCGGCAACGAGAAACGTCTGTGGAAACTTGTGCTGGGTTTTAAAAATATATAAGGTATTACGCGTATGGACACAATATTCAAAGAATGGGAAAAGAAACTGTCAGACTTTGAGGGCAGCGTGGAGAAAGACCTGTCAGAGATCAGGAAGTGCAAGGCCGAGATGCAGCGGATATCCGACGATCTCAACAACAGCCTTGTGAAAGGACGCTATCTGCGGGATAACCAGCGGTTCATTATCTCAGCCCCTGAGATTATCATTGGCAACGTCGATAACAATGGCATGCTGCTCGACGGTGGCTCCACTATTGTCCTGAGGGGTACAAAGTTGGGACTGCAGGCCGCCACCGAAGGTGGACAGGTGGAACTGCGGGCACCGAGTATCCGTGAGATTGCCGAAGACCCGGGCTACGACGGACAAGAACACGTCGTGAGCGACGTTTCTGAGGTGGTCAGTCAGGCGCGTAGCGTGGTCATCCAGGGCAGCGACGCCCAGGGCACCTTCTCGGCACCTGCTGTCTCTGGTAGCGGCATCAGTCTGCAGACCGACCGGCAGATTGACATCGAGGCCGTCCAGACGGCTGAGAGCCGTGAGACCCGTCTTACGGAGCAGATCAGCGGACTTGAAAAGCAGAAGAGTAGCCTGAAAGATCTGGCCGCCTCGCACAAAGACTCGTTCAAGAGCATGAAGGAGGAAATGGAGAAACTGCTCGAAGAGAAGGATAAGTTGGTGTCCGACGAGGACAACATCCTGAGCACCTATCAAGATATCTCCTCGCTGAACCAGCAGATCGACGAGGCTGCCATGGCGCTGTCGGAAGAGACTGCCAGTTATGCCGAGGTGCTCTCACTGCTGGCAGAGACCAATCGCCAACTGAAGTGCCTGAAGGACGAAAAGGGCAAGATCAAGAAAGGCGATGACTTCAAGAAAGCCACGACGGGAGCCGCCGTGAACATCGTCGGAGAGAACATCAGTCTCATCTCTGCCGATGGCGAAGGCAACCTGCGCGACAATGAAGGCTCGGGCATCGCCCTTATGGGTAACACCGTCAGCGTGGCTTCCATCGAGTCCGACGGTAAGTTGAAGGAAAAGGGGTCGGTGAGCATCAAGGCGCGTAATATTGAGGTGGCTACCGCCGGAGAGGCTGACCAGAAATACGAGAATGACGGCACACTGACGACGGCTACCTACACGTCAGAGGGCGACTTTAAGCTGACCTCGAAGAATATCACCATCGAAGGCATTGACTACGAGGTGAAGGATAAGAAACTGCAGGAGAAACAACTCACGGCCGACAGCCGGATTAAACTCCGTGCCAAGACCATCGAGGTGAGCACTGAAGCCTCGGCTAATGTGGAGGTCGATGATCAGGGTAAACTCACCAAGGCCAACTATACCGCCGAGGGTGACCTCATTGTGCGTTCGAAGACCGTCACCGTGGAGACCACCGACACCGATATCGAGAATGGCGAGGCTAAGGAGAAGGCTCTCACCAAGGACGGTAAGGTGGCCATACGGGCCGAGAAGATGGACCTCTCTGCCACCGATACCGAGGGCAAGGCCACAGGTAGCATCGGCATCAATGCCAAGGATGTCAGCGTGAAGTCGATGGACGTGGAGAAGGAGAAGCGTACCGACGACAAACTTGCCGCTGGCAGTACGATGGTGATTGTCTCGGAGAAGATGTTCGTCGGTGCCAAGTCGAAGGATGTCAAGAGCAAGAAGATGCAGGCCGTCTCCGAGGAAATGGGACTCTTCGCCGACAAGACCTTCGAGGCCCAGCAGGGCGACGGCAAGGCTGTGGTACAACTCGACGGTGGCAATGTTGCTGTGGGTGGCAGTAAGGCTGAGGTCTATGGCGCTACCACTATCAACGGCAAGACGGAAGTCAAGGACGAACTCAAGGCACCAAAGGCAACCATCGACAATCTTGAGGCGAAATCATCGTTCAAGTCACCGAACATCAGCGACGGCATGGCCGTTCCTGGTGCAGCAGCCGGTGGCAGCCTGAGTGCAAAACTGAAGGCTGAGGACGCCCCGAAATCAGAGTAATCATTTTAGAAACGCAAAATATTTATGAAACCAATTATTGTAGCCCAAATTTCCGGTGTACAGGAGAAGTTCGAAGCCTATCTCATGTTGCTCCGGTACAAGTATATGAACCTTTGTGTCAAGGCCGAAGTAGGGGCACTGATGCCCGTCACCGTCAGCGATTTCTCAGGCAGTTATGACTTGGAGGAGGTGGCTGGCGTGGGTTTGCCCGACGAGTATCATTTCGTCATCTATCCCAAGGATCCCGACCAAATTCAGCCCATCGTCAAGGGCATCTTTGACGCGCATCCTGAGTTTAAGTTGGATATCAAGACTGGCGAGGTAGTGTATTCCGACGGCAGTGACGACAATGCAGAATATGAGGGAATCGAGAGTATTCTGGCCGACAAGAACAGCACGGGCGACGATGACCCGAAGAGCCGCTATCTGCTCTACACCATGCCCGAGGTCGATAAGGATCGACGCGACTTTCTGAACAACACGGCCAAAAGTCTGCACAAACAGTGCGTTGCCGAAATTGACCTGCTCTATGCCAGACAATCACCTCAGCTTGTCAATATGCTGTCGGATGCCCCGGCTGAGGAAGTTGATGAATCAAAAGAGGCGCTCAAGGGCGTTTACGAGGATTACAAAAAGACAGCCGATGATTTGCTGCAGGCCAAGCTTGACGAGATTGAAGAGGGTTACCAACACTATCTTGTAGGGCGTGAAAACGAGGCCGAGGCTAACAAAGTATATGGACAGAGCCTCAATTTCAACGAGATGGAATGATAAAAAATGTGCCATATTCTTGTTTTTCTGCACAGTTATTTGTAACTTTGCAGTCGCTAAACAGGTATTATAAGAAATGACACAGAAGATTATTATTTTGGATTTCGGCTCACAGACGACGCAGTTGATTGGTCGTCGGGTGCGTGAGCTGGACACCTTCTGCGAGATTCTGCCTTACAACAAGTTCCCCAAGGACGATCCGAGTGTGATCGGTGTGATCCTGAGTGGTTCGCCTTACTCAGTTCACGATCCTGAGGCGTTTAAGGTGGATCTGAACCAGTTTGTAGGTAAGGTGCCCGTCTTGGGCATCTGCTACGGTGCGCAGTTTATCTCGCATACCCTTGGCGGTAAGGTGGAAAAGGCCGATAGTCGTGAGTACGGTCGTGCGAACCTCCAGACGGTGGATACTTCGAACCCGCTGTTCAAGCACTTCGAACAGCAGTCGCAGGTGTGGATGAGTCATGGTGACACGATCACCGCCATCCCCAGTGATTTCAAGGTGATCGGCTCGACGGCGGACGTGGTCAATGCGGCCTTCGCCTCGACGACACAACCCATCTGGGCCGTACAGTTCCACCCAGAGGTATTTCATACCCTTCAGGGTAAACAATTGTTAAAGAATTTCGTAGTTGATATCTGCGGTTCCAAGCAACAGTGGAGTGCGGCTTCGTTCGTGGATTCGACTGTGGCAGAACTGAAAGCGCAGTTGGGTAACGACCGTGTAATCCTTGGCCTGAGTGGAGGTGTGGATTCCTCTGTATCAGCGGTTTTGCTAAATCGCGCCATTGGTCATAACCTCACCTGTATCTTCGTGGATCACGGTATGTTGCGTAAGAACGAATTCATGCAGGTGATGGAGGATTACAAGGTGCTTGGCCTGAACGTGATCGGAATCGATGCGTCAGAAAAATTCTTCAGTGACCTCGCTGGTGTGACGGACCCGGAACAGAAGCGCAAGATCATCGGTCGCGACTTCGTGGAGGTGTTCAATGCCGAGGCGAAGAAGATCACTGATGCGAAGTGGTTGGCACAGGGCACAATCTATCCAGACCGTATCGAGTCACTGAACATCACGGGAAAGGTCATCAAGAGCCATCATAACGTGGGCGGACTGCCGAAGGAGATGAATCTGCAACTCTGTGAACCGCTGAAATGGCTGTTCAAGGATGAGGTGCGCCGTGTGGGTCGTCAGTTGGGTATGCCTGAGCATCTGATCACCCGTCATCCGTTCCCTGGACCTGGTCTCGCCGTCCGTATCCTGGGCGATATCACCCCAGAGAAGGTGCGCATCCTACAGGATGCCGACGATATCTATATCAGGGCGTTACGCGAGTGGGGACTCTATGATCAGGTATGGCAGGCGGGTGTCGTCCTGCTCTCCACCGTCCGCAGTGTGGGTGTGATGGGTGATGAACGCACCTATGAACATCCTGTCGCCCTCCGTGCCGTGACCTCCACAGATGCCATGACGGCCGACTGGGCCCATCTGCCCTACGACTTCTTGGCGAAGGTATCCAACGAGATTATCAACAAGGTGCGCGGAGTGAATCGTGTCTGTTATGACATTTCTTCAAAACCGCCTTCAACGATCGAGTGGGAGTAGGCGGAAACCTTAATGAATAGGGGCTAAAGCGGCTGTAAATCGTGTTTTTTCAGGATTTGCAGCCGTTTTTCGGTTAAAGAATGTGAAAAAATAGGTTTTTCACATTATTCAATAAAAGTTTTTTAGTCCTTTTTTCGTACATTTGTACCCAATATGACTATAAACTTAGGTATATATGAACGCTAAACTAAAATCTATTGCCAATTCCTTTGCAGAGGAGTATTGCAGCGACGCCATCTATCCGGCGCATTTGTTCAAGGCCATCCTGCATAAGGAAATCGGGCTCGTCCATTTCATTGAGAGTGAACTGGACAAAGACTATTTCTATTTACAGGACTGGGCTGACGTGCAGATGCAATTGGCACCGCGTGCTGTCCGTCCGATGCGTGACCTTGAGTACAGTGATGAGGCTCAGGCCGTCATTGACGAGGCAGAGAACTATCAGGTGAAGTTCAACCTTGACGAGTGTACGGATGTCTGTGTGCTCGCCTCCTTGGTGACGCCTGGTGTCGGTTTCTCCTTCGACCAGTTGAAGACCCTGCCGCTGACCCCGTCGGACATCAGTGCGAAGATGGGCGGTGGTGCCAATGTGGAGGCTCCTTATATGGAGGGCACCGAGTTGACGAAGCACACGGGTGGCAGTGCTGGTGGCGGCAAGGGAAGTCTTGCCAAGTACTGTGTGGATAAGACCGCTATTGCCCGTGCTGGCAACCTCGATAATGTGATCGGCTTTGAGAAAGAGATTTCCGTGATTTACGAGATCCTCGGCCGTAAGACAAAGGCAAACCTGCTCATTACGGGTGAGGCCGGTGTGGGTAAGACCTCTCTGGTGAACGGCTTTGTCCGCGAGTTGGCTGCCGACCATGTGCCGGGCTTCCTGAGCGGAGCTGTGGCATACGAACTTGACACGGCAGCCCTTGGTGGCGATGCCCAGTATAAGGGTGAGGTAGAGGATCGCTTCAAGAACGTCATTACCGAGGTGGAGAATCTGCCAAATGCCGTGCTGATCATTGAGTCTATTGATAAGTTGTTTGACAAGCAGGGCTCGTTGTTCGGTGCTTCTTCCATCCTGAAGAACGAACTGAGCAAGGGTCGTCTGCAACTGCTCGCCACCTCGAGTATCGACGGCTATACGAAGAATATAGAGACTGATAAGGAGATGACCTCGAAGTTGGAGAAGATCACGGTAGAGGAACCCACCGCCGATCTGACGCTCCGTATCTTGAAGGGAGCCATCCCCGCCTATGAGGAGTATCACAAGCTGACCGCTGACGAGACCGTGCTCGGTGATGCCATCCGTCTGGCCAAGCGCTATCTGACGGAGAAGTCATTGCCCGACTCTGCCTTCGACCTCATCGACCGTACGATGGCCCAGGTGAAGACGATGAACGACCTGACAGGTAATATTATTGCTGGTCTGCGTGAGAAACTCGATGCGATCAAGGCTTCTGCAGAAGGCAAGGATAAGGCCGACGAGGGACTGATGAAGGAACTCGACTGGTTGAACTACGAACTGTTCAACAAGGTAAGTTGCATTTTGCTGGCAGGTGTCGATTCTGATACCGATTTCAGCAAGATCGCCACTATCCAGGAGCGTATCGACTTCCTGTCAGGTGTTCTCGACAAACTGACGGAGCTCAGTGCTGAGCAGCGTACCGAGTTGAAGAGCGACGACCTGAGTGCCGTTGTGGCTAAGCAGACGGGTATTCCTCTCGGTAAGGTACAGACCAAGGAGCGCGACCGTCTGATGGGTGCCGAGGAGACGCTGAAGAAGCGTGTCGTCGGTCAGGATCATGCCGTGAAGAAGGTGCTTGACGCTGTCTATGAGGCCCGTTCTGGTCTGAGCAAGAAAGGACAGCCGATGGGTTCGTTCTTCTTCCTCGGTCCGACAGGTACTGGTAAAACGGAGTTGGCCAAGGCCCTCGCTACCTTCCTCTTTGGTGACGAGAGTGCGCTGATCCGCTTTGATATGTCTGAGTTCAAGGAAGAGCACTCGGTGGCCCTCCTCTATGGTGCGCCTCCGGGATATGTGGGTTACGAGGAAGGTGGTCTGTTGGTAAACAAGATCCGCCAGAACCCATACGCTGTGGTGCTGTTCGATGAGATCGAGAAGGCTCACAAGTCGGTGTTCGACCTGTTCCTCCAGATCCTTGACGAGGGTAAGTTGCACGACCGTCTCGGACGTGTCGGTGACTTCTCAAACGCCCTTATCCTGTTCACCTCGAATATCGGTGCACAGACCATCGTGGAGAAGTTCAACAGCGGTGTCATCCCCGAGAATAACGAGTTGATGGACATCATGCAGGGCTACTTCCGTCCGGAATTCTTGGCCCGTCTGACGGAGATCGTGCCGTTCTCGCCGATCACCGACAAGACCGTGACCAAGATCTTCGATATCCACTTGAAGGGTCTGTTGAAGTTGTTGGAGGAGCAGAATATCGAACTGACGCTGACACCCGAGGCCCGTGAGACCATCGCCCTGCGTGGCTACAACCAGCAGTACGGTGCCCGTCCTGTGTTGGGTATCATCCGTAAGGAACTGCGCCACCCGATCTCTAAGATGATGATTGCCGGTAAGGTGAAGACAGGCGACAAGATCGAGGTGCAGGTTGATAAGGAGGGCGCTCCGGTCTTCGTTATCAATGGTAAGAAGAACGAATCAAAGCCCGAGAAGAAAGAAAAGAAATAAATAGAGTTTATTCAAATAATTATTAACTAAAAAATTGTTACTACTATGGCAATGAAAGAGAATTTTATCTCCATGGCTCCCGATGAGGAGAGCAGTGCGAAAGTCAGTTTGATCGACCAGAACAAGACGCTGATGATCGATCAGTACACATCCGATGTTGAAGCTGGCAACCCAGAGTTTGTGGAGGATATCCAGAACATTGAGGATGCCTTTGCACACTTCAAACCGAAGGTAGAGGTAAGCTTCACCGACGAAGAAGGCGGCTCTGTGGATGAGACGCTGCACTTTGGTGAGTTGCGCGACTTTGAGGCACAGGGTGGCAAGGGTCGTCTGGTACAGAACAGTCCGTTCCTCTCTGGTACAAAGGAAAAGATTGATACTAACCAGAAGATCCGTAAGAGCATTGAGCAGAACCGTAAACTGCGTGATATCCTGAAGGAGGCCGGTAGCCGTGCAGAACTGAAGGAGATGCTGCAGTCGATGCTGAGCGAGCTGGAGGGCGCAGAGTAAACAGACAGATACGTTATGGCCAAGAAGATAGAAGAGCTGGAAGCCGAGATTGCCCGTTTGCAAGAAGAAAACGAGCGGCTGGATATGGAGAATGTACGCTTATTGGGACGTAATCTCCTGATGAGTGAGCAACTCTGCGCTTGGTATGAGCTCAAGCAGCGTGTGAACTGGCTGAAGGCTGAAATGGAACGCGGACGCCGGATGAAGATGCAGGCCGACCTCGTGGATGACGCGGAACTGCTGGCGATGCTGGAAAACCGTCTGGAGCAGGAGCCCCAGCTGGTAACCAGTGAATTTGGTACGCCCCAGTTGGCAGAGCTGATGGGGGTATCCCAGGCCCGTCTGATGCGCCTCTTCCGTAACTCTACTATCTTCAAGTCGCCAGACGAGTATCTGGAGAATATCCGATTGATGCGGGCATTGCAACTGCTCAGGGAACACCCCGAGTATGGCATCGCTGCCGTCAGTGCCGAGGCCGGTTATAATTCCGTGCGCACGTTACAGCGCCGGATGGTCGAGGTCATCGGTATGACACCAGTTGAGTTCCGTATCATGACAGAGAAATAAACAATAAATATTCAACAGAAACAAAAAAGAACTAAGTATTATGGCAGATGTAGAAATGCAGAAAGCCCAGGCCGCCGGACAGGCTGGTGCCGAGCTTCAAGAGAAAGAAGGTAAGAAAGATGTCTCCCAATTGTTGAAAGCATTCGGTGGCTTCAATGCCATCCGTGGCTTCATGCCCGATGCAGATAATATGAACCCGGCCCGCAAGGCCGCCAAGCAGGTGTTCCTGACCGATAAGCGCTTCAAAGACAAGCGCGATGGCCTGAAGCGTGACATCAAGCGCTGGCTTGAACTGCTGGATGACCCCAGCATCGAGAGTGCCACAGGTTTCGCCGATGCCTGCAAACAGGATGAGGAGAAATATACGAATGTGCTGAAGCAGGGTATCACCGACGCCCTCTATGCTACCCAGAACCTGGAGCGCAGTTATCGTCAGCTCGACTCATTTTTCAAGACCTGTGGTAGCGACAAGGTGAAGAATCTGCGTATCATCAACGTGCTGAAGGAAGATATAGCCGATGCCGACTCTGGTTTCGCTGGTGAGGTGGAGAATATCCTGCGCAACGGCTTCGACCGTCTGAGCCTGAAGGATGCCTACAGCCTCGTCTGTGTGCCGGGCGCCGTGTTTACCGACAAGGTGGATCTGCTCCAGTGGGCCAAGATGGCCTTCAAGTACAAGGTGATGCTGATTACCGACCATGCTGATGAATATTCGTTCGACGACCTTCAGGCTAACACCGAAGGCTATCGCGACAGTGATCAGGAATTGATGAACGTGGTGATGACTGCCAACTGGATCGTTGGCCGTGAGGCTGAGAAGATGTCTTCTGACGAGGAAGATGCCAAGGCCTTCTATATCGCACCGGCTGCTGCCCTCTGCGGTAAACTGTACGACGAGACCGCCAATATGGCACAGGGTGCTGGTGGTAAGAAGTATGGTACACTCGACGGTGTGAAGGGTGTGAAGAGTGACCTGCTGAAGTCGGAGATTGCCGCCCTGATGGATAATCAGGTGATCCCGATGGTCTATAGCGAGGGTCGTGTGATGGCTTTCAACAATACCACGCTCTATAACGGTGATCTCGATGCCATGAAGGAGTATCCTATTGTCCGTGTGTTCGACTGGGTGAAGAAGGTTCTGATGAACTTTGTTCATGAGGTCGCCCTTGAGAACTGGGATCCGTACAACAGCCCGAAGAACCTGAAGTCGAAGATACAGGAGTTCCTCAATATGTATAAGGGTTATGGCAACTTGTTCCAGAACTATGAGATCGGTGAACCCCGTCAGGATCCTGTCACCAAGCAGATTACCTGTGATATCACGCTGACTCCGTTCTATGCTGCCAAGAACTTCATCATCAAGGTGGCTGCCGATAAAAAGGACAAGGAAGCCGCTCTGGCAGGTGCATAAATTAATTCTTACCAATAGGTTCAATATTATTAACAACTAAAATTTAACAATTATGGCAAAAACTCCAGTTTCAATGAAAGTTGATGGTTACAAGGACAGAGAGGTCCTGATGGTATCTTATGAGTTTGATCAGGCAACTGATGTAGAAGGACAGATGGCCGGTATCCCTCGTGGTGGTAAGATCCAGGTGCGTGTGAAGGCCCTGAACGACGGTACACCCGACTTGCTGGCTTGGATGACAGAGCGCAACCTGCCGAAGAACGGTAAAATTGAGTTCTTGGAGACGAAGACGGGCAAGGCTATGAAGACCATCGAGTTTACTAATGGTTACTGCGTGAACTTCGAGGAGAAGTGGGAAGACAAGCTCGGACACTTCGAGGAGATCACTATCACCTGCAAAGAGTTCGCTATCGGTTCTGTTAAATATGAGAACGAGTGGGCATAAGGAATTGAAGAGTGAATAGTTTAACAAGTAAAATTAAGAAAGGAAATATATTATGGCAGAGAATGTAACACCGGTAACCCTCGAGGTTAAGGATTTCGAGAAGAGAGAGGTCATGATGATTGACTACAAGTTTGACCAGGCTACAGACCGTGAGGGACAGATCGCAGGTATTCCCCGTGGCGGTAAGGTAAGCATCCGCGTCAAGGCTATGAACGATGGCAACAGCCAACTGCTGCAGTGGATGCTCGCTCCGAACGATCCGCGTGACTTCACCGTGACGTTCTACAACACGGTTGATGGTTCGACGATGAAGGAACTGAAGGGCACGGGCTGCTACTGTATCCACTACACAGAGAAGTGGGAGGACGGTGAGGAGCACTTCGAGGAGATGGAGATCGTGTGCCAGAAACTCGAGAATGGTCCCGTCAGCTTCGAGAACCCCTGGAAGTAATTCCATGATATCGCATTTGACTCAGCCCCACTGTGGGCTGGGCCAAATGTTTATTCATAAATGTAATAAGGAGAAGAACTATGGCATTAATGGCGCGTCTGCAATTCGACTATGTGGATGGCAAATATTCGAAAGAATATCTGGTAATGGATTGTCACTTGCATTTTTCAAGGCATCACGACCACTTCCGACCCGACACCGACGCCCGGTGTGAGACGGTGGAACTGGTTGTGGTTGCCCCAGGCAGGGAAGACCTGAACCTGTATGAGTGGTATATCCAAAACAGCACGATGAGTGGGAGGATCGTCTTAGATCTCCAATCATTGAACGGCGATTCCGTAGAGAAGGTTATTCTGTTTGAGGATGCCTATTGCTATGCCATTGAGGAAGAGTATCATATTGATGCCCTGAAGCGACGCTGTCTGAGACTGTCGCTTATGGCGGAGAAACTGATTATCAATGATACGACGTTTCAGAACCTTTATGATAGAAACAATAACTGAAGCTAAAAACGACTGATTAGAACTATGATCAACTATTCAGATTATCTCAAGGCCGTCCTCTATCCGGAGAACTTTCTGGAAGTAGGAGGAAAATTGGAGAAACGGCTTTGTCAGACCATCCAGCACTTCTCCTATAAGTGTCAGCGGAACCGCAATGATGCAGGCATCCCCTATGGGAATACAACACCGACAGAACTGCAGTTCATTGTCAGGCTGGAATCGCCGGACGACAGTAAGGTGTTCTATCAGCAGATGCAGTCGAACGAGCTTTTCGACCATACGTTCATTTTCAATGCTACCTTCGACGAGAATGACCGACTGAAATCCTACGGAGACGCAATGGTAGTCAGAGGCTATGTGGTGGATGTGAAGGAGGACTATGATGCCACGGTGACAAAAGACGGTTTTGTGCAGCAGATCCTGATTCAGGTAACCTTGCTCCTGAGTTCTATCACCTATGTTGGCAAAGAGGATAAAGGAAACAAACAACTGGAAATAACGAATTTTTAATATAAACCATAACCACTATGGCAGAGGCAAGAGATGTCAGACTTTATATCTATGACGGTAAGCACAATAATGAGGGATTAACCCTGACAGGATCGAGTGTCATCGCACTCGGTGCTCCCGCACCAAATATTCAGGTGAAGACTGAGACTAAGGATGAAGTGAAAACGGAAACGAAAGTTATTACTAGCGTTCTCACTCAGCTTGAATTGACCCTGGCAAATCTGGAATACTCGAAGAAAGTTTATGAGCCTTGTATGATGCTTGCCAACCTTCAAGTGGGTGTCATACAGGAACGGACAGACATAACGACCATTGTTACAAAAACCGGCAAGGATGGGGTAGTATCTACCGACACATTGACTGACGAGGGTAAATTCAAGCCTGTCAAGCAGATCAGCAAAGACAAGCTTGACATCCTCAAAGGTGCCTTCGTGAATCTGGAGATTGATAATAATATGGTCGCCGAGAATTATTATGTTCACAAGATACGTTCCGTCTATAAGACCATCAGCGGCAAAACTTCACTATTTGTGGAACTGACCATCTATAGTCGGGATAAGCTGATGACCCTTGATAAATACAGTCGTGCCTATACGGCCAAGAGACTCTATACGGATATCCTGTCAGAAGAGGCGAAGAAATTCAGTTCCGTGGATGTGGCCAACCACATGCAGTTGCTGAAGTATCAGCAAACTGAGACTGTCAACGATACTGATTATGAGGTGACAAAGCGTGACGAGTTGCGTATTCCCTATCTGGTGCAGTATAATGAGAGCTTTTACCAGTTTATGGTACGTTGTGCCAATCGCTTCGGTGAGTTCCTCTATTTCGAGGACGGTAAGCTGAACCTGGGTATGCAGCCGTCGGAAACGAATTATTATTCGGGGAATGAGATCATCGACTGGGCGACGGAACCCAATGCCGTACAGAACCGCTATTATGAAAGCGTGCTTTCTGAGGGCATCTCAGTAGAGGAGCGCGCCTATTCATATATGACTCATAAGCCCGACGAAAACGAGGCATACGCCGAATCTGCTGACAGTCGCTATAATTTTGACCCCGTCGCTACAGATGAATGGACGAAACAAGACCTTAAAGAAAAAGAGTATCACAATTTTTGGGAGGTTTTAGGAGAGGAATTAAAGGCCTATATTCCAGAGTTTATTTTTAAGGCGCTTGAAATGAAATCGTTAGGTGAAGCAGTTACCCAATTGGGTTTGGAAACTGCAGGAAAGGCCTATGAAGTTTTTAATAATGTTGCGGATTATAACAACCAGTTGGATAAGGCCAACTATAAAGTTAAAGATAACGAATATTTGGTCGAAGACGATCAGAGATCAGATGATAAATATAGCCAGTTTACTACTTATGGTGGAAGTAGTAACTTGTCAGACAATTTGTCGAAGATGTTTGGAGAGGATGGTCTTTTCAACTTTACAGATTTATTTTATCAGCTTATCAGGAAGAAAGAGAAGGAGGTCGGTGAACAGGCTGTCTGGCTGGACTTCGGCAACTATTACCGCCCCATCAAGTTGGGCGACAAGCTGAGGGTGGCTAATAAGGACTATGTGGCCATTTCCGTGGAAGGTTCCTACAAGAACGGTCAGGAGCATCTGCTGGTATCAGCTATCCCCGTTTTCTCAATATCGGAGACGGAACCGTCGCCTCAGAAAGCAACGACAACCGGTGACCCTTGGACTACCAGTGTTCCGTTCCCGCCGGCGTTGCCCGATGTGATCATCCGCGATGCTCGTCCTCAGGTGGCCTTTGTAGTAGAAACCTTGGATCCTGAGAACTTGGGCCGTATTCGTGTGTGTTATCCCTGGCAGGACGAAGATGGAGACCCGTCGCCGTGGATCCGTGTCACCTTGCCTTTGGCAACGACAGGAGGTGGCGTAAACTTTACACCTAATGCCGGTGATGAAGTGATGGTCGGCTATGTGCATGGCAATATTGAGCATCCATATGCCATGGGATACCTTGCAGCGCCATTTGTCAATGAGAAGTGGAAGAACGCCTTGCCCCTTGACCAGTATGGCGGTGTTCATGGTATTAGAACGAAGACAGGCCATCACCTGACATTTTCGGATGGCTTTGCCATTATGCCGATGTTAATGAATACGATGGGGCCTCTATCTTGTTTGAAGTCTTTATGGCCTGTTGGTTTAACGGGACCATGGCCGTTTGGCTTTGAAACTACGGCGGATTTTGGCGGTGGGTTCGAATTGTCAGATCGTTATGGCTTCTACAAGATATCTGGCAGTACTGATGAGCGCTCTATTACTATTGAGTCGCCTGCTGGCACAGTGGAGATGAACGCCTTCCAAGGCATTACCATCTCAGCGCCGAATGGTGATATTGAGATCAATGGTAAAAATGTGTCAATATCTGCTAGTAACAATTTAAAGATTGTCTCTGGCAATACTATAAAGGATAAACTCTATTATAAGAAAGAATGGAAAGATGCAAAATTCGGTTCGAAGTTTTTAACATCACTTGTTGACTTTAAGAATTCTGCGCTTGAGACACTGAAATCTGAGACTTTGGAAAAGTTCCAGGATATGGCTTTCCTTCGGACTATTTTGGAATTGTTCTTGCGCCCAGTTGACGGTACACTTCAGATTAAGTCCTATACGTTTGTTTGTATAGAAGCAGGAGAGGGCGGGACTGAACTGCCAAATTCAAGTCTAAGGTCTGGTGATGGAAGTGATGGTTATAAGGACCTCGAGACCTTAGGAACTGTGGATATAACTGTTTCTTTGATTGGGATGAACGTAAATGCTCTTATCAATTACATTCAACCTAAATATGATAAACTTTGTGATGCAACAGAGAGATTTAACTCTTTTTCGGGTGAAGGTGGTGTAAATGATAACGAAAGAGTAATCAGTTATAATGATATCATAACGAAACACGATAAAGACTTTGTAGAAAACGATCAGGCATTCAAATGGAACGCTGCAGATCTGACTGTTGAAGAGGTGGAGGAATTTACGAAAGATGAGCCCCAATTGGTTGATTATAAGGACGATTGTTGTATTTCTGATCCTCAGACAGTTTTTAGAGAAGAACATGAGAAGTGGCGGAAGGAAAAGAATGATTATGAGAATAAACTTGAAAAGTATAAAAATATAAAGATAAGGCGGAAGATTATCCTCGATACGGCCAATCAATTGAGGATTGCAGCGAAAGAGCTTTCTGATGCGGCCAAAAAATGGACGGATATGCAAGATGATGATTTTGATATTCTTACATTTGGTGAAGATGATATTGATAAGAAAACTGTGGTTGGAAAGTTTGCAACTGCAACATTATTATCGAGCAAAGGTATCGTTTCATTGAGTGAAATGTCGGACAGTAAATATGATAGAAAAATCTCAAAGCCAACAGAATATGCATGGGAGCAACAGAAAGTTGCTCTACGCAGATATATTGCGTTCAAATATGTAACTTCTTTAGAATTTCTTGAATTGGATAAAACAAAGATAACGTCTTTAGATGATGCTTTGGACAATAATAAATGGAAGGAATTTGTAGAATCAATAGTACTTAATCCAGACAAGACAACATTCAGATCACTCTTAAATACATATGTAAACCCATTCCGTGGGCTATATGAGGGAATCTGGGAGAATCACCGAAAATGGTCGCAAGGGTTTAAAGGTCAGATCTTAATGTCTGATCGGGCAAATAAGACGGTTTCCTTTGACCCGAACCTTACTTTGAAGGCTCATTCCAACAGGAACTATTTCGAACAGAATTTTGAGGGACTTCGTGAATCTTTAAACAAATTGTAGGTTATGGATACTGTATTTGCTGATTGGCAGTCTATACTTCAGGATTTTAAGGATAGTGTAGAAAAAGATCTTAATGAGATCCGCAAGCAAAAAGCGGAGATTCAACAGATTAAGCATGAGATATTTGATCGCATGTCTCAGGGCCAGTATATCCATGATGACCATCGCATTGTGCTATCTGCACCGGAGATTATCATCGGTAATGTAGATAGTACAGGTATGCTATGGTCGGAAAACGGATCCACTGTTACTATAAGGGGCAATGGAGTGAATCTGGAGGGTTCAGGCTCTTCGGGTTATGTGAAGAGCCGTGCCACCAATATCTCGCAGATTGCTGTTGATCCAGGTATGGATGGTTTGGAGGATGTGGTGCGTCCTGATTCATCGGTGGTCAGTCAGGCCCGAAATATTATTGTCCAATGCAATGACAGCGATGGCTGCTTCTCCCAGAAACCTACGGGAATGGGCTGTGGTGTCAGGATTCATTCCGATGGTCTGTTGGATATTGATGCCTCTAAATCCGTCGAAGTGAGAGGTACTGCCATTGAAAATATGCTCAGTGTACTAAATGAACAGAAATCAAGTCTGGAGTCGGCTGCTTCAGATCGGTTGAGTGAAGTGAGTTCTCTGACTGCTGATATTAAGAGTGTTTTAGAGGATATAAATGATCTGACTGATAGCGCTATTGATATCCGTTCAAATGTTGGTGACCTGTTAGAACTGCAAAGAAACTACGAGAATTTGTTGCCCTCAATCGTTCCTACTGTTGAAAGTTGTATCAAAGCAATCTCAGCCCTTGCCGAGGTGAACCGTAAGATATCCTGTTTAGAGGACGAGCAGACTACACTGAATGGTGAGAAAGGCAGTTTCAAGGAAAACTCCACGGGAGCCTCCCTCTCCTTGACAGCCGAACAGATTTCATTAGCTTCAATTGACGGTGACGGCAATATCCGTACGAATGCTGAAGCATCTGTTAGTATTCAAACGGGTAAGATGAGTATTGAAACTACGAAGACAGATGGTTCGTTTATAGACGGCAGTTCTGTGAACATCCATACGGGTGATGTGAACATCTCAACTGTGGCCTCAGCCTTGACAGAAGGTGCTGAGAATGCGAGCGATGGTGACTATACTACGGGTGGTAGTTTCCGTGTTAATTCTAAGGACGTGTCGTTTGTGGCAGTTGACTATAGTATGGCCAATGGTGAATATACGGAAACTGCCCTGACCGCCGACAGTAGTTTTTATGTGCGGATGCAGGACATGAACTTGAATGCCGTAGATACAGACGGTAATAGTACGGGTATATTTAATCTGGTAGCTGACAAGATGAAGATGACTGCTGCGGACAAGGATGGTAATTATACAGGTAGCATTGATATGAAAGCACTTGATCTGTTCCTTTCTTCGAAGGATAAGGACGGTACAGCAACCGGTGCCCTGACGATGACTGCTAAGGATGTGAGTCTGCTATCGGTTGATAAGGACGGCAAGGCTCTCGGTCAGATGGTACTCAACGGCAAGGATGTGCATGTGAAGGCCATGGACCTCGATGATAAGGGCAAGGATAAGAACCTCGCTGCTGGTAGTAACATGGTACTTGCGGCAGAGAACATGTTTGTCGGTCGTACAAAGAGTGACCGTCAGAGTAAGACGCTGACGCTTTCTTCCGAGAAAACCGGTGTCTATGGTAAGACGACCGCAGAGATGCAACAAGGTGAGGCTAAGGCCGTGGTACAACTCGATGGCGGTAACGTGGCTATCAGCGGCTCGAAGTCTCAGTTCTATGGTGATAACACCATGAATGGTAAGACCGACTTCAAGGGTGATGTGACGGCTCCGAAGCTGACGGCCGACAATATGGAGGCTAAGACATCGTTCAAGAGCAAGAACATCAGCGACGGTATCGCTGTACCTGGTGCTCCCTCGACAGCCAAACTAAGTGCAAAGTTAAAGGAAGGTGATGCCCCAGAGTCGCAGGAAATTAAGTTAAGTAATGAAGAAGAACAAGAAGGAGGAACAGAATAAATATGAAGATAGCAATAGAAACTCTGATTCATGAGATGGAAGGCAGGTTGGGCGGTTACGTAACCCTGTTGGTTTACAGATATGCTAATCTCTGTATAAAAGCCCAGCCAATGGCGCTCTTATCGGCTCTGGTTATTGACGAGGAACAGGGAGAAATGAATATAGAAAAGGTTGCAGGTGTGGTGATTCAGGATGAATATCATTTGAAACTGGTACCATTCGATCCTCGATTTAACTTTCCACTCTGTAAGGCTATTAAAAAGGAACATCCGGAGTTCAAACAAGAATTGGTGACGCCAAGCAATCCCAGCGACGAGAAGGAACGTTACCTGATCCTGACGATGCCGGAGGTGAATAAGGACCGCCATGATGCGCTGATAGATTCTGTCAATGTGCTCTATGATGGTTGCAAGGCGAAGATGGACAAGACCAGTGCTACATATCGGGTGAAACTGGAACAGAAGATCGTGACGCTTCCTACCGATGAGGAGCGTGATGAGGCCAAAGATGCTCTGGAAAAATCCATCAGTTCTCATTTGGATGTCATTGACACCGTGAAGGCTGACAAGATCCAGGAGATAGAGGAAGCCTACCAACGCTATCTGGACGAACAGGCCGCCAAGAAAGCTGATGCTGACGAAAAAGCCGCTGCCCGTGGACATCAGGCAGGACAACAGTTGCGATTTGATACTGAAGAATAATTATATAATATAAATAAGGTATATGGGAAATTTTGTAACGATGGGAGCAATGCTCCAGTGTAATCAGGGAATGGCACCCTGTTCGTTGATCGTGACCGTGCCGCTGCGGCCGAAGTGCATGAATATGCTGATGGCCACGACGATGGACTTTACACCGGCAAATATTCCGACTTTCGGCATGTGCCGTTCGATGGCTAATCCGACGGTGGCATCGGCTACTTCTGCGGCCATGGGCGTGTTGACACCGATGCCTTGTGTGCCTGTAATCACAGGCCCCTGGGCCCCGGGTAGCGCTCAGGTCAAGGTGATGAATATGCCAGCACTGACAGACAACAGTAAATGTATGTGTGCCTATGCAGGACAGATATCCATCACAAGTCCAGGCAATACGATGGTGTCGGGTAAATAAAGCATGAGAGGCGTTCCCTGCAAAGCAAAACGTCAGAGCCGAGTGCTGCTGGCCATTGTCTTGATGGTTTGTTGGATGTTACCTTCTGATGCGCAGAAGATCAGCATCGAACAGTTTAAACGGGTCAAAAAAGACCTGTTGAATCAGACGCCGTTGCCAACAGATAAGAAACAGGCGACCTTGGACCTGTTGACCGACGAGAAGGGTTTTACCTTCAAGGCCGACGGGAAAGTGGAGGTTCAGGCAGAGGAAGGTGACGGCAAGTTGACCGTGCTGACACCCCACAAAACGAAGTTCCTCGTGATTAAACATCCAGACTATGGACAACTCACGTGGAAGGTGCCTGACAAGAAGGGACTGAAGAAAAAGAAACATTACCAGGCGAATCTGCTGACAGACAAGCCTGGCAAGGAATATAAACTGTCGAAGCAGTGGGTGGTGTTTAAGGTGACTCCTGAGAATGCCATCGTGCAGGTAGATAGTACGTTGTCGCTCATCAGAAACGGGACGGCACAGTTCAACCTCCCGGTGGGGAAACACCCCTACCGTGTGGAGGCACCTTTCTATGAGGTGTTGGAAGATACACTGGAACTGGCGGATAGTGCAAAACTGATCGTACCAGTGGTTCTGCAGTCGTTCTACTCCTACCTGACTGTGCGGACCCCTCTGGCTGACGGGACGATTTACCTCGACGGACAGCCTATCGGCAAAGGAAAGGCGACAAGCGGTCACCTGCAGGCTGGTGAACATCATCTGCTAGTGCTCCGAGAGTCAGTCTGCTACTATGACTCACTAGTCAGCGTAGGGAGAGGTGAGAAGAAGGTGATAGATCTAACCATGGCTGAACTCCAGCCGAAACCCTCTTTCACACGTCGAGCCATCAGACCGGGCATAGAGCAGACAGCGGTAAATGACACTGTGGCGACAAGGTCTGATACAGGAGCTGACCAGAATCTGGCTATGTCAGGAATGGCACCAGTGACTATCACGGCTGCTGATGATACGACGGAGATCTGGATTAACCGCGAACCCATGGCCTTCGGGAAATGGGAAGGTGAACTGGCATTGGGCTACTATACGATCCAGACACGAAAAGAAGGATTGGAGTCGAATCCAGTCTTTATGTGGATAGATGACACTCTGCCGGTTATGCTGGACTTGAGTGCTCCGATGGCCAGTTATGGTCTGCTGAATATCCACAGTAATGTGGTGGGAGCAACTATCTTCATCAACGGGGTAGAAGTAGGGCAGACACCATGTGTCGTGGAGAATCTGCCAGCCTCGAAACCCTGTGAGGTGCGACTGAAGAATGAGGGATATAAAGATGCGACAGGCACCGTGACACCGATAGGTAATGACATGGTGGATGTCGAACTGAAGATGAAATTAGAATAGAAACGAGATATGAACAGCTGTTTTAAGCAACAGAAGGTCTCAACCGCCCATGTGATGGTGGTGGGATGCGGTGCCTTGGGAAACGAGGTGCTGAAGAACCTTGTGCTGCTTGGCGTGGAGCACATCGTCATCGTTGATTTTGATGTGGTGGAGATGGGTAACCTGTCTCGTTCCGTGCTGTTCTCAAAAGCTGATGCCGAGGCTCGCCGTCTGAAGGTGGATGTGGCCGCAGAAAGGCTGAAGAATATGAATCCTGCTGTTGAGGTGAAAACCATCTGTGGAGATATCGCCTATGACGTAGGTTTAGGACTCGTACGTCGGATGGACGTGGTCATTGGTTGTGTAGATAGCCGATGGGCGCGCTATTGTATCAATCGTCTGTGTATGCGTGCCGGTATTCCTTGGGTTGATGGTGGCATCGGAGAATTGGAGGGTACAGCCCGTGTGTTTGTGCCGGGACAGAACTGCTATGCCTGCAACTTGGGACCAGAAGGCTTGAAGGATTTGGCACGGCGGATGCCTTGTGCGGGTGTCATCCGCAGGCATGAGGAGGCAGGCGAAGCACCTACAACTTCCATCACGGCCTCGGTCATCGGTGCTGTTCAGGTGCAGGAAGCCATGAAACTCATCGACCGTGACGCTATCGATGAGGGCCATCTGACATCACTTTGCGGAAAGATGTTCTATTATGACGGTCAGCATCTGACAACGCGGATTGTTGATTTCAAGGCCTATGACGATGACTGCCCTGTCCACGAGCAGTGGTTGCCTGTACGTCCGACCCGTCTCATGGACAAAATGACGATTGCCGAAACATTGGCAGATATCCGTCAGACCTTGGGAGCCGTACAGGTTTGTGTCTGTCTGGAAAATGACTGTTTCGTGGATTTCGTGACAGAGCGTTCCACTGACCGCCGGACGGATGTGATGTGTCCCGGTAGGGCCGTGGAGCAGCGGGTCGCCCAGCATGCCGTGTTGCGAGGGATACCCAATAGCGGACTCTACCAGCATGAGTATCGTGAGGTGGATGAGTCGTTCCCCTATCTGACGCTGACGCTGGCACAGTTGGGGATACCAGTCAGTGACGTGCTGCATGTGGTGGCTGACGGGAAAGATTATTATATGGAGATGAACGTAGCATGAGAATAGACAGGAATCTTTATCAGATCAGGGCCGAAGTGCTGTTGAACTATCTCTTTCCAGAGATGGCCAATGACTGGATAACCCAGTATAAGGGCACGTTCTATAGGAACTATAACGAGGACATCCTCTCTCTGAATGAAGACGAGGGTAGGGTAGTCTTGGCGCGTGATGGTTTCCTTCGCCTGCTGCCTGAGGGTCTGATGACTAAGGAAGACGATTTGAAGGGTGAAGATGCTGCCCAGAAGTTCAAAGCGTTGGAGTGGCGTCGGGAACTGTTGAACGAAGCTTTCTCGCCTTTCGATACTTATATCTTCCAGAAGAAACTGGCCATCGAGCGTACGATGTCGGAGTTGTTGGAGCAGAAGTTAGCTTATCTGCTAAAGGAATATTACAACTACGATATCTCCGCCGAAACGAATGCGCTGGTGAAAGAGGCTGCCGTGCTATTGCCGTTTGTCAGTCGTTGGCGAGGTGATTTCTATTTCGTCGCGAATCTCTTGGGTGCACTGATGCAATGTCAGGTGGAAGTCGCTATCGACCGATATAGTCATTTGGATACGACTATCTGTTGGCAGCCCCGTGTACGGTATTCTGTTCTGATTCCAGGGTTAACGCCCGAAGAATACAGGGAGCGGACAGAGACGATGGAGCCGTTAGTGGCCTTCCTCAAGGAGTGGTTCATCCCCTTTGACGTACGGTGCGAGGTGAATATCAAGGAACATCACCCTGTTCAGGGAACGCATGGGCGGGTGACCCTCGATTATAATACAGAAGTAAAGAATAATAAAGAATAAGATAAGATGATGGATCTGAATTCAAGAATCAACTGGTATCCAGGCATGGAGATTACGGCGCAGACCTTCATTGGCATGGAGGAAAAGCTGGATCTTCAGCAGCGGATAGCCATTCGGGCGGCTCTGGGGAGTACACGGATGGGTATGTTACCGGGTGCAACGCTGAAATGCAACGGAACCTTCGTCAAGAACACCTTTGAGATAGACCATCTTCAGTGTACGGCACTTCTGCCGTCGGGCAGGATCCTGGATGCTGATGAGCAGGCGGTGATCCCCATACCGATGCTGTTTGGCGACCGCTACTACCTGACAATAGGTCTCGGTGATACCAACACGGAGTTTGAGAGGGAGGGTATTGCCTATGTCCGACCGCATTACGAATATGCACTGCTGACACATGAAGAAGTTGAGGCTGGTGATGTCATGCCTATGATGCGATTCAGTGTGAAGGATGGCGTGTTCTCTATTGACACAGAGTACATACCTCCTTGTCTGCTGCTAACAAGTGATCCGCGCTTTGCCGATTATGTGGGAAAGTTCGTGGAACAGTTGACGGCCATCACCTCCCATCAGAATCTGGAAGACGGTGACGGGAAGAGAGCCTTGCTGCATTACCTCTTTATCATGAAGGGGTATAACCTGAAGAACAGTGTCCATGACTTTGTGATGTTCTTACAGGAAATTACGCAAGCCATGAACTATTATATCATTACCCCGAACACGGAACAGCCGTTGGAAATCCCGGAGCCGACACAGGTCGATATACAGTTGTGGCTTGACTGGTTTGGTAATTTCCTGACGGGTGCCGTGGCCATTCTTGACAAAGTCGTGTTGGTGGATAACACGATCGACTACGATGCCTTGCTGAAACAGGCTAAGGCGGAACTGTATGATCAGTTACACGAAGAGCTGATTGTGAAGTTGTTGGCCGAGACAAAGGAGGAATTGCTGAAGTTGGTGAAGGAGGAACTGCAGAACGCCCTTGCCCAACAGACTCAGACACTGACGGACTACATCAACGATACGTTGAAACCAAGTCTGCAGCAAGAGTTCAAGGCCGAGCTGAAGAGTTCGTTGGCTGTGATGGAAGACGACCTGTCGGAGAAGATTTACGAGCGTCTATACGAGGAACTGTTCGAACACCTCTTCAATGCGCTCTATGTCCCGGAGCCCGAAGACGAAAAGTTTGTACCACTTATCTGATCAAGACGTATGGAATATCTTTCAATACCTTTAGAGGTGAAGAAGACCGGGCTTGCTCGGGAGAAGCAGATCAAGAAGTCGCTTGACGAGTCACTCCACATGTTGTTGACGACACCACGATACAATAATATCAGTGATCCGAAGTATGGTTTTGTCTTCAACAACATGCGCTTTGAGATCTTTGACGAGCATGAAGGCGTCATCTATAATTCCGGTGATACGATCTACGAGAGTGGTCTGCAGGATATGTATTCGAAGAAGATCTCCGGTTCGTCCAAGAATATAAATACTTTTGCCGCAGAACTGAAAGAGGTAGTGCAGCAGTATGAGAAACGGTTGGGCGATGTTGCCGTGACGATGACATACATCCGTGAAGAGCGTCTCATCTATATAACGATTAAGGGCATAATCCTCTCGACGAAAGAGGAGTACGTGTTCACGAATACGTTGAAAGTATGGAAGTAAATGAAGAGAGAACATGAGACAGACAATATTTGAAAACAAGCAAAGGGCTGACGAATTGATTCAGGAAGCTCTCCGTATCTGGCGGGGAAGTGATCATCCTGACCAGTTGGAGGGTATCGAACAGGATCCGGTGTTCTCTCTGCTGATGACGGCATTGGCCTATCAGTCGAATGAGCTGGAGAACGATCTGGAGCAGATGAAGTCGGACGTTCTTAGCGAATTTGCTAAAATGCTCACATCTTATGAAGTTGGACATGCCATTCCCGCCACGGCAGTTGTGGAGACAGCCTTGCAGGCCGGCGTAGGAGAGATGGAAATGACCGAGCGGCATGTGTTTACCTTGGCTGATACCTCTGCCCGTTTTATCCCGTTACTCAGGACCCGTGTGCTGAATACGATGGTTCGTTCGGTGGTCAGAATGGACGGAAGGCGCTGGAAAGTGTCATTGAAGTTCGATTCTCCTATATCAGACCTGTCAGGATTTTGTTTTTGCATCAGGAATCATTTCTTTAAGGAACTGAAGGTGTCTGTCAAGGGGCAGCTGTTGCCTTTGATCAGTCCATGGGATTTCTCGGAATTGCCCCTTCAGCCCTGTTTCGATATAGATGCGATCCTCTATAACTGTTCTCAGACATACGCAGCTGCAGCCTCGTGCCTCGATCTCTTTGCACGTCAGAATGTTCGGATGTACTGTATCAAGTATCATCAG
This sequence comes from uncultured Prevotellaceae bacterium, assembly GCA_902784615.1. GTDB lineage: Bacteria > Bacteroidota > Bacteroidia > Bacteroidales > Bacteroidaceae > Prevotella. Next base: position 7,272 of record CACZVN010000015.1, on the reverse strand, counting down.
GGCAAGAAATTCATTAGTTCAGAAACTGACAGTCTGGATCTTGTGTTTGAATTTACGGGTATCCGCGAAGAATTTCTCTTCGACAAAGACAATCTCTCGCTGAATACCATGGTACTTGTGAATGCGCAAATCCATTCGGCTGATCTTTCTGCCAGCGTACCAGTGGTGCGAGTAGCGGGGGCGCAAAGCCAGAGTACAGAGTCTGATGGTATCAGTCAACAGTTCCTCCACCTGCTTCGCCCGTCGTCAGACCAGTTGTTCGGGAATATACCTGTAGAGGTGCGGAGAGTGGATGCAGACCGTTTCAATCAGGCGAGTCTGGTCACGCTTCTGAATAATATGATCAGCAAGTACTATACGGACTTCTATGCCTTCCAGAATATTCGGGCCGAGGCGAATGATCGGGTGATGCAGAATCTGATTGAGACATTGACACGGATGCGTGATGCTGCACGTATGGATGTAGAACAACGTGTGCCTGGTGTATATCTGATGCTCCGGCCGCAGACAGACCAGCAGGCAAAACAGGCGAACCTGTCCGTGACCTATCTGACGACTCTGGGATCATCTGTCAATGCCCAACTGACGCCTACTAGCACTTTCCAGTCGCCCAGTGGCTTCAATGGACTGGCTACACGGCAGATTGCCGCGCCAGTACCTGGTAGCGACGAGATGCACGACAAGAATGAGGAGGCAAGTCTGTCACGCTACTATCTGATTACGACTGATCGTCTGGTGACACCTGCAGACTTGAAACTGTTCTGCTATACGGAACTGCAGGTTCGTTTTGGCATCACCCGACAGATGGTGAAGAGCGTTTCAGTCAGTCACCGTCAGCAACAAGACCGTTGGAATGCTGGCTATGAGATATTGGTGGAGATCGTCCTGAACGACAGTACCTTTATCCGCCGTGGCTTTGAGGATAAGATTCCTCAGGCGGAAATGATCCTGCAGGGAATGATGCGCGTCAGGAGCACGAACATTTACCCGATACAGGTCACAATACAGATTGATAAACAAACTAAATAGGATATGGAAGATTTCTTTTTGGATATTGCATACAAAAATAAAACGGTGCGCTTCAAGGTGGTAAACCCTGATGCACCTTTGAGCACGCTGGTCGATAACCTGCGTCATGCCATCGGAGAGGATGGCCGACTGATCTTTGACTTCCCGTCAATTGACCAGACTGGTGCACCTCTGGATTATTTCTTCGGGAAGGAAGATCCTGATGTGCATGAGATCAGGGTGCTGCGCCCACGTATTGGTCATGAAGATCAGAAACTGAAGGATTATAATGTCAGGAATGGTGATTTGGTCTATCTGGTACCAGATCCTATTCCGGGATGAGTAATAAGACGGACGGACATGAAACAGGAAAGTCAACAGATCAATCCAGATATGCTTAGCGGGCGTAATCGTCGGCTGTGGCATGAATGGCACCAGTTGGAACAGGGACTGGCAGGACGGCGTGACATCACCTTCGAGGTGTTGCGCAGAAATGCTGACGGCATTCCGACTGCTTATCTGATTGACTATCACCTGCGCAGCATCTGTGGTGTGGAAAATGAGGCTGACCTGAACGAACCAGGAGTGGAGAACACCCCTGTTTTTGCCACGGGCTTTCAGATGAAGATAGATATTCCCCATGGCTATCCCTGTGTCGATGCTCCTCCGTCGCTGAATTTCCTGACTGCAGATGCTTCAGGCAACCCTGTTGCACATCCCTGGCATCCCAACATCCGCTATTACGGTGCCTTTGCAGGTAGGGTGTGCATCAATATGGCCGACACCTATACAGACCTGTTATGGGGTGTGGAGCGTGTGGCTTCCTATCTCCGTTATGATACCTATCATGCCTTGATGGAGCCCCCCTTCCCAGAAGACCTGAAGGTTGCAGCGTGGGTCACGCGTCAGGGCGAGCCTCATGGTTGGATTAGTTTTGAACAATAGATACAGACAAATGAAGATAAAACATAAAATCATCATACTGCTCTCCTGTTGGCTGTGGCTGACAGAACTTCAGGCGCAGACTGTCAGAACCATCAGTGTTGCGCAGGGAGCATCCTATACTGACCATATTTCCCTCAAGGAAGACAGTAAGGATATGGATCTGATGGTTAAGTTTGTTTTTGCTGAAGAGACGAATACATTGACAGTGACTTTGATCTCATACCGTTCGTTGTTCGTCTTCTGGGATAATGTGCACTATAAACCACTGTTCAAAGGCCGTACATTAAGACCAGAACAGTTGCCATACGTGGTTGAGTATAATCCCAAGGACAAGTACAAGGCAACCAAATTGTTCCGGGCGACGGTACCCGAACCACGGTCTGAATTCTATTTCAAACGCTGGATAGACTATGAAGGCCTACAGCCAGCTCCACAGGACTACAAGATGGTGAATGATTATATCGCCCAGACATTTGATATACAGAACAAACGTACTCAGGTGACAGTCAGACTGCATGATGTCTTCCTGATGGAAAAGACGGAGAAGAAGAAATACAATCGTTATGACATCCCCTTCGGACGGGATCTGGATCTGGTATATCAGGTCACGATTCTGCGGAATCCCTGCTTTGGTTTGGATGAGGATGTGGCTGCTGCCAAGAATGCCTTAGAGGGTATCTCGAAGAGTTACCGTTCATTAAAGGGTAAATACAAGAGTGGTGTTGTGGGATCGGAAGAGTCGTTGAATCTTTTCAAGGAACTCAAGAGTACCTTACAGGCGCAGTTCCAGTACCATGACGGACAGAGCGATTGTCAGGATATCCAGATGGCATGGGATGAATACAATAATTATGTTGATTCAATTGGTGCCATGAAGTGCGTTGTCAAATCAGAAGACGGACTTGGACTGGGAGGCTCCGGTGGACTCGCATCTGAAGGTATCACGGTTCTGATATCGAAGTCGAGACAGATCGATAAACTGGTTTCGCGTTGGCTCGTGAGTGTTGATCCGGTTGAGCGACGCGATCTGGAGAACCAATGTGAGACCTTAATCAAGGAGATGAATACCCTCGTCGGGAAGAGTAATGGTGGTACGGCGGAACAGCGGCAGGCTATTGCCACTTTCCGTGCTGCCGAACGATATTACCAAAGCACGTGTAAGCAGTAAGATGAAGAAGTGGCTTAGACATATAGGACTCATGATGTTCTTCGTCTGTCTGGCAGGGACAGCGAGGGGACAGGAGGCAGCACTGCCCCTGTCACCAGATGCTGAGGCGTTGCAACAGGAGATTGCGGCACGCGTTGCCCAATTCTCTGATGAGTTCAACCAATTGCTGGCCGTTGGAAAGATTAACCTTTCCGTGAGCAGCGATATGGGTGTCTCCAAGTCGATTATCACTGCCATGGAACAACGGATGCAGACCCTGAACCTGACATATAACCAACTGGATGTCAAGTGGAATACCTATTATCAGGCACAGCAGATGGATATAGCCAATAGCGAGGACCTGATGAATATGGTGGCCCGGATTGAGGAATTGAAACAGACGGTAAAGGATACGCTGGATGCTAAAACACAGGCAGTGGAAGCCGTCTCCAATTTCGCTAATGCCGACGAGTTCATTATGAGTCAGGTAAACGTCTATAAACAGCTTTATAAGAAAGCATATAAATTGTCGTTGGCGGAGAAATTGACACCTAAGCTGGAAAAGGTGAAGGCCAAGGAACAGGTGATCTTCGGGGATCTGCAGACCAACTATAATCAGGCGAAGGCGGCCTGTGAGATTGTCCCCTCATTATCAAAGCGCATGGAGACCCTTGACGAGCAGTTCGTTATTATGAAAAGTGTCTCAGAGAAGGTGCAGGCTTTGGAATACAAACCGTTTATACAAAGGGTTAAAGACTATGTGCTCGGTGTTGCTGCAGTGGCGATCATCCTGTTGTTCCTGAATGGTATGATGACGCGCTTCAAAGCCTACCGTGAGAAGGTGGCCAATTTGAAGAAGTTTGGTGATATAATGAATAATAACGGGAAGGACAATACCTATCCTACCATATAAATAGATAGAAGAAAGTAAAAACAATGATGATAAAGGTGTTTCGATTGTTATGGATGTCTCTTTTGGCTGTCTGTCTGACCAGCTGTGACGGGGCGACTGATGAAGATGTCGATCTGGATGACATCTTCAGTACAGAGTCCGTTTCAGACAAGCAACAGCCAGAAAATGCCATGAAAGTGATTGGACTCAAGTTCACACCAGGATATAAGCAGTTCACTGTCCAAACAGGTATTCTGCGAGACTTGGGACCCTATGCATTGACAGATACTAATCAGGTCGTTATCAAGGCAACAGAAACTGTGGGCGGTCGTGTGAATCATACGACGAGCAAACCTGTGCTTATACAAGTGAAAAACTCCGAGGCAGAGGAAGTGGCAAAGAAACATATCAAGGTACTGGTATTAGTTGATTTGGCACAGCCTCAGTTTGTTGTCGATCAGGAACGTGCCGCCGTCAGTGAGATCCGTACGGTCTTTGACCACGACAACCTTTTTGTGGCTTTCATGTACGGCATGAATGTGACAGAGACGATGGAGGCTTCGGACTATGTGATGGATACCTATTTCAAGTCCCAGCCCGACACCTATAAATATCTATACCGTTCTCTGATGCTGAAGAAACGGGAAATGGCCGACCGCACAGGGGTGTGGGGTGATGCCAAAAAGATGGGACTGGTGGTGTTCTCCGATGAGAAGGTCTATGGTGATAATGACACGCCCATTGATCCCCAGCATTTTGAACTTCAGAGCACATTGGTGAAGGATACGCTGACCAACGACAGCCTTGCCATCAGTTCTGTTCTCTTCAAATCCCAGACAGAAGGGCAGGACGATGTCGAGGCCAAGAGTGTCATGAAGGTTGTCTGTAAGAATTCCAACGGACTCTATCTGGATAAGTTCAACTGGACGGATTTGAAGAACAGTCTGATTCTTCAAGACGGTGAGATTATTCTGGCCAATGAGTTCATCTTCGAGAATCCTGACGGTAAGGTATATCGTGGTGATCCCCATACGATGCGGATAGAGATATATGCCAAGGATACCGAGGAGATGATAGGCTCTGCCATGACGAGTATATACTTGGGCAGTGCTTATAATCCGGTAATTGTCAATGGCAGCCACACCATCTGGATGTTCATTCAGGGTATCGTAACGGGTTTGTCGTTCATCTTGTTGGTCTATCTGGTGTTCCAGTTGCTGATACCTTATATCCAATACAAGTTATTTGAACGGAAATACGTACTCAAGTATGTGCCTGGTAACATGAGTTTGGGCAAGGTGCTCATCACGGAGTCGTGCTATTACTGTAAAGGCCGTTTCAAGGAGGGTGACACCATCGTGGCAAAGTGTGAGCATGTGATGCACAAGAGTTGTTGGGATGAGAATGACTATCATTGTCCGGAGTATGGCAGACACTGTCAGGATGGTACACATTATTATAATAATAAGAACCTTTTCGACACGAAGAATGCCTCTTTCTATATGAAGTGGATTCTCATGGCCATTGGGGCCGCCATCCTTACATGGCTTGTTTATATGGCCTATGTGACGGAGTATGATGCGCGCACCCAACAGTTTGTGGCGAAGATGTTGGAAGAAAAGACTAGGGCTGGTTTGATGGGCGATCTGGCCATGTTCAATAGTGAGGGGCATTATATGGACTACATCCCGGCTTTCGGTCTGCTCATAGGTTTCTTCCTGACGATGGCTCTGTCAATCATGGCGGTGCGCAGGATGCAGATGAAGCAGCGACTGTTGGATATTCTCCTTCGTGCCGTCGTCGTGGGCGTTGGTTCCTATTTCGCCTTCTTGACCTTCAGAACGATCTCATTGGCTTTTAATATCGTGGGATACCTGTCTGCCCTCATCGATTGGATTCCATGGGCACTCACTGCGATGATGGTAGTCTTTGTCTCCACTGTGGGCACTCGAATCAAACTGAAGAAATATGTGTTTATTGTGGCCACGGCACTGGGAGTTCTGTCAATGTATCTGTGGTCGTTTATCTTCACTGATATTACTCAGATTGACATTCGTGTGTTGCTTCTCTACAGTTGCATTTTCTTTGCTGTCGGCCTCGCAGTGTCTGTGGCGGAGATGGCCCCGCGGTCGGAACATTACTTCCTGAATGTCAAGGGAGCCGTCAAGGAGATGGATGTTGCCCTCTTTAAGTGGTTCATGAATAATCCCGATGAAGTGGTTACTATCGGAAAGTCTATCGACTGCTCATTGCAGATGTCGTGGGATATCAAGAGTCAGGTGGCTCCTATTCAGGCTGAGTTGCGGATGATCGGTAGCGGCGTCCGTCTGACGGCCGTAGAGAGCGGTGTGAGGGTAGGTAACAATCCATTACCTCCAGGACGAAGCATCTGGCTCTATCATAATACGCATTTCACTATTGGTGATACGACGTTCACCTATGTGGAGCGCGATATATAAAAACAGAAAATCTGCATCACGATGAGGTGATGCAGATTTTTGTTTTTGCAGAATGAATGTCTTACTTGTTCTTCAGCAGATCACGGATCTCTGCGAGCAACTCTTCCTGGGTAGGTCCGGCAGGAGCAGCAGGTTCTGCAGGCTCTTCTTTCTTCAGTTTGTTGACTCCCTTTATCATCAGGAATACACAGAAAGCGATGATGAGGAAATCGATGATGTTCTGGATGAACTGACCGTAGGCGAAGACAGCGGCGCCTGCTTCTTTGGCAGCTGCCAGAGTACTGTACTCGCCATCACCGAGGTTGACGAAGAGGTCGGTGAAACTGACACCACCTGTTGCCTTGCCGATAAGTGGCATCAGGATGTCATCCACGAGAGAACTGACAATTTTACCAAATGCACCGCCGATGATTACACCAACAGCCATGTCCATTACGTTGCCCTTCACGGCAAACTCCTTGAATTCTTTAATAAATCCCATAATCTGAAAGTTTTAATGTTAATGTATCATGTTTGAATTGTAATCTTCGTTTTGCAAACTCCGAATTGACATATCCTATATTCTATCCTTTAAAGCCTTATTCGTTATGTTTAATCTTTATTAAGACAGAAATCTTGTGCAAATATAGGAATTTTTTTGTAACTTTGCATCCGAAAAAGGAAAAAACTTCCAATAATACGCAAAAAAGTTAGTAAATTAGGTATAAACCCATTTAATTTTTAAGTAAAATGACAAAAGTAGCAATTAACGGTTTCGGCCGTATCGGTCGCCTCGCTTTCCGTCAGATGTTCGAGGCTGAAGGTTATGAAGTAGTAGCTAT
>CACZVN010000014.1 GCA_902784615.1 uncultured Prevotellaceae bacterium | reverse complement strand
TTGTAACCGTCAATCTTCATTGAAACTGGAGTCTTTGCCATAATTTGTTTCCTTTCTTTAATTTTTAATTGTTAATACTGTTGTTATTTTAAATGTTTAATTGTTTATTTTCTCTTTTGTCGCTCAGATCGTTTATTTCTGATTGACATTGCAAAGTTACGACGGATTTCGCCCCATTCCAAACTTTTTTCGATATTTCGATCTCACTTGTTGCGACACGAAAACCATATTGCGACAAACCCCATTCACGCCTCCAAAATCTGTCGCAACGTGTGTGCGCGGTAGTAGGGATAAGCCCAAAACAACCCGCTCATCCCGCCTATCCCACACTGGAAATAAAAATCTTACGTGTGGGATAGGCGGGATAGGTGGGTTAAAAAGTGGATAAGACAACTATATACGTATGCGCGTAAGAAAGCTCTCAATTCTCGAGAGAATTCATCCAATTGGTGGCTCCGCAGAAGAATTTGGAGGCTCCGTAGGAAAAAATGGTGGCCCTTATTGCGCGAAAAGGACCACAAATATTATTTTTCTTTAATCGTCGTGTATATTCGGGCGACGATAGCACCGCTGATGTTGTGCCACACGCTGAAGATGGCACCAGGGATGGTGGCCATGGGATAGGCGGCGAAGTGGAGCGTGGCCAGCGACGAGGCGAGGCCCGAGTTCTGCATGCCTACCTCGATGGAGATAGCCCGCTTCTTCGGTTCCGCAAGTCCCAACAGCCGCCCGATCAGATAGCCCAGACTCAGTCCGCAGAGGTTGTGAAGCATAACCACCATGACGATAACCAGACCGCCCGCCAACAACTTGGAGGCATTGGCACCAATGATGATAGCCACGATGAAGGCGATGGCGAGCGATGAGATAGCAGGGAGATAATCAACGGCTTTCTCCGTGAACTTGGGCCAAAGGGCTTTAACGATTAATCCCACGACAATAGGCAGGATGACTACCCAAAGGATGCTCAGCAGCATGCCCACCACATCGACATCGACGCTCTTCTCTGCCAAAGCCCATGTCAACAAGGGCGTCAGCAGCGGAGCCAGTAAGGTGGAAACACCTGTCATTCCTACCGACAATGCCAGGTCGCCTTTCGCCAGATAGGTAATCACATTCGATGCCGTGCCGCCAGGACAACAGCCTACCAGCACCACACCCAGGGCCAACGCCTCATCGAGTTGGAAGGCTCTTGCCAGTCCCCATGCCAGCAGCGGCATGATGGTGAACTGCGCCAGACAGCCGACGATAACATCCTTCGGACGACTGAACACGATCTTGAAGTCCTTGAGGTTCAGCGTCAGTCCCATGCCGAACATGATGACACCCAGCAGTGGATTGATGACCGTTGTAGGTATTTGTTGCAGTACACTTGGGAATGCCAATGCCAGCATGGCGGCCGCCAGCACCAGTACCCCCATGTATTCTGATATGTAATGACAGAGTCTCTTCATTGTAACGTAATCTTTAACGGTGCAAATTTACAAATTACTTATTAAAATAACCACATTTATAAAAAAAATGTCTATCTTTGCACATGTTTAATTGGACTAAACAGTGATGACCCACCGAAAACTGATTTCAATGTGTTTGTTGCTCTGTATGACTATGAGCAGTACGCAGGCACAAGAACAGAATAATCAGAAGAAGTCGTTCAAGGAGCGGCTTCTTCACTATCTCGACTCCTCGAACGTGCAGGGCACCGACCCAGAATACATTGCGCTGCCGGAAAAGAAATGGTGCATCACGCTTAATTCGAGTACGGACCAGATGGATCTTGATCTGAACTCTCATGTGGAAGAAAACTATATAGACAAAGATGATTTATCGCCCATTCAAAGCCTGTTCGATTTCAATCTGAAAATTAAACCACCAGTAGCCAACTCGCTGGGTTTGTGGGTAGGTTATCGTGGCTGGGGAGGTGGTTATTCTCTCTCCATCTCTGGCAACAAGGGCATCAACATGTCTTTCAATATCGCCACACCCAGCAATGGCGTGAACATCCGCTGGCGACGCTTCAACTTCAGTAACCCCGAAACCCATTTTACCAACATTTTCTATAACGGCGAACCACTTGGTGAAGATGTCGATAACACCTTGGAACTGGATCAAGCAATGAAGATAGAGTCCTTCGTGTTCGACGCCTATTGGATATTCAACAAACGTCGTTTCTCCCTGGCTTCGGCCTACGGCCAGAGCGTGATTCAGAAAAGATCGGCAGGATCATTCATCGCAGGACTCATGATGTATTACCAGAAGTTTGATATGTCGCAGCCTCAGAATCTGTCCATCCTTTCAGATATGTTCAGTGGATTGGGTTGTCTGAAGATCTATCAAGGTAGTCTGGGAGCCGGCTATACTTACAATTGGGTCCCAACAAAGGGGCTCATCATAAATGCCGTTGCAATGCCCGTAGTAAGTGCATTGAACTATATGAAAGCAGATAATTACACCGTGAGCTATATTTATGATAATCCCGATAATAATCCAAACATTGAAAACATCTGGGATAACATCGCGGTAGATCATAAGCGTAACAGTCAGTGGGGACGTGTACGCCTTAACCTGGATGTGCGTGCATCCGTCACCTACTGGTATCGCAACTGGTTTTTTAACGCCATGGGGCAGATTCACAGTTTCTCATCCTCATACGACGGAACGAAGATCGGTATGAGCAACTGGGACATAAAGGCTGCCCTCGGCTTCACGTTCTAAAAACCAAAAGGCGTAATCTTATTCTTTATCAGCAATCACTGTGGGCGTATCATGATAACGTCCTACAACCATGACAGTCTTCTGGGTCATATAGCGATAGAGGCCTGAGAGGGTCGAAACAACTAATTCGTAACTGCGCCCTATCTCTAATTGGTTGAGAGTGAGTAACGTGTTATAGTTGTTAGCCTCTTTTGGCTTGAACTCATAGAAGACGCTGTCTGGAATGAGCACCGTCTGCGGATCATCAAGGTGGAGCGTGGTTGAAAAGGTACCTATAGGCGAGCTGATGCCTGTAAATACGAAATGCATTTGATTGCCACAATAGGTGCGCAACAACTCAAAGCCGGCACTGAGGCGATCCACGTCGTAGATCATCATACAACGTAAACCTGGCCACAGTTGATCTACCATCTGCGTTCCGATATGGTGGGTTTCCATGATTTCACGAATCGCATGAGCCCTTTCCGGATCGCCCTTTATATAGGGATTACCATGTTCAATGTCTTCAGTTAGTCTAGGCCAATGTTTCTCAATATAGCGAAGCAATTCTATCATTTTGTCATGTTGATCGCAGATGGCGATGGATATAAATTGCTGCTTCAGCGCAAAGAGGGCTTGGAGATAGAGGATATCCGTTCTGTTAGAAGCATTTGCGACATCAACAGGTATGACATAGACCTGATCGTAATCAAAATCGCGTTTTACTAATAGCCGGCCAAGCATATTCCCCTTGTAAACGCCCGACGGTAGTCGTTCAATACGATTGTCAACCAAGTTCAGTACCATGCCATCAGTCAGCAGTCCATGATTGCCTGCGACAAAGAAGCCTGCACTGAAGCCATAATCATGATATGTTTGTATGCCCCATCTGGACTGAGGAAGCAACTTATAGCCATCTAAAGGAGAAAGATAATCTGTAAGATAAGCCGTCAGGACATTTCTTTCACAATTGGCTATACGCTCTATATATGCTGGATAGTCCTTATAAGAGGTCAAGTGAACATATCGTCTGTACTCGTCCAGATTGTGGATGTGTTCAAAGCCGTGATCACGACCGAATGCCGTCTTGGCATTCTCACGAACCAGCCTAGACACGAATTCCTCCTGGCACTGCATTGGATCGAAGGTGATTTCCTCAAGCCTGTTCCAGACTTTCTGGCCGTCAGCCCATCGGGCTTCGTTGACAATCTTGATGACCTTATCGTCCATACCTATTATTCTTTCATCAATTGCGGATTGGCCTTATCGACCTTATGAGATTCCATAATGCCTTTGATGTTAAAGGTCAGGATACTCCTGTCTGTTGTCACATCCAGTATGCATGGTGCTCCATATATCAGAGGGATGCAACTATTGCTGCCAACAGGAAAACCACAGCAGATGGGGATTTCGTATTCACGAAGATGTGCAACCAGCATCTGTTCTACACTTCCATATTGAAGGTCGTACTTAATGGAATTGAAGGTGCCGAAGATGATACCTTTCACTCTTTCGAAATCCAGTTCCAAAGTCAGCGTATAGAACAATCGGTCGATGTTGTGCAAAGACTCCTCAACCTCTTCAATAAAGAGGATAATGTCCTGCTTGGGTGGAAGCTGGAACCTCGTTCCAGCTATGGCAGCAAAACTTGAGAGATTACCACCGACTAGAATACCTTCTGCATAACCACTCTTATTATATGGGTTGCCAGGGATCTTGTATTGCGGAAGGGTGCCAAAAAGGATATTGCGGACAATGCTGGTTGCTGGCTCCTGACAACTTGCTATTTGGAAAGCCATAGGACCATGAATACCCATCACACCTGCACCAACAACAGCATAGAGCAGGATAGTGATATCACCATGACCGATTATCCATTTGGGATGTTGATGATAGTATTCTTGTGGGATACGGTTTAACAGGTGAATGGAGCCATAGCCGCCTCGCGAACAGACAACAGCCTTAATCGAGTCATCTTCAAGTGCCCACAACAGGTCGGCAGCGCGTTCATCGGCTGTTCCTGCATAGGCATTGACATTCAGATTGTTGGTGTGAGGGCCGATAACGGGCTGCAGCCCCCAGCTTTTAAGGGTGTCTGCAGCCTGCTGTAAAGCCTCCTGTGGCACCCAATAAGCGGGGGAAACAAGAGCTACCTTATCGCCAGCCTTTAGAAAAGGTGGTTGGACAATCTTTTTACCTTGATACATATTTTGATTTGCCTTTTTCGTGTTATGTGGTACAAAGGTACTCATATTCTTACTATTTTGCAATAGAAAGAAACCTTGCTTACGCAATAATTGTAAATTCTGAAACAATTATTGTAAATTCTGCGAGTCTGATATCTGAGACGACATCCATGCCGTTACAGTCTGCCCCTTGAACTGCTTAAAGGCAACGGAGAAGGTACTGTAACTCTTGAAGCCGCACTCGTGGGCCAACTGCTGGGCTGTAATGGACTGTTGTGCCTCCAATGCATCACGGTAAAGTTGTTCGAAATGGGCGATGCGCAGGCGGTTGATGTAGGTATTATAGCTAATACCCTGCAGGGAGAAGTAGGTGCTCAGATAAGTACGGTTGGTACCGACAGCCTCACTGAGTTGTGCCAGTGTCAGGTCATGGAGCAGATATAGTTTAGGCGTTTCGCAGAACTCCTGTAGCATGGCACCGATATTTGAGGGAAGAATGACCAAACTGTCCTCCGGCTCATTCATGGGCTTATCAGTCTCCTCGACCTCCAATGTCTGTAAGCTCTCCACGCGCCAGAGTAGGAAGCCAACGATGATGAGTGTGTTAAACTGTGCCAGATACTCCTTTGACATCACTCCTGGATTCGTGGAATACATTTCATAGACGATAAAAATAAAAACCACGAACACCAGGCTTTGCCACACCTCCTTGTGCTCCAAGTCGGCATAGTTCTCGTGCAGCCAACGGCCGTATTGTACCAGCGCATGTATGTAATAAATGACAAAGATAACGGTGACAACCATCTGCCAGTAATGGGTCATTCCAAGTCCATAGAATTCATCGTGCTTGATAATTCCAATGGCAGCAATCGCAACGACAGGTACTTGAACCAAGACCCACGGCCAAAGCCTGCGCTGACGGTCTTGTAACATGTGCAGCAGCATACCCATAACGAGTGGCACCAGCGTAATATAATCGAGCGTCACAGCCGTGATGTTGCGCACCAGTCTGTCGTCAGACAGCCAATAGATGCCGAGCACAAACCACCACACATGACTCAGCGCTGCCGTTATGAAGAAAATAGCAGTCCACTGGCGCAGCGCCCTTGGGGGAGTGACGTCAGGAACAATGGTGTTGCTGCGCCTCAGCCACAGATAGAGGCCTGCCGCAAAGGCGAGCATAGTTACGCCGCCATAGAGCATCAAAAAGAGATAATCCTGAAGACTCTGATATGCGTACATAATTATATCATTGGTGGGTAAGTACTTCCAAGGCTTTATTCACCATCGCGTTCTGTTCGTTGAAGACGGAGAAGTACTCGCTCATGTCCCAGAGGTCGCGGGCGATAAGCGCCTTGAGCTGCAGACGCAGATAGGACAGCGTCTTCGCGAGTTCGTCCTCGTCGCGGGGCTTGACACCCTGTTTCTCGCCCTCGGCGATGATGGCATCGATAAGCGTCTGGGGCACCTCATAGTTGGCCTTGAAGTCGGCAAAATCCGTCCAACGGCTCTGCAACTCCTTGCGATGGTTATCGACATAGCGCAGGTTATGCTGGATGACGATGCTCTTGGCCGCCAGTTCACGGTGGAACTTGGTATAGATCGTGGTGTCGAGCGGCACGTAGTAGTCGGGCATGATACCGCCACCGCCATAGACGGTGCGGTGCTCACGGAGCGTCTCGTATTTCAGCGAGTCGGCAAAGTGGATGCTGTCGGCATTGGTGAGTTCACCGCTCTTCAGGCGGTTCACCATATCCATGGCATAATCCTTGTGGTCGCCCTTCGTATAGGGTTTCTGGATGCAGCGGCCTGAGGGCGTGTAGTAATGGGCGATGGTGAGTCGGATCATCGAACCGTCTGGCAGATCGATGGGGCGCTGCACAAGGCCTTTTCCGAAGGTACGGCGGCCTACGACGAGACCACGGTCCTGATCCTGAACGGCACCCGTGACAATCTCTGACGCTGAAGCCGAATAACTATCCACGAGAACCACGACCTTACCCTGGCGGAACACACCGTCGCCATCGGCCGTATATTCCGTGCGGGGCACTCTCCTACCCTCGGTATAGACAATCAGGTCACCGGCCTCCAAGAACTCATTGGCGATATCGACAGCGGCCTTCAGATAGCCGCCACCGTTTTCCTGCAAGTCGAGGATCAGATGTTTCATGCCCTGAGCCTGTAACTTGTCGATGCTCTCCAGAAACTCCTGATGGGTGGTGGCTCCGAAATTGCCGACACGGATATAACCGATACCCGGGCGGATGATATAGGCGGCATCCACCGACTTCATAGGGATCTTGTCGCGGACCACCGTGAACTTCAGCAGATCCTTGATGCCCTGACGGACGACGCCCAGATGCACCGTCGTGCCCTTCGGACCGCGCAGACGCTTCATGATCTCCTCCTTCGGCATCTTCACACCTGCAATGGCGGTATCGTTGACAGAGACGATACGGTCGCCCGCAATGATGCCGACCTTCTCGGAAGGACCGTTGGTGACGGGCTGGATCACCAGCAACGTATCCTCAATCATATTGAACTGCACGCCGATGCCCTCGAAATTACCGCTCAACGGTTCATTCTGGTCCTTCACCTCCTTGGGCGTCAGATAACTGGAGTGGGGATCGAGTTTGTCGAGCATCCCTCGGATGGCATCCTCGGCAAGTTTCTTCTCATCGACACTATCAACATAGAGATTGGTGATGGCCATCTCGGCAAACTGGAGCTTGCGCAATGGTGACTCGTCGCCCATGTTCATACGGAACTGAGCACTCCCTATCGCACTCTGTCCTATCAGTAACGTCAAAAGGACTGCTTTCTTGATATTATTCATAATCCTCTTCTTCGGGTTTATCCTCTTCGATGACGAGGTTATCGATGATGAAGTTCTGGCGCTCCATGGTGTTCTTGCCCATGTAATACTCCAAGAGTTTCTGCACCTGGTCGTTCTTATGGAGTGTCACTTGTTCCAGGCGCATATCGGGGCCTATGAAACCCTGGAACTCGTCGGGCGAGATCTCACCGAGACCTTTGAAGCGGGTGATCTCGGGATCGGGACCCAGGTCGGCGATAGCGGCCAGGCGCTCCTCCTCGCTATAGCAATAGCGGGTGATAAAGTCGCTCTTCTTGTCGTTTTTCGCATCGGCGGCGGCAATCACCTTCTTGTTGCGTACCTTCGTACGGCGGTTGCGCACGCGGAAAAGCGGGGTCTGGAGCACATAGACATGTCCCTTCTTGATGAGTTCGGGGAAGAACTGCAGGAAGAAGGTGATGATAAGCAGGCGGATGTGCATGCCATCGACATCGGCATCAGTGGCCACGATGACCTTGTTATAGCGCAGTGTGTCGAGTCCTTCCTCGATATCGAGGGCGGCCTGCAGGAGGTTGAACTCCTCGTTCTCATAGACCACCTTCTTCGTGAGTCCGAAACAGTTCAGCGGTTTACCACGGAGGGAGAAGACGGCCTGAGTGTTCACATCACGACTCTTGGTGATGCTTCCGCTGGCAGAGTCACCCTCGGTGATGAAGATGCACGATTCTTCCTTGCGGTCGTTCTTCACGTCGCTGAAATGGATGCGACAGTCACGCAGCTTGCGGTTATGGAGGTTGGCCTTCTTGGCGCGCTCACGGGCCAGTTTGGTGACACCCGCCATCGCCTTGCGCTCACGCTCACTCTCCTTGATTTTATTCTCCAGCACCTCCGTCACATCCTGATGAATATGCAGGTAGTTATCCACCTCCTGATGGATGAAGTCACCCACGTATTTGTTGATGCTCACACCGTCGGGGGCCATCGTCAGGGAGCCCAACTTGATCTTCGTCTGACTCTCGAACATCGGCTCCTCTACGTTGATGGCAATGGCGGCTACGATACCCGTGCGGATATCGGCATACTCGTATTTGCCGAAGAAGTCGCGGATGGTACGGGCGATATGCTCCTTGAAGGCGCTCTGGTGGGTACCGCCCTGCGTGGTATGCTGGCCGTTGACGAAGGAGTAGTATTCCTCGCCGTACTGGTTGGCATGGGTAAAGGCGATCTCGATGTCCTCGCCCTTCAGATGGATGATGGGATAGAGACCGTCGTTGGTCATGCGGTCCTTCAGCAGATCCTCCAGTCCATGACGGGAGAGGATGCGACGGTCGTTATACATGATGGCCAGGCCCGTGTTCAGATAGGTATAGTTGCGGAGCATGTTCTCCACTATATCATCCTGGAAGCGGTAATTGAGGAAGAGCGTGTCGTCGGGCTCGAAGAAGATATAGGTACCGTTCTCGTCCTGTGTGTCTTCCGTGATGTCGCTCTTCATCTCACCGCGCTCAAAGATGGCCTTGCGCACCTTCCCGTCGCGGTAGCTGCGCACCTCGAAGTGCGCACTCAGCGCGTTGACGGCCTTCACACCGACACCATTCAGTCCTACGGACTTCTTGAAAGCCTTCGAGTCGTACTTACCACCTGTGTTCAGCACCGACACGGCCTCGATCATCTTTCCCTGAGGGATGCCACGACCATAGTCGCGCACGGAGACACGCAGGTTGTCGTCGATAGTCACCTCAAGACGGTCGCCGGCGTTCATCTTGAACTCGTCGATGGAGTTGTCGATGACCTCCTTCAGCAGCACGTAGATACCATCCTCTGGCAGCGAACCGTCACCCAGACGGCCGATATACATACCAGGACGGGTACGCACATGTTCCATATCCGACAGATGACGAATGTTCGCCTCGTCATACTGTACTTGTTCATTAGGTTGTTCGATCAGGTTATTGTCTTCTATCATAGATTTTTCTTATAACATCTTCTGCGTTTATGCTGTTCGTTGTCGAAATACTGCCACTGCGCCTGAACGGCGGTATTGCTCTCCATGTGCACATGACTCTCGCCCCACTTGAAACCGTACTTCTGATAGACGGGTATCAAGGTATAGAAAAGCAGGGCGTTGGCACCCTTGGTACGGTATTCGGGCAGTACACCGATCAGGAGCAGATCGACGATATCCGTCTTATGGAACTGCAGGGCGCGGACGACATGCCACCAGCCGAAAGGCAGGAGGCGACCCTTGTGGCACTTCTGCAGGGCCTTGGTCAGTGACGGGATCGTGATACCCACACCGACTACGTCGTGATCAGGCGTGTTCCAGTCCTCAATGACACAAAGCATATCCATGGAGAAAAACTTGAAGTACTCGTGCACATAGGAGTCGATCTGACGCTGCGTCATCTGGGAGTAGCCATAGAGGTTAGCGAAGGTCTTGTTCACCACGTCGAGCACCTTCTGACCATAGCCGTTGGGACCAAACACCTCACTGCGCTTGATCTGGGGACAGTGCAGGTTATAGCGCTTTTCCACCATCTGGGCGATCTTCGACAGTTTCTCGGGCATGCCCTCCTTGGGCACAAAGACCTTATACTCCACGTAGTCGTTGTCTTTCTCGTAGCCTTCCATCTGCTCCATCAACTTGGGGTAGTACGCATGGTTATAGATGGTGGCCATCGTACCTAATTCCTCGAAGCCTTTGATCAGCATTCCCTCGGGATCCATATCGGTGAAGCCCAACGGGCCGATGATCTCCTTCATGCCCTTCTGACGGCCATAGTCCTCCACGGCGGCGAGCAGGGCACGAAGCACCTCCGCATCGTCGATGAGATCCAGCCATCCGAAACGGACCACGGGACGATTCCACTGGTCATTATAACGATGGTTCACGATGGCGGCCACACGGCCCACCAACTTGCCCTCCTTGTATGCCAGAAAATACTCTGCCTCGCAGAACTCAAACGCAGCATTCTTGTCTTTGCTCAGCGTGTTCAGTTCGTCGCTATACAGATTCGGGGCATCATACGGACAGCCTTCATACAAGTCATAATGAAGTTCGATGAAGGCCTGGAGCTCCTTCTTGCTCGTGACCTTCTTGATTTGTATCGATGACATCTTTTCCTTAAAGCTTTAATTCGTTGCAAAGATACGGAAAAAGCGTCAAACCACAAAATTATTAAGATTTTTTTCGGCAAACAAACAGGCGATGGCCCTGGTTTGCCACTGTCGTGGCGAAGATATACACGTCGCCGCCATCCTGAAGCTTCAATCGTTTGCGGAGTTCTGCCACCGGCATGGGGAAGTTGCGCACGGCAATGTTCGCACGGCTGATACCCGTCAGGGCCTCCTTCAGATCGCGCTTATTCATAGAAGTGACTTTGTCGATGACGAAACGACGGCCAGGGAAATCCTCGATGTCCTTGTCAGAAACGAAAAGATGGCTGTTGCTATCGAGTTGGCTGATGCCAAAGCGCTCAGAGAGTTGTGCGAAGCAGCCTGCTTTCATAATAGAGGCATTGGGAGAGAAGAGGATGTGAAGAGTGAAAGGTGAAGAGTGAAAAGTATTGGCGGAGGAAACGGTGATGGCGTCAAACTCAAAACGTTCCTCTCGGCCATCGGACAATAAATTAACGCAGATGACCCGCAAGGATGGCGCAACTGTTTTCGCTTTTCGTTCTTCACTCTTCACTTCTATCAGCAATTCCTTGCACTCGTTATCCACAGAAACGATGTGTACACTGCTGACCACACACCCGATATCCTCGATGGCTTTTCGCCAGTCGAGCATGGGCGATAGTTTGATGATGATACGATCGGCCTTCTCCGTCATCTCATCCATCATTTCCAGTATGTTGGGCGTACAGTCAGCGATACCGAAGGTGCGTGCGCCGTGTTCATCCCTTCTGGCGGGGTCAATAAACAACAAGTCGGCGTGATCCATCTGATGCAGATACTCAGTGCCGTCGCCACAGATGACATGAACCTGTGGCAGTCCGAGTGTCTTATAATTCGAGGATGAGATAGCGCAAAGCCGCTCCTGACGTTCCACGCAGACGGCCTTGGAGAAGCCCTTGGCGATAAAAGCCGTATCCACCCCAAAGCCCGCCGTCAGATCGACGAACAGGTTTCCCTCTCCCGCTATCTTGGCCTTGTATTGGGCCGTCTGTTCACTCGAACACTGTTCCATGGAGAGATGGGGCGGATAGAGGATGCCGTCGATGGCTGCCCAGGAGGGTATCTTGCTGCGTGCTTTCTGTCTGCCAGCGATCTGCTCCAAGGCTAGAGGGAGATCCACCTCGGGGTCTCTCCCACCCTGTAATGCCAGCCGACGGACATCGGCGTCAAGATGCTGGCGGATAAAATCACGCGTTGCCTCGTTCAGCATCTTATTCCACAAATTCTATACGGGTATGATTGGGACCCACCTTCACTTGCACACGACAGCCTATCACCATGGGGAAGTTATAACGGCTATGGTGGCCTACGGGGAAATCATAGCACACAGGGATGTCGTAGTGCTGCAGGTATTCATGGAGCATCTCGTACATATCAGCAAAACCATTCTCAGGAGACTTGTACTTCGAGAAATGGCCCACGATGATGCCTTTGAGTTTGGGAAGAATCCCACGGATCTCTATCTGATGGAGCATACGATCCACTTTCGACATCGATTCCTGGGTATCTTCGATAAAGAGGATCAGGCCCTCGTCCACACGGTTCAGGAAATCATAGTCGGAACCCGCCAGACCACTGAAGACGGAAAGGTTTCCGCCCACTAAAATGCCCGTGGCCTCACCTTGCTGATTAAGCGGATGAGAGGGCGCCTGATAAGTTGGTAACTGACCTCGGAGTAGTCGTTGCATGATGGCGTTCACGGAGTCGCGCTCTCCCTTGGCGGCAATACCGTCGCACATCGAACCATGGATGCTCATCACGCCTGCCGCCGCCTCTGCACTATGGAGAGCCGTGATGTCGCTAAAACCTATAATCCACTTGGGATGACGGGCAAACTCCTCCAAAGGCGTGCGATATAACACCTGTACAGCCCCGTCACCACCACGTGAGCATAGGATGGCCTTGATGGTGGAGTCGCGCAAGGCCCAGCGCAAGTCTGCTGCCCGTTCATCGGCCGTCCCTGCGAAGCCATGGTAATCCTTGAGGGCGTTAGGTCCCACCACAGGTACATAACCCCACTCGCGGAGGGCCGCACAGCCTTTTGCCACCGTCATGCTATCGGGTGAACTCGAAGGAGAGATAATAGCAATAGTGTCGCCAGCTTTCAGGGCTGGCGGCATCACCATCTGACACTGGCCTTTCAATGCCGGCACCAAGACTGTCAACAACAGAAACAGCCGTCTGTTCATAGATTATTCTTCAGCGAAGGCTGCTGCCTCGGCTTCGGCGATAATGTCTTCGCGGGATTTCTCCTTATGGGAGATGTCAGAGAGATCGAATTCGTCATCCAGGGATTCCAGCATCTTAGAATCCTTTGGAGATTCCTGAATGTCAGATTCTGCCTGATGCTCCTGTTCAATCATGAAATCCTGATTCTGTTCCGTGTCAGGCACGGCCATCGCGGGTTCTTCTTCCATCTTCGTGCGCTCGGTCTTGGCATTGAAGATGGCATCAATAAACTGAGGCTCGCGCTTCAGGCGCTGCAGTGTTTCCCTTGAAGCCATCTGCTGCGCTTCCTTCTTGGAATAGCCATTGCCTTTCTCGCCCTCAATACCCTCCAGCATCACCTGGAAACTGAAAATGGGACTGCCGTTGTCATCTTTCAACTGCTTCAGCATCTGGAACTCCATGCGCACACGGTTCTTCTGCGACCACTCCAACAACTTCGACTTGAAGTTCACCTCCTTGAAGGCCACCTTGTCGAGATTGATATACTTACCAAGGACCCGTTTCTCGAAGAATTCCAGACAGGCATCATAGCCACGGTCGAGATAGATGGCACCCACCAGAGCCTCAAAGGCATTACCCTCCACATAACTATTATGTGAGGTGGAATGCCCTGATGACACCAACAGTTGACCTAAGCCCATCTCGTTGGCAAGCTTGCCCAGTGTATCGCGGCTCACAAGTTTCGAGCGCGTATTCGTCAGGAATCCCTCACGCTTACCCTCATAATGACGATAGACGATATATCCCACCGCAGCATCGAGTATGGCATCACCCAGGAACTCCAGTCGCTCGTTGTTCAGCGGCTTGCCCTTGTCGTTGCGCTTACGGATGCTCTTGTGCATCAGCGCCTGTTTGTAATACTCGATGTTGCGGGGATAGAATCCCAGTATCGCGTAAAGAGCAGAAAAAAGCTCCTTCTCCTTGCGGAAAGGGAGCTTTATTCTATCAATAATATCCTTAAGCCTCATACTTCTTGAATACCACACAAGCATTGTGGCCACCGAAACCGAAGGTATTGCTCAGTGCGGCACGAACCACGCGCTTCTGCGCCTTGTTGAAGGTGAAGTTCAGATTATAGTCAATCTCAGGATCGTCGTCACCCTCCTCATGGTTGATGGTAGGCGGAACGATATCGTTCTGGACGGCGAGCACGGTCACCATAGCCTCCACAGCGCCAGCGGCACCCAGCAGGTGACCCGTCATAGACTTCGTGGAAGAGATGTTCAACTTGAAGGCTGCATCACCGAATACCTCCTTGATGGCCTTGGCCTCGGAGATATCACCCACGTGGGTAGAGGTACCATGAACATTGATATAGTCGATATCCTCGGGCTTCAGCTCTGCATCCTCAAGGGCATTCTTCATCACGAGCTTGGCACCAAGACCCTCAGGATGAGAGGCGGTGATATGATAAGCGTCGGCACTCATGCCAGCACCCACCATCTCGGCATAGATCTTCGCACCACGAGCCTTGGCGTGCTCCAGTTCCTCCAGGATCAGACAACCAGCACCCTCGGCCATGATGAATCCGTCGCGGCTGGCGCTGAACGGACGACTGGCCTTCTCGGGCTCATCGTTGCGGGTAGAGAGGGCCTTCATGGCATTGAAGCCACCTACGCCACAGGCACAGATAGCAGCCTCGGCACCACCTGCCAGGATGGCATTGGCCTTACCCAGACGAACGAGGTTGAAGGCATCAGCCAACGCATTCGATGAAGATGCACAGGCAGAAGCCGTGATATAGTTGGGACCATGGAAACCATACATGATGGAAATCTGTCCGGCAGCGATGTCGGCAATCATCTTCGGGATGAAGAACGGATTGAACTTAGGACCATCGGCCTCATGGACACCATAGTATTTCACCTCGTCCTCGAAGGTCTTAATTCCACCAATACCGACTCCATAGACAACACCGATACGATCCTTGTCCTCTGTCTCCAGATTCATCTCACTGTCCTCAACAGCCTGCTTGGCAGCAATCAGGGCCAGCTGGGTATAACGGTCCATCTTACGGGCCTCCTTGCGGTCAAGATACTCGTTCACGTCGAGGTTCTTCACCTCACAGGCAAACTTTGTCTTGAATAAGGTTGTATCGAAATGTGTAATAGGTGCAGCACCGCTAACCCCGTTGAGCAGGTTTTTCCACATCTCATCAGGAGTGTTGCCGACTGGCGTCACAGCGCCAAGACCTGTTACAACTACTCTTTTTAATTCCATAAATTTGAAATTTAGAAAATGAGAAAATGAGAAAATGAGAAATCAGGACTAACGCGCAGCCCAATTTCTCATTTCCTCATTTTCTTAATTTCTCATTATTCTTTATTTTGCGTTCTCCTCGATGTAAGCGATGGCGTCGCCAACGGTACCGATCTTCTCAGCCTTATCATCAGGAATAGAGATACCAAACTCCTTCTCAAACTCCATGATCAGCTCAACGGTATCCAGTGAGTCTGCACCCAGATCATTGGTGAAGCTGGCCTCTGCCTTAACTTCTGATTCATCAACACCGAGTTTGTCAACGATAATAGCCTTTACTTTGCTTTCAATTTCTGACATAATTGTAATACTTTAAAATGTTAATAATGACTTTGCTATCTTGAAATTTTCCAGCGTTTCGCTGAAATCGGGTGCAAAGTAACACAATTTCTTTCACTTACGCAAACTTTTTTAAGAAAAACTTACTCTCTTTTGCACAAATAGGGTGCTATTGTGCAAAAAAACATGGGTTTTGTGTGCGTTACCAACAATAATTTAGCAAAATTTGATGAATTTATGAAGATTTCGTTGGCTATTTGAAAAAGTTTCTGTAGTTTTGCGGAATAAAACAAGAACCATGACATTTACAGAACAAGCTAATCCGATTTTCAAGCGGGCTATTGAAGACTATCATCTCACCGATGATGTCAATACACCGATTAAAAACCCGTATGCCAAGAACAGTATTGAGCACAGTCTCTATCTTAAATGCTGGATTGATACCGTCCAGTGGCATTATGAGGATATCATCCGCGATCCGCACATCAATCCCGTCGATGCACTGTCACTGAAACGGCGCATCGACCAGAGCAATCAGGACCGTACGGATCTGGTCGAAGAAATTGACTCTTATTTCCGTCATATATATAATGAGGTGAAAGTGCTCCCTGATGCCCGTCTGAATACAGAGAGCCCTGCCTGGGCCGTGGATCGCCTGAGTATCCTTGCCCTGAAGATCTACCACATGAAGGAACAGGTGGATCGCAAGGATGCTTCACCAGAACATATTGCCAAGTGCCAGGGAAAGTTGGAGATCCTCTTGGAACAGCAGAAAGATCTGTCGCAGGCCATCGACCAACTTCTGGAGGACATTGAGGCAGGAAGGAAGTACATGAAGGTGTATCGTCAGATGAAGATGTATAACGATCCTGCGACGAACCCCATTCTGTATAAGAACGAAAAATAACAGATGAGAAAGGAGCATATACTTGTTATCCGATTCTCCGCATTGGGTGATGTGGCTATGGCCGTACCTGTTGTATGGGCTTTGGCACATCAATATCCTGATGTACGTATCACGGTCTTGAGCAAAGGTTTTGCCCGTGTCCTCTTTGACGATCTGGCTCCTAATGTCAGTTTCATGGAGGCAGACCTGCAAAAGGAATACCATGGTGTCAAAGGTCTGAATGCCCTTTACCGCCGTCTGGTAGCCAAGCAGTTTACGAAGGTGGCAGACTTGCACAACGTGCTCCGTTCCGAATATCTCAGGGTTCGCTTTAACCTTGGCAGATATCGCGTAGAACATATCGACAAGCACAGAAAACAACGCCGAAGACTTATCTCTTATAAGAATAGAATCAAAGAATCACTTCCCACTTCTTTTGAGAATTATGCCAATGTCTTTGCGCGTCTGGGATACCCTGTCGATGTGCATCAATTTCGTTCTATCTTCCCAGAAGAAGGAGGCAACCTGAATCTGTTGCCAGCCATCTTCGGACCCAAGAAGAGTTTCGAACAATGGATTGGTATTGCGCCCTTTGCCGCCCACAAGGGAAAGATCTATCCTCCCCGACTGATGGAGCAGGTTATTGCACAACTGATTCAGAAGTACCCGAAGGCCCGTTTTTTCTTCTTCGGAAAAGGTGAACGGGAGGATCAATATTTCCAGCAGTGGTGCAGTCAGTATCCATCGTGTGTTAATGCCAGTAAACATTGTGAATCCATGTACCAGGAACTGATTCTGATGAGTCATCTCGACGTGATGCTCTCGATGGACTCCGCCAATATGCACTTAGCCTCACTGACGGGTACACCTGTGGTGAGTATCTGGGGAGCCACTCATCCCATGGCCGGTTTCTTTGGCTTTAACCAATCGAAGGATAATGCCATACAGATCAATCTCGAATGTCGTCCATGCAGTATCTATGGCAACAAACCCTGTCAGCGTGGCGACTATGCCTGCCTACAGAACATTCCGCCAGAGCGGATTGTTGAGAGAATAACAACCCTTATTAATAACTAAAACTCAAAAAGATTATGAAGTACATTTGTGAAGTATGCGGTTACGTCTATGACCCCGCAGTAGGAGATCCCGATGGTGGCATCGAGCCAGGAACAGCCTTTGAGGATATCCCCGACGATTGGGTATGCCCCGTCTGCGGTGTCGGCAAAGACGAGTTCAAGCCTGAGTAAAAAATTAATAAGGTGGCAAAACTAATTGCCACCTTATTTTTTAATTAGAATTTATAGCCGAGGGTCATGATGAAAACCTTGTTATAAATGCTTTCATCTGAATTAGAAATCAGCTTTGTCACACCAAAGTTATAACGGGTATCGAAGGTGATTCCCTTGAATTCATACGAGAAACCAACAGGTATCGATAAATCAAATGTATTCAGTTTATTGTCATTTCCATCATACATCGCATCAATAGCATTATCTAAATCTATCTTATTACCATTTTGTTCTATTCTTGCCTTTACGCGGAATGCTGGCTGGATACCTGCTTTCAAAGCAAGACCAGGCAGTACATAATAGTTAGCCATGATAGGTAAGGTTCCATAATAGATATCGAGCTTAATTGGATATGATTCAACTCCGATATCACCATAATCAGTATACACCTTATACTTACAACCCTGATTAGTAAACATGACACCTAATGATGCACTGAACTGATCAGTGAAAAAGCGCTCGAACTCCACACCATAAGCTAAATTAACCTTCGACTTGTCACCATCGGTAATGTTTGAAATCGTAATACCGACTTTTGGCTGAATGGTAACATCACCTTCTTCGTGTTGTGCCTGAGCTGATAGAGCTATTGCTATCAAGGCCATTAATGTTAATAGTTTCTTCATACCTTATTATATTTATACGTTAATCATCGTTTGTGCGAAGTGCCAGATAATGATGCCTGCAGTAACGGAAACATTCATGGAATGCTTGGTACCAAACTGGGGAATCTCCAAGCAGCCATCCGAAGCATCGACTACTTCCTGATGAACGCCCTTGACCTCATTACCAAGAATGACTGCATACCTTTTATTCTTGATGGGAGCAAAATCTTGAAGCATTGTAGATCCATGAGCCTGTTCTACAGAATAAACTTCGTATTCATCAGCCTTCAAAGCCTCAACAGCCTCAATAGCATTCTTAAAGTACTTCCAACTTACGCTATCTTCTGCACCAAGAGCCGTTTTATGGATTTCTGTCATTGGCGGTGTAGAGGTGATACCACAGAGATAGACAGCTTCGATACGAAAGGCATCGCCAGTACGAAATACGCTGCCTACATTATGCATCGATCGCACATCGTCAAGTACCACTATCAATGGTAGTTTCTCTGCCTGTTTAAACTCATCCACAGACAGACGATTCATCTCTATCGTACGTAATTTCTTCATTTCGTCGGCAAATATACAACAAAACGGGTAAACCACCTAATTATTGTGGAAAAACCTGTTGATAACTGAGTGGAAAACTATATGAATAATGAACAAAACAAAACTCTACAATCTAAATAGAGGGATATCCACCAAGTTATTCTTCACTATTTTGAAAGATTTCCATGGATTTTTGCAGAAAAAAAATATAAACTTATTATATTTGCACCAAAATTGAGAATTGTGGATAAAGTAGCTTAGGTATTCATTATCAAGACATAATAATCCACAGAGAATATGAATAGTGTATATTTTACAGTTTATAAGTTTTCTGGCAAGAAAAAGACTGAAAAGTTTTCAAGATATTAACAGCATATCATACTATTCATTTTCTTTTTAAAAGATAAAAATAAAAAAAGATAAATATATTGTGATGTTGAAAACTGAAGATCTGAAGGCGGAGATCCGCAGGATGTGTGAAGAGAAGGATGCCATTATCCTCGCGCACTATTATACCATAGGTGATATCCAGGATATTGCCGACTTTGTAGGTGATTCATTGGCTTTGGCTCGTAAGGCTGCAGAGACGGATGCTAAGATCATGGTGATGTGTGGTGTCCATTTTATGGCTGAAACCTGTAAATTGCTATCACCTGATAAGATGGTACTCTGTCCGGATCTGAATGCTGGTTGTTCTTTGGCTGATTCCTGTAAGGCTGAAGACTTGAAGAAATTCAAAGATGAGCATCCTGGTTATCATGTCATCAGTTATGTCAACACCACAGCTGCTGTCAAGGCTTTGACAGATGTCGTTGTTACTTCTGGTAATGCTAAGAAAGTGGTGGATCAGTTGCCAAAGGATGCAAAACTGATTTTTGGTCCTGATTATAATCTTGGTAATTATATCAATGAGGTAACAGGTCGTGATATGTTGCTTTGGAATGGTGGTTGTCATGTGCATGAGCGTTTCTCTGTAGAGAAGATTATCGAACTGAAGAAACAATATCCTGAAGCTGTTGTGATGGCTCATTTGGAGTGTAAGGCTCCTGTTCTGGCATTAGCAGATGTCAAGGGAAGTACGGCTACCATGCTGAACTATGCTCAGCAGAGTAACCAAAAGCAATTTATAGTGGCTACAGAGTCTGGTATTTTGCACGAGATGCAGCGTACTTGTCCTGATAAGAAATTTATCCCCGTACCTCCTGAAATCAGTGAGAGCGGCCTTGAATGCAGTTGTAATGAGTGTCAGTATATGAAGATGAATACACTGGAGAAAGTCTATGACTGTCTGAAGAATGAAAATCCGCAGATAAAGATTGATAAAAAAATCGCTCGACAGGCTGTCAAACCTATTGAGCGAATGTTGGAATTATCATAATAGTCTATATATTTATCTGCCACCACTCAATAAACTGCATAGTTTTGGAGCATATTTTTTGAGTATAAAATAGGTAATCAGACAAATACTGATAGTAAGTATAGGGATAGCGAAATATAGGATAGTCATGACAATGGGCGTATCTGTCAGGTGAAGTCCGACAAACAATACTTTTCCCATATCTACGATGATCAGTGCATGCATAGCATATAAGAAGAAGGCGCTATTGGCCAATGCACTATTCACATGGATTTTATCTTTCTCTATCAAATATGATACAATGACTATCAAAGAAATGGTACTTGCCAATACAAAAGGAAAGAATATGTATTTATTATACTCAGTACCTATCGTAAACAAATTAATGATGGTAAGTGGAATAATCAAAAGAGTCACATATTTGAATTTTCTTATTTGAGTGACGAGATCCTGCTTGTTGATACTGTAATATGCTCCCCATGAAAAAAAGAACATATATCCAAGAATCAGGGAAACATATTTGAAGTTAGGAAGGAAATCACGACCAAAAATATACAGAACAATACCTATTGTAATCATCAACCAGAATTTAGTATATTTAATAATCCAATAGACTACAGGTGATAACAATACCATAACCATCAAGTCGCGAACATACCATAAAGGTCCGTTAATGGGAATAGGTGTTTCCCTGGGTATTCCTAAATCCGGATAGACTAAAAGTCCATTGGTTCCATCATAATAGAAAAAGGTATTAAAGAGACGGGCTAATGAGAAATGAAATTCTACATTGCCGCTATTATTGAATACAAAAGAGAATATAGGCAACAACTTGGCACCCATAGCCAACAGAATAATCAAATTCCAAAGAAGATAGGGAACCATCAGTGATTTGAATCTAGACTTCAGTTTCCTCTTATATACCTGGCCATCGAAATCTGATTTATAGAAGAAAAGATAACCAGAGATCACAAAAAATAAGGGAACGCTGATACTACCCATAATCTCACTTAAAAAGACACCCATGTAGAAATACCAGTCAGGGTAGTTCATACCATATTGTTCACCATGGATTAATAATCCATAGCGAACCAGATTGGCATGAGCTGGAATGATTGCCAAGGTCATGGGAAACCTGAACCATTTGATGGTATTAGATAATACTGATTCCTTTGTCATATAATTGCTATTTTGCATACAACACCTTTCTTTCCGTCTGATGTGGCAGTGATCACCATATAGATGCCACTGGCCACTCTCCTACCCTGTTTATCACAGCCATCCCAGGTAAACATACCTCCATTACTACGGCCTTCTGCTATCAAGGCACCATTGGACGAGGTAATCTTTACATCTGCATTGAGGCTGAGACCTGTCACGGTAATAAGTCCGTTGTAATCTGATGTCACAGGATTGGGATAGGCATAGACATTGTCGTCTGTCATCTCCTGCGAGGGTTCCGTGGCATCACTCCTATACGAACAAAGTCCATTGTCCGCTAAGAAGAATACTTCACCAGACTGTGGGTTAATGGCTATTGAAAGGATATCGTCGGATAAAAGATATGAATTGTTTTTATTGTAATTCGCTATTTGTGTCAGATTGTCTGCACTGATCAGTAAAGCGCCAGCGCCATTGGTGGCAAACCATTTGCGGTTGCCTCCGTCTATCGCAATATGGTTGATATAGACACCATTGAGGAGATAGTCAGCATAGTTGGTACCATCATTACGCGGTACTTTGACCTGATTGAAGACAACGCTTTCCTGCCCTACCTCATTGCTATTGATCATAAACGGTCCAATGTTTGTACCTATCCAGATATTCTGCTCCTTGTCTTCACAGATACAATAGATATAGGTGGGATGATAAGTGGTACCGTCCTGATTGATGAAGTGACTGTATTTGAGAAGAGTGTCCGTCGATTTGTCGTAGCAGAAGACAGCAGGATCCAACCAAGAGGTG
This sequence comes from uncultured Prevotellaceae bacterium, assembly GCA_902784615.1. Lineage (GTDB taxonomy): Bacteria > Bacteroidota > Bacteroidia > Bacteroidales > Bacteroidaceae > Prevotella. Next base: position 36,010 of record CACZVN010000014.1, on the reverse strand, counting down.
TTGACAAACCAGAGTAAATCCCTACTGTCGAAGAACATACTCCTTAATCCAGACAGTCCCGTTCCGTTTTTATCTTGTAGGGAAGATTTGGAATGATCATTCCATTTTCCTTCTTTTGTCAGTTCCAGTAAATTGACATCTTTTGCCTGACTATTAAGTACCCAGAGATTCCCTTCAGAATCAAACTGGATACTATTGATGATGACATAGTTGTTATCAAGTTCTTTACTACCGTCAATTGCTCCTCTGAGTGGACTATTATCCTTATTATAGTATTTCAGCAATATACCATTCTGGAATTCATACAGTCCACATCTGCCACCCACAAACACATGCCCTTCGTCTGTAGGATCAATGTCGATGCAGTTGTTGTCTCTATACTGATAACCTGTCTTTTTATTCAGTTCGTCTTCATAGATAGTCCAGTCGTCTCCGTCATAAACCTGCACAGTACCAGGATAATTCGGATCGTTCATGCCTGACAAGAAATAACCGCCAGTCGTATAGAGTCTGCCGTTATAGAACTTAGCTTCATAGAAATGATTATACTTCGGACCTCCTGGACTGAGGGTGGAAACGATAGCCTGATACTTTGACATGTCTTTTGTCTCATCGTAATCAGGGAGACTGGTAGGGTATTCAGGATGATTAGAAGTGTAGGTCTCCGCAATCTCTGCTCTCTGCATATTCACTTTTACATAGCCGAAAGGACAATGCAGCCAGGCATAGATGCCATCGATGGTAATCTTGTTGACAGTCTTATCCTCTGTCATCGTCTTGCTATAGAGGGCAGAGATATTGGTAGTATTACCAGCCACGTCTATCAGGTCGATGTTTGAGTTCTGATAGACGATAATCAGGCGCTTAGCCTGTGGGTTCCAGGCTATATGTGTGATATTTGTATCACTGAGTCCGTTGGTCTTGTCGTAGGTGGTGATACTCTGGTCGTTCTGGTTATACTGATAGAGATCATTAGAGGCCAACACGAAGAGATACTGGTCTGTCGCACAGATATTCTGCACATCATGATAGGCCAGATAATTCTGCCAAGTACCAACCTGAGCATGTAAAGGTAAAAAGGCAAAAAAGTAAAAAGGTAAAAGAACGATTGCCTTTACCTTTGTTTGCTTAAACCATTGAATGATATGCCTCATTATTTACTTATTTACCTTTTCAACAGATAGTCTGCCAGTTTCTGGGTGGCCCGGGCGCGATGGCTGATATGATTCTTGATGTCCATACCCAACTCCGCAAAAGTCTGGTCGTAACCCTCTGGCTGGAAGATGGGATCGTAGCCAAAGCCCTCCCCTCCTCTGCGCTCACGGATAATCTCACCATTGACGATGCCCTCGAACTGGTGGACCTCCTTGATGCTCGTACAGCCACAAGGACAGACATTCTTCTTCTGTATTAACGCAATGACAGTGCGGAATCGTGCCTTACGATTGTTATTATCTCCTAATTCCTTCAGAAGTTTGGTCATATTGGCTTCAGAGTCGTGACCCTCGCCAGCATAACGGGCGGAATAGACACCGGGCGCACCATCCAAGGCATCGACCTCCAGACCAGTATCATCAGCAAAACAGTCGATATGATAATGGTCATAGACGTATTGCGCCTTTTGCAGGGCATTCTCTTCGAGGGTTGTGCCTGTCTCAGGGATATCCACGTCGCAGCCGATATCCTTTAGCGAGAGCACCTCAATGCTGTCGCCTAAAATAGAACGGATCTCTGAAAGCTTATGCTGGTTGTTCGTTGCGAATACGATTCTCATCAGTCTTCTTCTGTTGTTTGATTTTGACTCTCATCTCCTCAAAGCCCTCGCCATAGACACCAATGACACTCGACTGTGATACAAAGGCCTGGGGGTCGATCATCTTGATGAGACGGAAGATATAGGTACTCTCGTTTTTCCTGGCCAGGATACAGAGCACCTTCATATCCTGTCCTGTGTACCAGCCATGGCCGTCGAGGATTGTCACACCGTGGTTCATCTCCGTACCTATGGCATTGGCTATCTCCTGCCATTTCTTGGTGAAGATCATAAACTGAACGGATTGGCGACGGGCATTCATGACGTAGTCGAGCACGTAGTTCTCCATCGCCATCACACAGAAACCGAACATTACCTTATGGGCGCGCTCCAGATAAGTGCCAAACTGTGGGAAGAACATACAGGAGCCAATGATACAGAAGTCTGCAGCAATCAGCACATTGCCCAACGACACATTGGGATGGAACTTGTTCACTGAGGCAGCGATGATATCAGTACCACCAGTAGAACCATTGTTCATGAACACCGTGGCCAAGGCGATACCCGTAATCACACAACCAATGATCATCGACATGAAGTCCTGTCCCTCACCCATCAGTTTGAAGGGCAGACCGTTCTCCTGTTTGGGGATGATCTCCTGCGCAAACATCAGCATGAAGTAGAGGGTGAAGATGGCAAAAATGGTCTTCATCAGGAACTTCCACCCCAGAATCTTCAGGGCAGCCACCAACAGGATGCCATTGATGATGATATAGGTATTCTCCAGATGGAACCCCGTGGCGTAGTAGATGATGGCTGAAAGACCAGTCACTCCGCCTGCCACAATCTGATAGGGCATCAGGAAGACGGTAAAAGCAATGGTATAAAGGAAGAGACCAAAGGCTATCAAGAGATAGTCTTTGACCTCATTCCAAATCAGTTTATGATTAATTGTCATTTACTTTTTCAGAACAATGTTCACCATACGCTTAGGGACGATGATAACCTTTGCTACCTGGAAACCTTCGAGATACTTCTGTGAGCGCTCATCTGCCAGTACAGCATCCTGAATGGTCTGATTGTCAGCATCAGCAGCGAACGACATCTCGAAGCGGGCCTTACCGTTGAAGGCGATACCCAACTTCACCTGACTCTCTATCAGATACTCCTCATTCCATGTAGGCCACTGAGAGTCGCAGACGCTACCCTGCTCGCCCAGCATCTCCCACAACTCTTCTGCGATATGAGGAGCGAAGGGAGCGATGAGGATCACGAGGATCTTCAGCATCTCCTTATTCTTGCACTTCTGCTGCGAGAGTTCATTCACGCAGATCATGAAGGCAGAGATAGAGGTGTTATAACTGAAGGTCTCGATATCCTGAGACACCTTCTTGATAAGTTTATGTACGCTCTTCAGATTCTCTGCTGTAGCCTCGCCCTCGAAGCCATTCTGATAAAGATTCCAGAACTTGCGCAGGAAGCGGTGACAGCCGTCGATACCATTGGTATCCCAAGGCTTTGACTGCTCCACAGGACCCAGGAACATCTCGTAGAGACGCAGGGTATCAGCACCATACTTCTCGACGATCATATCCGGATTCACCACGTTGAACATCGACTTCGACATCTTCTCAATGGCCCAGCCACACTTGTACTGGCCATTTTCGAGAATGAACTCAGCATTGTTATATTCTGGGCGCCAAGCCTTAAAGGCCTCGATGTCAAGCACATCTGCTGAAACGATGTTCACATCCACGTGGATGGGTGTCGTGGTATATTTGTCCTTCAGACCAAAGCTGACGAACTTACCCTTGTCGGCTCCCTCGTCCTCGATACGATACACGAAGTTAGAGCGTCCCTGAATCATACCCTGGTTCACCAACTTCTTGAAGGGCTCATCCTCGCAAGAATAGCCTGAGTCATACAGGAACTTGTTCCAGAAACGAGAATAGATCAGGTGACCAGTGGCGTGCTCCGTACCTCCTACATAGAGATCGACATTGCGCCAATATTCATCGACATCCTTGTTCACCAGAGCCTTCTCATTCTTAGGATCCATATAGCGCAGATAGTAAGCAGAACTTCCTGCAAAACCAGGCATGGTGTTCAACTCCAAGGGGAAGACGGTCCTGTTGTCGATCTCGTCTTTTGATACCACCTTATCAAACTTCGTATCCCATGCCCACATCTTGGCACGTCCCAATGGGGGCTCGCCCGTCTCTGTCGGCTGGTACTTGTCGATCTCAGGGAGTTCCAGAGGCAGACACTCCTTGGGGATCATATAGGGCATATCGTCCTTGTAATAGACAGGGAACGGCTCACCCCAATAGCGCTGACGGGAGAAGATGGCATCGCGCAGACGATAGTTCACCTTCACACGACCCAGGCCCTGTTCCGTAACGAACTTCTTCGTGGCAGCAATGGCCTCCTTAACAGTCAGTCCATTCAACGAGAACTTGCTGCTTGAAGAGTTGCACATGATACCTTCCTTAGCGTCATAACTCTCTTCGCTGACATCAGCACCCTCGATCAATGGAATGATGGGCAGGTTGAAGTGCTTGGCAAAGGCGTAGTCACGAGAGTCGTGAGCAGGTACGGCCATGATAGCACCAGTACCATAACCAGCCAACACATATTCAGCAATCCAAATGGGGATCTTCTCGTCGTTGAAAGGATTGATGGCGTAGCTTCCAGAGAACACACCAGTGACCTTGTGGTCCATCTGGCGATCACGCTCCGTGCGCTTCTTCACATAGTCGAGGTACTTCTCTACCTCTGCCTTCTGCTCAGGTGTCGTCAGTTCTGCCACGAGCTCACTCTCAGGGGCCAGTACCATAAAGGTCACACCAAACATCGTATCGGCACGCGTCGTAAAGATCGTGAAGTGCTTATCGCTATCTGCTACGTTGAACTCTACTTCCGTACCCTCAGAGCGACCAATCCAGTTGCGCTGGGTTTCCTTCAGCGAGTCCGTCCAGTCGATCTCCTCCAAACCATCGAGCAGACGCTGAGCATAAGCGCTGACACGCAGACACCACTGGCGCATCTTCTTCTGCACCACAGGATAGCCACCACGAACGCTGACGCCATCGACGACCTCATCATTGGCGAGCACGGTTCCGAGTTTCGGACACCAGTTCACCATCGTGTCAGCGAGATAAGCGATACGGTAGTTCATCAGTACCTCCTGCTTCTTCTTCTCAGAGAAGTTATGCCAGTCGGCAGCCGTGAAGTGTAACTCTTCTGTACCCAGGGCATTGCAATTCTCAGTACCCATCAGTTCGAAGTGCTCAATCAACTTAATCGTGGGCTGAGCCTTCTGCGAGGCTGTGCTGTAGTAACTCTTGAACATGCGCTGGAAGGCCCACTGTGTCCACTTGTAGTAAATAGGATCACAAGTGCGAACCTCGCGCTCCCAATCGAACGAGAAACCAATCTTATCCAACTGACTGCGATAACGGTCAATGTTCTCAAACGTGGTCTTCTCAGGATGCTGACCTGTCTGGATAGCATACTGTTCTGCAGGCAGTCCGTAGGCATCATAACCCATGGGGTTCAGCACGTTGAAGCCCTGCTGACGCTTGTATCTTGCATAAATATCACTGGCGATATAGCCAAGCGGATGACCCACGTGCAAACCTGCTCCACTGGGATAAGGGAACATGTTCAGCACATAAAACTTCTTCTTTTTAGGATCCTCCACTACGCGATAAGTGCCATTCTCCACCCATCGCTTCTGCCATTTCTGTTCGATGTCTCTGAAATTGTAATCCATTGTATTTTGCTTTTATTTTTGTTTCCGTACATTAATAATTGGGCTGCAAAGATACAACATTATTTTGAATATTTGGATATTTTGCAAAAAAAATACGAACAGAAGATGGTTATTTCCATAGGGTATAGTGCAATAATTATTATAATTATTTGATTTTTAGTTATTTCCAATTCTATCTTATTTGCATTTTTTCCATAGGCAACTGATACAACAGTCGTAAAAATGTCGTAACTTTGCAGCCGAGAACAAATAATTATGCACAAGAGGACATTACACATATTCTTTATTGGTATTCTGCTGGTTGCTTGTTGTCAGCCACAGCAAGGGTCAGATACACAGACGGCAGTACGCTGTCTGGAGGAAGCGGAGGCAGCTTTGGCTAATGATAGCATTCGTCTGGGTGAGACCTTGCTACGCAAAACCATCCGTATGGCGGAAGAGTCTAAGGATTGGCACACCTATTATATCTCGTACCAGCGATTGGCAAAAGCATTGTCGCAGAGTAACCCTGATGAGGCATTGCAACTGATGAAGAAAGCCCTGACCATCTATGAACAGCATCCTGATGATGAGCGTAATCATGTCATCCTGCTTGACTATGCAGGCACTTATTCTGCACAAGTGGCTTTTATTGCAGAGGGAACATTTGACGAGGCCCTCGATTTCATCCATCGTGCTTACGACATTGCGAAGAATAGCCAGATGAATGAACTGATGTGCCAGACGCTGACCAGCCTTGCCAACATCGCTTGGGCAAAGGAGGACTATCAGCAGGCACTCGATTATGCCCATCAGGCAGAATCTGTGGCACCAGCCGACCTGAAGGCTGGCACCTTGCAGGTGTTGGCCCGCAGTTACCTCAGTCTCAACATGCTTGATTCGGCAGAAACAATCTATCGACAGATTGAGCCAGGCGATGATGTCCATCTGGCTTATATTGTGCAGAGTAACCTTGCCAAGATAGCACTTCGGCGGATGGGAGCCGCAAAAGTGGAGGATGATATCGATGATGCTTTTGAGCAAATAGAAGACTTCTATTACAAGGCGCTCGATCAGAAGGATCAGTATTATCAAGAGACGCTCCGTCAGGAAATAGAGAATCAGCAACTTGAATATCGCTCAAAGATGTATGAACGTACACTTTTGATAGTCATCATTGCTGCAATGATTATTCTCCTAGTGGTTGTGTTGGCACTCCACTATCGTATTCGTATGCTTCGTCAACAGCGAATATACGAGCAATCGAAACTGGAGAATGATCTTTTCATAAAGGAGCAGGAAAAATATCAATTACAACAGGAAGCAGATCATCAGAAGACTCTGTTACATCAGGCCAACGAAGTGGTAACATTCCTGCAGAACTTCATCCTCGAACGTACGGAGGTGATGAAGAAACTCAACAAAGGTGGTGATTCGCTTATCACCCTCAGTGAGCACGAATGGAGTGAGATAGAACGTACCCTCAACGCCATCGACAACAACCGCTTTGCCAATATCCGTGAACAATATCCCGATATGCAGGAAGACGATATCCGTCTGTGTATTCTCACCCGACTTGGCCTTAGCAATCGCACTATTGGTAATATCTACTGTATCTCCATATCAGCAGTTCAGCATCGTAAGCTCAAACTAAAGAAGGAGGTATTTGGAGAAACCAATCCAGATATTACACTCGAACAAATATTGACGAAATAAAAAAGTAAAACGATATGAAATGTACATTATTTTTTATTACATGCGTGTTGACATCTATTACGATGTTGGCACAAGATGAACCAAGCGACTACCTTCCCTTTGTAGAGTTGGGCAAGCAGTGGCATGTGGTAAGTTCTCCTAATAACTCGAATTATTGTCGTTCAGAAAAATACTGGATGTATGAGGAAGTGGAGCGTAACGGCAAGACATATGCTCATACAGGTCTTCATGATGATGTATTAGCTACTTGGCAAGAGGCAGGATTGTACCGTGAGGAAAACCGTCGGGTATATAAGTACGATGAGATAACAGACAGAGAAATTATGCTCTATGATTTTTCACTCAAAGAGGGTGACATTTTCATCTACGAGGACTTCAACCCGTCTGTTAATTGTAAGGTGCTGAAACAGGGATGGTTGGAAGATGGTCCCGAAATTGTGACGTCTTGTACCCTCAACCCTGACAATACATGGGATATCAGGTATCGTCGATTACGTACATGGACTATTGGGTGTGATAACGGGTCAGGTGAATACAATGAACTCGTAACTTGGGTAGAAAGTGTTGGTACTTTAGATAATATGTTCTGTCCATTTTGTACTGGAGCGATGTCCTGCCTTGCTTACATAGAAAGAAAAGATAATGAAACAGACTATCATAAAAATGAATATCTGCCTTTCTCGTTTTATAACATATATGGCCCCGTTTATGGTTGCAACCTGCCTACAGGTGCAGAAAACAATGAGGAAAACGATGGGCATCACCGGCTCACCTATGAACAGGAAGGAGACCGCCTGCATGTCTATGGAGATGTGTTCACCCAATGCGGGCCCAACAACTATGCCTATTTCTACGAGAAATCAACTGAAGACCCATTGGTTCACAAGATTGAATTCGAAATACGAGAGGTAGAGCCATTAATGGATTGTAAGGCACTCCATGCTACAAATTTCTATGTCCCCGTCCCAGGTTTTGACCCCAATATGAATTACATTATTGTGGACAACTATGGCGAGGAAAAGCCTGTAATTAACAAGACGCCACAGATGGTTTATCGACCATTCATCGAAGACGATAAGGTGTGGAAAGTAGGAGCTTTAAACTCTGGTAATCCTGTACAGTGGGTTGAGTATTTATACTTCGAAGGTGACACTATCATTGATGGAAAGGCCTGCAAGCAGATGATGCGCCAACGATATGTCAGCCCTGATTTTCCAGAATATGATGCTATTTCGCAACACCCCTCCCTGAACTATGTGGGCGCCTGGTATGAAGAGGACAAGAAAGTGTACAAATACGACACGACACTTAATCAGTTTACAATGATGTATGACTTCTCTCTCGAAGAAGGTGGCATCTTCCAGAAAGATGGCTTATCTTATGTGATAGGACCGAGGCAGACAGGAGGTATAAATGGTTTTAAGGGCGTTTATAGAGATGTCATGATGTGTGGAGAGGGAGGAAATACTTGCAACACCACTTGGCTGGAAAGCGTCGGAAATATTGATGGGCCGATATACAGTGTCTATCTTGGAAAAGAAGATCATGCGCTGTTCCTGATGGCATGTGCCGTTGGTGATGAACTGATCTACTTCAATGATGAATATGAGGATGGAGCAACCCCAGAATCTGCGGGAGCCCGAAAACATCGCTTTGACTTTACCCATACTACCAAAATAGAGCCCAAAACACGAACGAGAAGTGAGGCAGAACTGTCGCTATATGGCGAATACAACGAACAACAGTTAAGTATCCATCTTGACCCAATTTACGATGCCTATCTGGTAAGCATTATTGACGAATCAGGTAAGGTGACTTATGAGAAAACCATCAACGCAGGCAACATTGTTGGCCTCAACATCGACATTTCTTCCTACTCAAAAGGTAATTATGCTGTAACTGTGGAGAATGATTATGAGTCCTTCACTGGCACATTCGAAGCACAAACAACGGGAATTATGGACGTGAGAAAGAAGGTGGAAGAGACAGGAGATCGTATTTACAATCTTCAAGGCCAACGACTCAACTCCTTACAAAAAGGACTGAATATCGTAAATGGACAAAAGGTTTTTGTAAAATGAATCATTACCTGCATATAATCGATCGCATTGTTAACGATGCCGCCTAGAAATATATCATACCGACAACCCCGCTGATCAGGACGCTTAAAGCGACATAGGCGACAAAAAACACCAAAAAGGCCATCAGCGTTTTGAAGATAGTGAGCCAATAGCTGTAGCCCGACAACTGTTTCAGGGGGATGATGGTCAAGACATAGATGCAAGTTTCCGCGATGAAATTCAAACAGAAGAAATTCAGGACTATGCTGTAGATGTCCAGCATATTGGTGATATAGACCATCGTCACAAAGAATTCCGAATACTTGATGCCTGGATAGGCTGGACATTTTCGGAAAAACAGATAAAGCGGGCCAGAGAACAGCAACAAGACCACTATCATCACAATACTCGCATGCTTCATTACCCAGGCATATACGACCTGTGATACATCGTTACTGGTCTGCTGACCTTGATCCAGTGCCTTTTGGATATCTTCCCCTTCGACGTTTTGGTTCTTATCCTCGAATGCCTGGTTCACGCGTTGCATGACTTCATCATATACTATTTGGGAACGGTCTTGCCCTTTAATGTTCCAGCCGGTTTCCACAAAAATCGATAAGGCCGTCAACAGGAAGAACATCTTAAATGGCGGGAAGTAGGCCATCTGCATGCCCTGCAGATAGTCGCGGATCATATAGCCAGGACGCAGAATCAGATCACGAATGGTGCGGAACATGCCACGATTGCCCAAGCCCCACACGTCGAGGAACAAGAGGAAGGCCTTCTTAAAAGAATAACGTCCGATTCTCGCAGACTGACCACAACGGGGACAGTAGTTGCCCTCGAAGTGCGTGCCACAGGTGGGGCAGTCGTGCGCCTCCGCTGACATCGGCTTCACCTGATAAGGTCGTTGCTGCCACTCCTTGAATCGCTCGTATTTCTCTCTTAATGCTTCCATTGCGTTGGCAAAATTACGAATAAGCGAGTAATGGTATCATCATCACATGGTTAATCATTGTTAATTGTTTCCTTTTCCATGCAGTATTTTGGCTTTTGCGGGTTTAATAGGCAGAAATGATTTAATTTTGCAGGTATGAAAAAGATAAATGTAATGTGGGCAGCCATCGCCCTGATGATGGTGACAACATGGTCAGCTTGTAGTAAGAATGAAGACGATACTACGCCTGACAATAAGAACAACGAACTTAGGAAAATCTCGCTGACTCGTGCAGAGCAGGATTTGGTAAACGAGAGCAACAACTTTGCCTTCAGCCTTTTCCGTCAAGTGACATCCGACAAGAGCGAGATAGTCTCGCCTATTAGTATCACTTACGCTTTGGGCATGCTGAACAATGGTGCAGCTGGTGAGACGCAGAAAGAAATCAACAAGGTGTTAGGCTTTGGAACGGCTGGGGCTGACAGCATCAACGCCTTCTGTCGCAAGATGCTCACAGAGGCACCCACCCTCGACAAGTTGACGAAGGTGATGATTGCCAACACCATCTACATGAACAAAGACTACGAACTGAAGTCCGACTTCATCAATAAGGCAAAAACATTCTACGATGCTGAGCCAGAGACGCGCGACTTCCACGATGGCAAGACGATGGACGTGATCAACCAATGGGCCAGCGACCATACGGAGAAGATGATTGAGAAGGTACTCAATGAACAGAGTTTCAACCCCGATGCCGTCAGTTATCTGCTCAATGCCATCTACTTCAAAGGCACGTGGGCAGAGAAGTTCGACAAGGACAATACGAAGGATGAGACCTTCAAGGGCTACAGCGCAGATAAGCAGGTGCCCATGATGCATCAAGAACACGAGTTTAATTATGCAGAAACGGATGATTGTCAGGCACTTTGTCTGCCATACGGCAACCTTGCCTATCGCATGACCATCCTGTTGCCCAAGGAGGGTAAGACCATCAACGATGTGCTGAAGAATCTGACGGCAGAATCCTGGGAGAGATATCAGTTCATGGATAGAGCCTACGTCGATCTGAAACTGCCCCGTTTTGAGTCAACAACGGATGTTGGCTTAAATGATATTATGTCGGCATTGGGTATGCCGAGGGCTTTTGATCCTTATCTGGCAGAGTTTCCAAACTTTTGCAATGTGCCAACTTTTATCGGCATGATGAAACAGGTGGCGAAAATCAAACTCAACGAAGAGGGTACAGAGGCTGCTGCCGTTACAGTGATAGGAGAATATGTGTCTGCTATAGAGCCTTCTGAGCCCCAGCACGTACAGTTCTTCGCCAATCGTCCGTTCCTCTATGTAATCAGCGAGCAATCTACTGGTGCCATCTTCTTTATCGGACAGTATATGGGTGATTAAAAAGGTAAGTGTTTGAGATAGGGAAACAGGATGAACAGCGCTTGGCAGAGCGACTTCGCAACGGGGAAAACGGGGCGATGCGGGAGTTCTATTCCCTCTATGCAGAACAATTAGCAGCCATCTGCTCGCGCTACATCCCAGATACGGACGACATGAAAGACGTGTTCCAGGAGTCGCTCATACAGATCATCACCCACATCTCAGACTTTACCTATCGTGGCAAGGGTTCCCTACAGGCTTGGGCGTCAAGGATTGTCATCAACGAGTCGCTGAATTTCCTGAAAGCCGCCAACCACCACGAACTGATGTTGCTTGACAAAGATGTGGCAGAAGAACCAGAAGACGAGGATCCACCCATCGAGGAGATACCGCCTGACGAGATCCAACGCATGGTGAGTCAGTTGCCTACAGGCTATCGAACGGTTTTCAACCTTTACGTCTTCGAGAACAAAAGCCATCAGGAGATTGCTTCACTACTTGGTATCAAGGAGCGATCCTCAGCCTCTCAACTCAGCAGGGCCAAGAACCTGCTTGCGAAAATGATCAGAGATTATAACGATAAACATCACCCACGATGAAAGAACAATGGAAACAACAGATGCGACAGAAAATGGCAGACTACAGAGAGCCTGCCCCAGAGGTGTCGTGGGATGAGATTGAGAAGGCGCTTGCTGCCAATAAGCAGAAGGCAAAGACCGTTACGATGTGGCCTCGCAGAATAGCGGCAGCCGTTGTGGTATTAGTGACAGCAGGAGCAGGTTATTATCTCTTGAATCGTGAGCAGCCAGAAATCGCAGAGGAGACGGCGGAAACACGACTGATAGAGGGAACGATCATACAAGAGCCTGTCATTCCTCAGAAGGAGGAGGTATCTGATCTTCCCATCTTGGCTAAAGCCAAGCATAAGATTCAGCAGGCTATTGAAGAAAAGAAGACGGAGGCTCTCTCTGTTGTCGCAGTGGTTGAGGACTCCGTAGAGCAATTGGCTCAGGCTGTCGAAGAGCAATCGGAGGTTCAAGCGCCAGAGTCACAAGAGGTAAAGATTCAAGCGCCAGAGCCACAAGGCCAACTTCAGGAGCAACCCAGAAAGAGTTCGCTTCCAGAGGCTCATCCAACGATTTATCCTTTCGACTTCAAACGCTCTGCCTCCTCAGGCAAGCGCCTGATGGCCAAGGTCTATCTGTCGAATACAATGTCAGGCAATTTTGGCTCCACAGATATGTGCTATAATAATTTTCCAGGGTATAGTTCTGAGTCTGATCCCTCCACCGATGACCCCTCAACCGATGTGCCGTTGACTGATAATATAACAGCAGATACAACAACGGTTCAATGCAGAGGTTCTTATCCTGACAAGTTGTCAAGCAGGTCTAGTGATGGAAACAATCAAGAGCCAGTCAATGAGAATGTGCGTCATCATCACCAACCCATACGCTTCGGCCTGTTGCTACGCTATGCCTTTAACGAGAGATGGAGTATTGAAAGCGGATTGTCGTATGCCCTGCTGACCTCGGATATCAGTCTGTCTTCCACCTCTTTTAAGGCAGAAGCAGAGCAACGTTTATCTTATATCGGCATTCCTATCAACGTGAGTTATCAGATCTGGGGCAGTCGTCGTTTCAGTGTCTATGCCTCTGCGGGCGGCATGGTTGAGAAGATGGTAAAAGGCAAGCGATATGTGGAAGTGATTTCTCCGACGAAAAAAGAGAAAGACGAGAGTGTTTCCATCCGTCCCCTGCAGTTCTCCGTGAATGGTGGCGTGGGTGCAGAATTTAAGTTTGTTGACTGGCTGAGCCTCTATGCAGAGCCTGGCGTGGGCTATTGGTTCGACAATGGCAGCGATGTGCCCACCTATTATCAGGACAAGCCCTTCAGTTTTAATCTGAACGTAGGACTGCGCTTCAGCATCAAATAGTTTGACGGATTGCTTGTTCGTTTCGCCAAATATTGCTACCTTTGCAGGCGAAATGAAGAAGATACTGTTTATCTGTCTGGGTAATATCTGCCGCTCGCCAGCGGCTGACGGGATTATGCGCCATCTGGTGGCAGAGCGGGGTTTGGAGGATGAGTTTCTGATTGATTCTGCTGGCATTGGCTCTTGGCACGTGGGGCAGTTGCCAGACCGTCGTATGCGCCAGTGTGGTCAACGGCATGGTTATAACTTCGATCATCGAGCCCGCCAGTTCTCTTCGAAGGACTTTGCGCGCTTCGACTATATCGCCGTGATGGATCAAGAGAACTATCACGACGTCGCCCGACAGGCCAATTCTCCTTCAGATCTTCAGAAGATCATCCGCATGAGCGACTATCTGCGTCATCACCCAGGCCAGAAGACCGTGCCTGATCCCTACTACGGCTCTGATCGCGATTTCGAGTTCGCCCTTGAACTCCTCGAAGACGCCTGCGAGGGCCTCCTCGAATCCCTGCTTTAGTCCCAGGGCCTGGGACAAAAATTTGGAGCCACTTTAGCGATAATAAGGAGTCCTTTACGGATGAATTCTCGAGAGAATTTAATCAAAAGTCATAGCTTCTTGTCAGCCAGAAGCCACCTCTTTTTTCCTTTCAGCCCAATACGCAGAATATCAACGCTTTACGCCTCGGCTGAAAGGGGAATGAAATATTTTTTCCAAAGTTGATCATTTTGCTGATGTCAGCAAAATGATATGAGACATCTGGCTTATGGCCGATAGACGTGGTAGTGGCCGCCATCGGATTGGCAGTATTTGCGGAGGAGGGATTGGATGAATTGGGCGTTTTCAACGACGCGGGCTTCGTTGCCATCGTAGCCGTTGATGAGTACGACGAGGTGGGTGGTGGAGAGTTCCATTTTCGTGCGCTCATTGTCGCTGGTGGGTGTGCCTACCCCACCCTCTGCATCGCGATAGACAGGCAGACCATGGATATTGATCATCCCTCGTCCGATACCCTCGTAAGGCTCGCCCTCACGGCCTATGCCCAGCGTCAGTGTGTCGCCCTTAAACTTATCAGCGTCGAAGCCGCCAATGCTGTAGCCGTAGGCAATCGAAGCCAGATTGATGAGATCGACGAGCGTATCTATCTGATAGAGCGCCTTACCTTGTAGCACCCTTCTGATGAGTGCCTCAGAGGCAGGGCGATAGCGCGAGGGATCCTTGCCACAGGCCTTATAGACACTGCGCGTGGCAGCGATACTGCTCATCTCTTTCAGCGTCTCTGTGGTGAGCGTCTGCCTGTACTGTTCGCACAGGGCATCGATCTCCTGCCACAACGCCTCACAATAAGGCGTATTGATGACGTTTGCTTCCACACAAGCCCCAACGAAGGTGGGACAAACCTGCTCTATCTCCTTTGAAACAATGATTTTCATGCGTGCAAAGGTAGGCATTATTTCTGAATTAGCAGGAAAATGTATGCAAAAAGTTTGGCATTGTGGATATATTTGGCTACCTTTGCAGCCATTAGTCAAGTCATGAACATGAGAAAGATTATACCTCTGGCCATTTTGGCGGGAATCTGTATTTCCATTGGTTGTGTGGTCAACCTGAGAGTGGGCGGTGTGGCTGGTGCCGTACTGTTTGCCTTCGGTCTGACGACGGTGGTGTATTACGGGCTGAAGCTCTATACGGGTACGGCTGGTTTTATCCGTATGAAGGGCGACTGGACGATGCTCGCTCTGGTGCTCGTGGGTAATATCATTGGCTGTCTGCTCTCTGCATGGCTGATTGCCTATGCCCAGCCAGACTGTATTGAGCAGGCTTCGAAGATTCTCGCAGGACGATTGGCGAAGGGGCCTTGGGCTTGTTTCCTGTTGGCCATTGGTTGTGGATTCATCATGACGACGGCTGTGGAGTTCGCACGTAAGGGGAAGATGCTGCCCCTGTTGTTGGGCGTCCCTGTGTTCATCCTCTGTGGCTTCGCCCACTCCATCGCGGATGCTTTTTATTTCCTGGTATCGCCTATGGAACAATTGCTTCAGACGGATGTGCTTATCGTCTATGTCTCAGAAGTGTTGGGTAATTTTGTAGGCTGTAACCTCTATCGCTGGATGCTGGTCTTCGAACCCAAAGAAAAAGAATAAATACAAGAGGCGGATATGGCGAAGAAAGAAGGTAAGGAACTGACGCCGATGATGAAGCAGTTCTTCGATCTGAAGGCGAAACACCCGGATGCAGTGATGCTGTTCAGGTGTGGCGACTTCTATGAGACCTATTGCGAGGACGCCATTACTGCCTCGAAGATCTTAGGCATCACACTCACCCACCGTAACAATGGTTATAACAAGGGCGACGAGATGGCCGGCTTTCCTCATCATGCGCTGGACACCTATCTGCCCAAACTGATCCGTGCTGGTAAGCGCGTGGCGATCTGTGACCAACTTGAAGATCCCAAACTCACGAAGAAACTCGTGAAGCGAGGCATCACGGAGTTGGTGACGCCTGGTGTGGCGCTTTCAGACAATGTGCTGAACTATAAGGAGAATAATTTCCTGGCCGCTGTGCACTTTGGCAAGGCCTCGTTTGGTGTGGCCTTCCTCGATATCTCGACAGGCGAGTTCCTGACGGGCGAGGGTACGCAGGACTATGTGGAGAAACTCTTGGGCAATTTCTCGCCCAAGGAGATCCTGCACGACAGGACGAAGAAACAGGATTTCGAACGCCTCTTTGGCTCGAAATACTTCACCTTCCAGCTCGACGACTGGGTGTTTACAGAGCAGACCTCCAAGCAGAAGTTGTTGAGGCATTTCAACGTGAAGAACCTAAAAGGTTTTGGTGTGGATCATCTGCAGGCAGGGGTAATTGCTGCAGGGGCTATCCTGCAATATCTCGAACAGACCCAGCACACGCAGATAGGTCATATCACTTCGATCTCGCGTATTGAAGAGGATAAATATGTTAGGCTCGATAAGTTCACGATCCGTAGTTTGGAATTGGTGCATCCCATGCAGGATGACGGCAAGTCGCTGCTGGATGTGATCGACAAAACGGTGAGTCCTATGGGTGGTCGTCTGCTGCGCCGTTGGCTGGTGTTCCCCCTGAGGGATGAGAAGCCTATCAACTCGCGCCTCGACATCGTGGAGTATTACTATCGTGAACCTGAGTTCCGTGAGTGTGTCGATGAACAGTTGCATCGTATAGGCGACTTGGAGCGTATCGTCTCGAAGGCGGCTGTGGGGCGCGTCTCACCTCGTGAGGTGGTACAGTTGAAGACGGCCTTGCAGGCCATCCAACCTATCAAGGCGGCTTGTCTCTCTGCCAATAACGAGGCGCTGAATCGTGTGGGAGAGCAGTTGAATCTCTGTGAGAGTCTGCGCGACAAAATAGAAAGGGAGATACAGAACGATCCTCCTCAGTTGGTGGCGAAGGGGGGCGTGATTCGCGATGGCGTGAATGCTGAACTCGATGAGTTACGAAGCATCGCCTATTCTGGCAAGGATTACCTCCTGAAGATTCAGGAGCGCGAGGCTGAGCAGACGGGTATCTCATCGCTGAAGATAGGCTATAACAACGTCTTCGGCTATTACCTTGAGGTGCGCAATACCTATAAGGATCAGGTGCCGGCAGAGTGGGTGCGCAAGCAGACGCTGGCCCAGGCAGAGCGCTATATCACACAGGAGCTAAAAGAGTATGAAGAGAAGATTCTGGGTGCAGAGGATAAGATCCTTTCGTTAGAGGCGAAGCTCTTCAATGATCTCGTGCTTTCCATGCAGGAGTTTATCCCACAGATTCAGATCAATGCCAATATTATTGCCCGTCTTGACTGTCTGCTGAGCTTTGCGAAGACGGCAGAGGAGAACAAGTATATCCGTCCTGTGATTGATTCCTCAGAGGTGATCGACATCAAACAAGGCCGCCATCCTGTCATTGAACAGGAATTGCCTTTGGGCGAGCGCTATGTGCCCAATGATATCCTGCTTGACAATGAGCGCCAGCAGATCATCATCATTACGGGTCCGAATATGGCTGGTAAGTCGGCACTGTTGCGACAGACGGCACTCATTGTGTTGTTGGCCCAGATAGGTTGTTTCGTGCCCGCTGAGGCCGCGAGAATCGGTCTGGTGGATAAGATCTTTACACGTGTGGGTGCTTCGGATAATATCTCTTTGGGCGAATCTACATTTATGGTGGAGATGACGGAGGCCTCGAACATATTGAATAATGTTTCTTCGCGCTCTTTGGTGCTCTTCGATGAGTTAGGACGAGGCACCTCTACCTACGATGGTATCTCTATTGCCTGGGCGATAGTGGAATATCTGCATGAGAATGTCAAGGGTCACCCTCGTACCCTCTTTGCCACGCACTATCACGAGCTCAACGAGATGGAGAAGAACTTCTCGCGCATCAAGAATTATAATGTCTCTGTGAAGGAGGTCGATGGTAAGGTGATCTTCCTGCGCAAGTTAGAGCGTGGAGGCAGCGAACACTCCTTTGGTATCCACGTGGCCGAGATCGCTGGTATGCCTCGCAGCATCGTGAAGCGCGCCAACGTCATTCTGAAGCAACTTGAAGCCGAGAATGCCCAAGTAGGTACCGTTGGCAAACCTACGGCCGAGATCGCCGCCTCTCGCGAAGGCATGCAACTCTCCTTCTTCCAGCTCGATGATCCCGTACTCTGTCAGGTGCGCGATGAGATCCTCGGCCTCGACGTCAACAACCTCACCCCCCTCGAAGCCCTCAACAAACTCAACGACATCAAGAAAATCGTCTCAGGAAAGTAAGTATATGACTTACGCTGCATAACCTATATAGTTTGCATTCGTAAGTCATATACTTTTGGGTCGTAACTTATATACTTTTTCTTTTCGCCTTCATCATGCAATAGGCGCCAAGGATGATGAAGGGAATCGAGAGGATCTGGCCCATGTCGAGGGGGAGGGAGGCCTCGAAGGCTTCCTGAACTTCCTTGGTGTATTCGATGAAGAAGCGGAAAGTGAAGATATAAGCCAGACAGAAACCGAAGTACCAGCCAGTACCAATCTTCTCGGGCATACGCTTGTGCAGATACCACATGATGCCAAAGAGGATGGCATAGGCGATGGCCTCGTAGAGTTGTCCTGGATGACGAGGCATCATATCCACGCGTTCGAAGATAAAGGCCCAGGGCACGTCTGTGATCTTGCCGATAATCTCTGAGTTCATGAGGTTGCCAAGACGTATGAAACAGGCTGTGGTACCTGTGGCGATGGCGATATTGTCGAGTACCGTCCAGATGCTCAGTTTGGTATGCTTCACATAGAGCCAGAGGGCGATCATCAAACCCAGTGTGCCACCATGCGAGGCAAGGCCTGCATAGCCTGTCAGGAAGAAGCCAAACGTCTCTCCCAGCCAACTGCCGTCGTTGCCAAAATGGATGGGCAACAGCATTTCCACAAAGCCCTGCCATGAGGTCAAGAAATAATCTGGCTGGTAGAAGAGACAATGCCCCAGACGGGCACCGATCAGGATGCCAAAGAAACAGTAGAAAATCAGCGGATCGAAGAGTTCGTCCTTGATCTTCTGCTCTTTATAGAGCCGCCTCACCACGAAGTAGGCTACAATGATACCGATGATCCACATCAGACCATACCAGCGCACAGCGATAGGACCAAGGCGGAAAGCCTCTATATCCGGCTGCCAGACGATATAATTAAGCAGGTTCATCATAGCCTATACATTAAAGCGGAAGTGCATGATGTCACCATCCTGAACCACGTATTCCTTACCCTCAACGGCTAATTTACCAGCCTCGCGGACAGCGGCCTCAGAACCATACTGGATATAGTCGTCGTACTTGATGACCTCAGCGCGGATAAAGCCCTTCTCGAAGTCGGTGTGGATGACACCAGCGCACTGAGGCGCCTTCCAACCTTTCTTATACGTCCAGGCCTTTACCTCCATCTCACCAGCAGTGATAAAGGTCTCGAGATTCAGCAGGGCATAGGCCTTTTTGATCAGACGGTTCACACCACTCTCCTCGAGGCCCAGTTCCTCAAGGAACATCTGCTTGTCCTCGTAGGATTCGAGTTCTGCGATATCCTCCTCTGTCTTGGCAGCGATAACCATCATCTCGGCTCCTTCTTCCTTGGCCAACTCCCCTACCCTTTTCGTGAAGTCGTTGCCATCTTTGGCATCAGCCTCACCCACGTTGCAGACATAGAGCACAGGCTTAGAGGTGAGCAGGAAAAGATTGCGGGCACAATCCTGTTCGTCTTTACTCTCGAACTCCACGATACGGGCGTTCTTACCCTGATCCAAGGCCTCCTTATATGCCCTCAAGACTCCCACTTCGAGTTTGGCATCCTTATTGCCAGCGGCAGCGGCTTTCTCCGTCTTGGCGAGCCTTGACTCTATCGTCTCGAGGTCTTTCAGTTGCAGTTCTGTGTCGATAATCTCTTTGTCGCGGATGGGATCAATCGTACCATCCACATGGGTGATATTCTCGTCCTCGAAACAACGGAGCACATGGATGATTGCATCCGTCTCACGGATATTTCCCAGGAACTTATTGCCTAAGCCTTCGCCCTTCGAGGCACCCTTCACCAGACCAGCGATATCCACGATCTCACAGGTGGCAGGTACGATACGGCCAGGGTGCACCAGTTCTGCAAGTTTCGTCAGTCGCTCGTCGGGAACGGTGATTACACCCACGTTGGGCTCAATCGTACAAAAGGGGAAGTTTGCTGCCTGTGCCTTGGCGCTCGACAGACAGTTGAACAAGGTGGACTTACCCACGTTGGGGAGTCCTACTATACCACACTTTAATGCCATTTTCTTCTATAAACGTTTATAATCCGGGTGCAAAGGTACTGCAAATCGGGCGAAAAAACAAATTTTCTTTCAGAATGTTGCATGTTATCTAAATAATGGCTACCTTTGCAGCCAAATTTAAAAAAGAAATTCTAAAAATGAACCGATTTTTATCAAAAACATTTCTTTGTGTGGCCTTCGTTGGCCTTTTCTTTAACCCCGCTAGTGCACAGTTATCATCTAACCCAGATAAGTTCCTGGGTAATATCACCACAGGATGGCCAGGTGAGATGGATACTGATGGCTTTATCTTTTCTGAGTACTGGAATCAAGTGACTCATGAGAATGCAACGAAGTGGCAATGTGTGGAAGGTACACGTGGGAAATACGACTGGCGCGCTGCCGACGTGGCTGCCGATTACGCCAAGGAGCACGGATTCCCCTTTAAGTTTCACACCCTCGTATGGGGATCGCAGTATCCTGACTGGATAAACAATCTCTCGACGGAGAAGCAATACGAAGCAATCGAGCAGTGGATGGACGAAGCGAAGAAGCACTATCCCAATCTTCCAATGATCGATGTGGTGAACGAGGCCGTGAGCGGTCATGCCCCTGCCCCCTATAAGGCTGCCCTGGGTGGCGATGGTAAGACGGGCTATGACTGGATCATCAAGGCCTTCGAGATGGCTCATGAGCGCTGGCCGGATGCTATCCTGATTTATAACGACTACAACACCTTCCAGTGGAATACTGATCAGTTTATCGAACTCGTCAAGACGATTCGTGACGCAGGTGCTCCGATTGATGCCTATGGCTGTCAGGCGCACGATCTGGGAGGTTGCAGTGCCAACACCCTCAAGGCCTCGATGAAAAAGATCCAGGATGCGTTGCAGATGCCTATGTATGTCACAGAATACGATATCGCCTCGCAAAACGATAACGACCAACTGCGCGACTATAAGGCACAGATTCCCCTCCTTTGGGAAGCCGACTATTGCGCTGGTGTCACCCTCTGGGGATGGATCTATGGCAAGACATGGACAGATAACGGTAAAGGCTATTCTGGTATCATTAAAAACGGTGTAGAGCGTCCTGCTCTGGAATGGCTGCGCGAGTATATGCAGTCGGATGAAGCCAAGAACGCCAAGAGTCCGTTCCCTGGCATGGTGAAAGAGGCCTCTGTCTATGTGAAACCTGCCGCCATCGGTGTTGAGCAGGGTGAGGTGGTGCCTATCACTGTGAACGCCAGTCTGAAGACCAAGACCATCGACCACATCGAACTCTATGTGAACGATGAGTTGATCGGTACACTGACGAATGCTCCTTATGAGGCAGAATATATGCCCACTGACGCAAAAAGATACAACATCAAGGCCATTGTGACGGCTACAGACGGTACCCAGTATGAACGCCTCTCAGGCTTTACGGTGTATCCTCCGCGTACGCCCTATAATGGTGAGAAGGAGGTTCCTGGCATCATCGAGGCCGAAGACTTTGACGGTGGTGCAGAGGGCTTGTCGTTCCACGATTCTGACACTGTGAACGAGGGTGATATCAAGGATTACCGTTCTGATGCTGGCGGTGTGGATTTCGTGAAGGGTAATGGCGGCTGTGTCATCGGCTATACGGCTACGGGTGAGTGGCTCGAATATACTATCAATGTGAAGGAATCTGGCACCTATTCATACGAGGCTACGGTCTCTTGTGGTTCTCCTGACGCTTCTGCCTTCTCCATTGGCGTTGTCAAGGATGACAACTACGTCGAACTCTGTAAGGTGAATGTGCCACAGACAGATAACAACCAATGGAGTAATTATAAGGTATTGACAGGCGAGTTCAAGACTCCTCTGGAGGCAGGCAAGCAGATCCTCCGCGTCACGATCAATAAGCCATACGTCAACCTCGACAAGATCGAACTGAAGTTTACGGGAACAGGTATTCAGTCGGTGAAAGACGATGCTTCTGAGGACCAGAATACCTACAACCTCTATGGTATGAAGGTCGATAAGAACTACAAGGGAATCATGATTAAGAACGGTAAAAAGATCATCAACAAATGAAGAAGTTTTTTGTAACAATGGTGGTGCTGATGGCCTCTGCAATGGGTGTCAATGCACAGATTTTAGACCCAGAACAGATTCCAGAGAGTCTGCCCATGGAGTTTGCCCTGCAACTGAAAGTGACGTTGGGCGATGCCTATACGTGTGGTGAGACACAGCATGGTCGTCGTACGATTATCCCTATTACTGGTGGTACGTTTGAGGGTCCTAACATCAAGGGAACGATCATCAATGGCGGTGCTGATTACCAGATTGCCAATACAGCCATTAACCGTACGGAACTGGAGGCCATCTACTGCATCAAGACGGACGACGGTGTGAATATCCATGTGCGTAACCGTGGTATTATCTGCAGCGATAAGGATGCTAATGGTAACCCCACTTTCTACTTCCGTGCAGCTCCTCAGTTTGAGGCCCCTGCAGACAGCAAATACGCGTGGCTGAACAACAGTCTCTTCCTCTGTGCCCCAAGTTTTTCTCAGGGCTTCCAGGGCATTGTGCTGAACGTCTGGCGCGTGAAGTAGGCCTAATGGGCTTCGAGCCAGTTGGCACCGAAGCCTGAGTCAGCCACGAGGGGAACGGCCAGTGTGATGGCGTGCTGCATCTCCTCAATGACAATCTTCTCGACGAGCTCTTTTTCTTCCGGAACGACGGAGAAATTGAGCTCGTCGTGTACTTGTAGGATCATCTTACTCTTGACGCCCTCGGCCTTGAAACGCTGGAAGATGCGGATCATCGCCACCTTGATGATATCAGCCGCCGTACCCTGAATGGGGGCGTTGATGGCATTGCGCTCTGCGAAACCTCTTACCGTGGCGTTATGGGAGTTGATATCTGGCAGGTAACGACGACGGCCGAAGAGGGTAGTGACGTAACCTTTCTCACGGGCCACTTGTTTAGATTTTTCCATATAGTCGTGTACCTGTGGGAAGGTGGCGAAGTAGCCGTCTATCAGCATCTTAGCCTCGTCGCGGGGGATATCCAGACGCTCTGCCAAGCCAAAGACGGTGATGCCGTAGATAATACCGAAGTTGGCGCGCTTTGATTTTGTGCGCTCGTCGCGCGTCACCTCTTCGATGGGTTTCTTATAGATATTGGCAGCCGTGGCCGCATGGAGGTCCTTGCCATCACGGAACACACGGATCATATTCTCATCCTGCGACAAGTGAGCCATCACACGTAGTTCAATCTGACTATAGTCTGCTGAAAAGAACAGACATCCAGGCTCTGGTACAAAGGCCTTGCGGATCTCCTTGCCGTCTTCGCCTCGGATGGGGATATTCTGCAGGTTGGGATCACTGCTCGACAAGCGACCTGTGGCCGTGATGGTCTGGTTAAACGAGGTGTGGATATGGCCTGTACGCTTGTTGATGAGCGAGGGTAGGGCATCGACATAGGTGCCAAGGAGTTTTTTTAAACCTCTGTGTTCCAATATATCCGCCACGATCTCATGTTTGTTCTTCAACTGCTGGAGCACCTCTTCAGAGGTGACATATTGACCCGTCTTCGTCTTCTTTGCCTTCTCCACGATCTTCAGTTTGTCGAAGAGGATCTCACCCACCTGCTTGGGTGAGGCGATATTAAACTGCCCACCAGCCAGTTCGTAGATACGCTGCTCAATCTCTAAGACACGATTGGTTAAAATTGTTGACGTTTCTTTCAGGGATTCCGTGTCGAGTCTCACACCGTTCATCTCCATTTCTGCCAAAACGGGCATCAACGGCATCTCGATGTCATAGAACAGATCCTCGCACTCGAACTTCTTCAGTTCGGGCTCTAACTTATTCTTCAGACGGAGAGTGATGTCGGCATCCTCAGCAGCATATTCATAGACCTGAGAGGGTAGGAGGTCGCGCATCGAACGTTGGTTCTTACCCTTGGGTCCGATAAGTTCATCGATATGGATGGTCTGGTAGTTGAGATAGATCTCTGCCATGTAGTCCATGTTATGTCGCAGTTCGGGTTGGATGAGATAGTGGGCAATCATCGTATCCCACATCTGACCCTTCAGTTCGATGCCATAGTTTCGCAACACCTCGAGGTCGTACTTCAGATTCTGTCCGACTTTCAAGATTTTCGGGCTCTCATACACCTCTTTAAAGATATTAACAATTCGCAACGCTTCTTCACGATTGGCAGGAACAGGCACGTAGAAAGCCTCGAATTCCTTCACGGCAAAGCTCAAACCTACCAATTCTGCGTCGATGGGAGAGGTGGAGGTGGTTTCCGTGTCTAGACTTAAAATTTCGTTTGTCAAGAAATAATCACGAAGTTTCTTTAAATCTTCCTCATTCTCAACGAGTTTGTAATCGTGTACCGTTGTTTTCAGGCTTTCAAAACTTGAATTTTCGCTTAAGTCCGACCCGTCGGCAGGAAATTCGCCAAACAAATCGAGTTGTGCGTTGACGGTTTTTTGCGGTTTTTGATTCTTTTTAAGAATTCGGTCTGCGAGACTCTTGAACTCCAATTCCGTGAACAATTTGCCTAATTCCTCCTCATTCGGCTCGACAAGTTTCAGAGCATCCATGTTGAGTTCGACAGGAACATCCGTTTTGATGGTGGCGAGGAAGTATGACATCTCGATATCCTTCACATGTTCCTCCACTTTCTCGCGCAACTTACCCTTGATCTCACTCGAACGTTCGATCAGTGATTTGACATCTCCGAAGTCGCTGATGAGTTTCGTGGCTGTCTTCTCACCGACACCAGGACACCCGGGGAAATTGTCTGCCGAGTCACCCATCAGTGCCAGGAGGTCGATGACCTGGAGTGGGGTAGTGATGCCATATTTCTCCGTCACCTCCTTAGGACCCATCACCTCGTAGCCGCCTCCATGACGCGGTCGGAAGATCTTCACATTCTCCGTCACCAACTGGCCGTAGTCCTTATCTGGGGTGAGCATATAGGTCTGCACGCCGATGGAATCTGCCTTTTTGGCGAGGGTGCCGATCACGTCGTCGGCCTCATAGCCATCCACCTGTAGGATGGGGATGTTATAGGCTTTCAGGATGTCCTTGATGATGGGCACAGCCTTGCGGATGTCCTCGGGCGTCTCTTCGCGCTGCGCCTTATACTCTGGGAAGGCCTCACTACGGAACGTCGGACCGTGGGGATCGAAGGCCACACCGATATGCGTGGGCTGCTCTTTCTGCAGCACCTCATTCAGGGTATTACAGAAGCCGATGATGGCCGATGTGTTCAGTCCTTTCGAGTTGATTCTCGGGTTCTTGATAAAGGCGTAATACGACCTGTAAATGAGCGCGTAAGCGTCTAAAAGGAACAATTTCTGCATAACTTTCTTAATTTTCTGCTCAAAATTACGAAAAAACTTTCTAATTACCCAATTTTTTTATACTTTTGTCCCAAATTCTTATCGAATGGACTATCTGCAGCGTATAAAATCGCCGATTACAACGGAATTTGAGGACTTCACCCGTCTTTTCCATGAAGCCCTCTCTCATCCTGACGGTCTGTTGTCGCAGGCCCTCACCTATATCCGTGAGCGCTCAGGTAAGCAGATGCGTCCGATGATCACGCTTCTTTCCGCGAAGAACTACGGTGTTGTCTCTGATATCACCCTGCGTTCTGCCGTTGCCCTTGAATTGCTGCATACGGCCAGTCTGACCCATGATGACGTGGTTGATGAGAGTGATGAGCGTCGTGGTCGTCCCTCCGTCAATGCGGCCTATACTAATAAGGTGGCAGTCCTAGTGGGTGACTATATCCTTTCTACCTGTCTGTTGAACGTCTCTGTGGCTGGTAGCCGGGAGATCCTGCGTGAGCTCTCAGAACTGGGTAGGACATTGGCTGCAGGTGAGATTCTCCAGTTGCAGAACATTTCCAGTAGGGAGATCTCGGAAGAGGTTTATTATCAGGTCATTGAGAAGAAGACTGCCTCTCTTTTCCAGGCATGCGCAGGTATTGGTGCGTTGTCAGCAGGAGCTTCTGAGGAGGATGTTGAAAAGGCGAGAAACTTTGGCCGTAATCTGGGTATGATCTTCCAGATCCGCGATGATATCTTCGATTATTTCGATTCTGCAGAAGTGGGTAAGCCGACTGGTGCCGATATGGCAGAGGGCAAGTTGACACTGCCAGTGATCTATGCACTGAACCATTCGCCCTACGAGTCGATGATGCCGCTGGCCCTGAAGGTGAAGGCGGGTACGATCAATGCCGATGAAATCGCCGTCCTCGTGGAGTTTACGAAGGAGTATGGTGGTATTGAATATGCCCAGCAGAAGATGGACGAGATTGCCGTTCAGGTGCGCCAGTATATCGATGAAAACGTCAAGGATCCGGCTCTGAAAGATGCCTATTCCGCCTATCTGGAATATGCGATCCAACGCAAATTATAAAAGAAGGGGTGAACGATCGTTCACCCCTTACTTATCTAAAAGAACTTCACTTCTTCTCCGATGACTTCGCTCAGCAGCATGTTCGCCAGTCGCGAAGTACCCATGCGGAACCACTGGTTCGTGAGCCATTTCTCGCCCAGGACTTCTTTCACGATGGTGTAATAGATCAGGGCGTCCATCACGGAATTCAGGCCTCCAGCGGGCTTGAAACCGATCTGAATGCCCGTTTCATCGTAGTATTCCTTGATGGCCTGACACATCACGTAAGCGGCCTCTGGGGTGGCGGCGGGCTCCAGCTTGCCAGTTGATGTCTTGATGTAGTCGGCTCCTGAATACATAGCCAATAGCGAGGCCGTCTTGATGTTGCTGGCCGTCTTCAGACAACCCGTTTCAAGAATCACCTTCATCTTCTTCTCTCCACAAGCCTCTTTCATCTGCTGGATCTCGTCGCAGACCGTCTCGTAATCGCCTGAGAGAAAAGCCCCTACAGACAATACCATATCGATCTCTGTAGCGCCGTCTTTTACGGCCAAGGCCGTCTCCACCGTCTTCACTTCGATAAGCGCCTGCGACGACGGGAAACTTCCTGATACACAGGCAATTTCGACACCTTCCACCTCCAGCGTCTCTGATACCACCTTCGCAAAGCGGGGATAGACGCAGATCGTGGCCACATGGGGTAGGTTAGGGTATTGTTCGTCGAACTGGTTCACACGCTCTGTGAACGCCATCACACTTTCGTCTGAATCTGTGGTCTTTAGCGTTGTCAGTTCCACACTGCCCATCAGGAATTTCTTCACCTCAGGGGTATCGTTCTCGTGTACTTTCTCCGTGATGATCTTCTTCACGGCAGCCTTCACGTCTTCGTCAGAGATGTTGAGGTTGTACTTGTTCAGCGCTTCTTCGATAACGCTTTTTTCTACTGTCTTTTCTGCCATAATACCTATCTGTTTTATGCTAATAATTTCTTGTTGTGGATATGCCTGAGGGAGTCGCGCTGCGTCTTCTTCTCGATGGATTTCTGGAGTTCTGTGGTGAGATCGACACCCGTCTGGTTTGCCAGACAGAGCAGCACCCAGAGCACATCGGCCATCTCTTCACCGAGGTTGTCCGTTTCGCCCTCCTTGAAGCTCTGATCCCCATATTTACGGGCTATCACACGGGCTAGTTCACCCACCTCCTCCGTCAGAACCGCCATATTGGTGAGTTCTGAGAAATAGCGAACGCCATATTCTTTAATCCACTGATCTACAGCCTTTTGTGCTTCTTTGATGGTCATCGTTTGATTATCATTTGAATGAACAGAATGAAGATGGCGAGCAGGATAATCATGATATACTGCCTGTTCTCACGCTCGTATTCCTTCCAGTGGAAGGCCTTGTAGAGAAAGACCACCAGCAATAGTAATAGTCCGATGGCGCAGGGCCACATGCCGAAATGAGCACCCCACACCAGTGCACAGACAACGCCTATGGCGGTGAGTATCAATCCGGAGACCTCGATCTCTCTCAAGTATTTCTTCATGTCTTATAGTCCAAACAGGGATAGTCCGACGAGTACGAGGAAGGCTACGGATATGTAGTTCGAGATCTTGTCGTTTTCTTTCCAGTGGAGGATGGTCCACACGCTGGAGAGTGTCATGATACCAAGGCCTATCCAGCAGAGGATGGGCATGTCGAGTACGCGGCCAATCAGGTAGATAACCAGGGCTGCGAAGTTCACGTAATTGATAATTTGTCTCTTGTCCATGTCTTGTTTGTTTAAAGTGTTATTTGAAGTTTATTCCTTGTTTTTCGTATCCATACAGATAGTTACGGGCCCGTCGTTGAGCAGTTCTACCTTCATATCAGCGCCGAATTCACCCGTGCCTACGGGTTTGCCTATAGCCTCGGAAAGATCGCGGCAGAAGGCCTCGTAGAGTGGGATAGAGTGCTCGTGGGAGCCGGCTCGGAACCAGCTCGGACGATTACCTTTCTTATAGCTGGCATAGAGCGTGAACTGACTTACCACCAAGGCTTCACCTTGGACATCGAGGATGGAGCGATTCATCACGTCGTTCTCGTCACCAAACACGCGCAGGTTGGCAATCTTCTTCACCAGCCAATCCACATCCTCCATCGTGTCCTCGTCGCAGATGCCCAACAGGATCAGGAAACCCTGTTGTATCTGGCTTTTCACCGTTCCTTCGATGGTGACGCTGGCATGGCTGACACGCTGTATGACTGCTCTCATCTCTTTGAATTTTCGGCAAAGATAAGCAATTATTTCGAAACTTCCAAATATATGCTATGATAATTACGCCGCTACATCGCTACACCGTCCCATTTGCTTTTCCCAAACGAAGTGACTTACAACTTACAAACTTACATTTACGTAAATAGCAAAGTGGACAAGTGGACAAGTGGACAAAAGGGTATTTCTAAGTTATACCATAATTATCATAATTATATTTTTATTATTATATTATATATATATAATATAATAATAAATTATATATGATTCATAATTTTAGTATTTTTGATTTTACCTTTTGTCCACTTGTCCACTTGTCCACTGACTGTACTTCCCTAGAAACAGTTGAATGGTTTTTACCTTAACCCTGCCACAGGTTGAATGCCTTTTAGGGAACCTCATTCTTAACCCTGGCAGAAGTTGAATGATTCTCTCTTAACCCTTATTTCTGTTGAATAGGCTCCGCGGAAAGCCTGAGTTGCACCGAAATTCTAGAATTGTAAGTTTTGCAAATGGGACGGCGTAGCGGTGTAGCGGCGTTGTGGATAATAAGTGGTCCCGTAGGAAAATTATGTGACTCTTATTGGAAATTCTGTGGCCCCTATTGCGCGAATAGCAGCCCTTATTTTTGCTCTGGAGCCTCTTTTTCCACGTGGAAGTAATCATAGACGATCTGGGCTTTTGCGGGGCCGATAATAGTCTCCAGTTCCGTCAGCTCAGCCTCACGGATCTTCTTAACCGATTTAAGGGCATTTAGAAGCCCGTCACGCGTCTTCGGGCCGATGCCCGGGATGTTGTCAAGCTCGGAGTGTAAAGCGCGCTTAGAACGCTTGTTTCTGTGGAATTCTATGGCGAAGCGATGCACCTCATCTTGGATCTGGGTAAGTACGTGGAACAGTTCGGAGTCCGTCTTCAGGGCGACGCTTAATGGGGGGAAACCGTAGAGCAGTTCGTTGGTGCGGTGACGGTCGTTCTTGGCCAGTCCGGCGATGGGGATATCGAGGTCGAGCTCGTCCTGGATCACCTGACGGATCACCTCCATCTGACCCTTGCCGCCATCGGCGATAATGAGGTCGGGTAGGGGCTGTTCTTCGTCGATCAGACGGGTGTATCTCCTATGTACCACCTCCTTCATCGAGGCATAGTCATCAGGGCCCTCGACGGTCTTGATATTGTAGTGTTTGTAGTCGCGTTTCGAGGGTTTCATTCCCTTGAAAACCACACAGGCGGCCACCGCATCCGTACCAGAGATATTCGAGTTGTCGAAGCACTCGATCTGGTAGGGTAGTTTGGGCAGGTGGAGCTTGTCCTGCAACTCCTTCATCAGGCGCGTCTGCTTCTGTTCTGGATTCAGTTTCTCGGCCTGTTTCAGACGGTCGAACTTATACTGTTTGCCGTTCATGATCGAGAGGTCAAGCAGGGTCTTTTTATCGCCTAATTTGGGTACTGTGAACTTCACGCCATCCAGTTCGAGGTCTATCTCTTGAGGCACGATGATCTCCTTGGCGTCGCTCTTGAAACGCTGGCGCAACTCCACGATACCCAGCTGCAGCAGTTCCTCGTCTGATTCGTTGAGTTTCTTCTTGTATTCGATGGTAAAACTCTGGTTTACACTGCCATTCGAGACATGGACGAAGTTAATGTAAGCAATCTTCTCGTCGCTGGTGATGGAGAACACATCGACGTTGTTGATGATATGGCTGACCACCTCGCTCTTGCTGACGAAGGTGTCAAGGGCGATGTATTTCCGCTTCACCTCCTCGGCCTCCTCGAAGCGCAGTTCCTCACTCAGACGGAGCATCTCGTCCTTGAGGTCTTTGAGTACTTGACGGGTGTTGCCTTTCAGGATCTCGCGGGCCTGGAGGATGTTCTTCTGGTAGTCCTCGGAGGACTGTTTGCCTACGCACGGACCCATACATTTCTTGATATGGTAGTCGAGGCAGACCTTATATTTACCCGTCTCAACGCCCTCCTTGGTGATGGGCGACATACAGGTACGTGGGTGATAAAGTTCCTTGATGAGGTCGAGCACGGCGTACATGGCTCCCACATGGGAGTAGGGCCCGTAGTAGGTGCCCCATTTCTTGTTGATGGTACGGGTCTTGAAGATACGTGGCAGGTATTCGTTGGTAACGCAGATGGAAGGGTAGGTCTTACCGTCTTTCAGGAGTACGTTATAACGGGGATTGTATTTCTTGATGAGGGAGTTCTCCAGGAGTAGTGCATCCTCCTCCGTATTCACCACTGTATAACTGATGTCGAAGATCTTCGAGACGAGAACCTTGGTCTTGAAACGATCCACCTCTGTGTGGAAGTACGAAGAGACCCTCGACTTGAGATTCTTCGCCTTTCCCACATAGATGATGGTCTTGGTCTCGTCATAAAACTGGTAACTGCCAGGCTTGTCTGGCAACCTGCTGACGATTCCTTTCAGATATGCTAATCGTTTCTCGTTCTCTTCCTTCGTCATTCGCAAACCCTTTGTTTATAGGCGTTTCTGGAAATCGTGTTTCACGTGGAACGTTTCTTAGATCGTGATGAGGGTAGTGAGGTCGATACCCTTGAAGACGTCACGGCCATGCAGACCTTCGTCTTTGATCTCGATGATGAAGTTCATATAGACCTTCTTCGGATGGAAGTGCTGTACAAGGTTGTAGGCTGCCTTAGCCGTACCACCAGTGGCAAGGAGGTCGTCATGGATCAGTACCACGTCGTTTTCATCGATGGAGTCGATGTGCATTTCGATGGTATCGACACCATATTCCTTCGAGAACGATTCCTTAATCACAGTAGAAGGGAGTTTACCTGGCTTACGGGCGAGGACGACACCACAGCCTAATCTGCCAGCAAGGGCGGAGGCCATCACGAAGCCACGGCTCTCGATACCCACGATCTTGGTGATGCCTTTGTCCTTGTAGATCGCCTCGAGTTCGTCGAGCATAATCTGTAAACACTCGGCATTTTTGTAGAGCGTTGTCACGTCTCTGAAGTTGATGCCCTTCTTGGGGAAATCTGGTATGCAACGCAGATTGTCAAGCAGTACTTTGTTGTTCATAATCAGTAAGTTATAAATTTGTTTTTGAACTTTTGTTTCACGTGGAACGTTATCTGCCCATGAGTACCAACAGCACATTGATGTCGCTGGGAGAGACCCCAGGGATACGACTGGCCTGTGCTAATGTCTCGGGCTGGATCTTCATCAGTTTCTGACGACACTCGGTAGAGAGTCCTTGCAGTTCTTCGTAGTTGAAGTGCCCCTTGATGCGGATGTTTTCTAAACGGTGCATCTTCTCTGCCACCATCCGCTCGCGCTCGATATAACCTTTATATTTCATTCTGATCTCTGCAGCCTCTGCGATTTCTTTCTGACGATTATTCGGTCGATTCAGTAATTCTTTCAGTGATGGAATCAACTCCGATAGATTCTTCAGATTCAGTTGCGGACGGTTGACGAGATCCACCAACTTACAGCCGTACTGGAGTGGGGTAGTGCCCAAGGCCTCCAAGGACGAATTGACAAGTCTCGGTTTGATCGCAAAGCTTTCACAGAAATTTTCGATTTCTTCGATATGTTGTTTTTTCTCCAACCACCACTCATAACGATCCCTTTTGACCAATCCAAGTTCGTAGGCTTTTTCCGTCAGACGGGCATCCGCATCATCCTGCCTCAACAGGATACGATACTCAGCCCGAGAGGTGAACATACGATAGGGCTCATCGACGCCCTTTGTTACCAAGTCATCGATCAATACGCCGATATAGGCCTCGTCGCGATGGAGGATAAAGGGCTCGTAGGTAGAGTCACTTTCGCTTCCTGCTTTCAGGGCGGCATTGATGCCTGCCATTGTGCCCTGACCGCCTGCCTCCTCGTAGCCCGTGGTGCCATTCACCTGTCCAGCCAGGAAGAGGTTCTCAATGATCTTCGATTCCAACGAATGTCGCAGTTGGGTGGGATCGAAGAAATCGTACTCGATGGCATAGCCGGGACGATACACCTTGATATCCCTGAAGGCAGGCATCTTCTTCAGTGCTTCTATCTGCACATCCATCGGGAGGGATGACGAGAAGCCATTCAGATACATCTCATTGGTATCCTCGCCCTCAGGCTCCAAGAACAGCGGATGTTTCTCGCGATCCGGGAAGGTGACGAGCTTCGTCTCGATGGAAGGACAGTAGCGAGGACCTATCGACTGGATCTGGCCGTTATAAAGAGGAGAGTCTGCGAGGCCGCTTTTCAGTATCTCGTGTACCTCCGCGTTGGTGTTCACCGTCCAACAGGGGAGTTGTTTCAGTGCACCAGCCTTGTTCAGATAACTAAACTGATAGGGCTTCGTTTCACCAGGCTGAATCTCCATTTCATCGAAATGAATCGACCGCTTGTCAAGACGAACAGGCGTACCAGTCTTCATACGGGCCGAGGTGATGCCATGGCGCGTGATGCTTTCTGTGAAGTGGGGGACGGCAGGTTCGGCGATACGACCGCCTGGCACCATCTTCCTGCCGATATGCATCAGACCGTTCAGGAAAGTACCAGCCGTCACGATGACACATTTCGCATAGAGTTCAGCACCCCAGATCGTTCTAACGCCAATGGCACGCACACCAGTCTCACCAGCGACCTTTTCCGTGATCAGTTCATCTGCCTGATCCTGCCAGATATCGAGATGCTCCGTTTCATCGAGTTTTCTTCTCCATTCCCAGATGAATTTCCCTCTGTCGCACTGGGCACGAGGACTCCACATGGCAGGCCCCTTACCGACATTCAGCATCCGGAACTGTATCGAGGTGGCATCCGTCACGAGACCCATCTGTCCGCCGAGGGCGTCGATCTCGCGCACGATCTGTCCTTTGGCAATGCCTCCGACGGCAGGATTACACGACATTTGGGCAATCTTGTTCATGTCCATCGTCACCAAACAGGTCTTGGCACCCATATTGGCACTGGCACAGGCTGCCTCACAGCCTGCATGACCTCCTCCGATGACGATGACATCATACTTCAATACCATATTTTTCGTTGTTTTGGTTGCAAAGTTACGAAAAAAAGAGAAAGAAATAGTGAAAATATTTGCGAAAACACTTGCGCTTTTCATAATTTTTTATTATTTTTGTACCCTCAACGTGTACGAACGTACCTAATAATAATTATAAAACAATCAATAATTCATTAAAATTCAACAACTTATGTGGTTAATCAATTCATCAATTGGTAGAAAAGTTGTAATGTCTGTAACGGGCATTGCGCTGATCTTGTTCCTGACCTTCCATGGTTGCATGAACTTGGTAGCGCTGTTCTCGGAAGAGGGTTACAACATGATTTGCGAATTCCTGGGTGCCAACTGGTATGCCGTCGTGGCTACACTTGGCTTGGCTGCCCTGGCAGTGATTCACATTGTCTTTGCCTTCATCCTGACGGCACAGAACCGTACGGCTCGCGGTAACAACCGCTATGAGGTAGCCACGGTAGTCAATTCCGGTAAGGTGGAGTGGTCATCAAAGAACATGCTCGTGCTGGGCATCATCGTCCTGCTGGGTCTGTTGCTTCACCTGTTCAACTTCTGGTACAACATGATGTTTGCCGAGTTGGTAGGTGCCTATCAGCAGATTGATCCCGCCGACGGTTTCGCATGGATCAAGGAGACATTTGCTAATCCTGTCTTCGTAGTGCTCTACATCATCTGGCTGGTAGCCCTCTGGTTCCACCTGACCCACGGTTTCTGGTCAGCCCTGCAGACCATCGGTTGGAGCGGCAAGATCTGGTTCCAGCGCTGGAAGTGCATCGGCATCATCTACGTGACGCTGCTGATCCTGGCTTTCTTGGTAGTTGTTTTGGCTTTCGCATTCAAGTGCGCTCCGAGCCTGTGTTGTTAATCGTTTAAAACTGAAGAATTATGGCTAAGAAAATTGATTCTAAGATTCCCGCAGGTCCAGTACCTGAGAAATGGAAGGAATATAAGGCTCATCAGCGTCTTGTCAACCCGAAGAACAAGCTGAAGCTCGACGTGATCGTCGTTGGTACTGGCTTGGCTGGTGCTTCTGCCGCTGCTTCACTTGGTGAGATGGGCTTCAACGTGATCAACCTGTGTATCCAGGACTCTCCCCGTCGCGCTCACTCGATCGCCGCTCAGGGTGGTATCAACGCTGCCAAGTGCTATCAGAACGATGGTGACTCTGTCTATCGTCTGTTCTACGACACTGTAAAGGGTGGTGACTATCGTGCTCGCGAGGCCAACGTGTATCGTCTGGCAGAGGTATCAAACAATATTATCGACCAGTGCGTGGCTCAGGGCGTTCCTTTCGCTCGTGAGTATGGTGGCATGCTGGCCAACCGTTCATTCGGTGGTGCTCAGGTAAGCCGTACGTTCTATGCCAAGGGTCAGACGGGTCAGCAGTTGCTGCTGGGTGCCTACAGTTCTTTGAGCTGTCAGGTGAAGGCTGGCAAGGTGAAGCTCTACACCCGTTATGAGATGGAAGATGTGGTCATCGTGGATGGCCGCGCCCGTGGTATCATCGCCAAGGATCTGACAACAGGTAAGCTGGTTCGCTTCAGCGCAAATGCTGTCGTTATCGCTACTGGTGGTTATGGTAACACCTACTTCTTGAGCACCAACGCTATGGGTTGTAACTGCTCTGCTGCCGTTCAGTGCTATCGTAAGGGTGCTTACTTTGCTAATCCCTCTTACGTTCAGATTCACCCCACCTGTATCCCCGTTCATGGTGACAAGCAGTCTAAGCTGACGCTGATGTCTGAGTCACTGCGTAACGATGGCCGTATCTGGGTTCCCAAGAAGATTGAGGATGCCAAGGCTCTGCAGGCTGGAACGAAGCAGGGTTGGGAGATTCCTGAGGAGGATCGCGACTACTATCTGGAGCGCCGTTATCCTGCCTTCGGTAACCTCGTACCTCGTGACGTGGCCTCTCGTGCCGCTAAGGAGCGTTGCGACAAGGGCTTCGGTGTGAACAACACGGGTCTGGCTGTATTCCTCGATTTCTCTGAGTCTATCAACCGTCTGGGTCTTGACGTCATCATGCAGCGT
>CACZVN010000013.1 GCA_902784615.1 uncultured Prevotellaceae bacterium | reverse complement strand
GATGCTGAACTATGGCCGCGTGAAGGATGCCCTCACTATGTCGACAGAGCCTTTCCCTGGTTCAGAAGATCCCCTTGTCAGCCTTGTGCGTCCCATCAACAGCTGGGAGGATTACAACAAGTTCAGCATCCAGTTATCAGCACGGCCTACCATCGGCTGCTGGCATCCTATGTGGACTATCATCACTCAGTTGCAGGATTTCAAATCGCCTACGGCCGATGGCTCCACCATCACGTTGAACCATCCTTGGTTTATTCTTGGTTGGCAGAAAAGCGTATGGGTACACTCACTTTCGACTTGCGTTGCAGCGATATCTTCCATACCAACAAGACCGATGCCATCGTCTTCGGTTATCGAGAGCTGACTACGCACAATCCAGCCCGTCGCACCTTTGTGCTTGACCTTACCTGGAAGTTCAACGAGGCCCGCTCTAAATATCGTGGCTCTGGTGCCGGAGAGAAGCAGAAGGCAAGAATGTAATCAAATAGCATAATTATTTGGCAACAATCGAAATACTTCGTAATTTTGCAACGTCAAACAAAAAAAGGACATATGAAACACGAGATTATTGAGCTGCACAATGTGCAGATTGTTGGCATGGCCAAGAAAATTGCCTTTAACGAGGCAAAAGAAGAATGCCCTAAGTTCTGGGGTGAGTATGTGGAAAAGATTATCAAGCCTGTGATTTTTGAGAAGCAAACACCCAACGCTTGTCAGAAGGCTGCATTCGACAATGGTGTTGGCGAGTTCGGATTATGCACCTGCGATATTCCTAATCACAATTGTGCTACCTGTTGGGAAGCTAATTTCGGTGCTTGCTGCAAAAACACCTTTACTTACGTCATTGGTGGTATATATAAAGGTGGTGAAGTTCCCGCAGGAATGCAGCTCTTCCCCATTCATAGCGGAAAGTGGCTGAAGATGCATTTCGAGGGAGGCATGAAAGCCTTCCAAGAGCAGTACGAAAAGTTCCATAAGGAGTGGGTGCCCGCTCATCTGGAATACAAATGGGCACCGAATTCCTGCTGCATGGAGTGGTATCAGGGCACGGACATCGAGTCACCCGACTACCAGTGTGGCGTAATGATGCCGATAGAATAAACAGCATGAAGAGAGAAATAAACCCTCAGGAGAGTAACCGTGCTGAAGCATTCCGTATGTGGATGTCATCGCCCATGCCGATGGTGACATTGGTGAAGACGCTGGATGTTAGCCGCTTGGTAAAGGTCTGCAAAAGGAGTGGCATGAAGTTCACCATGCTGATGTGCTGGTGCGTAGG
Organism: uncultured Prevotellaceae bacterium; assembly: GCA_902784615.1. Taxonomy (GTDB): domain Bacteria; phylum Bacteroidota; class Bacteroidia; order Bacteroidales; family Bacteroidaceae; genus Prevotella. The sequence continues at coordinate 58,285 of CACZVN010000013.1, read as the reverse complement.
CAAGGCTGCGGGCCAAGTGGAGGAGTTCTATACGCTGCCTGTAGTCGGGAAGTTATACCACTACGACAAACTTGCCGTCAATGTCATTGTAGAGAACAGTAAGGGAGGCATCAGTTCCTGCGACATTCCTTTCACCGATGATTTACAGCAATTCAATCGCTACTACCTGTCGTTGACAGCGCAGGCAGCGAATGAATGTAAAAGTTCTTGCTTTGCAAGCGACCAAAGGTCGAGCGCTTTCCTTGACGAACACATGGTTATCGGCACATCTGCCATGATACAGACGGAACTCGACTGCATCATCAACCAATACACTGACCAGTTCAGCAATCCGATGGTGATGTGGGGCAAGTACCGCCATGGCCTGTTCAAAACCACTCTGCCAGTATCATTCCAATTCCACCACGTTCAGATGGATGGCGCTCACGCAGCTAAGTTCCTTCAGCGCCTGCAGAATGAAATCTATAAGTTGAAATAAAGAATGGCGATTACAAGCGAGAGATTACAACAGACATTTAGCGAGGGATGTGCCCAAGAGATTTACCAAGAGGTGAAATCTACGGGCGACTTCCTTGGCTTTTCTCGTCAGTATGCTTTCAGTCAGGATTACCGCGTGGCAAGGAGTGCCTTGTGGGGACTGACCAAGGCCCGCAAAGATGAACTGTCGCAACTGCAGGTGATACTCAACGAATTCATTGACCAGGCCATGCAGACAGATAACTCATCCGTCAGACGACTGTCGCTTAACGTCATTGAGCGATTGGAGATGTCTGAAGATGACCTGCGGACAGACTTCCTTGATTTCTGCTTCGAGCACATGATGGATATTGAGGAATTCCCTGGCATTCAGTCGGTCTGTATGAAACTTGCCTTCCGTATGTGTAAATTCTATCCTGAGCTGATGGATGAACTGAAACGCACACTCGAAGTGATGGAGATAGACTATTACAAACCCGCCGTGAAATGCGTCAGAAACAGAATTCTGAACGGCTGACTCTACTTATATCCAGGGTGCTACGAGTGACGAGAATGGAGCGTTTATGATTCAGACAACGGATGCATGTTGCATTGGTCTATTCGATGTCGAAGAGCTTGATGAAGCCCGTCATGGTGAGGACTTTCTGTACTTCGCCAGTGACGTTGCGCAATAACAGGGTGCCACCTTTCGCAGCGCTCTCTTTCTTTAGTTTCAGCATACCACGGAGAGCCAGACTGCATACGTATTCCAGGTCTTTGCAGTCGAGCACAATGGACTTGTCGATGTGAGCCTCAAGCGGCTTGATGTCCTCCATAAACTGTGATGCTTCGTTGGTGTCGAGCCAGCCGGATAGTTTGGCAACGTAAGTGCCGTTTTGTTCTTGAATGTTGATATTCATGATGTTATGGGTTTAGCGGGGTTAAAGGATAAATGATATTTACAATAAGGATATTGGCAGCCAGGATGATGAAGTTCATCAGCAGACCAATGCGCATGAAGTCGCTGAAGCGGTAGCCGCCAGGACCATAGACCAGCATGTGGGTAGGTGAGCCAATCGGTGTGGCGAAGCTCGAACTGACGCTGACCATCAGGGCAATGAGGAACGGATAGGGCTCGTAGCCCAGTTTCTCGGCGGCCTCGTACATGATGGGGAAGAACATGGCACCGGCTGCCGTGTTGGAGATAAACTCGGTGATAAAGGTACCTACCAGACAGATGGCGGCCATCACGACAATGGGGTTGGTGCCGCAGACATCGAGGATGCCGAAGGCCAGTCGCTCGGCAATACCCGTCTTCTGGATGGCGACACCCAGCACAACGCTTCCTGCAAACACCATCAGGATTTCCCAGTTGATGGCCTTCATGGCCTGATCGACGTTGCAGCAGCGGAACAGCAGCATGGCCATGGCTGCGAGGAAGGCGCACTGCAACAGCGGGATGACATTCAGGGCGGAGAGCACCACCATCGCTATCATGATGGTAGTGGAAACGAATGTCTTCTTGCCGATGTTAGGCACCTGTGCAGAATCGAAGAACTGCAGTTGTGAGGTCAGACGATCGGTGTCCATCTTGACGTTCGGTGGACATTCGAGCAGCAGCGTGTCACCAGCCTGCAGCACCACATCACGAGGCGACTCCTCGATGCGCTTGCCACGGCGGGCTACGGCTACGAGAGTCAGGTTATTGTCTTTCTCAAACGAACTACCACCGATACTCTTGTTGATGAGGCTGCTGCCGAAGGTGACATAGGCGGTACGCAACTGGCGATTCTGATCAACCTCGCTCATGGTGAACACATGATGGTCGGCATTCACCAGTCCGTGACTCTTCTTCAGGTCGAGAATTTCGTCGATCTGACCTGCAAAGATCAGACGGTCACCACCCATGATAAGATCATCGTCAGGTACAGGTGAGGTAATGTCGTCGTAGTGTATAATCTCAATCAGACTACCACCACGCACATCATTCAGGCCCGCCTCGGCAATAGTTTCTCCGATGTGTGGATTATCAGATGGTACCAACAGTTCTATCGTATAGTCACTGGTCGATTCGAAGGCTGCCTCAGGTGCCTTACGGTCTGGCAGCAACTTGCGCATGGCGATGATGCTGAGCACACCAATAAACAAGCAGAACAAGCCAGGGATGGTGGTTGCCAGCACGTTCATGGCGTTGCCTGTATGATCGGCATAGAGACCGGAGATGATCAGGTTGGGCGGTGTACCAATCAGCGTACACACACCACCCATGCCCGAAGCATAGCTCAGCGGAATCAACAGTTTCGAGGGAGAGATGTTCAGTTTCTTCGACCACATCTTGACAATACCCACAAACAGGGCTACGACTGTGGTGTTGCTGAGGAACGAACTGAGAGCCGCCACTGGCAGCATCAGTCGGATGACTGCCTTGGAATAGGTCTTGGGTTGGCCTAACAGGTGTTTGACAATCCATTGCAACACACCCGTATGCGTCAGACCTGCCACCACGACAAACAGGACGCCGATGATGACTACCGACGTAGAGCTGAAGCCAGAGAAAGCCTCCTTGGCATTCAGCACCCCTGTAACGAAGAGGATGGAGATGGCTCCAAGGAAAACCAGATCGGCACGGAGTTTGGTGAACAACAGGACGGTGAACATCGTGAGTACCGTGGCAATGGTAATCCATGCATAGAGGTTGAAACCCCAGAAAACGATAGATTCCATAGGCGATTATTTAAGGTTTAATATTTAATGTCTTTGTTAGCACCAGCCGATTGTAGCCGTCGGCTGTACGCTGGTATTCCACAGTGTCCATAATGGTGCGTACCAAGTGGATTCCCAGGCCACCGATGGTACGTTCGTCGAGTTCGGCATTAATATCCACTTCTGCATGTTGTGTGGGATCGAAGGCGGTGCCGTGATCCTTGATGACAAGGGTCAGCACATCATCATTGACGTCGGCTGTTACTTCCACATGTCCTCGCATACCCTTCGGATAGGCATAGTTAATGACATTGGCCACCCATTCCTCCAAGGCGAGATTCAGGGTCTTGGCGGTTTCGTCGTCGATACCATGCTCTCGGCAGACGGAGAAGAAGAAGGTGCGCAGACGCCCCACCTCTGTCATCTCGTTTTTCATAATGAGGCGTCGCGAAGGTGTTACACCTGCCTCATGGGCAATGCCGTGACGCACGAAGAGCATCGTCAGATCGTCACTCTGCTCTGTTCCGTCGGCAAACACGGCTACATGCTGTTTCAGGAAGTCAATCACTTCGATGGCCGATGCCTTATAGTTCTTCTCCACATCGTGCAGTACGCGTTGTTCGCCAAACAGTTTCCTGCTACCGTCATTGGAGGAGTACATAGCCTCCGTCAGTCCGTCGGAATAGAGCAGCAGCGCACTGCCTGGTGGGAAGTCCACCTGTTGTTCATTGTAGTTATAGCGATCTTCCACACCTATTGGCAGATTCGTCTCTACTTCCAGCAGACTGCACTCACCCTCTGTCGTAATCATCACGGGGGCATTATGGGCGGCATTGCAATAGGTCAGGTAGTGGGTTTTCATGTCAAGAACGCCCACGAAGACAGTTACGAAAATATATGAGTCGTTGGTCGATGCGATGGCGTGGTTCATCTCCCGCACGATGTTGGCAGCACTCTGATAGTTGCCAGCGAGGTTTCGGAATAATGTTCGCGTAACTGCCATATAGAGTGATGCGGGTACTCCCTTGCCTGCCACATCGCCGATGATAAAGAATAGCTGGTCGCCCTCGATGATAAAATCATAGAGGTCGCCACCCACCTCTTTGGCGGGGGTCATCGAGGCAAAGAGGTCGAGATCCTGTCGTTGGGGAAACGTTGTGGGAATCATACCCATCTGGATGTCGTGGGCGATCTTCAACTCGCTCTGCAACCGTTCCTTGCTGGCGGTTGTCATCTGCAAGTCGTTAATATGCTGCTTTAGGGCATGCTGCATGTGCTCAAACGAATTGCGCAACTGCAGCAACTCGTCCTCGGAATGAATAGTAGGCAACGGCGCGTCCAGATTACCCTCGGCGATGCTGATGACTGATTCAGTGAACTGTCGTAATGGGCGCACCATCTGATAGATGGCCCAGGTACAGAATATGAACAGCGACGTCAGACCTACGATGAATACGATGGTGCCGTATTTTACGATCTGGTGGGTCAATGGCAGTGTCATACTATCGCCCGTGAAGTAGAAGAACAAACCGACAGCCACCAAGAAGACGCCTGCGGCAATGCCCATAATTCTGAAGCTGAGCCTTGCCGCAAACGACTTCCTGTATGCCAGGTCGTACTTGTATTCAAAGTTTGGTGCCTCTACCATGTTGTTTTGCAAATATACGAAAAATAGTCGATATCAGCCACGCATAAAGGGCAGTGTCTTGGCCTGCTCCATCATCAGGTCGGCCAGCATGCCGTTGGCATCGCTTTCGCCATTAATGATGTCGTAGAGTGATTTAAGACCATCGCGGCCGCCATCGTGTTTCAGTACATAGACCAGACAGAGATACTGCAGGGCTGTGTTCGACGAGAGGATGTCGAGATCGGTGATAGCCAGTTGCGAGAGTGCCAACTGGTAGGCATCGTCGCAGTTCTCGTCGATGAATTGTTGTACGTCACCGAGGGTCTCCAGTCCGAAGGATTCGAGCACTGGCAGATACGACATCACCGAGACGGGCCAGATTTCGGCTTGGTTGACGGCAGCGATACGTTTGTTCAGGCGGTCGAAGGGATGCAGTTCGAGATAGCTGCGGAATGTCTCGGCTGACAGTGGCACATCGTTAAGCTGTCCGTTCTTTACCAATGCCAGTGTCTGGCGGCGGTAGTCAGTGAGCACTACACGTAGGCGGCTGAACTCGTCGTCTATTAGTTCCATCATACCTGCCAAACGGCTGAATTGCCGCTTGTACTCGCGGGGGATCTTTACATCGCCCTTGTAGCCGGTGTCGTGCTCAATGGTGGACCACACATGCTGCAGGGCTGTACGCATCTGAAGTTCGAAGCGCGGACTGCCTGTCTTGAGCCGACAGATAAAGTGCAGCGAGTTATAGCCGAAAGCATCCAGATCATGCAACTTACGCTTATCGACACTCTCTTTCCAGTCGATATCGAAAACGCGCTTGGCGATGGCCGCCACCTTGTCAACCTCGTCAGTATAGAAAGTGATAACACGCAGCCCCACGAGGTCGGTGATATCGTCGATGCTTTTATACTTCGCCCCCTTCAGTTCCAGTTTCCCTATGAGTGATTTCTCTGTCTTCACCCGGTGCTCCATGGCGGTGATGTAGATACCCTGTTCTTTCAGTGCATGGTGCAACTGTTGGCTGGCCTCGTCGGCCAACTGTTGCAGCGTGGGGCACAGCTTGCGGTATTGCTGCAGCAGCATTTCGCCATGCGGATCTAGTTTCATGTCATTTTTTTACTTAAATTCGAAGATATTACTGAAGCCCGTGATTGTGAAGACGCCACGCACCTCATCGTTGATGCCCTTAATATAGACATGTCCGCCCTTATCCTCGGCATTCTGCAAGATGCCAAGGAATATACGCAGACCGGCTGATGAAATGTATTCCAAATCAGTACAGTCTATGATAATATCCTTCCCCTCTACGTCATTAAGAGGACTCATAGCCTTTTCAGTCTCTGGGGCAGCAGCAGTGTCGAGAATACCTGCCAGAAAGGCAACCACGTTGCCATCAATTTCTTCAATTCTTACGTTCATAATCTTATTTATTAATGTTTAATCTTCTTTCTCAGCGTCAGCACATTGAGGTTGTCCATGCGCTCGTAGTTGATAGAGTCCATGTTCTGGCGCATGATGTGGATACCCAATCCCCCAATCTTCCGTTCCTTGGCAGAAAGCGAGGTATCGACCTCCGACTGAACGGTGGGATCGAAAGGTTTGCCGCTGTCAGTGATGGTGAACTTCAGACGTATATCGTTCGAGGCTGCCTCTATGGTCACGTCGCCGCGATGTCCGGATGGATAGGCATATTTCATCACGTTGACCACAGCCTCCTCAATGGCCACTTTGATCTGCATCGTGACAGATTGATCGAATCCTACGGTCTGGCAAACCTCATCAACAAAAGCATTCAGTTGTGGTACCTCCTGCGTGTCGTTTGACAGCACGATGCTTTTCCGCATCTGTACGTCACTCTGCTGTTTGATATATTGTATGGCCATCATCGTCAGGTCGTCGCTCTGTTCGGCGTCGCCTACAAACTGGTGAACAGCCTCAGTCATCAGACTGATCAGCTGATGGGGCTCCTGTTGTTGTTTGGCCAACGCACGGTTTGCCACGTCGTTGACGCGCTCCATTTGGAACAGGGTTTTGTTGGCATCCATGGCCTCAGGCAGTCCGTCGGTGAAGAGGAAGATGGTGGTGCCGGTGAAGATCTGTGTCTCCTGCAGGGAGAACTTCCATTTAGGCTTGAATCCGACGGGGATGTTCGAGTCGCAGGGCAGTTCGCCTACGCCTGCACCGACGAGCAATGGAGCATCGTGGCCGGCGTTGCAGTAGCGCAGACGGCCTGTGGGTAGGTCGAGTACCCCGACGAAAAGGGTCACGAACATGAAGGTTTTGTTCATGTCGGCAATGGTCTTGTTCATCGTGGTCACGATACGGTCTGGCATCGACTCGTGAGCCGATACGGTTCGGAAGGTAGAACGGGTCACTGCCATGAAGAGCGAGGCAGGCACGCCCTTGCCCGAGACGTCGCCGATACAGAAGAAGAGTTTCTCATCTCGGAAATAGAAGTCAAACAGGTCGCCGCCCACCTCCTTGGCAGGGGTCAGCGAGGCAAAGAGCTGCACATCGTTATGGTCGGCCCTGGTGGGGAATTTTTCAGGCAGCATGCCCATCTGAATCTCACTGGCAATACGGAGATCGCTCTCTATCGAAGCCTTCTGGGCGGTAGTTTTCTTCAGTTCTTCGATGTATTTCACCAGCGACTGCTGCATATTTCCAAACGAGTGGCTCAACTGTCCTATCTCGTCGATGCGCTGGAAATCAGGTAGTACGGCATCGAACTGTCCTGAGGCGATGGTCTCGGCCTCATCGGCCAGCCGTTGCAGGGGTTTCAGCTCGCTGGTGATGATGCGGATGAATAGGTATAGCATCAGCAACAGGCCTATGGCGACAATAGTCATGACGGTACGGCGCAGACGGTCGAAGCCGCTGAAGATGTCGCTCTCCGGGCAGACGATGGCCATCGAACAGCCTGTTTTTCCGAGGGGTTTGTAGAACACATAGCTGTCCTTACCACCGATGTTCATGTGCTTCATGCCCTCCTCGCCGTGCTGCATGGCATAGCCCAAAGCGGTCAGGGCCGTGTCAGGCTGCTCCAGCGTCTGGGTGAAGATGGTCTGGCGGGTGATTTTCATCGTATCGGGATGCACGAAGTAGGTGCCGCCACGCCCTATCATGATGCTATATGAGTTAGGATAGGGTTTGACCGCTGAGATGGTCTGCGAGAGCCAGTTTAGTGAGAGACTGATGTTGATGACACCTATCAGTTGGTCCTGCTGGTTCGTGATGGTCTGACAGTAGCTGGTCACCATCTCGCTGGTGTTCGTAGCCACGTCGAGGTCCATATACGGTTCCGTCCAGCATGGTTTTTCCAGTAGTTGGGGCATCAGATACCAGTCCGCAAAGAAATACTGGTAATTGTCGCTGCCGCCCTGGATGGTGCGTATCGAGTCGCCCACGTGCTTGGTATAGGCGGAGAAGTAACGGCCCCTGTCTTTGAAGTAGTATGGCTCGAAGGCGATGGAGCAGTTGTAGAAGTCGGGATTATTCAGCAACAGGCCCCGGCTATAGACGAACATAGAGTCGGCCTTGTTGGGATGGCGCTGTACCAGCCACTTGGTCATATTCGAGGCCACCTCCACACGGTTCAGGATGCCCTCCACACGCAAAGAAGTCTTATCCAGGATTTGCGTGGCACGGCTGACAGCCTCCTGGCGCACAGCCTCACGGGACTGATAAAACAGGAAGCCGAGGGCGACATTGAAGATAATGGCAGCAAAAAATACCACCCACAGGCTGACCCTGACGGATAGTTTACGACGGATATATGCTAAGAGTCTTTTCATAATTGTCAATTATCTATTGTCAATTAATTCGTTGTACGTCACTTCGCGACTCAGCATTTGGTTCTCCACCATCAAGCGGCTGGCCTGTCGCACCATGTCGGGACGCAAGCGGAACTCGCGTTTCTTCGACTCGCGGTCCACCTGCAGGCGCAGTACCTCCTGGAGCATCAGCCGCTGCATCACACGGTTGGTGGCGATGTGGTTCTTATTGACATACTGCATCACGATGTCCAGCGTCTCGTCGGGATGTTGGGCTGCCCACTCCCAGCCCTTACGACTGGCCTGGGCAAAGCGGCGCGCCTGCTCCTTATGCTGGACATAATAGTCGCGGGTCATATAGATACCGTCCTCCTGCACGTTGTAGCCGTGGTCGCAGAAACGATACACGTTCTTGTCGGTCATCTTGATGCCAGCCTGCACCAATTGGTAGTACTCGTTGTAACTCATGGCCAGCGTGGCATCGAGGGCACCTGCCACGAACAGGTTGACGTTCTGGGCGAAGCGCACCCATTCGTAGTCCAGATGATCCTTGATACTCATGCAGATGGCCAACTGACCGAAACCGACGCTCCAGATGCCTACACGGGCTCCCTTCTGTGTTAGCGGGTCCTTGTCGCGGGCAGAAACAATGACCATCGCATTGTTCATCGATGTCTGAAGGATGTTCACCAGGGGAATGCCTTCATCCACAATCTCCATCGCCTGACAGAGCTGTAGGGTCGTGGCCTGACATTCGTTCTTACGCAGGCGGCTCATAGCGGGCTGGGTGGCCGACGGATGTTCTATCTTCACCTTCACACCCGCTTCGCGGTAAAAACCCTTTGCCTCGGCCACGTAATAGCCGGCGAACTGGGCTTGTGCCGTCCACTGGGGCGTAAACACGATGGTCTCGTCCTGCGCCGTAGCAGTCTGAGAAGTCGCTACCGTTGCAATGAATAATAAGATGTATATTGTCTGCTTCATTATCCGAATACTTGATGGATGAGATATTCAAATTCCTTGTAGGCGAAGGTGTCGCGGAGTTCACTGAGTGCATCTGCCAGTCCTCGGTAGTGCCACTCGTGGTCTTTGGGGTCTTTGGCGTGGAAAAGGTCCCAGAGCCGGTCACTCTGCTCGGCATAGTCGCGGGCGATGGCCCGCATATTCGAGAGTTTGTCGCCGAGAGCCACGATCTTGGCATCGCGTGAAGCATGGGCCAGGCGGTCGATGGCGGCCTGCTTGCGGGCACGCCAGTTTTCTACGCTGTCTGGCCTCTGATGGGGCTCATCGCTCTCTGCAGCGACAAACGAGGCTACACGTTCACCGAACTCGCTGCGGATCTGTTCTATCGTAACGTCGGTGTCCTCCACGGTGTCGTGCAAGGCTGCGGCGGCCAGCAGTTCCTGGTCGGGTGTCATCGTGGCCACGATTTCCACAGCCTCCATCGGATGGACGATATAGGGAAAACCCTTGCCGCGACGCTCAGTCCCGGCATGGGCGCGAACAGCGAACACGATGGCGCGGTCCAACAGTGTGGTGTCTAAAGGTCGGTTTGCCATAATTTCTTCTTCGTTGCCGTTATTTGTTAATAGTTGTACCTAAGTTATAGTTGTTTTTATTTATTTGTTCTACACTTGAATGCTGCAAAGATACAAAATTTCCTCAAATTTAAACACAAAAATCTATTTTATTTTGTGCTAACTGCGATGTTATTGCCTTTTTATTTGTATCTTTGCCCACGAAATATAGAAGATTCATTATCGTTTGCAACAGCGAACATATATAGCCATTGACCTGAAGTCGTTCTACGCTTCAGTGGAGTGTGTGGACAGAGGACTTGACCCGCTGACCACCAATCTGGTCGTGGCTGACGTGTCCAGAACGGAGAAAACCATCTGCCTGGCTGTTTCTCCGTCGCTGAAAGCATACGGCATCGGTGGTCGTGCGCGACTGTTCGAGGTGGTACAACGGATGCGGGAGGTGAACTATGAAAGGCAGATGAAATCTCCAAGTCATAGGCTCACTGGCAAATCAACATCAGATATCGAGTTGCAGGCACATTCTGACTGGGCTGTGGATTATATCGCAGTACCGCCGCAGATGGCTCACTACATTGAGGTCAGTTCGAAGATCTACAGCATCTACTTGAAATACATTGCGCCTGAGGACATCCACGTGTATAGCATCGACGAGGTGATTATGGATGTGACGGCCTACCTGGGCACTTACAAGTTGACGGCTCATGAGTTGGCGATGAAGATGATCCGTGACGTGCTCTCGCAGACGGGTATCACGGCCACGGCAGGTATTGGCACGAATATGTACCTCTGCAAGGTGGCGATGGATATTGTTGCCAAGAAGATGCCTGCCGACAAAGACGGTGTACGTATCGCTGAGTTGGATGAAATGTCGTATCGCAGGGAGTTGTGGGACTATCGGCCTATCACGAAATTCTGGCGTGTAGGCAGAGGCATTGCAGAGAAACTTGCTTTATATGGCATCGACACGATGGGTAAACTGGCCCGTCTATCTGAACAGAACGAGGGATTGCTATATCGGCTGTTTGGCGTGAATGCCGAGCTGTTGATAGACCATGCCTGGGGCTGGGAACCGTGTACGATGGAGGCCGTGAAGGCTTATCGGCCAGAGACGAACAGCTTCAGCAACGGTCAGGTGCTGCAAGAGCCCTATACGTTCAAGAAGGCCCGTGTGGTGATACTGGAGATGGCTGAGGGAATGGCACTTGACTTGGTGTCGAAACGGCTGGTAACAGATCAACTGGTGCTGACCGTAGGCTACGACGCGGAGTGCCTGACGCGTCCAGAGATTCGTGCCAAGTATCATGGGGAGATAACCACCAATCATTACGGTAAACCTGTACCGAAACACGCCCACGGCTCGCTCAATTTCGAGAAGCCCACATCGTCTTCACGACTCATCATGGATGGCGCTGCAGAACTCTTTGACCGTCAGGTGAATCCCGATCTGCTTATACGCAGACTTAACTTGACAACCAATCACGTGGTATCAGAGGCATCGGTAGCAGCGCATGAGAGTGCTCCCCAGCAACTTGATCTTTTCACAGACTACGAGACTTTAGAAAAACAGCGTCAGGAGGAACAGACACGGCTCGACAAGGAACGTCGGATGCAAGAGGCACAGTTGAAAATCAAACAGCGTTTCGGCAAGAACGCCATCCTCAGGGGGCTGAACTTCGAGGAGGGCGCAACAGCCAAGGAACGCAACAAACAGATAGGAGGACACAAAGCATGACGGATAATTACGACGACATCATCAACCTGCCGCATCATGTCTCTAAGCGCCATCCGCAGATGTCGATGTGGAACCGTGCGGCCCAGTTTGCGCCTTTTTCAGCCCTGACTGGCTACGAAGATGCCATTCGCGACACAAAGGAGAAAAACTCATGAGTCGCGCTTTGAGTGTTAATATCTGCTTTCATTTCCTTTTTAGTTTAAAAAGATGATGTAATATGCACAGGAACATCTATCTTTGCAGCGGCAAACTACGATATATAACGCTTATGAAGAAAGTTTTTTTGATATCACTGGCAATGGCAGCCGTACTTTCAATAAAGGCTGCGGACTACACCTACCTTACACTGGTGGAACAGGACGGCACGAAGACTTCGTTGACAGCCGTCGGACTGACTATCACCTTCAGCGACGGCAACCTCGTGGCCATCAACGCTAACACCTCTGAGACGAAAACCATCGCCTTGAGCGATCTGGCTTCGATGAACTTCTCTACCAGCAATGAGACAACGGGTATCAGCAGTATTGAGAGCGAGGGTTTCAACCTGAGCGATGCCGATGCGGTCTATGACCTGACGGGGCGCCGGATCCCCTCCAATGCCTCACTCTCTAAAGGTATCTATATTATAAAGAAAGGTAATATCACCCGTAAGATCCAAGTAAGATGAAAAAGACTGCCATCCTTAAAATGATGGTGATACTTGTCACCATGCTTTGTTCACTATCCCAGACTTCTGCCCAGACTCTGACCGTGACAACCAGCAGCGGAAGCACACAGGTAGAGGCGTCGGAAGCCGGTACCATGACCTATGACAGCATTGCTGGCACCATCACCATTGGCGGAACGGCCTATAACGTCAGTGACATCTCGAAGATCGCCATCACGGAGAGTGGTTCTTCTGGAGAGACCAGCAGGACCGTCAGTGTGGTATATAACGGTTCTTCGGCTACTGTGACCGTATCCAGCGACATTGCTGATGATGTGACCGTTACTCAAAGCGGAGCTCATGTGAATATCGCTCAGAGCGACGATGTGGCTGACGAGATCACATATACGCTCTCAGGCTCATCTTCTGATGGTGAATTCTATATGTCGGGTTCTTACAAGGCAACCATTGAGCTGAACGGACTGACGCTCACCAATGCCAATCCTGTTACCTCGGGAGCCGCCATCCATATCCAGGACGGCAAGCGCATCAAGATAAAGGTAGTGACGGGCACTGACAATACACTGGTCGATGCTGCCGGTGGCTCGCAGAAGGGCTGTCTTTATATAAATGGTCATGCCGAGTTTGCCCAAAAGGGTACGCTCAATGTGACAGGCAAGGTGAAACACGCCATTAAGACAGGTGACTATTGTAGTCTGAAGAATGCCACCATCAACGTGCTCGGTGCCGTCGGTGACGGTATCAACTGCAATGAGTATTTCCTCATGGAAAGTGGAACGATCAATATCAGCGGTACGAGTGACGATGGCATCCAGTGCGACATCGACGGTGACAGTGCCACTGGAGAGACAACTGACCACGAGGATGAGGACAGCGGCAATATTTATATTGAGGGCGGTACGATTACTGTCAATTGTCCTTCCAGGGATTCTGAGGGTATCCAGTGCGAAGGTGCCATCATCATCTCTGACGGGCATGTCACCGTCAATGCCTACGACGATGCCGTCAACTCTGGTGGTGATCTCACGATTAGTGGCGGCTATGTCTATGCCCACTCTACCAACAATGACGGCATCGACGCGAATGGCAACTGCTATATCAAAGGAGGTGTGGTCTATGCTATTGGAGCCTCTTCGCCCGAGGTGGCTATCGATACCAATAGTGAGGAGCGGAAACAACTCTACGTTACAGGTGGTACGATAGTGGCTATCGGTGGACTGGAAAGTGGAGCCAGTATTTCTGGTGGAACATGTATGTACACCTCATCATGGACAGAAAACAGTTGGTATGCACTGTATAATGGAAACGATCTCGCACTGGCCTTCCAGACACCTACCCAGTCATCTTCCGGCAATGGTGGCGGTCCTGGTGGCGGAGGCCCTGGCGGTGGCCCTGGAGGCGGCGGCAGCGACCAGCAACTCGTTGTATATACCTCATCTACGCCATCTCTGAAGTCGGGTGTCACCGTCAGTGGCGGCACGGAGTATTTTGGCGGCATGGGTAATGTCGGTGGCACAGTCAGTGGTGGCTCATCGGTCACGCTGAGCACCTATACAGGTGGCGGTAGCGGTCCTGGTGGTGGCCCCGGGTGGCGCTAGTTTAATCCCATTCCAAGATAAAACTGTACTGATAAGGTTTGTTGCCGTCGATGGTATATTGGGGTAACGTACGCTGTCCCCAAGTATCGACACCGCCTACACCGTGGATGTTTAAGTCGATGTTCAGATTGACGAAACGTCCACGGTTTATTTCGTGCGGATGCTTAGCCTGTTCCAAATCCTCCTCGCCATAGTCCCAGGCACGGATGCAGAGAGGTTGACAGCCATTGATATGGAGTGTTTTTTGGGTGTTGCTGATATTGAACCAGCGCACATCCGTACGGCAGCCATTGTCCTGCGGGTGAATGTATTCTGTCTCGTATGCGCTCAGTGGCATCTTGTAGCGACCTAAGAAAGCACCACGTTTGCGGTCAGGATAGTTCTCCCACGGACCACGGCCATAATACTCAATATTGGTAAAGTCGGCGGGCAGTCGCATGCGCATACCGAACTTGGGCATTACGGGCTTATTGCTACCTGTGGGATGGTAATCGACATCGACCTGGATAGTGCGCTCGTCGATGATGGTGTAGTTCACTGTTACATCGGTCGCATTCTTCCATACAGCGGTACGCTCAGCGAAGTGGGCGGCATGCTGGTTGTCGTTCTCGGGTTTCCAGAAATAGGGCTCAAGAGGTGCCTTCAGCATTTCCTGACCATCAACAATCCATGAGGTGAGGATGTTGCCGTCGATGGTGATATTCTTGCTAGAGACTTTACCAGCGGGCATGACACTCCAAGGGTAGATGTACTCTCTGAGGATGAACTGCTCGCGAGCAACGGCAAATCCACTCTCGGCCCATGGCCTGTCCTCCTTCAGGCGCGCTTCGATGGTCATTGTTATCTCGTTGTCGTCAGGATAATAGGGCAGTTCGATATGGTCTCCGTTAAGTGTCAGCAACCCTCCACCGGCAATCTCACCGTTACGCGAGAGTTCGTAGTAATAGTCGTATTCCTCAAGGGCCGTGAAGCAATCGTGGTTGATGATGCGGATGTTGTCGTCATCAAGTACGAACTGCAATGGCTGATACACGTGTTGCACCTCATAGTAGTGGGGATGAGGCTTGCGGTCGGGGGCTATGAGGCCGTTGATGCAGAAGGGACCATCATTAGGCTGGTCGCCGAAGTCGCCTCCATAGGCAAAGAACTCGATACCAGACGACTGGTTCTCACCTTCGTCTTCCTTTTTAACAAGCCCCTGGTCAACCCAATCCCAAACGGCGGCACCTGCTATGCTGCTATCAGCATAGATGACATCCCAATACTCTTGGAAGTTGCCCATCGAGTTACCCATGGCGTGGGCATATTCGCGGGCTATCAGCGGCTTCTCTGTTTCCTTTTCAGCCTCAGCCTTCAGCACATCGGGGGTGGGATAGCCAAAGTCGTGCAGGGCAGAATAGCGAGGGTGACAATCGTAGAATGGCAGACGGGTAGAGTCCAGACGGCATACCGTATCGTACATGGCCTGTATGTTGGGACCTACACCGCCCTCGTTGCCGAGACTCCACAGGATGACACAAGGGTGATTATAATCGCGCTTCACCAGTGATTCTGCACGATCGACATGGGCCTTCTCCCATGCTCTGTCGTTACCCATTTCTTCGTTGGCATAACCATAGCCGTGGGACTCCTGATTGGCCTCGTCCATCACGTACATACCCCAGCGATCGCAGAGTTCGTAGAGGTATTCGCGATCAGGATAGTGACTGGTACGCAGGAAGTTGATATTGGCCTGCTTCATCAGGCGGATATCCTGCTCGTAGGTGGCATCATCCACATACCGACCTGTACGTGGGTGGTGGTCGTGACGATTCACACCACGCAGTTTCACGTTCTTGCCATTGATCTTAAACACCTCACCGACGCACTCTACACGTTTTACGCCCAGATGATAGTCGAAGTGTTCTGTCGTGGCACCCTTTTGGTCTTGCAACTCAACGCTAAAAGGATAAAGATTAGGCTTTTCAGCCGACCATAGTTTTGGATTATTAATAAGGTATGTTAGCTGTATGTGTGTAGTATCTCCAACTGCAAGCGCTTCAAGTGTTCCATCTATCGTCTTACCATCCAGTTTCAGCACAGTCCTCAGGTTCTTTGCTGTTTTCTTGCCTATATTACATATTGCTATGTCGGCTGTAACATTAGCCTGCGAGAAATCCTTGTTGGGCACGGCCGTTACATGATAATCGGCGATGTGTACCAATGGGCGCACCCACAACTCCACGCTGCGGAAGATACCGCTGAGACGCCACATGTCCTGATCTTCCAGATAGCTACCGTCGCTCCATCGATATACCTCTACAGCCAATTTGTTATGCCCTTCATGCATATATTTGGTTACATCAAACTCTGCAGGCGACATCGAGTTCTGACTGTAGCCCACACATTGTCCGTTAATCCAAATATAGAAAGCAGAATGTACACCACCGAAGTGCAGAATCAGATTTTTGCTGAGCATATCCTTGGTAACATCGACAAACGTTACATACGATCCCACGGGGTTGCGGTTCTCGTAGGCTGTCCAATCCTTAGGAGGCTCGGTGGTAACGCTTGGGCGGTTTCTTACAAACGGGTAGTTGATGTTGATATAGATGGGTGTACCAAAACCCTGCGTCTGCCAGTTGCCTGGCACCGTGATTTTATCCCAACTGCTTACATCGTAATTCTCGCGATAGAAGTCGGCCGGTCGCTCCTCAGGGTTGCGACTCCAGTGGAATAGCCACTGCCCGTCAAGGCTTACGATCTCCTTACACTCCTTTTGCTTCGAAGGCAGTTGCAGCGTGGCATGATAAGGCAGTTTGTTCATGCCGAGTACAGCGGGGTTCTCCCAGTCATGTGACGTTTGTGCCTGTACGGTGATGACCAGTAAAGAGGTTAGAATCAGGAATGCTTTTCTCATTTTTTGCTGATGATGTTAAGAGTTGATGTTGGCAGACTGCTTTTAATGCTGATTTGCGTACTTCCTTTCTTAGAGGTGCTTCGTACAGCGAGCAAGGCGCGACCTTTCCAAGTGGTGACGTGGGGTGATGTGTAAGGTTCACGATCCTTGAGGTCGGCAGAGGCAAATGCCAGCAGGCTGCCCTGTCCTTTTACGATAGCCTCACAGGGAATGGCAGCATCAGGACATACGTTCCCGTCTTTGTCAACAACCTCAACGGTGATAAAGGCTACGTCTTGCCCGTCTGCAGAGATCGTAGTTCGATCGGGGGTTAGTAGCAGGCGTGCCGGCTTTCCTGCGGTGTTTAATGTCACGCTGTTTCCACCTGCTTCGACACGTAGTGTACCAGCCTCGTAAGGTAGGGTGAAAACGGCCTTGTATTCTGTATTTGGGCCAACAGCCTTGGTGCCAATAAGTTTATCGTTGAGGTAGAGTTTAACCTCTGGTGCTTTTGTATATACTTCAACCTCGATAGGTTTACCTTCCCATGAAGCCCAGTTCCATGATTCCCACATAGGCCATACGCTCCAAGCCGTTTGGTGAATCTTTCCATGATAGCTGTCGGGTTCTTTTACGGCCATATACAAATCGTTAGAATCCTTCCAAAGCATTTCGCGGTAGTGACTGATGGGCTTGCGCCAACCCGTGATATCGACATCGCCACAGTAGGCACCGTGCCAGTCGGGCTGACCACCATCTACATAATGCTCACCTGGTCGTTCGCCCTCATAATAATAGCGTCCGATACCACTCTCGCCCAGATAGTCGAGTCCTGTCCAGACAATGTCGCCGATGATGTAGGGGTATTCGTGTACCAACTGCCAGTTCTTAAAGGCATCTCTTGGAAAACTCTCAGTCTGCCACATCACGCGATTGGGGTTGCGCTGATGGTCGCTGGCATGCTTATGGATCATATAATTATAGCCGCCTATCTCGAGCACCTCAAAGTGTGGGTCGTAGATCTCCCAGTCATCGTCCCACGCACACAAAGCCTCAGTCACGGGACGTGTGTTGTCCATCTCAAGAATAGCCTGCTTCAGATGACGGGCTGTGGTAACGACGCGGATATCCTTGCGCTCTATCACCTCGTTGCCGATACTCCAGCAGATGATGCTGGGGTGGTTGCGGTCGCGCTGCACCATTGCATGGATATCCTCGCGATAGCACGAGTCAATCAGCGTAGAATAGTCGTAAGGGTTCTTGGCAGTGCGCCAGCCATCGAAGGCCTCACCGATGACGAGCATTCCCAGCGAATCGCAAGCATCGAGAAAAGCGCGTGTCGTTGGGTTATGAGCTGTACGAATCAGATTGAAGCCTGCCTCTTTCATCAGCTTCACCTTACGGATTTCGGCTGCATCAAAAGCCATCGCTCCCAGCACACCGTCGTCGTGATGCAGACAGGCACCGTTGATGAGCAGCGGTTTGCCGTTGAGTACGAAGCCTTTTTCGGCTGAATACTCAATGGTGCGGATGCCATAAGTAACGGGTAATACATCGCCCTCAGCCTCGATAGTTGTATGATACAGATAGGGATCGTCGGGTGTCCATAAGTGCGGGTTCTCCACATGCAGCGTCTTAGCAATGGGCTTGCGTGATCCATCTTTCATCACAGCCTCGGCTTTGATGTTAACGGTGTGGATGTCTGGGGTCGTAACACTTAGACTCTGTTCGTCAATGTACTGCTGCCCTTTGGTCTGTAACCACACGTGACGGTAAATGCCAGAGCCTGAGTACCAACGACAATTGGGCTGCTCGCTGTTGTTCACCTTGACCAGCACCTCATTATCCCGCTTGTCCTTATAGAGATAAGGTGTGATATCTACTGTGAATGGTGTATAACCATAGGCATGCTGTCCAGCCTTCTGTCCGTTCACAAAGATTTCTGCCTTTTGATAAACTCCTTCAAAATGAAGTCTTACTATTTCTGCATGGGGCGTCTTAAACGTCTTGCGATATTCACCTTTGCCACCAGGATACCAGCCACCACCTTCCTTTGTGGCGCCTGATGCAGGATCTGGTGCTTCGTAGATATCCCAGTCGTGGGGTAGGTTTACGGTGATGGTCTTACCGTTGCGCGTAAACTGCCAACCATTGTCGAATAGCATAGATGTTGATTGAGCCGTAGTGCTTATCCATGCACAGAGAGCTAAAGAAAGAATAGCGATTTTCTTCATTTGGTTAGTTATGACGATTATTTTATTGAGTTACTACTTCAAAATCGGCAAAGGCCATACGCTCGCCCTCAGCCAAGCGTTCTGCATCCAAACGGAGAATCTTAGCCTTTACGGGTTGGAACTTAATAGTCTGCCAGATAGGGTTGTTCACAATGTTCGAGAACTCGCCCTGTGCAACCTTAGTCCAATTTGTCCAATCAGTTGAGGCCCAGAGTGAGTAGTGTGTCACCAATCCCTCGCGCGTATTTTGGGGCGGCAGGTAGCGGAATGAGGTGATAGTCTGCTCTGTGTCCCAGTCAATCATCATCTGCATGGGTGTACTAAAGAAGTAATGGAGGTTGCTGCTACGTTTCTCGCCGCTATCAGGGATATCGGCTGACAACTCAGGAGCCAGATAGACAGAAGTACGCTTGATAATGGGCTCGCATTTGGTCTCAAGAATGGTAAAGCGCAGACGAGTCGCTGTGACGGTCGGGAAGCAGATGATGCGGCGATGGCCGATGGTGGTCAAGCCATCACCATTCTCCACGAGTTCGTCTTTCAATGGCTGCCATTTCCCTTCTATTTCTGCTTCAAGTGCAAACCTTTTCACGCGTTGGCCGTAGCGGATATCCTCTTCTGCTACGAAACGGTTGAAGGCTGTCGGCTGTTTGAAGTCGATGATGGTTTCAGGACCTTGTGTCTTGATATCTGCTTGGGCAACGAGATCTGTTTTAAACACTTCGTCAATCATCTTCTTGAAGGCAATGCCTCGCAGTGAGTCCGTAGGATGGATACGACCATTAGGGGCAATGGGGAAGTTAAGCAATAGCGTGGAGTTGCGGCCAACAGACTTATAATAGGTGTCCATCAGTTTCGAGAGACTCTTCACGTGCTCGTTCTCTGTATCATGATAGAACCAACCAGGCCGGATGCTGGTATTGGTCTCGCCGGGCACCCACGAGTCGCCTGTCTCCAATCCGTAGTGCAGCATAGACCACGTTACTTCGCCGTCGTGGTTCAGTAGGCTCCAGTTGGTCTCGCCCACATTGCCTGCCTCTGTACCCACCCAACGCAGATCACCTCGGTCACTGCCGTCGTTCCAGATAAGGCAGTTGGGTTGCAGTTCGCGAATCATCTTGTAGGTCTCTGGCCACTCATAGTAGGTCGTACGGTCGATTTTACGTGTTTCGTTGGCACCGCCATACCAGCCATCGCCGCCATTGGCACCGTCGAACCACACCTCGAAAATCTCACCATATTCGGTGAGCAGTTCGTGCAACTGGTTGCGGAAATAAGAAACATATTCTGGTCTGCCGTATTCTGCATGGTTCCTGTCCCACGGTGAGAGATAGACGGCATATTTCAATCCTTCTTCGCGACAAGCCTCGGCGAGTTCGCGCACTACGTCGCCCTTGCCTTGCTTCCAAGGTGTGTTCTTTACTGAATAATCCGTATATTTCGATGGCCACATGCAGAAACCGCAGTGATGTTTGGCCGTGAAAATGATGCCCCTCATGCCAGCCTGCTTACAGACACGCGCCCACTGTTTACAATCCAGGTCGGACGGGTTAAACAATTCTAATGGCTCGTCACCAAAGCCCCATTCCTGATCGGTGTAAGTGTTCATCGAATAGTGGATAAACGCATACATTTCCATATCCTGCCAACGCAATTGGTTCTCCGTTGGCACAGGTCCACATGGCGATGGATTTTTCAATTGGCCATGGGTCTGTATCGTAAGCGTAGCCATCAGCGTTGCAACCGCTATTTTTATTTTATAGATTTTCATATTGGTAAATAATTAGTGCAAAGAAAATAAAAAAAACAATATCTTCCAAACTTCTTTTGATTTTTTTTCTATCTGATAGGTATGAATACATATATTTTCTATCGCGATGTCGATATAACCCAATAGATATACTAAAATTCTAAACTATCATAAATTTATGGCGTAAATGATATATTTTTGCTGTAAAATGTGTATATTTGTCATCAAATTATATATCATTCAAGAGAATTGTCATCAAATTGGCCAAGCACAAAAACAATTAGAGCTTATGAAAAAGAAATTATTAGGTAGCATGTTACTGATGAGCCTTGCGGCTTATGGACAGACATTCCAACTCAACAACGAGGGATATTTCAGTGCTGGGGGGACGGATGTGATGACGTTCAGCGACTTCTATCCCGAGGGACATCAAGGTGGTGTGTGTGTCATTATGAACGGGCTGCGTATCGCCACCAACGGCGACATCCGCCTGGAGGCCACGCCAGGACAGTGGCAACCTGTGCCCAAACAATTGAGTCGTAAGGCAGTAGGTAACCGCATTACAACCACGCTCTGTTATCCAGACTCGTCGCGCCACATGACGGGCTTTAACCCAATGGTCTATCCCGACTGGCATGTCACCTACACCGTCACCGTAGAGCCGCAGGGCAAGGGTATCCTCGTTACCGTCGATCTTGACACACCTGTGCCGGATTTCCTGTTGGGCAAAGTCGGTTTCAATCTTGAGTTTTTCCCAGGTTATCTGTTTGGCAAGCCGTGGGTGATGGACCAGCAGAGCGGCATCTATCCACAGCAACCGAATGCACCGTTACTGCAGGTGGCCACTAATCGCGATCATGACGGTGATTTTTTTGCGGGCAAAAGGCTGAAGGCTGATCTGGCACAGTTGGACGGTGAGGGGTATAGTCCCCTCCGTGCCGACGACATTATCAGTGCACCATACGCGGTAGGTAGTAAGTTTACCTCACGTCCCGACGACAGGAGTCAGAAACTGACTGTGGAATCGCTGACTGGCCCGTTGAAACTCTATGACGGACGTATGAATCATAACAATGGTTGGTTCGTGTTGCGCAGCGAGATTGCCAAGGGTGCTACGAAGGGTGCCGTGTGCTGGTTGATTACTCCTGAGGTGGATAATCAGTGGCGTTACCAGCCTGTCATCCAAACCTCACAGATTGGCTATCAGACTCGGCAACAGAAGCACATCGTGATAGAAACTGATAAGCGTGACAATACGATAGAGCCTCTGCAACTGGTTCGGATCGATGCTGACGGCGAGACTGTCGTTCGCACCATCCAGCCCCAATTATGGGGTCATTTCCTGCGCTATCGCTATCTGACGGCTGACCTGGACGATGTTACCGAGCCAGGTCTCTATCAACTGCGATATGCTAACGCGCAGTCGAGTGTCTTCCGTATAGCTGATGATGTTTATGACCGTGGCGTATGGCAGCCCGTCGTGGAGTACTTCCTACCTGTGCAGATGTGTCACATGAGGGTCAGTGAGAAGTATCGTATCTGGCATGATGCCTGCCACATGGACGATGCCTTGATGGCGCGTGTGGGCAACCATATTGATGGTTACGTGCAGCAGCCGGGACTCTCGAAATATGCTGAGGGCGCCAAAGTGCCTGGGGTCAATGTCGGTGGTTGGCACGATGCTGGCGACTTCGACCTGCGCGTGGAGTCACAGGCTGGTGAGGCCTATATCCTTGCGCTAGCCTATGAGCAGTTCCATCCCGACATTGACGTGACGGCTATCGACCAGCAGCGTCATCGTGTAGAGATCCACGAGCCCGACGGTCGGAATGATATTCTGCAACAAGTGGAGAACGGTGCACTTACCGTGGTACGGTCGTATCAGGCGCTGGGTAGGCTCTATCGCGGCATCATCTGTAACTCGTTGCGTCAGTATGCTATGCTTGGTGATGCTGCCGCCATGACTGATGGGGTGGCTGGTAATAGTGACGACCGCTGGATTTTTACGGAGAATAATCCCATGCGCGCCCTTTCGACAGCAGCCCAGTTGGCCGGTGCCGCCCGTGTGCTGCGCGGATTTAACGACGCGCTGAGTCAGGAATGTCTCGACATCGCTCAGGAGATCTATCAAAATACGGAAGTGAGCGGTTTCCTGGTAGGTGCCAAACTGCAGGCCGCTGTCGAACTGTACCTTGCAACAGGTGGGCAAAAAGAACTTGATTTCATTCTCAGCCAACAGCAGCTGATCACGACCAACATCGCCCGCACCGGTTGGTTCACGGCCCGCATTGCCAAACTGCTCCAATCGAAGAAAGACAAGAGGAGCCGACAGTTTGTTGATGCCTTCCGCGCAGCCCTCGCTGACTATAAGATACAACTTGACAAGCAGTCGGCTGAGACACCCTACGGTGTTCCCTATCGTCCTAGTATCTGGGGTGCAGGATGGGACATCCAGCGTTTTGGATTTGAGTACTATTTTCTGGCCAGTGCCTATCCCGAGATATTCTCGAAGAGTACGATCTATAGTGCACTCGACTTCGTTCTGGGTTGCCATCCAGGCAGTAACACCGCCTCATTTGCATCTGGTGTCGGTGCACGTTCTGCTACCGTAGCCTATGGCCTGAACCGCGCCGACTGGAGTTACATTCCAGGTGGTGTGGTTTCTGGCACGGCGCTCATCCGTCCTGACTTCCCCGAACTTCTCGAGTTTCCTTTCCTCTGGCAGCAGACAGAGTATGTCCTTGGAGGTGGCTCATCGCACTACATGTTCTTGGTCTTGGCAGCCTTCATAAGAACTACCTAATTCATAAAGTATCTGAATATTCGATGCAAAGATAACGAAAAAATAACTGTCTTTCATTTTTTTTCGTTATCTTTGCAACCTATTCCATTAAAATGAACTTACCAATGAGAAGAACCATCATTATGAATCTGTTGCTGGTTGGCTGCCTACAGGTGGTACTGGCACAAAACACTATTGAGAGTATCCGCAAGGTGTATCAGGCACAGAAGACCGTGATCGCTGAGATGGCAGAGGACTATCCATACGATGGTTATCCGCCCGCCTATTACAACCTGAGTGTGGTGATGAATCTGCCGGCTACGGGTCTGCACCATGAGAACATCCGCATGTACTTCGGCGAGGTGGAGCAGGACGAGGAGGAATACGATCCCTATCCGAAACACTTCCTGAGTTTCCTGACGACGAAATACAACTTTGCCGCACGGGAATTCTACGAGGAGTATCTCTACGACCTGAATGGTAAGGTGATGTTCATCTACGCCCAGACGCCCGACATCGAGATGGGTAGCATGCACGAACTGAGACTCTACTTCGACGGGGAGAAGCTGCTGCGCCTGAACGTGAAGGAGTGCAAGGACCTGACATCGTTCGACGACACAGCGGTCAAAAAAGCCGGATTCAAGGATGTCTATACGGGTACCGCGATCCCTGAGGCCTATCAGGAGCCGTGCAGGATGTATCGGCAGAAGGCGAAGCAGTATCTGGGGATGTTCAAGAGCATTGACAACACGGTGTATTAAACATTAAAGATTAAGCATTAAACATTAAAATATGAAAAAACTGGTATTATCTTTCATCCTTTGTGGAATGGGTATCCTTGTGAATGCTCAGGAGACGCCCAAATCGAGAATCATTGAAGACGGTGGTACGGGCCCCTATAAGGTGGTGATGACCGAAGTGCCAGGACTGCCCGAGCACACTGTATTCACGCCTCAGGACCTCTCGAAGTTCGGTGGTGGCACGTTGTTGCCCGTCCTGGTGTGGGGTAATGGTGCCTGCTCCAACTCTCCCTGGGAGCACATGAACTTCCTCAATGAGATCGCCTCACACGGCTACCTCGTATTGGCTACGGGTATCATCCCGATGGTTGACGAGTATTACAGGGGTCCGATGAGTCGTACAGAACAGCAGATCGAGAGCATCGACTGGGCCTTTGCCCAGAACGCTGACCCCAAGTCGCCCTTCTTCGAGAAGATCGACGTGAACAGCATCTGCGTGGCAGGTATGTCGTGTGGCGGATTGCAGACACTCTTCAACTGTGCCGATCCCCGTATTAAGTTGCTGATGATCTGTAATAGCGGTCTCTTCAACCAGCAGAACGCCAGTCAGGCCGTAGGCGGTATGCCGATGCCTCCCAAGGAGAAGTTGAAGGAGATTCACACGCCGATTATGTATATGCTGGGTGGCAAGGAGGATATCGCCTACGAGAACGGAATGGACGACTTCCACCGTATCCACCACGTGCCGGCTTGTGCCATCAACTTCCCCGTAGGTCATGGTGGTACCTATCGTGAGGCCCATGGTGGTGAGTTCACCGTTCCTGCCCTGGCTTGGCTCGACTGGCAACTGAAGGGTGACGAGAATGCCAAAAAGATGTTCGTGGGCGAGGACTGCGGACTGCTGAAGCGTGAAGGATGGACCATCGAGAAGAACAATCTTTTTGAAAAGAACATGAGAGGTGGTGATTATGAGACGCTCCACATGGAGCCCATCCAGAACCCGATGTTGTGGGCTGACGTGCCCGATCCCGACGTGATTCGCGTGGGTGATACGTTCTATCTCGTTTCCACCACGATGCACCTGATGCCTGGTGCCCCTGTAATGGCCTCGAAGGACTTGAAGAACTGGGAGACCGTGGGATATATCTTCGACCGTCTGACAGACTCTCCGAAGTACGACCTCTTGCAGGGAACGGTCTATGGTCGCGGACAGTGGGCTACCTCGCTGAAATATCATAAAGGTAAGTTCTATGCGCTGCTGGCTCCCAACGAGCAGGGTGCGATGGGCGACACCTATATCTTCTCGGCAGAAAAGGCTGAGGGCCCCTGGAACCTCGTTTCGCGTATGCGTCACTTCCACGACTGCTCGCTTTTCTTCGATGACGATGAACGTGTGTATGTGATCTATGGTACGGGTGAGATGATGGAACTGAAACAGGACCTCTCCGACGTCATTGAAGGCAGTTATCAGAAGGTCTTCCAGCGCGAGGAGGATGAGAAAGGATTGCTCGAAGGTTCGCGCGTAATCAAACATAATGGTAAGTACTACCTGTTGATGATCTCGCACGTCTATGCCCCAGGCAAGCATCGTCGCGAGGTATGCTACCGTGCCGACGATATCCACGGACCGTGGGAGAAGCAGGTGATCCTGGAGTCGGAGTTCGGAGGATTCTCCTACGAGGCTCAGGGCACCATCGTTGATTCGCCTGACGGTGACTGGTACGGTATTATCTTCCAGGATCGTGGGGGCGTGGGCCGTGTGCTTACCGTGATGCCCTGTCGTTGGATCAACGGCTGGCCGATGCTGGGTGACGTGAACGGTAAGGTGCCCACAACGATGCTGCCCTACAAGAGTGGGGAGCCCAAAACGGCCATCGTGAAGAGCGATGACTTCTCGAATGCCAAACTCGGTCTGCACTGGCAGTGGAACCATAACCCCATCGATAATGCGTGGAGCCTGACGGAACGTCCCGGCTTCCTGCGCCTGAAGACCAACCGTGTGGTGAAGACGCTCTATCTGGCGCCCAACACGCTGACACAGCGCATGGAGGGTCCTACCTGCAGTGGTGTCATCGTGATGGATCTCTCGAAGATGAAGGACGGTGACTGTGCCGGACTGGCAGCCTTCAACAGCGATACGGGTGCTCTGACCATCAAGAAGCGGGGTAAGAAACTCACGCTGGAGATGAATGAGCAGAAGGTGGAACTCTCAGACCGTGACAAGGAGGTGACGAAGTTTGAGGAGAAGGTCATTGAGAGCATCGAACTGAAGCAGCCAAAGATCTGGTTGCGCATCGATGCCGACTTCCGTCCGCAGACGGAGCGCAAGGGCTTCATGCCTGGCACGGACTTGGCTAACTTCTATTACAGCCTCGACGGAGAGACCTGGACGCAGCTCGGTACGAAGGACTATCGTCTGGGCTTCGACTGGCGCCGATTCTTCATGGGTACCAAGTTCGGTATCTTCAACTACGCCACAAAGAAGAAGGGTGGCTACGTGGATATTGATGAATTCAAATACAAGAAACAATAAATATGAAAAAGACCTTATTATCAGCCGTATTATGTTGCCTGGCTATGATTACTATGGCTCAGACAACCAGTTTTAAGTATCCTTTCCAGAATCCAGCCCTCTCAAATGAGGAGCGTGTGGAGAATCTGCTGTCGCTGTTGACACCAGAGGAGAAGGTGGGACTGATGATGAACAAGTCGGTCTCGGTGGATCGTCTGGGCATCCCCAGTTATAACTGGTGGAGTGAGGCCTGTCATGGTGTGCGACAGGGTGGATATACCGTCTATCCCCAGCCCATTGGAATGGCTGCGGCCTTCAATGAAAAACTGGTGTACGACGTGTTCTCGCAGGTCTCCGACGAGGCCCGTGCCAACTGGAATCGCACTGATCATAATGATCCCAGTCTGTTTAATGTACCCCAGGGTGCTATCTACTATCCAGGTAATCCAGAACTGACCTTCTGGTGTCCGAACGTGAACATCTTCCGTGATCCACGTTGGGGTCGCGGACAGGAGACCTGTGGTGAGGATCCCTATCTGAATGCCGTACTGGGTGTGCAGACAGTCCTGGGTATGCAGGGTAACGACAGCCGTTACTTCAAAACCCACGCCTGTGCGAAGCACTATGCCGTACACAGCGGTCCTGAGCCCTTGCGACACTCGATGAATGTAGAGCCTACAAACCGTGACCTCTGGGAGACCTATCTGCCTGCCTTCAAGGCATTGGTCAAGAAGGGTAACGTACGTGAGGTGATGTGTGCTTACCAGCGTTTCGAGGGTAATCCCTGTTGTTCGAGTGACCGTCTGCTCATTGATATCCTGCGCAATAAGTGGGGATACGACGCTATCGTGCTCACTGACTGTGATGCCATCAATAATTTCTTTAACAAGGGTCAGCACGAGACGCATAAGGACGGACTGACGGCTTCGGTGGATGCTGTGCTGAATGGTACGGATCTGGAGTGCGGTAAGGTGTTTATGTCGCTTGGCGAAGGTCTGAAGAAAGGTCTTATTAAGGAGAGTGACCTCGATGCACATCTGCGCAAGACGCTCATGGGACGTTTCGAACTGGGTATGTTTGATCCTGCCGATATGCTGCCGTGGGCGAAACTTGGTCCAGAGGTGATCAGTAGCGAGGAGAACGATGCGTTGGCCACGCAGGCTGCCCGTGAGTCGATGGTGCTGTTGGAGAACAAGGGTGGTGTACTGCCCCTCTCGAAGAGCATTAAGACTATCGCCGTGTTAGGTCCTAATGCCGACGATGTAGAGTTGCTGAATGGTAACTACGGTGGTACGCCTACCGACAACCACAAGCACTCACTGTTGGAGGGTATCAAGGCCGCAGTGCCTGGTGCGAACATCATCTACCAGAAGGCTTGTGAACTCGACGATGAGTATAACACCATCCACCACCTGAAAGACTTCAATGGTGGTAAGGGTGCGAAGGTGGAGTTCTTTAATAATAAGGAACTCGAAGGCGAGCCTGCGAAGACCGACTACTATAACGAACTGAACTTCTCAACCTTCGGAGCCTGGGGTTTTGCCCAGGGCGTGAGTCGTGATTCGCTCTCTGTTCGCGTGAGTGGTGAGTATGTCGCCGACTTTACAGGCGAGATGAGGTACACGCTTACCACCGATAACGGCTATGTGCTGAAGGTGAACGGTGAAGTGGTGGAAGAGGCGCAGCCTGGTGGCCGTCGTTTCTTCGGCTTCGGACGTAAGCCAGAATATAAGTCTTTCCCTGTGGAGAAAGGTAAGACATATGACATCGTAATCGAATATAAGCATGGCAACGGACAGTTCGCTATGTTGCGTGGTGACATTTGTGAACGCATCCTCGTGGACTTCAATGACCTCGCCAACGAGGTGAAGGCTGCCGATGCCATTATCATCATCGGTGGTATCTCTGCCCAGATGGAAGGTGAGGGTGGCGACAAGAAGGACATCGAACTGCCGAAGGTACAGCAGATGCTCGTGAAGGCCATGCACCAGACGGGTAAACCCGTGATCTTCGTGAACTGCTCAGGCTCTGCCATCGCCTTTGGCAGTGTGGAGGGAGAATACGATGCTTTGCTTCAGGCCTGGTATGCAGGACAGGGTGGTGCGAAGGCACTCGCAGAAGTGCTCTTTGGCGACTACAACCCTGGTGGTAAACTGCCTGTAACTTTCTATCGTTCGAACAACGACCTGCCCGACTTCCTCGACTACTCGATGAAAAACCGTACCTATCGTTACTTCACGGGTGTGCCTCAGTATGCGTTCGGATATGGATTGAGTTATACCACATTTAATGTGGGGAAGGCAGAGATGACTGCCAAGTACGCTAAGACAAACAAAACAAAAGCTTTCACCGTTGTTGTCGTTCCTGTTACCAACACAGGCGATCGTGAAGGTACAGAGACCGTTCAGGTCTATGTGAAGCGCCTTGACGATCCAGGAGCCCCCATCAAGGCATTGAAGGGTTTCAAGAAACTGACGTTGAAGCCTGGTGAGACAAAACGCGCTGTGGTTCCTCTTACTGGTGAGGCCTTCGAGTACTACGACGAGATGATTGACGAATTGGCTGTGAAGCCAGGGCGCTATCAGATCCTTTATGGTACCTCGTCGAAAGATGAAGACCTGAAAGTGATGGAGTTTAGTGTGAAAGATTAAACATTAAAGATTAAACATTAAATGAAGAAGATATTCATAATAGGACTGGGGCTGATGCTGGCGTTCTCGACGGCACAGGCCCAGACGGTGACCAGTCCGAACGGAAAGGTGGCAGTGATTCTGGAACTGATAGAGGGAGGACAGCCCTGCTATCGCGTGCTCTATGAGGGAGAGGTGTTAGAACGTTCGGCCCTGGGGCTGAAAACCAATATCGGTGACTTTACCCAGGGACTAGTGTTGAAGGAGATAACGCAAAAGGCTGTCAGCGACACCTACCAGTTGCGTAACATCAAACAGAGTTGTGTGGATTACGAGGCCACGGAAGGAGTGGCTACCTATGCCCTGAAGGATAAACCCGAGATGCCTGTGATGGACATCATCTTCCGTGTCAGTGATCGTGATGTGGCATTCCGCTACAGGATCCTTCCGCAGAAAGAGACGCGTGTCTGTGTTGTGACGGAAGAAGCATCAGCCTTCGCATTGCCAGAGGGGACGACTTCGTTCCTCTGTCCGCAGTCGAAGCCGATGGGAGGTTTCGCACGTACATCACCCAGTTATGAGACGCCTTATACCTGTGATGAGCCGGTGGGTAAGAACGGCTGGGGCGAGGGTTATACCTTCCCCTGTCTGTTCAAGACCGCACAGAATCAGTGGGTGCTTATCAGCGAGACGGGTACCGATGGCGGGTATGTGGGTTGTCGCCTGTTGAACGAGCAGGGTGGCAACTACCGTATCGGCTTCCCGCAGGCGGGCGAGTTGAATGGTGCCGGTGCCACGTCGGCAGCCGTCGCCCTGCCCTGTGAGACCCCGTGGCGCACCATCACCGTCGGTCCGCTGGCGAACATCGTGGAGACCACGGCTGCCTTCGACCTCGTGCAGCCGAAGTACAAGGCCTCACAGGAGTATATCTATGGCAAGGGCTCGTGGAGCTGGATCATCGGCATGGACCCCAGCTGTAACTTCGACGAACAGAAGCGCTATATCGACTTCTCGGCTGCCATGGGTTACCAGAGTGTGCTCATCGATGCCTTCTGGGATCAGCAGATCGGCTACGAGAAGATCGCCGAACTGGCCCGCTATGGTAAGGAGAAGGGCGTGGGCATCTTCCTGTGGTACAACTCCAATGGTGCCTGGAACGATGCTTTCCAGACGCCCATCGGTAAGATGAACAATAGCCGTATCCGTCGGGAGGAGATGAAGTGGATGCAGGAGAACGGCATCCGGGGTATCAAGGTGGATTTCTTCGGTGGTGACAAACAGCCGATGATGCAGCTCTACGAGGATATTCTCAGCGATGCCAATGACTTCGGACTGCTCTGTATCTTCCACGGTTGTACGCTGCCGCGCGGTTGGGAGCGGATGTACCCCAACTATGCCGCCTCGGAGGCTGTGCTGGCCTCCGAGAACCTCCACTTCGGACAGGGAGCCTGTGATGCGGAGGCCTATAACGCCTGTATCCATCCTTTCGTGCGCAATACCGTGGGTTCGATGGACTTCGGCGGTTCTGCCCTGAACAAGCGTTACAGTGCGGATAACCAGCACGGTACCACCCGTCGTACGTCCGATGTGTTTGCCCTCGCCGTGGCCGTACTCTTCCAGAGTGCTGTCCAGCACTTCGCCCTGGCACCCAACAACCTGGAGGATGCCCCTGTCTGGGCCATCGACTTCATGAAGCGCGTGCCGACAACGTGGGACGAGGTGAAACTGATCGACGGCTATCCCGGCAAGTATATCATTCTGGCCCGCCGTTGTGGTCAGCAGTGGTTTGTCGTGGGTATCAACGCCCAGAAGGAACCCTTGAAGAAGACCATCGCCCTGCCGATGTTTGCCGCAGGCTCTTCGCTGCAGTTCTATAGCGACGATGCCCAGCTCAACGGCAGTGTGAAAACCATCAAACAGAACAAACGACAGCAGCTGACTGTCACCATTCCCTGTAATGGTGGCGTCGTTCTGACAAACGAATAAACAGATGAAAAAGGTATTGATATCAATCGTGATGATATGTCTGGGTATGACGGCCCAGGCACAGGGAACGTTAACTGTGAAGAAATTGGCACGCAACGCCGTCAGGATCCAGTATCAGGAGGTCGCAGCCACCGACACGCTGCCCGACTGGCTCTATGTGAAGCATGCGGAGACGGATTGCGATCTTCAGGTGAAGACCGATACCCAGGCAAAGACCGTGACCATCAAGGATCGTGATGGGCACCTGCTGTTCCATGCCACCCGTCATGAGCTACGGGATGGTGGTGCCACACTGGCCTTCGACTCCCCGAAGGATGAATACCTCTTTGGTCTTGGACAGTTCCAGGACGGCTACAGCAACGTACGCGGTCTGTCGCGACGACTGACTCAGGTGAACACCCAGATCAGTCTGCCAATGCTGATCTCAAGTAAGGGCTACGGTATCCTGTGGAACAACTACGGACTGACGGAGTTCAACCCCAGTGACCAAAGCGTCAGTTTGACCAAGCGTTCTGGAGCTGGTCAGAGTGAGGTGGTCGATGTCACCTCGACGGAGGGTGGCAAGCGCGAAGTGCGCGAGCGACATATCTTTGAGTCTGTCATCAGTGTCGAAGAGGAGGGTGACTATGCGCTGCTGCTCGATGTTGGACAGAAGATGGCGCGCCGTCATAACCTCGTCATCGACGGGGAGACGGTGATCGAGATGCAGAACCTCTGGCTACCGCCTACCGCCTCGACGATCGTGCACCTGAAGGCAGGTCAGCACGTCGTGACGGCGGAACTCACGAAGGAGGACACGCCCACGCTCTATTATCATCCGGTGAAGGACGAGACCGTCTTCCGCTCTCCCGTGGCCCATGCCGTCGATTACACCGTGTTCACGGGAACGCCCGACGAGATCATCGCCACCTTCCGTGAGCTGACGGGACAGGCACCCCTGATGCCGGACTGGGCACTGGGCTATATCCACTGTCGCGAACGATTCCACTCCTCCGCGGAGATCCTGGAGACGGCCAACCGCTTCAAACAGGAACAGATGCCCATCAGTATGATCGTACAGGACTGGCAGTACTGGGGGAAGTACGGGTGGAACGCCATGCGCTTCGACGAGGAGTTCTACCCGGATCCCAAGGCGCTCACCGACAGTCTGCACCAGATGGATATCCGTCTGATGGTCAGCGTGTGGTCGAAGATCGACAAGACCTCCGAGGTGGGTCGTCAGATGGAGGCCGCCGGATATTATATCCCTGGCACTGACTGGATCGACTTCTTCAGCCCAGAAGCGGCTGCCGCCTACTGGAAGAACTTCTCGCAACGGCTTGTCCCCCTCGGCATCGATGCCTGGTGGCAGGATGCCACAGAACCGGAGAACGATGACCTGGCAGGCCGTCGTGTAAACAAAGGTCAGTGGGCAGGTGAACAGGTGCGTAATGTCTATCCCCTGATGGTCTGTAAGACGGTCTATGAGGGACTCTTACAGGCAGGTAAGACACCGATGATCCTCACCCGTTGTGGATTCCCGGGTATCCAGCGTTATGGTGCAGCCCTCTGGAGTGGCGATGTGGGTAATGACTGGGAGACCTTCCGTCGGCAGATCGTCGCCGGTCTCGGTGTGCAGGCAGCGGGTCATCCGTGGTGGACCTATGATGCCGGTGGCTTCTTCCGTCCGCAGAACCAATATACCGATAGTGCCTATATTGAGCGGATGCTCCGTTGGATAGAGACGAGTGTCTATCTGCCCCTGATGCGTGTGCATGGTTATATGAGTAACACCGAACCCTGGAACTATGGTCCCGAGGCCCAGGCCATCATCGCCAACTGTCTGAAGGAGCGTGAGAAGCTACAGCCTTATCTCAAGGCGTGTGCCCGTCGGATCAGTGAGGAGGGCTATACCCTGATGCGTCCGCTGGTCTTTGACTTCGCCGACGATCCCGAGGCCCTCCGTCAGAAGTATGAGTATATGTTCGGTCCCGACCTGCTGATCAGTCCTGTCACCGAACCGGGTGTCACCACGTGGCGCACCTATCTCCCCAAGAACGAAGGCGGTTGGACTGACTACCATACGGGCAAACATTATGACGGCGGTCAGTATGTTACGACCGCCGTCACAAAAGCCTTTATTCCCGTCTTTCTCCGTGCGGGATCAAGTGTTATTTCGAAGTAAGAACGAACTTACAACTGGTCCTGTGACCTTTGGCATGTTTGACCTCGGCCACATAGACACCGTTAGAAAGGCTGGTAAGCGGTACTTCCGCATACCCGCCAGTGAGTGATGTCGTCATGGAGGCTACAGCCTGTCCGGAGAGGTTATGGATGAGCACCTGGACGTTGCCATTGCCGGGACCACTGATGACAAGTTGGCCTGCCATGTATCTGACAGTCATGTTACCGTCTTCGGCCGTCAGATCCTCGATGCCGTTGGTGCCAGATTGCTCAATGGAGGTAAGATAGCTGCTCCAGATGTTAGAACTTGCAATTGTCGGCACGTTCATCACATACACATCATCACAACCGTCAGGCCAGCGGCCGGCAGTCTGATCGTTGTTCAACGTCATATAGGTAAACTGATCATTCCAACTCTCGTCTTGGGCCGTGAGTACGATATCACCACCTTCGGATGCCAGTTTAAACGAGGCGTGGAGTTGTGACTTGGGATCCTCTTTGTCGCACCAGATGATGAGGTGACCATGAGCAGGAACCACCGTCGAACTCTGTGTCTTACCCTTTGTGATCTGATATTTCGTGGGGTTCTCGAGGTTGTCGCTCAGGTACATGCCCTCAACGTCGATGGCAGCGTCCGTGGTGTTATATAGTTCCACCCAGTCGTTGCGCTTCCAATAGTCGTTGACAAAGATGCCATTGTTGGCACTCACCTCGTTGATACGTACGGGCGAGACGCTCTCAGCGGCCTTTGTAAAGGTGGCCGTGAGATTCAGGTTGTCGTCTGTTGGCAGGTCGATGGTGGTCTCTGAAGAGATGGTCTCACTGCCGTTCTTCCAGCCAGCGAATTGATATCCTGCAGGTGCCTGCGCCTTCAATTTCACAGGGGCGAAGAGGTGACCATTGAAATCGGCATAGGGTACTTCTGTATCGTTGACGAACAGACGGGCTCCCTCGGTATCGGCCTTCAGGGTGACGGATTGTCTGTTAACAGATGACAACTGCATGGGGGAGTACTTCTTCATGTTGTTTGTCATCTTGTCAGAGCGATTCTTCAGACGATTCTTGATTTCGTCTGCAGCCCGTTTGGGATCGTGACCGTCGCTGATGCCTTGCTGCTGCATCAGTTTGGTCATGGGTTGTACGACATTCAACAACTCATTGACGATATTGCCAGCACGGTTTGGTTCGAACACGCTACCTGCGATGACACAGAACGTGTCGATAAACTTCTGGCGATACTCGTCGTGTTTCAACAGGTTGATGAAGAAACTGACAAACTCGTGGTTCTGCTCGTTCTTTCCGCTGGTCTTGGTCTTATACTTATTGAAATGGGTAAAGGCGTCTTGGTTGGTGTCGCCGCCGTTAACGCATTTTCCGAAAGCGTAGTCTAGGTCGAAGCTGACAAAACGGTATTTCCCGTCTTTGCGGCTACGGTAACCCTTAATGTTGTTGTTGGGCCAGTCATCGTTGAAGAGGAAGAGGGTGACGGCCATGTAGTTGGTATATTCGTCGATGTCGAGCAACTGCTGTAGTTTTTTATAAGCTCCATCATCGTTGATCTTGGCTCCGAGCTCATAGATACGACGGAGAGCCTCATCATCACCATTCTTGAACGTCTCATTCTCAAAGGCATCGAGTTCGTCGTCATCATATCCAAAGTTAGCGTAGGCGTATTTGTCATTGTTGGGCTCACGCATGTTGAACACACCACGCAACTCACCGTTCACGTATTCTATCACAGGAACGTACGACTGCACATCGACATCGATTCCCGAGCGTTGGATGATCGTTTCCAAGGCAGGGTCGGTAAAGCGGGCACCGTTCGTCCATACGTCATTGCCGCCATTACGCAGCAGTACCACCTTATTGCGGGTATAGGGCTTCTGTGGGAAGAAGGAATAGTCGAATCTGTTCTGACCGTCGAAGACCTTATTGGACTTTAGTTTAAATGAGCGGAACCGCTGTGAACGGGTCCAGCCGCCAGAGACACTAAGGTTCACGTCCTGATTGAAGGTCATTTCACCGTCAGTGTCGATATAACTGAAGTTGACAGGACGATCCCAGTCACAGTTGTAGTTCTTGGGCGTATCCTGACCGTTGCCCGTCTTTCCGTTGGTGCCGTCGCCATCACAGTCAAGACCGATCTTGGGATCCGTGAAGAAGCGCTTGTCTCCTACGATACTGACCACGGGGAGGGTGTATTCGTTGTTGGTTTTGATATAGCTGCGGGTCACAGGCGCGCTGGGCAGATAACCGTCCTGATAGAGACGGAACGTGAGGTTGGTAGTCTTGGTGATGGTGAACTTACCGTCAACGCTCTCCTCTGTCATATCTGCCTCACCGCTCGTGGTGTCATATTCCCACGACACATTATCGAAATAGAAATTGTTGTCCTTTTTCTCAGTGTTCAGGTTGAAGGCGATGGTCTGCATGTCCTTGTAAGTCACAGGTTCTTGTCCCCACCAGCCCCAGCCGCCACCCGACTTACCAACCTGCTCGTCGGTGATCGTGCCTTCATAATAGAACTCCTGCCACTCGGTAGTGACGTTGATGTCCTTGCCGTCAAACATGTTGTTCGCAATCCAGTTATGAGGTGTCGTATGCGTCTGCGACGTGATTCTCGATGCCTTGTCGGCGCGCACCATCATACGGAAGCGATATCTCTCGCCAGTATGCCAGATATGGTTAGGCGTATAGACGAAAAACTGGGCATCATAGTCGTTCTTCGCCGTACTGGTGGAGTGTACCTTGATTCCTCTTGTGTTATTATAGCCTATACCCTCTGTGATGTCAGACATATCTTTGGTATGATCTGGATCGCGATAAGAGAGACTACCAGTCTCCGATTTCTCGCAATCACCGTTGGTAACATACTCTACCCAGGGCGATACTACCGTACCGGGATCGACAGGTGCACTGGGCAGACTGCCGTCGGTGGTGTACATCAGGTGCGCACCCTTGGGGATGTTGACGCTGATGTCGAGTGACCCCGAGAAGAGTTTGCTGTCAACACTCACTTTGGGAGCGTCGAGGCGCTGACTGGCGAACTTTGCCGTGGCATTAGTTTCTCCAGGAGTGGGCGTGGCTGTCCATTCCCATTCGTCGCCGCCGTCTGTCTTACGGGCGTATGCCGTATGACTGATAGCCTGGGGATAGTCTTCGCTGGCGATGATGTTTCCTGAGGCGTCACTCAGACAGATGGTTCCTCCGTCGCAGTCTAGTTTAAACGGTGCCTGCCAGTCGTCGATCTGATCCGATCCGAGCCATAACACCAGATATCCCTTAGCGGGAACCGTACCATGGGGAATCTTCCATCGCTTGGGATTGCTCTCATCGTCGCTCAGATACATCCCAGCAAGATTAACGTCCTCGTTAGAGGGGTTATAGAGTTCTATCCAACTGTCGAAATTAATGGCGGGGCTCATCACATCGCCCACGTTGGCTGCCATCAGCTCGTTGATGATGACAATGGTTGATAGTATAAAAGAGATCATGTCTTAATGATTTTCTTGCAAAAGCAGTTATCCTACTTGGCTGCCTGGTTTGACGTCTTTGGTGGTGGTGACTACGCTGAGGCTCTCGTCAAAATCAACAGCCGAGAGAATCATGCCCTGACTTTCGATGCCCATCATCTGACGGGGGGCAAAGTTGGCTACGAACAGGATGCGCTTACCAATGAGTTCCTCAGGGTTCTCATAGAAGGCAGCGATACCTGAACAGATGGTACGGTCAACGCCTGAGCCGTCGTCGATGGTAAACTGTAGGAGTTTCTTCGACTTCTTCACCTTCTGACAGTCTTTCACGAGACCCACACGGATGTCGAGTTTCTCAAAGTCCTCGAACGATACGGTATCCTTGATAGGCGCAGCCTCGTAAGAGGCTGCTTCGTTGGCCTTCTTGGTAGCCTCGAGTTTGTCAAGCTGCTTCTGGATGACCTCGTCCTCGATCTTCTCGAAGAGCAGGGCGGGCTCTCCCAACTGATGACCAGCCTTCAGGAGGTCGGTGCTACCCAACTGCTCCCACTCAAATGAGTCGATGGCGAGCATCTCGCGGAGTTTCTTACTTGAGAACGGCAGGAACGGCTCGAAGGCGATGGCGAGGTTCGCGGTCAACTGCAAGCAGATATTCAGAATCGTCTCACAGCGCTTGGGATCCGTCTTCCACACCTTCCAAGGCTCGCACTCGGTGATGTAGCGGTTGCCGATACGGGCCAGGTTCATGGCCTCGAACTGTGCATCGCGGAACTTAAACTGCTCCAGCAGGGCCTCCACCTTCTCCTTGACGTCCTTGAACTCCTCCAGGGCCTGCTTATCTACATCTAATAGTTCGCCACAGGCAGGCACCACACCATTCCAGTATTTCTTCGTCAACTGGAGGGCACGGTTCACGAAGTTGCCATAAACAGCAACCAACTCGTTGTTATTACGGTCCTGGAAGTCCTTCCAAGTGAAATTGTTGTCTTTAGTCTCAGGCGCATTGGCAGTGAGCACATAGCGCAGCACATCCTGTTTGCCAGGCATATCCACCAGATACTCATGGAGCCAGACAGCCCAGTTGCGCGAGGTGGAGATCTTGTCGTTCTCCAGGTTCAGGAACTCGTTGGCGGGCACGTTGTCAGGCATGATATACTTGCCGTGGGCCTTCATCATCACAGGGAAGATGATGCAGTGGAATACGATATTGTCCTTACCGATGAAGTGAACGAGACGGGTATCCTCGTCCTGCCACCATTTCTCCCACGAGCCCCACTTCTCGGGCTCCTTCTCACAGAGTTCCTTGGTGTTAGATACATAGCCGATGGGTGCGTCGAACCATACGTAAAGTACCTTGCCTTCTGCATCCTTCACAGGCACGGGGATTCCCCAGTCTAAGTCGCGCGTCATCGCACGGGGCTGAAGATCCATGTCGAGCCAAGACTTACACTGGCCATACACGTTCGGGCGCCACTCTTTGTGCTCCTCGAGGATCCACTGCTTCAACCAATCCTGATACTCGTTCAGGGGCAGATACCAGTTCTTGGTCTTCTTCAATACAGGCGTAGAACCAGAGATGGTTGACTTAGGATTGATGAGTTCCGTGGGCGAGAGGTCGCGTCCGCACTTCTCACACTGGTCACCGTATGCACCCTCGTTGTGGCAGTGGGGACACTCACCAGTTACGTAACGGTCGGCCAGGAACTGCTTAGCCTCCTCGTCGTAGAGTTGCTCTGTGGTTTCTTCCGTCAGCTTACCCTCGTCGTAAAGTTTCTTAAACCACTCTGCAGCAAACTTGTGATGCGTCTCTGAGGTGGTACGGCTATAGATATCGAATGAGATGCCGAACTCCTCGAAAGAGTCCTTGATCATCTTATGATAACGATCGACTACATCCTGTGGCGTAATGCCCTCTTTACGGGCACGGACAGTGATGGGCACACCATGCTCATCACTACCTCCGATAAACAATACCTCGCGCTTCTTCAGGCGAAGGTAGCGTACATAGATATCAGCGGGCACATACACACCAGCCAGATGACCGATGTGCACACCGCCGTTGGCGTATGGCAACGCCGACGTCACCGTCGTACGTTTAAAAGTCTTGTTTTCCATTCCTAAAAATACGTATTTTCAAATTTGGGTGCAAAGGTACGGTAAAAATTTGAGTTAGCGCAGTACCAAAGATATAAAAAAACCAAAAGTATGACGGGATATGGGAAAAAAGTCCTACTTTTGTAGGCGAAAAGCAAAACACATCAGACTATGGCAGCACATAATGAACTTGGAACATGGGGTGAGGAACAGGCAGTAGCCTTCCTCCAGCGCAAAGGCTATGATATCATCGAACGCGACTGGAAGTCGGGTCATCGCGATCTTGACATCATCGCAGCAAATGACGATATGTTGGTTTTTGTCGAGGTGAAAACCCGTCGTAACCGCGTGTTCGGAGAACCTGAAGAGGCCATCGACTACAGGAAACTCCAGAATCTGCGTCATGCCATCAATTACTATGTCAAGTCGCGACGTATCAACCGCGAATTCCGTCTGGATGTCATCACAGTGGTGGGCACACCCGAAGGCGGCTCACCAGAGATCACTCATATAGAGGATATCCCTATGTATTAATTGTTCTACAGCGGTCTTATGGGTTTCCCCGCCCGCATTTTGCCTTGATTTTATAAAAAAAGGTGGGGCGAGTTGTTCTATAATTCCAAAAAGTTTTGTATCTGTGCACGCATATTACGAACTAACGAACAAAACTTAGAGAATCATGCCTCCGCTCACCTACATATCCGCTTTTAGGAGGACTGACGCCACGGCAGCAGCCGCCCTCCATCTTTTGCCCCAACTGCGCGGACGCAGCGCAGCCTCCGAGAACTCAGCGATGCTACTGCGTAATGACAATGTATCCCGCCGATGGGCACTAATCTCTTTGCGTTTATACATTTTTCTGCAATTGAGTGTTTATCGGCATTGTTACACCGTTACACCCTAAAACATGAAATTTTATACATTAAACAATAATGATGAACAACAAAAAGGCGCGGCTCATCACGAGCTGCGCCTTTTTGTTGTATATGACGACCTATTATTCTTTAGCGCGGGCCTCGATCTTCTTGTTGATGTCGTCGATCACCTCGTCGGTCAGTTCATACTTCGAGATGATGAACATGGCGAGGGCAAGCAGGATAGCGGGGATGACGCATACCAGCCAGAGGATACCCTCCTCGGCAAAGGCTGTCTGCTCGATGACCTGACTGTCATACTCTACAAATGCCAAGACGGCCGGACCAACGATACTACCGAATGTCATACCGGCCTTGAAGAACAGTCCCGTCAGGGCGTTGACGATACCGGAGATACGACGGCCTGTGGTGTATTCACCGTAAGAGATCACCTCAGGCACCAGTGCCCACATATAACCCGTAGCCA
Organism: uncultured Prevotellaceae bacterium; assembly: GCA_902784615.1. Lineage (GTDB taxonomy): Bacteria > Bacteroidota > Bacteroidia > Bacteroidales > Bacteroidaceae > Prevotella. Next base: position 17,605 of record CACZVN010000013.1, on the reverse strand, counting down.
CGATGACACCCGTGCTCTTGATGAACTGAGCAATATAGATCATGATCATGCTGGGGCTCTCCATCTTTGAGATGAAATAGAGCATGCCCATACCGACGATGGCTGCACCGAGGAACAGATAGAACATGTTCTTCTTGCCTACCATGCGCTTGAACCAGGGCACCAGCGGCATGAAGATAAAGGCAGGAAGCGAACCCAAGGCCATGAAGATCGACAGTTCCTGAGCCGAGCCGTGCAGGTTGCTGTTGATGAAATAGGCACCGGCGGCATTACCTACCGACATCATGGCGAAGGCGGTGATGAAGAAGAAGGCGAGCACACGCAAGGGACGATTGCGAAGGAACTCCATCCAGAGGTCGCTGACCTTCACGTCTTCCGTGGTCTTCGCATCCATGACGACGCGCTCCTTACACTGCGTGAAGCAGAAGAAGAGCAGGCAGAAACCGACGATGGCATAGATGGTCATCGTGGTGAACCATGCCGAAGGATCTTTCGGAAGACTGTCGGACGGTGCTCCGGCGATCAGGGCGATAAACAGGGGCAGACCGGAGTTGACGGCCAGACCGCCGAGGTTGGCCATGAACATACGCACGGAGGTGAGGATGGTGATCTCATCGGTGTCGCGGGTCAGCGAGGAGTTCAGGGCGCCGTAAGGTACGTTGATAAACGTATAGAGCAACTGCATCGCTATATAGGTGACATACGCATATATCAGCGACGGTGCGAAACCGTTGTAGAAGCACAGGATGGCAAAGCCAGAAAGGGGAATACCCACATACAGCAGGTACGAACGGTATTTTCCGTAACGCGGGTTGCTCTTGTCGATCAACGTGCCCACAATGGGGTCCCAGATCACGTTAGCCACATTACCCACGAGGAACATGACGGCCACTGCGGATGGTGTCAGTCCGTAGATGTCGGTGTAGAAGAACAGCAGGTAAGTACAGATGACCTGGAAGATCAGGTTCTGGGCCAGATCGCCTGAGCCGAAGCCGATGCGCTGCACCCATGAGAGCTTATAGAAGCCCTTGGTTTCATTAGTTGTTGCCATAATTTGTTTTTATTTTAATGATTACTTGTTGACGTTTATCTCGAATGAACTCATCGGCAGACCGCTGAGGGAACGGACATTAGCCTTCAGGGGATTGTCCTTCCAGGCATAGCGCACGGCATAGACGACACTCTGCGGATGGAAGTCTTCTGGCAGGTTGAGGGTGATTATATTCTCTTTCGCGGTGGCCGTCACATTCTGGAAGACCTTGTCACCGTCGGCTGCTGCTGCCTCGAATTCATAGACGTCACCCTCTTGTACTGGTTGGTCTAAGGTGAGGATGATTTTTCCGTCAGCGATTTCTGAAGCCACGACCTTCGGGGAGAGCTTAACCTTATTATTATATATAAGACGGTCGAAACAGAGACCGATGCGCTCTGCCACCTCTTTCTTACGCAGGGGATGGATATCGACGGTTTCACCGAGGTCGTTGATGACGGCCAGTTCGGCACGGGGATCGGCCTCTGCTACGGTGCGCTGTGCCTCACGAAGCTGTGCCCAACCGCTGTTTGTCGGTGTGGTCTGGGGGGTGATGGGTTGTGGGAATCCCGTCTGCTGACGTCCGTCGTAGTTGGCGAGTTGCACAATAACGAAAGGCATCTTCTGGTCTTTCCACGTGTCGCGCCAGCAGCCCATCAGTTTTTTCAGATAGTCTGCGTATGGGGCGGGATTGCCTGTGTTCGACTCGCCCTGATACCATACGACGCCAGAGAGGGCGTAGGGTGCCAGCGGATGGAGCACGGCATTATAGAGCGTGGTGGGGATGTTCTGCAACGAGATGTCGCCACTGGGACAGGATGGCATCTCCGTACCGAGGTGCACCTGCCACTGTTCACCCAACGGAATGACGTCCGCCGGCATGGGGTTCTGACTCATGCGGTCATCGCCAAAGGTCAGCATATAGGGCTTCTCGGGGATGAAGTGCGCCATGCCGTATTTATTGATAAAACGCACGGTGATCACGTTGTCGCCCTCACGCAGCAATCCTTCGGGGATATCGTAGCGGCGCGGCGGGTACTGGTAGTATGTATGTCCGATCTCCTGACCGTTCAGATAGGTGATATCCTGGTCGAAGAGGGTGCCGAGCAACAGACGGGCTGGCTGGCCGGCATGGGCCTTGTCGATCTGGATATGCTGGCGGAGCCAGATCGTACCAATGATAGGACGGCGGGTCGTGGGTGACATTGCCCACTGGCTGTCCCACTGACTGGCGCTTGGCCACTGGCTGTCATCGAAATCCGCGGCAGTCCAGTTCTCGCTGATGCCAGGATCCTCTTTGCTCAACATCTTCTGCCACTGCTGCTCTGCCTGCATGTTGGCCTGAGCCTGGGCTTTCACATAGTCATCGTTCTGGAAGAACTGTGCCCGTTTCACGAGCATCGGGTAGTCCTTCCGCAGGGAGTCGGCCGAGATCCAGGCCTCGATAGGTGTACCACCCCAGCTGTTGACAATAATACCCTGGGGCACACCAGTCTTCTCATACATCCGCTTGCCAAGGAAATAGCCGACAGCAGAAAAGGGCCAGGCGTTCTGCTTGTTCAACGGCTTCCAATTGATGGAGGTTGGCTTGATGTCGTTCCTGACGCCGTGGGCGTCGGTATCGTTCTGTACCCGGAACAGACGAATGTCAGCGTTCTCATAACTGTCGATCTCTTGGGCGTATTGCGGATAGACACGCTCGATATGGACATCGATGTTCGACTGTCCTGACAGGAGCCACACGTCCCCGATAAGGATGTTGGTGATCACGATGTCGCCGACGGTCATCGTGTAGGGACCACCGGCCTTCATCTTCGGCAGGTTGATGCGCCAGTTGCCGTCCATGTCGGCGGTGGTGGCGTATTGCTTCTTGTTAAACCTGACGGTAACCAGTTCACAGGCCTCGGCCTTGCCCCAGACGGGAATCTGTTTGCCACGTTGCAGTATCATGCCCGACTGAAACAGTTGGGGCATGCTCACTTTGGCTTCAGCGCAGATGGCGCAGAACAGGATAACACATAAAGACAGGATTTTCTTCATGATTTGTTGATTTGTGTTGCAAAAATACAAAAAAACTCCGTTGAAATGGACAAAAAATCTGTTTTTCTTACAGAATGAAACATTTGAAAAAACATCTGTAACAAATCAGAATGTTAACTGAAATTGTTTTTACTATCTTTGCAAACGGAAAAAATAGCAGTGTTTTGCGATGAAGGTTCAGACATCACAGAAAGTTTCAATGAAAGAGAAACTGGGCTACTCCATGGGAGATGCCGCAGCCAATCTGGTGTTCCAGATGATGGTAATCTTCCAGTTGAAGTTCTATACGGATGTCTTCGGGTTGGATGGTGCTATAGCAGGCAGTATCCTGATGATAGGCAGTATCTCCGCCATCATCGTCGATCCGGCCGTTGGTCTCCTCTCCGACCGTACGCGCACCCGTTGGGGAAAGTTCCGTCCCTGGATGATCTGGACGGCCATCCCCTTCTGCATCTTCTATATCCTTGCCTTCTATAATCCGGGCATTCATGACAAGGAGTTGGTGGCCACCTACGCCACGATTTCATACGTATTGCTCATGACCGCCTATTCCTTTAATAATATTCCCTATGTATCGTTAGGTGGTGTGATCACGAGCGACATTCAGGAGCGCACGAGCATTATGACCATCCGTTTCATTGTCGTGACCATCGCCCAGTTTGTCGTGCAGGGCCTGACCCTTCCGCTGGTGGATCACTTCGGTAACGGTAATCTCCAGCGAGGCTGGACTTCGACCATCATCCTGTATGCCGCCATTGCTTTCTGCCTGTTCATCGTCACCTTCCTGGTGTCGAAAGAGCGTGTCCAGCCGCCGCATATTCAGAAGAAGAACATACGGGCGGATATCAAGGACACCTTCTCCGATGTATCGTGGAACTCCATGGCCCTGTTGACATTCTGTCTGTTCGTCACGCTGTCCATGTGGGGGTCTGCCATGAATTTCTATTTCCAGTGTAATGTTGACCAGAAGTCGCTTTACGACTTCCTCTCCCATTTCATCGACATAGAGCAGGAGAGTGCCTATTCCGTAGGCTTTTCCGTGTTTAACATGACGACAGCCATCGTTCAGTTTATGGGGGTGATCTTCCTGTCGCGCTATCTGGCCAATAAATATGGCAAGAAAAAGACCTTTATGGTCTGTCTGTCGCTGACGGCCTTCTTCACCGCCATGTTCTATATCCCCTCACCGACGGATGTGAGTCTGGTCTTTGTGCTGAACATCTTGAAGTCGTTGGCCTACGCACCGACAGTTCCCCTGTTGTGGGCCATGATTGGTGATGTGGCGGATCATGTGGAGTATGAGAACCATCGCCGTGCCACGGGTTTCTGCTTCTCCGGTATTGTGCTGGTGCTGAAATTGGGACTGGGCTTCGGAGGTGCTATCGCTGGTATCATCATCTCCATGTTCGGTTATGTGCCGGGTAGCGAGTCTGTCCAAAACGAGAGTGCTATGGAGGGTATCAGGATGGTGTCGAGTATCGTGCCTGCCCTTCTGTTCGCTGTCGGTGTGGTAGCCCTGAATTTCTACCCCATTACGAAGGAATATAATGAGAGTATGCAGGCAGAACTGACCATGCGCCGTCGGCTGGATGCTCAGGCTGCCGAAGAAGAGAATGATTTTTCAATTAATTAATAGTCAAACAATATGAAACCGCGTTATCTTTATCCTAGTGATTATTATGCAGATCCTTCTGCTAATGTGTTTAACGGCAAACTGTTTGTATATCCTTCCCATGACTGGGAGGCTGGTGCTGCCTTCGATGACGATGGTGGTCACTTCCAGATGAAGGACTACCACGTGATCTCCATGGAAGACGTGGAGAATGGTGAGGTGACTGATTATGGCAAGATCCTCGATGTTGAGCAGGTGGCCTGGGCTGAGAAGCAGATGTGGGACAATGACGTCGTTGAGAAAGACGGCAAGTATTATCTCATCTTCTCTGCAAAGGATTACAATGGTGTGTTCCACCTTGGTGTGGCTGTGGCCGACAGACCGGAAGGTCCGTTTGTTCCTCAGGAGCACCCCATCCGCGGTTCTTTCTCTATCGACCCCAGTGTGTTTAAGGATGACGACGGTCAGATCTACTGTTACTTCGGAGGTCTCTGGGGCGGACAACTCCAGTGGTATCAGCCCGCTGCCAAGTACTTGAAGGAGGGTGTTGACCTCGGTCCTGCCGCTGATAAGAAGACCCAGCTCTATGCACCTGCCGACGTACCTGCCCTGTCGAGTTTTGTGGTTCGTATGAGCGACGATGTGCTGCAGTTTGCTGAGGCTCCCCATTCAGTAGTGGTAATCGACAAGAACGGTGAACCCCTGAAGGCCGGTGATCCCCACCGCTTCTTCGAGGCTTCGTGGATGCATAAGTACAATGGCAAGTATTACTTCAGCTATTCTACGGGAGATAGCCACTTCCTCTGCTATGCCATCGGTGACAACCCCTATGGACCGTTCACCTATCAGGGCGTGCTCCTCGATCCTGTCGTGGGCTGGACGACGCACCACAGTATCGTGCAGTACAAGGGTGAGTGGTTCTTGTTCTACCACGACTGCGTACCTTCCAACGATGTCACTCATCTGCGCTCATTGAAGGTACAGCGTCTGTTCTACAATGAGGATGGCACCATTCAAAAGGTGATCAACGAATAGACAATTACTTAAAAATCAAGATAGTGAGGTGGTCTGCGGGGAAAAGTTCGCAGGCCACTTTTTGTATGTCTGCTGCCGTGATGGCATCGATGCGGCGGTACAGTTCGTCGAGGTCGCGCTCGTGGCCGTGGTGCAGGTAACTCCTGCCGAAGTCAAGGGCAAACTGTTCCCGATTATCGCAGGCAATGGCGATCTGCCCTTTCAACTGGCGTTTAGCGGCCGTAAGTTGCCGCTCGCTCAGGGGTTTCTGCATGATACGGTCCAGTTCCCGGCGCACCAGACGGAGACAACGACGGATGTCGTGATGGTCGCAACCGAAATAGATACTCCATACCCCTGTGTCGCTATAACTCACCATCGTACTCTCCACGGTATAGACCAGTCCGTGCCGTTCTCGCAAAGAGAGATTCAGACGCGCGTTCATCCCAGGACCACCGAGTATATTATTTAATAGGTATAACGGCATCCGTCGCGGGTCGTTATAAGCATAGCCGACGGTACCGATCATCACATGGGCCTGGTGGGAACCGATCTTGCGGATCGTTTTCCCTCCTAAAGTAGGCGACAGTGCCATCATGGAGCAACCTTCCGTGTCCGTTAGGGCGTGGTGGTCTGAGTCTCGCTCGGCTTGACCGCTTGGCTTGTCCAAGAATTTAGGTGAGGCAATGAGTTTCTTGAAATCCACGTCACCATACACAAAGAAGACGGCTTTCTCAGGAAGGTAGTTCCGTTGCACGAAGCGCAGGACATCTTTTGTCGTGTAGGTGCGCAGTTGTTCTGCATTGCCCAGAATGTTGTGTCCGAGGGGATGTCCTTTGAAGAGGATATTCTCGAACTCGTCATAAATCAGTTCGGCTGGTGAGTCGTTATAACTCTCTATCTCGTCGCATACGACTTCCACCTCCTTGTCCATCTCTGGCTGTGGATACTGACTGTGGAAGACAATGTCGGTGAGCACATCAACGGCCTGGGTGAAATGTTCCTTGGAGATAGCGGCGTAGAAAACAGTGTCTTCCTTGTTCGTAAAGGCGTTCAGTTCGCCGCCTACACCCTCCAAAGCGTTGATAATCTGCAAGGCATTGCGCTTGGCCGTTCCCTTGAAGGTCATGTGCTCGCAGAAATGAGCCAGACCAATCTCGTCCGACATCTCGTCACGGGTGCCTGCCGCTATCTGATAGCCACAATAGACCACCTGCGACAGGGATGGCAGGTGGATAATGCGGAGACCGTTGTCGAGCGTATGTGTATTGTATTTGGTCATTTCGGCTGCAAAATTACATAAATCTTTTGATTTTTCACTTTTCACCTTTCACTTTTCACTTCTTTTTCGTATCTTTGCAACCATAAATACCAAAAGCAAATGCGAAAAGTTATAGGAATAGGAGAGACGATTCTTGATATCATCTTTAAAGACGACCAGCCCATCGGTGCCGTACCGGGCGGTTCGATGTTTAACGGCCTTATCTCCTTAGGTCGTGCAGGTTTGAATACCACCTTTATCAGTGAGACAGGCAATGACCGGGTGGGTCAGCGTATCATCCGGTTTTTGGAAGAGAACCATGTCGATGCCAGTAACATAAGTGTCTATCCAGAGGCGAAGTCACCAATATCGCTGGCTTTCCTCAATGAGCAGAACGATGCGGAGTATATCTTCTATAAGGATCATCCGCACGACAAACTCGACTTTGTCTTTCCCGATATCCAGCCCGACGATATTGTGATGTATGGCTCCTATTACGCCGTCAATCCGGTAATCCGTCCGCAGATGCAGGCGTTTTTGGAGTATGCCCGCAGTCGTGGAGCCATCCTCTATTACGATGTGAACTTCCGTTCTTCCCATCGTGGGGAGGTGATGAAACTGCGTGCCACGATTCTGGAGAATCTGGAGTATGCCGACATCGTACGAGGCAGCAGTGAGGATTTCGAGGTGATGTTCGACCTGACAGAGGCCGAGAAAGTCTATCGTTCCCAGATCTCCTTCTACTGCAAGAATTTCATTTATACGCAGGGGGCAGAGCCCTTGGAAGTGCGAGGTGCTGGCAATATGAGTAAACAATACCCCGTGCCACAGGCGGAGACCGTCAGTACCATCGGTGCTGGTGATAACTTCAATGCCGGTTTTGTGTATGGTCTGATGAAGTATGGCATTACCCGGGAAGTGCTGGAGACTGGTCTGTCGGAGGAACAGTGGGATCAGGTGATCGATCAGGCCACCCAGTTCTCTGCGAATGTCTGTCAGAGCATCCACAACAGCGTCGATCAGTCTTTTGCTGATGGGAAGAAGCGTGAGTTGAAGAGAATAATTAATAATGATGAATATGATGAGTGATACCATTAAGTACATCGGTGTTGACGATCTTGACATCGATCTGTTTGAGAGTCAGTATGTAGTGCCTGAGGGCATGAGTTATAACTCCTATCTCATTGACGATGAGAAGATTGCGGTATTGGATACTGCCGACCGTCGCAAGGGTGAAGAGTGGAAGGCAAACCTGAAGGCCGCACTCAATGGGCGCCAGCCTGACTATCTGGTGGCTCACCACATGGAACCAGACCACTCGGCATTGATTGCCTGGATGTTGGAAACCTATCCAGGATTGCAACTGGTGTGCAGTGCCCAGGCCGTGAAGATGCTTTCCAACTTCTTTGAGGGCTTTAACTTCGAAGGTCGTGTGATGACTGTCAAGGAGGGCGATACACTCTCGCTGGGCCGTCATGAACTAAAGTTTATCGGGGCTGCGATGATACACTGGCCAGAGGTCATCATGAGCTACGACAGTTTGGACAAAGTGCTCTTCTCTGCCGATGCATTCGGCAAATTCGGGGCATTGGTCAATGAGACAGACGACTGGGCCTGCGAGGCGCGCCGCTACTATTTTAATATCTGTGGTAAATATGGTTCACAAGTACAGACGGTGATGAAGAAGTTGGCTGCGCTCGACGTTCAGGCCATCTGTCCGCTGCACGGTCCTGTGCTCAAGGGTGAGCCATTGACTACTGCCATCAAACTATACGACACATGGAGCAAGTACGAGCCCGAGAGCGAGGGTATCCTGATTGCCTACGCCAGCATTCACGGTGGAACGGCTGCTGCTGCTGAGCGTCTGGGTGAGATACTGCGTGGAAAGGGTGCTCCAAAAGTGGTGGTGAGCGACCTGAGCCGCGACGATATGGCCGAGGTCATCGAGGATGCTTTCCGTTATCCTACCGTCGTAGTGGCTGCATCGAGCTACGACGCAGGTGTGTTCCCAGTGATGCACGACTTCCTCTATCACCTGCAGATCAAAAACTACCAGAAGCGTCGCTTCGGCATCATCGAGAACGGCAGTTGGATGCCTACGGCAGGCAAGGTGATGCGCGCGATGATAGAGGGGTTGAAGGACTGCGAAATCGTAGAGCCGATGGTCACCATCCGCTCTCGCATGAAGGCAGCCGACGAGGCGCAACTAGAGCAGTTGGCCGACAGTCTGCTGGCATAAGACAGATGCCTTCTTATTTATGATATTATTCGGCTGATTTCTTCGATGGAATCGGCCGTTTTTATGTAATTTCGCCAATTCCCTCGGATCATCCCCTTTGCTTGCAAATCCTCAAGCATCGCGATGAGGCTGTCCCAGAACCCCTTCATGTTACAAAGGATGACGGGCTTTTGATGGTAGCCGATAGTTGCCGAGGCGGCGACGGTAAACACCTCGTCAATGGTGCCGATACCGCCAGGCAGGGCGATGAACACGTCCGCCTGATCCATCATCAGTTGCTTACGGTCGCTCAGGTTGTCGCAGGGAATCTCCACATCGACATAGTCGCTGACACGTCCCGACTTCTCAACAATCATTGGTACAATACCAATGGTACGTCCGTCATGCGCCTTCGTTGCCTTTGCCAACGCCTCCATCAATCCCTGATTCACGCCACCATAGACGATGGAATGGCCGTTATCAGCGGCCCATGTCCCCAACTCTTCGGTCAATACGAAAAAGTCTGGATCAATCTGCTGATTTGCAGAACAAAATACACATATCTTCATAACTGGTGCAAAGATACGAATATTTTTTGTATCTTTGCAGCCAAATACAGGAAATCCGATGAAGACATTTGAAGAATTAGGCGTCAGCGGTGAGATCCGTCGCGCCATTGAGGAGTTGGGATTTGTGCAGCCGATGCCAGTACAGGAGGCAGTCATTCCCTATTTGTTGGGGAACCAGAACGATGTCATCGCCCTCGCCCAGACGGGCACAGGTAAGACAGCGGCTTTCGGTATTCCGCTGCTAATGCGTATCGACACCAGTTGGCGCGAAACGCAGGCACTGGTGCTCTCACCGACGCGTGAGCTCTGTCTGCAGATTACCGACGACATCCGCGACTTTGCCAAATACATGGACGGCGTGCATGTGGAGGCTGTCTATGGCGGTGCTTCCATCGAACCGCAGATGCGCGCCCTGAAGAAAGGCGTGAACATCATCGTGGCCACACCAGGTCGTCTGATCGACTTGAAGAACCGCGGGTATGTGCATCTGGAACAGGTGACAAACATTGTACTCGACGAGGCCGACGAGATGCTGAACATGGGTTTCTCCGACAGTATCAACGAGATCTTCGAGTCGCTGCCTGAGAATCATAACACACTGATGTTCTCTGCCACGATGAGCCGTGAGGTGGAGCGCGTGGCCAAGAAGTATCTGCATGATTATCAGGAGATCGTGGTGGGTTCGCGCAACGAGGGTGCCGAGAACGTGAACCACATCTATTATATGGTGAACGCCAAGGATAAGTACCTCGCTCTGAAGCGCATTGTGGATTATTACCCCCGTATCTTCGCCATCATCTTCTGTCGTACGAAGGTAGAGACGCAGGAGATTGCTGACAAACTGATCAAGGACGGCTATAATGCCGAATCATTGCATGGTGACCTCTCGCAACCGCAGCGCGACCTGACCATGCAGAAGTTCCGCCAGCACCTGACGCAACTGCTCGTGGCAACGGATGTGGCGGCACGCGGTCTCGATGTGGATGACCTGACGCATGTTATCAACTTCGGACTACCCGATGATATTGAGAACTACACCCATCGTTCCGGACGTACGGGCCGTGCTGGCAAGAAAGGCACCAGTATCTCGATCGTCCACAGTCGTGAGAAGTTCAAGATCCGCAATATTGAGAAGGAGATCGGTAAGGAGTTTGTGAAGGCGGAGATCCCGTCGGCAGAGGAGATCTGCAAGAAACAGCTCTATAAGGTGATGGATCAGATCGTGAAAACGGATGTCGATGATCAGGAGATTGCCCCCTTCATGCAGGATATCAACCGTTATTTCGAATATATCGACAAGGAGGAACTGATCAAGAAGATCGTCTCGTTGGAGTTTGGAAAGTTCCTGGCCTATTATGCCGAAGCACCAGAGATTGAGGCGGTCGTTCCTGACAAGAAAGAGCGGAAGCCCCAAAGTGACAAGCAGAAAGTCCAGAACAAAGCCTCGAAAGGCTATCGCCGTCTCTTTATCAACCTTGGCAAGCGCGACGGATTCTATCCTGGCGAACTGATGCAGACTCTGAACCGTTTCGTGGGCGGTCGTCAGGAGGTGGGACATATCGACCTGCTTGACACCATCTCCTATTTCGAGGTGCCTGAAAAGGATGCCAAGAAGGTGATGATCCAACTGACGGGTATTCGCTATAAGGGTCGTACTGTCAGATGTAACGATTCTGAAGATAAGGGTGCGGCCCGACAGCCATCAAGGGATAAGGCTTCTAAGGGACGGGGTCGTCAGGACAGTCGCAGGCAACCGAAGCAAGACGACTGGGGAAGTTTGATGGACGAAGGCTGGGCTATGCGCAAGCCTCGCAAGAAGAAGAAATAAGGGCTGCAATCGCAGCCCTTATTTCTTTACTGTGCGTTGATCTCCTTGAGCAGACGGTCTGCCTTGCCCCACGACTCCATCATGTAGAGCACATAACGGATATCCACGCCGATGCAACGGGCCAGTTGTGAGTCGAAGAAGATATCCGACGACAGAGAATCCCAGTTGCCGTCGAAGGCCAGACCGATGAGTTCGCCCTTACCGTTGAACATGGGCGAACCACTGTTACCACCCGTGATGTCGTTGTTTGACAGGAAACAGAGGTGCATCTTGCCCGTGGTCTTGTCGGTATATTTGCCGAAGTCCTGCTTCGAGAGCAGTTCCTTCATGATAGGCTCTGCCTCGTAGTCGATGACACCCTTCTCTCCCTGTTCCATCTTCTTCACCATACTGCTGGCCTCGGTAAAGTAACCTGAGGGCTGTCCTCCGAGCAGATACTCGCCCACCTGACCGTAAGAGAGTCGCATGGTGAAGTTGGCATCGCTATAGTTGGGCATGTCCTCTTCCATGCGCAGTTTGGCGGCACAGAGGTAGCGCTCCAGGATGTCGATGCTGTCGGAAACGGCTTCCAGATCAATCACGATGTCAGCCTGCGCGCTCTTCACGCTCTCACCATACACCACGCCCGGATCCTTGTGATAGTTTTTCTTGTTGATGTAGATCTTCTTGTCGCTCTTCATCAGCTTCGACTTCTTGTAGATATGATCCACGAACTTCTGGTAGTCGCCCTTGAAGTCGTGGTCTATCACGTTGTAGAAGTCGGGCTGGTATTTGATCTCCACCTTCTCGCGGTAGTGCTTCAGCAGGGCGGCGATGATCTCGCGGTCGGTGTCGTAGTCCCAGGTGTCGCTGTTGTCCTTGAACTCGATATAATAGGTCTTGGGCTTGCCGTCCTTGCCGTTGACGATGACACCGTTCTGCACGCGGAGGGCGCGACGTGTCATCTCGTCGGTATTGCGGCGGCCGAAGGTCTCGTTATAGTAGGTCAGGGCACGCACGGCGGCAAAGCGCTTCTGATAGAGTCTGTCCAATTGGTCGAAGTCGAGTTGGCCCTTCAGGAAACCCGTGGAATCCTGCCACTGACGGATCTTCTGCTCAAACTGGGCCTTCTGTTGGATGAGGCCGATGCTGTCGATACATTTGTTCATGCCAATGGAGTTTTTCCAGTAGTTCGAACTGCTGGCGTATTTCGAGTCGTACTTGATGCGCACGGCCTCGTCGGCGCGCATGTGACGGAGCATGATGGCCTGCTTCACCTCACGCGTCTGGTACATCGGTGTGTTCTGGGCATCACAACGCTCACGGATGCCGTAGCTCGACAGGTAACGGCTGGTACTGCCGGGGTAGCCGATGGTCATCGAGAACGAGCCGGGCACGTAACCCTGCAGTGAGACAGGTGCCCACTTCTTCGGTTTCATCGGCACATTGTCCTTCGAATACTTCGCCGGACCGCCCGTCTTCGGATCGACATAGATACGGAACACACTGAAGTCGCAGGTCTGGCGCGGCCACATCCAGTTGTCAGTCTCACCACCGAACTTACCCATCGACTTGGGCAGGGCGAACACCAGGCGCACGTCATGATAATCGCGGTAGGTGGTCAGGTAGTATTGGTTACCCTCGTAGAAAGGCTTGATCTCCACGCGCAGCGTAGAGTCCAGTTTCTCTATCTCCTTCAGCATGGCGTTCTCTAAGGAGTCGAGAAACAGGTAACGCTTGTCGCTGTTCATCTGGTTGATGCCGAGGGAGTCGAGCATGGGGGTGATGTCCTTCTGTTCCACCATGAACGACACGAAGAGATTCTCGTTGGGCAATTCCTCCTCGAAACTGTTCGACACAAAACCGTTGAGCATATAGTCGTGTTCTACGGTAGAGTGCGAACGGATGGCCTCGAAGCCGCAGTGGTGGTTGGTGAACACCAGTCCGTCAGGAGATACGACCACACCAGAGCAGTAACCGCCGAAATTAACCACGCAATTCTTGATGGCGTCCTCGCCCTCGTACAGAGCACCGTAGGGCAGTTCGTAATTCTCCATCCGCATGGTCTCATAGACGGCATTCGGCAGGTTATAAAGCGTCCACATACCCTCATCGGCCTTTGCTGATGTCAGGGCGCAAGTGGCCAAAAGCGTAAACAATAGTTTCTTCATATCTTATTTAGTTTTCTTGAATTTCTTACCAATGATGGGAATCTGGCTTAATGGCAGGTCGCACTTGATGATTCTATAGATGAAGCCCAGGATCAGGAAATTGTTGATGAGGAACAACACCCATTCTGGCCATTCCGTATGACGGGCGAACCACTTCATCATGCCAAATAGAGCCATAGAAGAGATGAAGTAAATGATAATGTCCTTCATGGGATAGGGGATCGGGTTTTTCTTCTGACCCACGAAGTAACTGAGCGTCATCGATGTGAAATAGCCAGCCAGTCCTCCCCAGGCACAGGCCCAATAGCCGATTTTGGGGATGAAGATAATGTTCACGGCCAGGAGCACGGCGCAGCCTGCCAACGAGAACCAGGCCCCGTAGATGGTCTTGTCAATAAGTTTATACCAGAACGACAGATTGAAATAGATGCCCATAAAGATCTCGGCCATCATCACGATAGGCACCACTCCTAATCCCTCACGGTAGTCCTCGCCGATGATATATTGCAACAGGGGCATCCAACCCATCACGACGAGGAAAGCCAGCAGCGTGAAGATGACGAAGTACTTCATCGCCGAGGCGTAGTACTCCGTCTTGTCGGCATCCTTGTTCTTGGCAAAGACGATAGGCTCATAGGCATAGCGGAAAGCCTGTGTAATCATGGCCATAATCATCGCGATCTTCACGCACGAGCCATAGACACCCAACTGTACGTTAGCTTCTGCCCCGTCGGGATATACCAACGGGAAGATAATCTTATCGGCCACCTGGTTCAGGATGCCGGCGATACCCAGAATCAGGATGGGCCATGAGTAACTGAGCATGTGCTTCAGCAGACGGCCGTCGAACTTCCATTGGATCTTGAAGAGGTCGGGGATGAAGAACAGGGTGATAAAACCCGTACAGAGCAGGTTGATGAAGAACACGTAGAACACGGAGGTCTTGCCCAGCAACACGAACCAGATCACGTTCAGGGCGATGTTCAACAGGATGAACAGCATCTTCAGCGAGGCAAAACGGATGGCCCGCTTCTGGAATCGCAGATAACTGAAAGGCATAGCCTGAATAGCATCAAGGGCTACGACGACCGCCATCATCAGCAGATAATCGGGATGAGACTCATAACCCAGCGCCCCACTGATAGGCCCGATGAATCCGAATACCAGCAACAGGAATACTACCGTCAGCGAACCTACGGTGGCGAAGGCTGTCGAGAACACGGTGTCGGGTTTGGTGCGCTCATCATTGGCAAAGCGGAAGAGCGTTGTCTCCATGCCAAACGTCAGCAGCACGAGGATCAGTGCCGTATAGGCATAGACATTGGTGCTGATGCCGTAGTCGCCCGAGGCTTTGGGCATATAGTGGGTATAGAGCGGCACGAGCAGATAGTTCAGGAATCTGCCGACGATGCTTGAGAGACCGTAGATGGCCGTATCTTTTGCCAGTGATTTCAGATTTGCCATTATTCCTTTATACTTTTACCTTTACGCGAAGAATAGATAAGCAATGAAGATAGCGGCAATGATGCCAGCCAGGTCGGCTAAGAGTCCACAGGCCACGGCATGGCGCGTCTTTACGATACCCACACTGCCGAAATACACGGCGAGGATATAGAAGGTGGTATCCGTTGAGCCTTGGAAGATACAACTCAGACGGCCGATGAACGAGTCGGCACCATACGTGGTCATCGCATCTACCATCATACCGCGGGCTCCACTGCCTGAGAGGGGCTTCATCAGGGCTGTAGGCAAGGCACCCACGAAGTCACTGTTCATGCCCATAAGATCTACCGTCCACTCAATGCCGTTGATGAGCATGTCCATGGCACCGCTGGCTCTGAACACACCGATGCCCACGAGGATAGCCACCAGATAGGGGATGATGCGGACTGCCGTTGTAAAGCCATCTTTCGCGCCCTCAATGAAGGCGTCATACACGTTCACCTTCTTCCTGACACCAGCCAGGATAAAGGCGATGATGATCATCATCAACAGGATGTTAGCTGTCGAGGTGCTCACTTTGTTCATCAGCACGGAGTCGAGCTGTCCGAAGCCCCAGATGACGGTAGCCACCACGAGGGCAGCTCCACCCAGCGTCAGCAGCATCGTACGGTTCAACAGATTGATCTTCTGGAAGAGCGAGGTAATGATGACGCCTGCCAGTGTCGAGAAGAACGTGGCCAGCAGGATGGGGATGAAGATATCCGTAGGCTGGGCGGCTCCGAGTTGGGCACGATAAACAAAGATAGAAATAGGTATGAGCGTCAGACCGCTGGTATTCAGCACGAGGAACATGATCATCGGGTTCGAGGCCGTATCCTTCTTCGTGTTCAGGTCTTGCAACTGCTCCATGGCCTTCAGGCCGAGGGGCGTGGCGGCATTGTCGAGCCCCAACATGTTGGCGGCGATGTTCATGAAGATGGAGCCCGTCACGGGGTGACCCTTGGGGATGTCAGGGAACAACTTCACGAAGACGGGACTCAGCAGTCGGGCCAACACATTCACCACGCCGCCCTTCTCGCCGATCTTCATGATACCGAGCCAGAGCGACAAGACACCCGTCAGACCCAACGAGATCTCAAACGCGGTCTTTGACGACGAGAACGTTGAGTCCATCATGGCAGGGAACACCTCGAAGTCTCCCCAGAACACCAGTTTCACCAGCGCGATCACGAAGGCGATGATGAAAAATGCAATCCAAATATAATTCAATACCATACTGACTGCAAAGTTACAACTTTTTCCGTTATTACCCAAAAGGGACGGTTCTTTTTGTGTAAAAAAGAGGCGGCTGCTCTCGCAGACGCCCCTCTAATTAGTATTTTAGTACTTGATGAATTATTGTTTCTTAGTAAAGGTGTACCATTCAGTTCCTAATGCACCTTTGACATATTCCTTGAGGAGACTGGTTCCGTCCCAAAGGCTATACTTGTCATCGATATCCTGACGCTCGTTACACCAATCGAAGTCTGTGCCTACAGCGATCTTACTGGCTACATCGCCTTTAGGAGCCTTCAGCTCGCATGGTTCGCCACCCTTGAGAACATAGATATTGATACTGTTTGCAATCTCACGGATAGTGCTGCCCGAGTAAGAAGTCGGGGTAAAGATGATGTCTGCCAGATTAGACTTGCCTTTCAGACCTTTTGACTCGGCATGGGTGTTGATCATCGTATATTGGTCGATGTCGAGGGTAGGATTGGCTGCTTTGTAAAGTTCATGAACCTCCTTACTGTCAAGATATAGCGGCAGTGTACCACCGGCAGCCTTCAGGATAACCTGTACAGTACCTTGACTTGGACCAGAGATGCAGCGGCGTACGTCAAAGACCACATCATTGAAGTCGAAGTCTGAGTTACCTTCCTTATCTGATTCAACGGTCAAGTCCTCTGCAATCACGCGGATGGCCTCCCATTCGTCTTTGGGGTCGTTATCAGTCTTTGCCTCTGTCAGCGTCACGATCCAGTCGCTGTAGTAGCCGTCAGCGCAACCGCCAACCTTTGCCCACTCGCGCATCTGCTTGTTGTCGATGGGCAGATAGCCATCTGCAAGCAGACCATCGATAAAATCGGTGTTCAGCTTCTTGCCAAGATAAGCATTGTTGTTGTTTGCATCACGCATATCGGAATACAACTGTTCATCAGTAACCTCAATCTTTGTGCCGCAATAGCGGTTCATCTGGTCGCTCAGCATCTTCACGGGCTCACCATTGTACTGATATTCGTAGTTGGTTTGCTTTACACCGTTGATATAATATTCACCATAAATGATAAGAGTCTTCGGTGTGCCACTCTTGAAGGTGGCAGGATTGGTGGAGTAATCCCACACTTCGTTATTGTTAGCATAGCACTGTCCTTCGATCATCTGCTCGAAGTCGAAGCCC
>CACZVN010000012.1 GCA_902784615.1 uncultured Prevotellaceae bacterium | reverse complement strand
CGTACGATAGCCGATAAACGAAAGTCGCAAGATGCAGCACGCATCTGTTGTCTGAATCATAAACGCACCATTCTCGTCGCTCGTAGCACCCTGGATATAGGTAGAGTCTGCCGAAAGCAGTGCCACACTTACAAATCCGAGTGGCTCACCATTCTGATCTATTACTCGTCCACCTACGTCCTGAGTCTTGGCCTGAGTTGTCAGGCTCATCATCATTGTAGCCATTAGGGCTATCATTTTCAAACTTAACTTTTTCATAACTCTGCAATTTTGAATAATTTGCCTCAGAGATATGCTATAGTTGCGATTTAGCTCCAATTTGTGACGAATGGTACGATTCTGTGACGAATGGTATTATTTGCTGCGAATAATATGTCCTTCCTGAATGGCTGCGAAGAGGGCGATGCAGGCAATCACCCATGCAACAGGGATGAAGTATGACTGTCCGACAATCATCATGCCGATAAAGAGCAAGAAGCCTGTCAATTTGTTGACTTTGGTATGCAGGAATTCTATTTTATGTTTTACCACATACGAGCTGATAGCATTAACTGTTTTCACCAGCGCGATAAGCCCTATCATCATCCACAGCTCATCAGATAGCTTCAGCCACGGAAACAACTTATATCCAACAGCCAAAACAAACACAAAGTCAGCCAAACTATCCAATTTGGCCCCAAACTTACTCTCCACGCCCCATCGCCTTGCCAGAAAACCGTCAAGCATGTCAGTCGTACCTGCTATCAGGTAAAGTACCCAAAAAGGCAAAGTCATTACATCCACTAAAAGCAAAGGCAGACACAACACAATCCGCGACATTGACAGGAGATTGACTGTTAGTATTCCTCTGTCGCGACTCGGCATAGCTCTAACAAGTTCGGCTCTGCTCTCACTGCTCCATCGGTTGGGGATTCGCTTCACTTATCTATCGACCTCTATTCTCATTTCACAATCTGTCCCACCACCCAAGATGGAATGACAAAGCGTTACGATGAAGTTTTTGTCTTTCCATAAACTGTGCAGCGAATAAATCACACTTTGGCGTGAACATTCACAAAGCAAAGGCGTAGTGACATATCCCTTTTTACACAACTCACAGGTGCATTTTAAGAAGATAAGTCGATAAACATGACCTTTCTCAATAACCTCACCTTTTACTCCTGGCAAATCATTAGCCATCTGAAAGAACACATCCATGTTCCCTTTGGCATCCTCATAGAGTTTCTTGTAAACAGAAAGTGTGTCGCCATTTACACAGTTTTTCCCGCATTCCGAGAAAAATGCAGACCGCTCCTCTGGAGAGAGCCGTGCTATACCTTTCTCAAAACCCTTAAACCAATTTGATATTTCCATGACGATAATTCTTTAAATCTGGATAATAGCACCACGCTATAAAGGCAGGAATGACGGATGAAATACATTGCAGCCAATTAAAATCCAACACACATGCCCAGCCATTCTTCCCTGGAAAGGCAGGTCACGTGTTCTGTTCGCATTACCCCTTCAATGGCACAAGATACATTATAGGCAGTATGATGGTATTGAAATCCGCACTTTTCCTGAACGCGCTTTGACTTTATATTTCCATCAAAATAACCGCACCAGATTCTTTCAAGATTCAATACTTCAAAGCCATATCGCATGATTTCTCTGACCGCCTCAGGTATCAGTCCTTGTCCCCAATATGGAACCCCTATCCAGTAGCCTATTTCACCCTCCGTATCAGGAATGCCGATATTGCTTGCTTTGCCGAGCATAAGTCCGATGCTGCCAACAGGCTCACCGGATTCTTTTAATACTACAGCATAGGTTTCCGGTGCCGATAGAACACTCTGGATTATTTCACGGCTATTCTCTACACTTGTATGAACCGCCCATCCCGCAATTGGCCCCACATCGGGATGACTTGCATATTTATATAAGGTCTCCGCATCGCTCTCTTTCCACGGTCGGAGGATCAATCTATTCGTTTCATGTATCATCGTATTCTTCTCCATGATATGTTTGACATTTTATCATAAGGCATTGATTTCATCCTGCAAGCGCTGAAGGAACTTGGCTGCCTGACCACCATCCATCTGGACATGATGGAACTGGAGCGATACTGGCAGGGTGGTTTTAAACCATCCCTTACGATATCTGGCCCATGCCAAGAACGGATTATTGAATTTGGCGCTATATTGGTTTACAATGCAGTCAATCTCTGTCTGCACAAGGGTGGATGTGCCAATAATTATGTGGCCTTCAAGGAAAAAGCTCTTACATTCGCGGGCAGCCTGAGCAGTCAGCTTCTGATAATCACTATTGAACTGTTGCAAGTCATCCGAATAAGGGATATCACACGAGCTGATATCATTCTTACAGTTCTCCACGATGACATTGATGGCAAGCCTGTCAAATTGGAACAGTTTGCCATCTATTGGCAGTAGGTAGAACTCCTTAATATCCTTGGCCGCCCTGCCTATGCACCAGCACATCAACATGTTAAACTTTACGCCACTCTTCTTGCTGACCTTTACCAAGCGGGTGACATCAAATGTTTTCACCAACGTCACCATTGGCATAGGCGACGACATGCACATACTGAATGCTTCTGCCCTGTTACTCTCTTGAGGGTTTATTTCTTTTTTCATCGTCTCATCAAATTAGACTGCTTACCAACAGGCCGCCTCTTTTCGACCGCAAAGATACATTTAGTTTTGGATTCTACCAAATTTTGGGGATATTCTGCGTAATTCTGTGACGAATGGCTTAGGAATGGAAACGCACAGGCTCCACTTTTCGGTATGTTCACCAATGTTTTATATTGATAATCCCAATGTGTATGCCTCATTCAGTGCATTAGTATTATTGATGTCACCCTTGTCTTTGGCTCCTTTAACGAGCACTTTACCAGCGTCCTCTATATCAAAGAACTTCAAGCAGAGGTTGTATTCCGCTAGAATGGCATCAAATAATTCTGGCAGTGTGGCAGCACCAACGAGTAACAATGCCATCTTTTTTATGTGAAAGGTGTCTCGGATGGGATTGTGGAACCTGTCGATGACAGCCTTCAATTGAGCACTAATGCCATAGAAATAGACTGGCGAGGCTATGACGAGCATATCTGCCTGGTTCATCTTCTCATAGATGAGGGCCATGTCATCCTTCTGAGCACAGATGCCGTTCGTTTTGAAACAAGCGTTACATCCCAAACACGGATTTACCTTATAATCACGTACAAAGACAATCTCTACATGATGCTGCGCTGAAGCTCCTTTGGCAAAAGCTTCAGCCAACAATTCTGTATTGCCACCCTTACGAGGGCTTCCGGATATAATCAGTATGTTCATTCTTTGTCAGATAATGGTAAAGCCAATTATTTCAAATATTCCATAATTCCTTTGCGATACAGCTCTGCGGGGCCTGTGATGCCCGTTGCAGAGAGACGGTCATAAATCTGGCAGAAAGTCTTCACGTCAGCTTCGCTAAAGTTACGATAATCCTCGGTTTCTTTGCCTGCTATCTTGCAATTATACCAACAAGCTAGACTTTCGAAAGCACTCCAGGGTACGAATGTCAGGTCTTTCTTCGAGTTTAGAGAACGAGTGTACTCCTTCATCTCCTCTACGATAGGATCAATGCTGTCTTGCATCAGGAAAATGCCAAACTCATGGCTGAACATCGAGAGCTGATAATCCAGTGACTGATTGTAATAGACGGTATTGGTGTTCTCGTTCAGGTTATTGTACGACGGGCCTTTTGCGCCAGCACGATACAATAGCCAATGATAATCACCACGATGCCATTGATAACCAGTAACGCGCTCCCAATCCTTGACGAAAGAATGGTTCTGCATGTGCTGACTTAGCAGATTTTGGCGCTTCTCCATGTCTTTCTTCGCTTGAGGATAGACAGTCTTGAGATAGTTGTCGTAGTTATCGACATACACTTTGGCGATGGCATTGGCTATGTTCATGATGTCGGCAGGTGAGTTATAGCTCTTTGCCATCTCCTGGTATTTGTCCATCACTTCCTGAAGGCTATCAGCATTGGCAAATGTATCTGCTGAGACCATAAAGAAGAATGAACCTGCCAACATACCGCCTTCACTTTGTCCGAACGTCAGATAATCCTTGTATTTCTGGAGGGTATCGACAGCAGCCTTGGGGAGCGTATTGCCATATCTCGTAACGTATTCCTCATCAGAAAATCCTAGCCCTGCAAGCGTATAGAGATGGGTAACATAGTTCACCTCAGGGCGAATCTCAAACAAAATATGGGCATCGTCTGCTTGTTTGTTAGGAATTTGCGAAGCAATGAAAGCCTTCAGCTTCTCGTTGAACTTATCAGGCAGTTCCATGTGGATGAAGTGTCCGCAAGTGGTCAGTTCGGTATAGTCGAGATTGGGATACAAACGCTCCATCTTCTGCTTGTTGTCAAGATCAAGACCACTGTTCTGCGTACAGATAACCATCACAGGCAAAGAGATCTGGCGATTGTTCCACCACTTCTTTTCAATCAAATGCTGCATGGTGTTCGAAGCTACATACTGTGGCGTTTCGGGCATCACAGACATGGCATAGTCGTTGATCTCCTGAGGTGTATCCTTGCCTGCCAACGAGGATACAAAACCTGTGATAACCTCGCGACAGTTCTCGCCATCAAAAGCATGGCCGAACTGGTTGACTGCCTCTACATATTCAGGTGTTTCCGTGCCATCGTAGAAACAATAGACACCATCAACATCGACCAAAGCGCCTTTGTGAGCTGTCGTCAACAGCGTCTGACGGCATACAGGCGTTCCCAGACTATGACCTACGAAGACGGCATCCTTAATACCATTTGAATTCAGCACTTCATCAATGGCATGGGCAAAGAAGTCGAGCGTGTAGTCCACATGGGGCTTGTCGCTTTGTCCGCAGCCTGGTAGGTCGATGAATACGAGTTGCTGATTTTTCTCATCACGGAATGCCTCGAACTGCTTCTCCCAAGTGTTCATATCACAGCCGAAGCCGTGAACAAAGCAGATGGTCTTGGCATCAGTGCCAGCCGACTTATTCCATATTTTATAATGTACGCGAATACTATCGTCGATAGTCACGTACTCTGATTTCAATTCACTGAGTGTCTGAGGCTGGTTGCCACAGTTGACCAACAACAGCGCGAATAAAAAGAAATATAATATCGTTCTTTTCATATTACTTTATTATCATTTGACATCTTCATTTCTGATCCTATATTATCCAAGCGTATATTCCAATTCATTGTATCACACTTCCAAGTTTCTCCAATGATTTGAAATCGACGAAGTCTTCCTTTTTGCCATATGTGGCAAGAATGGTCTTTGCCTCGGCGTTAAGCTTCTCTTCTGGCATCTTTGATAATTTCGAGTGAATAACCGCCATCATCATCCGATGCTTCAGGCTAAGTTGGCTGTAGTCAATGGCTCCACGGAGGTGGAATATTCTCGTTTCGTCGTAGAGATCTGCAGGAATCCTCTCTTTGATGGAATGTCGAATGTAGTCAATATTCTCTGGATCAATCGGGTCAACCAAGCCAACCGTGACGATAACCAGCTCTTGCTTGGGGGACATCTTGCTGATCGTCTTCTTTAACCCTAGGACACTACCTGCATAGAGAGCACCCATGAAGATAATTCGGTCATACCTGTCAATATTCTTAGACTCCTGATAACTAACGGTTTCTATCCCTGTTATTTCTGAAAAGCGATCGGCATACCGCTTAGTTGTGCCATACTGGCTACCATATATGATAATCGATTTTTTCATTATCTCTTTATGTTTGCAATGACACTGCAAAGATACAAAATTGTTTTCAGACTTCTACTCCTTTTATCCAATTATCCAAGAATGCCATCTGTTCTTCTGTGTGAAACCAGTGCTCGCCGCCATCCATGACAGTTAGAGTGGCTTGATGCTTATTGGCAAAGTCGGTAATGGTCTCAATAGACATCAAATGATCTTTGCTGCCGTACAGAATCTTCGTTGGCACACGCCATTCTATAGGGTGGCTTCTGATGTAGTTCAGGTATTCCCACGACAGTTCTTCACCAAAGTCGGTATGAATAATGCCTTTTGATTCCAACTCCTGCTCAGTGACATTGGCCCACTTCATCATGTCGGTAATCAGTTTCTCCATATCCACGATAGGAGAGATGAAAAAGGCTTTCAGAATCATCTCATCAATGCCTGCATTCATACTGAAAAATGCCCCGATGCTGTTGGCAATCAGGATAATGTTTTCGAATCTCCTTTTCAGTTCTTTTACGGCATCGTAAATCTCTTTACCTGTATCCCAGGGAGTGATTGCAACGCCACACTCTGTACCTTTTAGGTCAGAGAAAGTCTGATAATCTAAGCCTATCACTTCGCAATTAGGAAATAGTAGCTTATAGTGCTCACTTTCCATTGCACTGCCGCCTTTGCCATGTATATATATTATTGCATTCGTCTCATTCATATATTATTTCATTTAAAGTAATCACTTCGCAACTTTGCTTGGCGTAGTATGCAAACATCTCAGGCAGTTTCTTCAGATCGTAGCTGGTGACACAGTCAGAGAGGACGTGTACCGTGTAGCCGGCTTTTCGCATATTGAAGCATGTGGACTTCACGCAGCCGGTAGCATCAGCACCAGTAACATAGAACTCTGTGATTCCATTTTCAGCAATGAATGTGGCAAACGTCTCACTCGTCAATGCGTTACTCTTTGTCTTCACAAAGATATTGTCTGAAACCACCTTCAGTTCTGGTGCCAACTCTTCGCCACGAGTATCAGGCTTGAAGGTACGTGTAGCTGCAGTGATGTTATTATGCTTGATATAGACAACGTGCATACCCTCAGATACAGCCCATTCGACAGCAGCATTGATGTTGTCAATGATGTCGCGATAGTGCTTGGTGATGTCGTTCTGGATGTCAATAATGACTAATGCTTTTGTTTGCATATCTTTTACTAAATCACAAAACTACGTGGATAGAAGTCGCTATAGAAACGGCCGTCGGTGGCGGTGAACTTCAAGACGCAATAGTTAGGATCGGTTACGCCCTCAGGATAGTATTGCTCGTCACCCTCGCGCCAAATCATCTCCTTGCTCTTGGCATCTGTCAGCACCTCCATTGTACCACGAAGCATCATACCTTTAAACCCTTTTACATCGCAGAAGTAGATGCTGGCCTTGGGATTAGCCTTGTATTGAGCCACACGTATTGAGAATGTATTGGTTGTAAAGTAGAAGGTCTTGATACCCTCACGCTTGCGTGGTTTCAACATAGCTTTGGACCAAGGAAAACCTTCTTGATCAACGGATGAGATATAGGCAATGGGCAGCGAGTCGGCCATCTGTGCAATGAGTTCTTTAATGCCTGCCAAAGCGGGGTTGACATTCATGACTTCATCGTTACTAACATTCAACGTTTTGCGCCAACGCTTCAACTGGGGGAAATATGTTTTCATCATACCGATATATTCCTCTTTGGTGATGGGTTTCTCCAACCCCTCGTTTACTGCGCCCACGAATTGGGCACAATGTTCGATCATCTCTTCCATCGTGCAATCCTGCAAGAATTTTCCATCCTTGTAGCAGTACATGCAATAATCTTCGTTCTTGCTACCGTCGGCATTGGTGCCGAGAACCTCGTCAGTCAGCGGCATGCCGCAACTCTGACAGAATTTTGTTTCTTTATCCATGTTTATGTTTTGTTTTATTGTTTGACGTTGCAAAATTATACTTAGTTGTGCAATCTACCAAATTTTTGGGATAATCTGCACGATTCTGTGACGAATGAATAAAAAACAATGCAGCACGCATCATCGCGACGAATGCTGCATTTTAGTTTCATTCTAACTTGATATTAACAAAACTATAATAAAAACTTATTCTTCAAATTCCTTTAGCTCTTCCAGTCCGCGCTCTATCTCCTGCATCTGCTGGGCGTGACGGCGACGCTGCCACAATCCGATAACAAAAGCTAGAGCGAAGGTGAGCAAGGTGAGGCCAACTACTACCCATACGCGGTTGCTGAATCCATAGTCGATAGCTGTATTGAAACCAAGCTCAGAGATGTAGAAGCCAACAAAGCCAAGAGTTACACCTGTGATAGTCCAATAAGGATCGTCGTGACAAGCCTTCTTGTATTTCAATACCAAGCGGTTGAGTTCGCTTACGTTTTTACCATCGACATCGAACTTAGACAACAGCAAGAGTTTTCTTACAACTGGAATCAATCCAATGAGCATAATAGCCTCAACAATCACAAACGATGTGGTAGAGATGGGGGTATGTATCCAGACGTATGGGAAAACAAAACCTATGATAACAAGGCTTACTACGAAGTTGTAGAGGTTGTGCCCCACGATGCCGTTAAAAGCCGACTTGGTCTTCTGAGACACCATCTCCTTAACCATACGCATATTCACTATTTCTGTTTCTGCCAGACGCTTATCAAGAGCGTTCCAACTGGTCTTCAAATCGTCAAGTTCCATAATCTTACAATTTAACTGTTAGACATTTGCTTTAATTTCTCTCGAATACGATTGAGTTTAACGGCTACATTGGCCTTAGAGATGCCGAGTATATCGGCCATTTCCTGATAGCTACGCTCTTCAAGCCAAAGGAGGATCAGCGCGCGTTCCAATTTCCCCAGTTGGTTGATGAGGTTGTAGAGATACTTGAGCCTTACTTCTGTCTCCTCGTCGGTCTCCAGGCTGCCTGCTATCTGAGCCGTCATAGGAACGGTCTGCGGGCGAGTGTTAGAGTGACGCAAGAACGAGATACAGGTGTTCATGGCAATGCGATATACCCAAGTGTTGAGAGAACTGTCGCCACGATAGCGAGGAAAACTCTTCCAGAGGTTTAGCACCGTTTCCTGAAACAGGTCGTTCAGGTCGTCTTGATCATTGGCATACATGTAACACACCTTGTAGATGGTACGTTTCTGCTCCTCGATCATGCTCAGGAATTCTTTCTCTAATTCTTTTGTTTCCATTGTTTAACTCTTTCGTTTGACCTATTAGTCGCAGAAAAAGTGAAATAATTACAGATAATCCAAATATTTATTATCTAACGGATATCTCGTGCTGCAAGTTATTCAGGAAACGGCAGGCTTGCATGCCATCCATCTGGGCATGGTCTCATGTCCAAAACTCCTTTTCTCCCGTATCTTCCATTTCGCCCTGACACTTGGGGCAGGTCTTCATGTCCCATATACGGATGTTATCGCTGCCACACTGCAGACACAGACGTCCCACCTCGCTTCTATAAGATGGTGCCACGTCGGCTATGATACCACCCACCACAATGTTCTGGATGGTCTTACAGTCTGGGCAGGACATCGGCGTAATTTGCTGACGAAACAGCCCTCGTCCCTCATACACCTCAGCCTCATAGCCACAGGCCTTACAGCGATATTTCAGTTTCCATGCCATCTATAATCGCTTTAATAACTCTATAAGAACTTTCCAGTTCAGTTCACTGAAGATACCGAAGACTCGCTCTGTAGTTATCATCTGTTCTTTCATATTTGTTTTTATTTTGAATTTGTTTCGATAAATTAGGAGATTACACCTCTTTCTCGAACTTGATCTTTTTGTAGAGTTCGGGTCTGCCCTTGGTGCTCTCTGGGAGGAAGTGGAGACGGACGCCCTTGATATGCTTGCTGGGCTTGAAGTCCTCGGGGGCATCCACCTTGTCGCTCTCGATCTCCACCTTGGCGAGCTTCCACGCCACAGCCTCGACGGTGCCCTTACTATAAGGTTCGTTCGCGCATACCTCTTCAATCAATTGCTCCGTCTCGACGGTCTGGTAGTGACTCGCGACGGCCTTGTACTTGACAAACGTGGAGAGCGTCGGCTTGGTCTCTTTCTTCAGTTGGTATTTCATTCTTAATGTTTAATGTATAATATTTCATGTTTTAGGGTGTCAGGGTGACAGAAGTCCGATATACAGGACATCTGCACCCTTTTTGTAGGGTGTCAAGGGTGACAGGAGGGTGTCAGATTTTCTGGGCCACCAGATAGCAACGTCGCTTCTCTCCTTTACCCTTCTCATAACCCTTCCGATGGAGGTAAGTACCTAAGAGTGTGGCGTTTGCCTGGGTTACGACATTCGTCTTCTTCTGGTTGCGGATACGTTCAAGTATCTCCGTGGGACTTAACAGCAACACCTCATCACCCGCCTGGGGCTGACGGAACAGATCCTCGAAGAGCGCAATCATATTGGGCACCTCGTAGTAGTCGGCATTCTGTTCGATGATCCTTTGTTCGCGATCGCCCGTGAAGGCATATTCCTCACCATGCTCGATCTCATCGACGATCTGCGCATAGAGTTGTGGATAGTCGATGGCCTTGTCGCCCTGCGTGTCAGTATCGATGACCTCGTTCACCTCGACCACGAGATAACGGCGCGAACCACTGTCGTCTTTCAACGGCACCAGTGAGTTGGTGGTGGCACAGAAGGCGGCAAAGCGCTGACTCTGCTCGAAAGTGGTCGAATACAGCTTGCGCTCCTTCACGTCCGTACGCTGGATGAGGTGTTTCAGGAAAGCCGTCTGCGACTTCGAGATCTGGTCGTACTCATCGATATTGATGAGCAGGAAACGGGAAAGCGCCCTGAGCGCCTCCTTCTTATTGGTGAAGTCGATGCGGTCGATATAGAACGGCATCAGTTCGCGTGGCAGCAGCATCCGCATGAAGGAAGACTTGCGGGTGCCCTGCGCGCCCACCATCATCAGCACCATCTGTGCGCCATAGAGGGCATCCTTGCCAGCACGCCACTGACTCACCATCGAGCGCATCCAGATCTTGAAGTTCTCGCGCCAGCCCGGGGTCTGGGTCCTCACACGATCTGCCAACTCACCGAGTCGATCCCTGCCGTCCCATTTGGGCAGGGCGGAAAGCCACTCGCGCACGGGGTCGTACTCATTGATCCGCTCAGAGACGAGGATGCGCTCTAAGTCCTTGGGCCACACCTTAATACCCTCGCGGATAGCCTCGTTGTTGATATCGTTCTGTACCTCCTGGGTCAGCGGCTTCCACGAGAGTTGGTAACGGTGTTTCTCCTGATACTCGATGTCGCCCGTCACCTTGTTCCTACGGAACATATAACGGCGCTTCAGGAATTCCTCGAGCAGTTGCTGGTGCATCAGTGAGCGTTCGATGGGGTTTGCCATTCCCAACGGGTGTTTCTCGTAGGCCGCGCTGAAGGTGGAGCGCACGAGGATGTCCTTCTGGAAGAACATCCCTTTAGAGATGGTGAGTTTCGTAGCCAGTTCCTGGTCAATGCCCGCCTTGCGGCACTCGGTGGCCAGCCTCATCAGGTACTCCTCCTTGTCCATACCTTTGCCGTAGGCCAGTTCTCGGCAGATGAAATTGTACTTCGTGGCATCCATCTCCCTTCGGGTATAGCCTGGCAGGATCTCCGTATCGAGTGTCGCCTCTTCCGGTTGGCTGATCACCTGTGCCGACCCTTCCGTCAGCGGCTCCGTGGGCTGTGTCATCTCAATAGCCTTGGCCTCAGGATTGTAGTAGGCCTTCGGATCGTAGGAAATGAGGAAATGTTCCGTGCCGTCATGAATCGTCTCTTCCACCTTGACACCTGTCGAGGCCAGGGCATATTCCGCTGCCCGTTTGTATGCATATTGCTGGAACAGAGCCACTTGCGAGGCCGCCGTAGGGAGTCCGTCACCCACGAGACGATAGGGTATGAGCACCTTCAGCGACTGTCCGCTGGTGCCCACGAACGACATCAGCGTCTGTTCCCACAGGTTCACGACCTTGCGGAGCCTTTCGAGTGTTTCTATACCCTCCTCTATCCTGAAGGAGAGCAGCACCAGACCCGTATAACTGCCCTTTTCGCCGATGGCGGGCATCACTTTCGGCAGTTTTTCTACTGCCCTGTGACGGTATTTGCCCTCGCGCGTCCAGTCGAGCACATTTTCGAGCGTTACACACTTCTCCTTCCGCTCATGGCGGTAGAGATAATTCATTAAGACCTTAGTTGTTTCATTCATAAGCTTAGTGTTATTCATTGTCGATTACTTCCCAGCAAACACTATGCCACTTTCCGCTGAATTCTCGAGAGAATTCAACGCTTTAACACTGCTTTTCCTGCAAAAAGGGGCACTTTACGCGTCAATTCTCTCGAGAATTTAACACGCCAAAGGCTCCTACCAAGTCTGCCAAACTGTCCCTCTGCCAACCTGTCACCCTCCTGTCACCCTTGTCACCCTCGTTTTTGGGGTGCAGATCCAGTGTTTATCGGCATTCTGTCACCCTGACACCCTCAAACGCAAAAAAAGCGCGACTCATCACGTGCCGCGCCTTTACCTAAACAATTAACCTAACTAAACCTGTGTATGATTTTCTTTTTCTGTTGCAAAGGTACAAAGATTCCACCTTGCACTTGATAAGATATGTTTCAAAGACTAACAAAAATCGTTCAATGCAACAAAAATGTATGCAATGAACGATTTTTAGTTACCAAATACGGCTGAGTGTTCGGACTTGCGTTGAGACATTGCCCGAGAGCAACAGACTGTCGTAGATAGATTGGGGGAAGACAAGGTTAGTCATCGACATGGTGCCATCCTTGGTGAGAATTTCAACAGACGATTGATCAACGAACAGGTCGATGGTCACCTTATCACCTGCAGTATTCAACGGAGCCTTCATCGAGGGGATGGAGAAACTGCCATTGAAATCTGCACGGCCAGAGTTGGCGTTACGATGTACGACCAATGAACGTTCTGAGGCATAAATATCGATAACAAACTTCTCATTGTTGCCGTTACTGAGCGTGATGGTGGCGTTTTGATCCAGACTGACATCGAAACGTAGCTGATAAGCCGATTTCTGGGCATCAAGTGGTAAGGTCTCAGTGCTGACCGTCTGCCACTGGCCTGCTATCTTGTCAATCTCGCTCACCACAGGACAACAGAGCAAAGGCTTATTGTCGTACTCAGTAAGCTTCAGTTCACGAGGTAACGTCATGGCAGAGCGCCAAGGCGAACAGGGTACATTACCTGCATACTGCCAGTTGTTCATCCATCCAATCATCAGTTTCCTGTCGCCTGTGTTCGACCAGGTTACGCCAGCATAGTTGTCCATGCCGTAGTCGAGCCAAAGTGGATAGTCGAGGGCATCGGCCTTGAATTCCTTTCCATCAAAGTCGCCCACGAAATACATCATGCCTGAACCAAGGATACGACCACCAGGATTGACACTTACTATCAGTACCCATTTGTCGCCAAATTGAAGAAGGTCTGGGCACTCCCACTGAAGATTGGGACGTCCTGGCAAATCAACAACGAATGTGCTCAGGTGGTTCCAGTTCTTCAGGTTGGTGGAACCATAGAATTCAATTCCTCGTAGCCAACCTTTAGCCAGAGCCATCACCCACTGTTTGGTACCTTCATGCCAGAATACTTTCGGATCGCGCAGGTTGTCGTCGTTGTTTCTGATAACAGGGTTACCTGAATAGCGAGTAAATGTCTGCCCACCATCGGTAGAGTAGGCAATGCTTTGTTGCTGAATGCCATCGGCCGATGTATAGAGAGCCACCATCGCATTTGCACCAAAGCCACCAGTATTGTCCTTGTCTATGATGGCTGAGCCCGAGAAGATATCTCCAAGTTCGTCACGTTGGAGTGCTACGGATTGTTCCTTCCAATGTATCAGGTCGGAAGAGGTAGCATGGCCCCACGACATATTGCCCCAATCGTTGCCTCTCGGATTATACTGATAGAACAAGTGATATGTTCCATCGGCATAAACCATTCCGTTGGGATCGTTCATCCAGTTCTTGGCTGGAGTGAAGTGAATCTGTGGGCGATACTGTTCTTTATAACTATCTGCCGTTGGTTCCGGAGGCGTTACGGGCTCTTCAGGCGTAGGTGCTGGAGGAGTGGGAGGATCTGACTTGGGATCGTCACTCGAGCAGCCAAAGATGGTAACCGCCATAGCAGCGGTTACCATCATGAGGGATATTCGTCTAAGTACTCGCATAGACTTCCTACTTTCGTGGATTCTTGTTTATCTGGTCTTCAGATATTCCAGAGAATTCTTAGCCAGAGTCAGCACGTTGTCCTGATAGATGTTGTTGCTTGGATGTGCGCTCTTATCAGGCGAACCATCACGATTCTTCATCGAGAACTCGCAACCACCATTACCGATGCAGATGAGTGTGCCTTGGAACTCAGTGTTACCCTGCTGGGCCTCCCAAACATTCATCTGGCTTACCCACCATATCTGGCTATCCCATGTACCGAGCGGATAGACACCGTAGATCTGGGTACACTGAATGTAGCATGACTCTTCCTGATTGCCGATGCCAGTCCAAAGTGATGGCAGGTTGAAGTACAGACAGTTGTGGTCTTCTGTCCAACCCGGACCCTTGAAGGCAATCAGCTTGGTATCGGCATTGGTCTCTACCTCCAGTCCCTTGTAGATAGGATGAGTAGAATGATCCTTTCTGAACTTGTGGTCGGGATTCAGCTCTACAGCCATCTTCCAGGTATCCTCGTTAATACCACCTTCACCGAAACCGAATGCGTGGTCGTTGCTCTTCATCTCGTCGAGACTGATACGGCCCAGATGTCCGGCATATACTGTAGCGTGGCTCCAGAGCAGCATGCTTCCGCCTTCCTTGTACCACTCACGGATGATAGGTGTTGCAGCCTCTACGTCAGCGGGGATATTCCAAACGTCGCTTTCTTCCACACCTTCCAGGTCGCGCAGCCAGAAGAGTACGCGATAAGGCTCGATGACGTCACCAGATGTGATGCTTGTGAACGGTACGAACTGGGCAGTGGGATAGGTCTCGTGCAGCCACAGCCAAGCTGAAGCCTCGTCGTCGTCACCCTTCTCAACCAGTTCCTCAGGTGTAGCATAGATGCTCAGGAATCCGATAGCGGTCTTACCGATACGGAGTGATGCTGATGTAGAAAGCGAGGTACCCTTGTCGTTTTGGGCTACCAGTGTAACCTCCCAAGTATCGCCTGTCTCCACGTCCTTAATAGAA
Source organism: uncultured Prevotellaceae bacterium (assembly GCA_902784615.1). Lineage (GTDB taxonomy): Bacteria > Bacteroidota > Bacteroidia > Bacteroidales > Bacteroidaceae > Prevotella. The sequence goes on along the minus strand of CACZVN010000012.1, from coordinate 75,847 downwards.
TAGCTGGTGGCAGAACCGGGAAGTGTCTCGCTGATAGTGCGAACGCCGTTGGTAGCCGTGAACTGAATACTGGTAGCATCTGGAGCGGCATTCCACTCTACGAGCGCATCATAGCCGCCCTCTTTATCTACCTGGCTCATCTGTACGCCGGTGATGCTCGTAGCACCCTCACGGGTATAGCTCTTTACAACACCAGTAGAGATATTTGTGCCATCTGACTTCTTGAATACATATTCGAAAGGTACATTCGTGGGAACGGTCTTATGGGTAAAGCTGTTGCCACTGACCGTCTCGCTGGCTGAAAGTGTACCGTTGCGATAGATCGTTACCTGCATCTGTGCATCCTGTTGAGGCCATGTCCAGGTATAGTCGTCGCCAGAGAGCGAACCATTGATCTGAGTGGCATCGGGAGCGCTGAGCTTCATAGCCTCGCGGTCGATGTCCTTGTCCTGACAGGCGGTCAGGACAAGTGCGAACATCGCTAATATAATGAATGATATCTTTTTCATAACTCTTAATTTTCAATTGTCAATTATCCATTTCAATTTAATTATATCCCTTGTTCTGAGTGTAGAGACCAGGTACGTAGTAGAGCTGGATATAGGGCAGAGGGAAGTACTCGTTCTTGCCCGGTGTATAGTGGGCATCCTTATAGTACCGTGCATAGGTCTGTCCCTCATAGACACTGTTCTGCTCTGACTCGAAGAACTTGTTCAGTGTCTGTGAAGCGATACCCCAACGGCGAAGGTCGAAGTAACGGCTGTTCTCCATGGCGAGTTCCAGACGGCGCTCCCACTGCAGGCACTTACGGGCAGTCTCCTTATCCTTGAAGTAAGAATCAGGATAAAGTGCAATCTCGCACTGGTCGGCTGCGTAGCTGATATGCTTGTCAACAGAGTTCTTGGCACGCTGGCGAACAGCGTTGATAATCTCTTGGGCCTCAGTCAGACTACCTGTCTCAATCAGAGCCTCGGCACGCATCAGCATCACGTCGGTATAGCGGAACACATAGTCATTCATGGCGAAGGCCTGCCAGGGGTTGTCGAATGTCTCACCCTTTGAGCGCTGTGGCACTTCCTTCAGAGAAGCATAGTAACCGTAGGTGTTCGGAGTACGAGAGTTGTCAGTGGTCATCGTGTACTCCTGCTCATATTTGTATGGGAAGGTAGGCATACCTACTGTGTGGAAGAGACGCGGATCCCATTTCTGAGATGTTGGCATACCATTGACAGGATAGGCAATCTCCTTGTTGAAGTCGTCGAACATGGGCAGACCGTCTTTGGTCTTGAAAGCATTTACCAGGTTCTGGGTGGGCTTGTGGAAGTCCCATCCGCACGACCACATCTGCCAGCAACCATTCAGCATGTTGCTCCAGTTGGCGCGACCGTAGAGGGTGTTGTCATCCTGATAGTCACTATGCTGTACAGCAAATACGCTCTCCTTGGAGTTCTTGTACTCAGGCAGGAAGATGTCACCATAGTCCTCTAAGTAGCCATAATCAGAGTTCTTTACTACCTCGGTATATTCAATGACCTTCTTCATGTAGTCCTGATTGATGTGGCTCACACCAGTGTTATCCTCGTAACCATTGCCCCAGGCCATGGTCAGATAGCACTTAGCCAGATAGGCTGCGGCAGCGATCTTATTGGCGCGACCGCCATCGGCCTGATGTGCAGGCAGCACATCGTATGCAGCCTTGAAGTCGGCAACGATCTTCTCCATCAGCTGCTCGTGGGTGAACTCATCGTTACGGGTCTGCTCCTCAGAGTGTACTTTATAAACCTCTTCGTCGATCCAGGGAACCTGATTCCAAAGCTGGACGAGCTTGAAGTAGAAGTGGGCACGGAGGAAACGAACCTCACCTTCGCGGATGGCCTTTACCGATGCGTCCATTGTATCATCATTTGCCAGAGATACCAATGCACGGTTGCAGCGGCTAACTGAGCAGTAGAGATGATACCAGAGCTCGTCCATATGGTCGGGAGTAGAAGCTGTCAGAGTGGACCAAACCTCTACCGGGTGGTAGTTGGTATCGGTTGTTCCCGAACCGCCCTTCATGGCATCGTCGGAAGAGACATCACCATATGGCCAGAGATTAAACGGATAGGTGTACCAGTCGTCACCGAGTTTGGCGTAGGCTGCTGTCACCATCTCTTCAGGCTGGCTCATAGCCAGGTCCTCGCTGATGACACCTTTAGGTGTAACGTCTATGAAATCGTTGCAAGAAGTAAGCGTACCGCAAACGATCAGACCTGCGCAGATTGCTTGATATATTGTCTTCATAATCATTCTTGTTTTACTATTTTACCGTTTTACTATTTTACCCTTTTTTCCTTTAGAACGAAGTCTGGATTCCAAATGACAGACTGGTGCTGTTAGGATACATCCAACGTGGGTTCTCAGGGTCAGAGCAGGTCAGTGAGCTGCTCTTGATGGTAAGCAGGTTGTGACCAGCGATATAGACGCGTGCACTTGTCATGCTCAGCTTGCTGATAAGGCTCTTCGGCAAGTTGTAGCCAATCTGTACCTGACGGAGCTTAGCGTAAGAGCCATTCTCTACGAAATAAGTAGAGGTACGGTTTTCGTTACCAGTGTTGTTGGTAGTCAGAGCAGGGATGTCAGAGCCTGTGTTGGCGGTTGTCCAGGCACCGAGCATACGGTTACCCTTGTTAGAGCCGGCATCGGTGATGCTGTAGAAGTCAGTCTGGAACTTCTGGTCGTTATAGACATCCTGACCGGCTACGCCCTGCCAGAACATGTTGAAATCGAAATCCTTATAGGCGAGATCCACATTCAGACCCCAAGAGAAGTTGGGCACAGGACTGAAGATCCAAGTCTGGTCCTGCTCGTTGATGATACCGTTACCATCAAGGTCGGCATACTTCAGACCACCTACGCGGGCATTCTCCTGACCGCTGGCCAAAACCTCTTCGCGGTTCTGGAACAGGCCATCTACCACATAACCTACGATTGAACCATAAGGACGGCCCGACTCTACGAGATTCTCCTTGGCGGTGTGAACATACGAACCTGTTGTGGTCTCAGGCAGATAGGTTACCTTTGAGCGGTAGAAATCGACGTTACCGTTGATGTCATACTTCAGACCATATTCTGTCGTGTGGCGATAACCGAGTGAGAGTTCCATACCCCAGTTCTGGAGGCTAGGACCATTCAGCCAGCTGGCACCACCTTCACCCATAGAACCAAGATAAGCAGGATTAATCAGCATGTCCTTCACCTTTTTAATATAAGTATCGAAGGTACCGTAGATAGAACTGCCGAGGAAACGGAAGTCGAGACCGGCGTTCCACTGCTCTGTGGTCTCCCACTTCAGATCGTTGTTCTGAGCCTGGGTAGCACGGAAGCCAGAGGGGAAGATACCGCTGCCTTGCAAAGCAAGGTCGTATGCTGTCGATTCGTTGCGACCACCACCATAGGTAGCTGCATAGAGGCCGTAGCGAGCGTAATTAGAGATAGCCTGGTTACCAGTCTGTCCCCAAGAAGCACGAATCTTCAGATCGTCGATCCAGCTCTGGTTCAGGTGCTGAGAGATACGATAACCGAGTGTGAAAGCGGGGAACGTACCGTAGCGGTTGTTCTCACCGAAGCGGCTCGAACCGTCATGACGGATGGTGAATGATGCAAGCACCAGATCCTTGAAGTTATAGTCAACCTTTCCGAAGAATGATACCAGGTTGTAGCCCTCCTGAATACCGGTTGCACGCTGTGTACCAGTGGCAGCATCGGGGAACATATAGTCGTAGTTCTCAAGTGCAAACATCTGGGCGTAGGCATTTGATCTGTCTTCAATGTCTCTGTGGAGCTCAATACCGCCCAACAGGATGAATGAGTGGTCAACGCCAATGTTGAAGTTGTAGTTGGCTGTGTTAGACCAGGTCCACTTAACCGAAGTCTTGGCACCCATATTGGCCGATGGGGTTGAGTTGTTTACCACGTCAGAATGCCATGTGTAGGTAACGCTGTGGATGTTCTCCGACCATAGGTCGAGACCGAAGTTAGAACGGAGCAGCAGACCCTTGATGGGCTCGATGTTTACGAATGCATTACCGAAGATACGCCACATCTTCAGGCGGTTGTCACGGTTGTGATAGAGCTCGCGCAGAGGGTTCTGGCGGTCGCTCATGCCACCTACAGGACCAGAGAAGGTCTCGCCGTCCTCTTCATAAACGGGCACTGTGGGGGCCATCTTCAGAGCATTCTCCAGAGGCTGGCAGTCAACCTGATTAGAATAGGAAATAGTAGCATTCTCACCGATGGTAACCATCTTGTTCACCTTGAAGCTGGTGTTGATACGGCCAGAGAAACTTTCGAAATTGGTGTATTTCAGGATACCTTCGTTCTTCTTATATCCGAATGAGAAGAGAGCAGAGGTCTTCTCTGTGGCATTAGAGATCGACAGGTCGTAGTTCTGAGAGAAACCAGTGCGGGAGATCTCCTTCAACCAGTCGGTATCGCTGAAACGCATGGTGCGCTTTGAGTTGATATAGCCGTCGTAGAAACCGTTTACGGTGAAGTTCTCCATCTGACCTGTTGCGGGGTTGTAGGCGCTGATGGGAGTGCCGTTGGCGGCGTGAAGTGTCAGACCGTAGTTGTTGGCATACTGCTCGGGATCCAGACCGTCGTTCATGGCAGCCTGAGCCATCGAGGTGGCATACTCGGCTGTGTTGGCCAGATCCATCATCGACTGCTTGGTATAGAACTGAGCGGTCAGGTTGGCAGAGAAGTCAACCTTTACCTTGTCGCCCTTCTTACCGCTACGGGTGGTGATGATGATCACACCGTTAGCTGCGCGGCTACCGTAGATAGAAGCAGAAGCGGCATCCTTCAAAACCTGCATCGACTCGATATCGTTCATGTTCAGGGTGTTCAGGTTGGTCGTTGTGGGCACACCGTCGATAACGAACAGAGGATCCTGTGATGAGTTGAACGAGCCGATACCACGAATACGAACGGTACCTGCACCTACAGGTGAACCGTTACTGGTAATGGTCATACCGGGCACCTTACCTTGCAGGGCGCGCATCGGGTCGGTGTCTGACGAGGTCTTCAGGTCCTTTGTCTCAACGACCGATACAGAACCCGTCAAGTCAGCCTTACGCTGAGTTGAATAACCAGTCACCACAACCTCTGCAAGCTCCTTGGCATTGTCTTTCATGGTGACCTGCATGCCGTCCTGTGCAGGAAGTTCCTGCGTGTTGTAGCCGATGTAGGAGAACACGAGGGTAGCTCCTGGGTTCACTTTAATTTTGAAGTTACCGTCGAAATCGGTAATCGTACCGTTCGAGGTACCTTTCTCCATGACTGTGGCTCCGATGACGGTTTCGCCTGTGGCGTCGATCACGGTACCACTGATCTCCGTCTGCGCGTACATTATTGTACTTGCAAGGAGAGCGAAGAAACTCAGAAAAAGTCTTTTTGCTTCTTTCATTGTTGAATCATTAAATTGGTTAGTACTCTTGTGAATTAAAAACTGGCGCAAAAGTACTATTTATATAGTAAGGGGGCGTAAAAATATCGTTCATCACGTGCAAAATTTGTTTCAATGTAACATTTTTGCTACGAAATGAACGATATTTGCAAACTTAAAGATCTGAAGGGCTGACGCCGAATTCGTCCTTAAAGCATTTTGTGAAATATGAGGGGGCGGTAAAGCCAACCTCATAAGCAATCTCCGAAACGTTCTTGTCGGTGGACTGAAGTAGTTCACGGCCTTTCTGCAGACGGGCAGTGCGCAGCAATTCCACTGGCGACTGTCCTGTGAGGGCTTTCATCTTTCTATATAATTGTACACGTGAGAGCCCTAGTTCTGCACCAACAGTCTCGACACTGAGGTCGCTGTCGGATAAGTTCTTTTCTATGTAATCGTGGAACTTAAGAAGGAAAGCGTCTTCTTTTATGATTGTCTGAGGTGTATTGCTCGCTTTCTCATGATCTTTATTGTGCTCCTGGACAAACAGAGTCTTCAGTACAAAACGGCTCTTCAGGAGATTACCGATACGGGCGAGCAGTAAATCGGCAGAGAATGGTTTGGTGATATAAGCATCGGCTCCGCTCTCATAGCCTTCTATCTGATGCTGACTAAGGGCACGAGCCGTAAGCAGGATGACCGGAATGTGGCTGGTGGCTGTACCGCTTTTGATACGCTGGCAGAACTCCAGACCATTCATCACAGGCATCATCACATCGGAAACAATCAGATCTGGCACAATTTCGTTCGCGATAGCAAGTCCTTGCTGACCATTGGCAGCTTCATTGACTTGGTATTTGTCTTGAAGGATGGTACGGAGATAGGCACGTATATCGGCATTGTCGTCAACAATCAGCACCGTTGACAGACTATCAGTGAGGGATTGCTCAGCCTCGGTAGTTTTTGTTGTAGACTCTATTAAAGCCGATTCTTGATGGCTTGCATTTAGGTCATCGATACTGCCAGTAGCCTGCACGGTTAGCATCTTGTTGATAAGTTGTGTCAGTTGGTGGGTATTGCGCTGGATGATGGCAAAGAGTCCTGATGCCTCGGCTCCTGCCTGCTGAAGATCCTTGGTCTCTGCCAACTGTGACAATGGTCCCTCAATGAGTGTCAAGGGGGTTCGAAGTTCGTGACTTACCTGAGTATAGAAGTCTAACTGTTCACGCTCCATCTTGTTACGTTCCTCAGCAATACGGGCTTTCTGGAGATGGTAACGATAGATGATAATTATCAATACCAACAGCAGGAAGATAAATGCAATGGCCAGTACCAGCACTATCTGCTGATAGCCAAGTAGTTTTAAATAGGCATCTGAACGCTCATGTAATTGGTTGAGATAGTTTCCTTGACGCACCATTTCCTCATTCTGCATCAACAATACGTTGGCATTGTCTTTTGTTACAAGGGCTGCCATCAAAGGATTATCCTTCTGATATGGCTTCCCTTCAAGGATATTCATGGCCAGTTGTAATACTTCATCGCCATGGGTCGGATAGATGTATGACGCATCGAGGAGGGAATCTCTCACACAATCAATGCCGCTTCCTTCGCCAGGCAAACCGTCAATACCACAGAATTTAGGAGTCAGGAGACAGGAGTCAAGAGACAGGAGGGCCTTCCTTGCACCGATAGCCATACGGTCGTTCTGACCAAATACGAAGTCAATGTTAGTCAGATCACCCTGATAGTCCTTGATGGCTTTGACAGCACTTTCTTCTGTCCAGTCGCCTTGAAGAGAAGCAACCAAAGTGATATTTGGATAGGCTTTCAGCGCACTCTCAAAACCGTTGTGGCGTTCAATGGCAGAAGATGAGCCTTTCAAACCCATAATCTCCAATACACGTCCTTTGCCGTTGAGTTTTGTAGCGATATACTCACCCATCAGTCGTCCCATATCGAAGTTGTCGGCTCCGATATAGGCAGTGAATTTCTGGGAGTTGGTTTTACGGTCAAAGACAATCACAGGGATGCCTTGATCGAAGGCTTTGTCAATAGCCGGTGAGACAGTTGCCACTTGGTTGGGAGCCACAATCAGCAGATTGATGCCATCTGTGATAAACTGATTAATCTGTTCAATCTGTTTCTCGTCACTATCATCGGCAGAGGCGAAACGGAGTTCCACGTCATCATAAAAATATGTGCCAATCTTTAACTCGTTGTTTAACTTGTCGCGCCAGATGTCCTCCGAACATTGTGAAACACCGATAACATATTTGGGACGGGAGCCGGTACAAGCTGTCAGCAATACTACAAGCCCTATTAGTAGAATAGCTTTAATTTTTAGAAATGGTCTCATACTTATATGGTTTTGAGTGCAAAGATACAAAATTGTTTTTAATATTCGTTCATTGATAGTAAAAATGTTACAATGAACGATTTTTTTTAGTAATTGAAACAATTATTATTGTCGGAGTGGGGCTTATGCCGTATCTTTGCAGCAGATTTAATCACGCAATTAATGAATAACAAGATGAAAAAAGTACTGACAACAATGGTAGCCGCCCTGCTACTGACAATCACAGGAGCCTCAGCACAACAAAAGCCTCAGGTGCTGGGAAAGAGTCACGCCATGCAACGTGTGGAAGTCAAGAATCACTATCTGTTACTGCCTGTCCAGGAGCGCGAAGACAATGCCAACATCCGCGTGCTCGCTAATAATAAAGAGGTGCAGTCGCTGAATGTCCGCTTGGCAGTAGATAAGGTAGATTACTATGTCCCCCTGGACATCAAGCGTTTCGACGCTAAGGAACTGTTGCTGGACATCACCTTCTATGGCGACCGCAGATTTACGGGTGCCATGAAGGACTTTATCTGTTGGAAGGATATGAAACAAAGCGATGAGTTTGATACAACGAATTGCGAGAAGTTCCGTCCCCAATACCATCACACCCCTGCCTATGGCTGGATGAACGATCCCAACGGCATGTTCTATAAGGATGGTGTCTATCATCTCTATTACCAATGGAACCCTTATGGCTCGATGTGGGAGAACATGACGTGGGGACACAGCACCTCGAAAGACCTGATCCATTGGGAGCATCATCCTGCTGCCATCGAAGCCGATGCCTTGGGCACCATCTTCAGTGGTTCGTGCGTCGTGGATCAGAAAAATGATCAGGTGGTGGCCTTCTACACCTCAGCAGGCAAGTGTCAGACGCAGTCAATGGCTATCTCAAAGGATAATGGCATGACCTTCGAGAAATACACTGGTAACCCCGTTTTGGTGAGCACAGAGGAAGACTTCCGTGATCCCAAGGCTTTCTGGAATCCGGACATCCAGAAGTGGAACCTCATCCTGGCCGTCGGACAGGAGATGCGCATCTACTCTTCTGACAATCTGAAGGACTGGACGTATGAGAGCAGTTTTGGTCGCTCAGTGGAAGTGATCTCTCAGAACGTCGATGAATACGGTTGTCATGATGGTGTGTGGGAGTGTCCCGATCTGATGAAACTGCCTGTTCGTGGTACCGACAAGCAGAAGTGGATGCTCATCTGCAACATCAACCCTGGCGGACCCTTTGGCGGCAGTGCCACACAGTATTTCATCGGAGAGTTCGATGGTCATAAGTTTACCTGTGAACACAGGGATACCCGTTGGATGGACTATGGCAAGGACCACTATGCCACCGTCACCTTCGACAATGCACCAGAAGGCCGTAAGATCGCCCTGGCATGGATGTCGAACTGGCAATATGCCAACCAGGTACCCACCAAGCAGTTCCGCTCTGCCAACAGCGTTCCCCGTGACCTGGATCTTTTCGAGCACAACGGACAGACCTATTGTGGTGTGACGCCCTCGAAGGAGTTGATGGCACTGCGAGGGAAGGTGACGAACAAACTGCCCAAGACCTGTGAGATCGTGGTCGATGTGAAAGGCTCTACGGAGATCGTGCTCGCAAACTCTCTGGGAGAGCAGATCGTCATGAAGTACGATGCCGCCAAACAGACCTTCAGCATGGACCGCACCCGTAGCTATGCCAGCTTCAGCGAGGCATTCCCCATTGAGACGACAGCTCCTACCTATGGAGAGATCAAACAGCTCCGTATCTTCATCGACCACAGCAGCATCGAGGCTTTCGATAGCGATGGCAAGATGGCCATGACGAATCTGGTATTCCCCAGTGAGCCCTACAGCTCACTGAAAATCAAAGGCGGTAAAGCCACGATCTATGAAATAGTCAAATAGTAAATAGTCAAATAAAACTATGAGTAAAGTCAACAAACTCGCCCTCATTCCTGTGATGCTCTGCTTCTTCTGCATGGGCTTCGTGGATCTGGTGGGCATTGCATCCAACTACGTGAAAGAAGACCTCGCGCTGAACGATTCGACAGCCAACATCTTCCCCTCGCTCGTGTTCTTCTGGTTTCTGATCTTCAGTGTGCCTACGGGTATGCTGATGAACAAGATCGGACGTAAGAACACCGTACTCCTCTCGCTCGTGGTGACCATCGTGTCGCTGCTGCTGCCTCTCTTCGGCGAGAACTTCGGCATCATGCTCTGTGCCTTCTCGCTGTTGGGTATTGGTAACGCCCTGATGCAAACCTCGCTCAACCCGTTGGTATCGACGGTGATGGGTGGTGGAAACCTCGCCTCCACACTGACCTTCGGACAGTTCATCAAGGCTATTGCCTCATTCCTGGCACCGTACCTCGCCATGTGGGGCGCCACACAGGTGATTCCCTCATTCGGCTACGACTGGCGCGTACTCTTTGCCATCTACTTCGTGGTGGGCATCCTCGCCGCAGCTCTGTTGGCTGTCACACCGATTGAGGAAGAGCGGATAGAGGGTAAGGTCTCTACTTTCACCGAGTGCCTGAAACTTCTAGGCACGCCGATCGTGTTGCTGTCGTTCTTCGGTATCATGTGTCATGTGGGCATTGACGTGGGTACCAACACCACGGCGCCGAAGATCCTGATGGAGCGCTTGGGGATGACACTGAATGATGCAGCTTTCGCTACAAGTCTCTACTTCATCTTCCGTACCATCGGCTGTCTGACGGGGTCGTTCTTCCTCCGCGTGCTGCCTAATCGTACATTCTTCATCATCAGCGTTGTGATGATGGCCCTCTCGATGTGCGGACTCTTCATCGGCACGGAGAAATGGATGCTCTACACCGCTATCGCCCTCGTGGGCTACGGTAACTCGAACATCTTCTCCATCTGTTTTGCCCAAGCCCTTACCTCGATGCCCGAGAAACAGAACGAAGTGAGCGGTCTGATGATCATGGGTCTTTTCGGCGGAACCATCTTCCCGTTGCTCATGGGCTTCGCCAGTGATGCCATCGGACAGGCTGGTGCCGTCATCGTCATGGCCGTCGGCGTCCTCTACTTGTTCACTTACATTAAAAACGTCAAATAACTAAAAGCAATATGAAAAGATATATCGTAGGCCTCGGAGAGGCATTGTGGGATGTACTTCCCGAAGGAAAGAAATTAGGTGGTGCTCCTGCCAACTTCGCTTATCACGCCGGACAATTCTTAGGCAGTGACAATACCATCGCCATCAGTGCACTGGGTGAGGACGCTCTGGCCGAGGAGACCATTGAGGCATTGAAGGAGCATAACCTGAACTACCTGATGCCACGCGTGCCTTATCCAACGGGTACGGTACAGGTGACCCTGACGGGTGACGGTATCCCGACGTATGACATCAAAGAGAATGTGGCATGGGATAACATCCCCTTCAACGCAGAGATGGAGGAGATCGCCAAGAACGCCCGTGCCGTCTGCTTCGGCTCATTGGCACAGCGCAATGTCGTCTCGCGTGAGAGTATCCGTAAGTTCTTGGATGCCACCCCCAAGGACTGTCTGCGCATCTGCGACATCAACCTGCGCCAGCAGTTCTATTCGAAGGAGATTCTCGAAGACTCTTTCTGCATCTGCAACATCCTGAAGATTAACGATGAGGAACTGGTGGTGGTGAATCGTATGTTTGGCTACGACGGACTGGACATGCGCCAGACCTGTGAGAAGATCGTGCAGGACTATCACCTGAAGATGCTTGTGCTGACCTGTGGCACAAATGGCTCGTATGTTTTCACTGACGACGGTCTGACCTCCTTCCAGGACACCCCGAAGGTGGAGGTGGCTGATACCGTTGGAGCGGGCGACTCTTTTACTGGTTCTTTCTGCGCTTGTATCATCAACGGCAAACCCGTACAGGAAGCCCATAAAACGGCTGTTCAGGTAAGTGCCTTCGTCTGCACCCAGAATGGCGCAATGCCCGTCGTACCAGAGAACCTGAAAAAGTAAACTGGAAGATTTTATAATCGCTTTAATAACTCTATAAGAACTTTCCAGATATCTTCTATGGTTGAAAGATCGACACGTTCACTTGTTGAGTGAGGTTCAACGATACGAGGGCCGATACTGGCAATCTGAATGCCAGGATAATGCTGCACAAAGAATCCTGCTTCGAGTACCGCCAGTGCCATCGACAACCCTATGCCGTTATCGGCTCCGAGCGATGTGCCACGAGCCTTCATCCACCCGTCCTCAACGTAGGCCTCAATAGGATCGTTGAGTGGGTCACTCATGCCCACACACACCATATCCATGTGGTTAAGCAGCACAATGGGCTCGTGTCCTTCATACCCCTTGCTGGCTGGCTTACGGATCACCACGCAGTTCTCCTTGTCGCGCTCATACGCCAGATTCAGGCGTTCTGCGAAATGGCACAGATAGTCTGCTACCCTCTCTTCGTGATGTGATGGACGCGGTATCTTGTTCAGTTCACTGAAGATACCGAAGACTCGCTCTGTAGTTATCATCTGTTCTTTCATATTTGTTTTTATTTTGAATTTGTTGCGATAAATTAGGAGATTACACCTCTTTCTCGAACTTGATCTTTTTGTAGAGCTCGGGGCTGCCCTTGGCACTCTCGGGGAGGAAGTGGAGACGGACACCCTTGATATGCTTGCTGGGCTTGAAGTCCTCGGGAGCGTCCACCTTGTCGCTCTCAATCTCCAGTTTCATCAGCACCTTGGCGAGCTTCCACGCCACAGCCTCGACGGTGCCCTTACTATAAGGTTCGTTCGCGCATACCTCTTCAATCAATTGCTCCGTCTCGACGGTCTGTTGATGACGCGTTACGGCCTTGTACTTGCCAAACGTGGAGAGCATCGGCTTGGTCTCTTTCTTCAGTTGGTATTTCATTCTTAATGTTTAATCTTTCGCTCGGCTTTGCCGCTTGGCTTGCCAATTCACCTTGAAACTAACCTAATATTACATCAAGCACCATCATGAGAACGAAGCCGATGGCAAAACCGATGGTGCTGAGATTGGAGTGTTCGCCCTCGTTGGCTTCTGGTATCAGTTCCTCGACAACGACGTAGAACATGGCACCTGCAGCAAAGGCCAGCATGTAGGGCAGAACGGGTGTCATGAACGAGGCCAACAGCACTACTGCCAACGCGCCGAGGGGTTCCACGGCTCCGCTCAATGAGCCAATGACAAATGACTTCCACTTGGAATTGCCTGCCGCCCGCATGGGCATGGAGATAATGGCTCCCTCAGGCACATTCTGAATGGCGATACCAATACTGACAGCCAGGGCGCTGGCCAGCGACAGTCCTGCAGCACCGTTCTCTGCTCCAGCAAAGACTACACCCACAGCCATACCCTCAGGCAGGTTGTGGATGGTGACAGCCAATGCCAGCATAGCAGTTCGCGACAAACGGGAACGAGGACCCTCGGGCTTGTCGGTTCCGATATGCAGGTGAGGTGTCAGCTCGTCAATCATCAGCAGGAAACCCATACCCAATAGGAACCCCACGACAGCAGGAAAAACAGCCCACCGCCCGTTATCTGATACCATCTCCATCGATGGAATCAGCAGCGACCATACCGATGCCGCTACCATCACGCCTGATGCAAAGCCAAGCAATGTTTTTTGCAAACGCATAGACATCTCGTCCTTCATAAAGAACACGAAGGCAGAGCCAAGCATCGTGCCCAGTAGAGGAATCAATAGTCCTGTGATTAATGTTATCATACTGCGAAATTATAATTTACTGAGAGCCTGTAATGTCTTTTGGCGACCAATAGCGATGAGCTTTTCTGATTTGTCGTAGTCAAAGCCGCCGTACCGACTCATTTGGATGTCAACAAGGACGTCAGGTTTCATCAGTTGGGCCATGAGGATGGAGTTCTGGCGAATCATCAGCGAACTGACTCGCGAGAGCATGGTGTAGTAATTGAACTCGATGTTGTCGGGTATCAGTTTATTGAGTATCTGCTGCGACAAGGAAGTGCTGCGCTTGCGCTTTTCTGCCAGTTCTTGATGAATTTCTGACTGTTTTTGGTAGTCATGTCCACTCACATCAACACCAACCAGGATATCACCCTCATGCCGTGCCACACGGTTCAGCGGTATGGGGTTTGTCACGCCACCGTCAATGAGTATCATACCGTCACGATGCACAGGCTCATAGAACGACGGAAGAGAGATGCTGGCTCGGATGGCATCGAAGAGGCTGCCCTTGTTGAACACGACCTCACGCCCGGCTTTCAGGTCGGTAGCTACAGCGCAATAGGGTATCGGCAGGTCTTCAATAGGCATATCAGGCACAAACTCCATGATGGCCTCGAGGATGCGCGACCCTTTAGCGATATGATTAATACTCAATGAGAAGTCCGTCAACTCTAGCATCTTCCTACGGTCAACGGTCTTCATCCACTCGCGGAATTCTTTCAGTTTCCCTGCCGCAAAGACGCCTCCGATAAGTGCGCCCATCGAACAACCTGCAATAGAGGTGATGCGAAAGCCATGCGCCTCCAGTTCCTCAATGGCACCGATATGGGCAAGACCTCTCGCACCACCGCTCGACAATACTAATGCAACGTCCTTTGTCATTTTAATATCCAGTTTGTAACACACACAATCCTCATCGTGGTAAAACTCTTTTGCACCCCAGCGTTGTCTGCATCGCCCCGCGGTCGAACAACGTCAAAGGATGGAAAGGCATTATTCTTCTACGGGTACGATATCCATAATTGTATTGTTTTAAAGGGTTATTGATATTTTGTAAACTGATATTTTTCGCGTAGTGCCTGCTGCTGATCAGCAGGGAGAGAGGTGAAGTAGGCTTTCCAGCCCGGACAGAAGTTGATGTGCCAACGCCAGAAACGTCCCATGATCGACTTAGGGTTCTTGTCGTAATTAGCTCGCAATTTGCAATTTTCACATAGATGTGCCATACCTTATTTTTTTAATGTGTTAATAATAGAATCCAGTTCTTGTTCCAGACGCGGATAGTCTTCCTGCTTCAGCGGACAGGCTGATAACTGCTGGTCCCAGCCTGAGGGAATCGTAGCAAATGCCTCTTCCTCCAGTGCCTTGCCTTTTTTCGTCAGGCTTACAATTTGCTGGCGCTTGTCCAGTTCTCCCTTTTTGCGGCTGACAATACCGAGTTTCTCCATGCGCTGGAGCAGGGGGGTAACGGTGTTTGTCTCTAACAACAAGCGATGGGCAATGTCGTTCACAGGCTGGTCATCCTTTTCCCAGAGCACCATCAGCACGAGGTACTGCGGATAGGTGATGCCCAGTGCCGTCAGCATCGGCGTGTAGGCCTGTGTCACCAGTCGTGCTGCCGTATAGAGGCGGAAGCAAATCTGATTGTCGAGTTGTAATTCTGCGTGCATACTCTAAACTCTAAACTAAGCCAGCATTGCCTCTACGTCTTTCTCAAAATCCTTGGGCTCTGTGGTGGGAGCATAGCGCTTGATGGTCTCACCGTCCTTAGAGATGAGGAACTTGGTGAAGTTCCACTTAATGTCGCTGTCTTTCTCCACGCTCTTACTGATAGCCTTGAAGAGCGTCTTTGCAGCCTTGGCCTTCAGACCGTTATACTCTTCTGTGGGAGCCTGTGTCTTGAGGTACTCGAAGATGGGTTCTGCGGCAGGGCCATTCACGTCGGTCTTCTTCATGATCTGGAAGGTTACGCCGTAGTTCAGCTGGCAGAACTCCTCAATCTGTCCGTCAGAACCTGGGTCCTGCTCCTTGAACTGGTTGCAGGGGAAACCGATGATCACCAGTCCCTTGTCCTTATACTTCTGGTTCATTTCCTCCAGTCCTGCGAACTGGGGAGTAAAACCACACTTGCTGGCTGTGTTCACAATCAGCAATACCTTACCTTCGAACTGAGAGAAATCTATCTCCTTACCTTTGCTCGTGAGAGCCTTGAAATCATAAATCTTACCCATATCTTTATTTGTTTATATCGTTCACGATGCAAAGGTAAGAACAATATTTTATATCGCAAGCGATTTATTCAAAACTTTAAGCATGTTTAACAATAAATCGTGCGCGATACAAATATGAGGCATACATTTTTATTTCCTAAGGTACACATAATTCCCCGTTTTTTCGTATATTTGCAGCCATATTTAACAAATTAAAGAAATAGAAGACTATATGAAGGTTCTATTGATAAACGGAAGTCCACGTGAGAGTGGCAACACGTTCACTGCTCTTAGTGAGTGGAAGATGCATAAAAGACTTACATTCAATGTGCTGCACATGGTTCCTTATTATCGGATGAAACAAATTCAGAAACAGTTTAAGAGGAAATACGATCATGCAAATCATTAAAATGAAAAGAGTTATAACCATCCTGATGAGTCTGTTTGTGACATTCAGTGTGAATGCGCAGACAAACGACTTCGTGATTCTTGGTGGCGAGTTGAGCAACTCGGCAGCTACATCGGTGAGTGATATTGACGAGGTTCTGCCCCGTATGAAGGCATTGGGATTGAACACGGTGCTAGTGCCTGTCTATTGGGAATTAATGGAGCCAACTGAAGGTCAGATGGACTTCACGCTGGTAGATCGCACCATCGATGTGGCCCGTCAGCAGGGACTGAAGATTGTTCCGCTGTGGTTCGGTGCATGGAAGAACTCGATGTCGTGCTATGCGCCTGCGTGGTTCAAGCGTGACGTGAAGCGGTTCCCAAGGGCTGTGACGGCAGAGGGGAAACCGTTAGAAATTGCCTCATGTTTCAGCGATAACGTATTGCAGGCCGACTTGAAGGCCTTCTCTGCGCTGATGCAACACATTGCCGAGAAAGATCCGCAGCGTGAGGTGGTCATCATGATGCAGATAGAGAACGAGATAGGTATGCTGGAGTCGGCCCGCGACCATTCGCCATTGGCAGAGAAAGCCTATAAGGAAGAACGGTGGGCCGAGCGTTATGGCACTGATGACTATGCCGACGAGAAGTTCATGGCCTTACACTATGCCCAATATGTGGAACATCTGGCAAAGGCGGCAAGGCGTATCCATGATATGCCGCTCTATGTGAATGCTGCGATGAACAGTCGAGGCCGCAAGCCTGGTGAATACCCGTCGGCAGGTCCGTTGGCACATCTCGCAGACATCTGGAAGGCTGGTGCTCCCAGCATCGATATCCTCGCACCAGACATCTATGATACGGGCTTTAAGTCATGGGCTTCGCAATATGCGATGCCTTTACGACCACAAGACGGAGGAAAGGTGAAGAACCGCCTCTTTATTCCTGAGAGCCGCTGCTGCGAGAATAGTGGAGTGCGTGCCCTCTATGCCTTCGGTGAACATCAAGCACTCGGCTTCTCGCCTTTCGCCATCGACCAAGCCTCACCGAAAGAGACGGAGTCGGTAACACAGGCATATAAACTCTTGTCTCAGGTATTCAATGTAAAACCGCAGAATACATGGGGCTTACTTTTCGACCAGGACGATAAAGAGCGCGTCATCGATGATGAAGGTGTGGTTATGACGTGCCGCCATTATTTCACACTCCCTTGGGATGCTCGTGCTACTGACGGTTCAACATGGCCAGAGGGTGGAGCTATGTTAATCCGACTGGGCAAATACGACTATCTGCTGGCTGGCAGCGGTGTGGTGGTTGACTTCAAGACGCGTACAGAGAAGCAGCAGGAACAACAGAAGAAATTAGGTGAAGACGGTTTTGCAGAAGCCGGCAGCGAAATGTTCAATATTCAATCTTCAATGTTCAATGGGAAACGTCTCGGTCTCCTTTCCGTCGATGAAGTGACTATCGACCATCAAGGGCAGATGCAATACCTCCGCCGTCACAATGGCGACCAGAGCCATCAAGGCCGCCATGCCCGCATCAGCGTAGGTGACTGGAAGATCCTGCATATTCAGCTCTACGAATACAAGTAGTTGTTTTGTTTCGCGAGCACAGAAGGGTCAGGCCCTGTTGTGCTGTAAAACTATCCATATTCTGTTCTTAATAAGCATATACCAATCCGTACTTCTCATGTAAACTACGAAGGCATGTCGATGTCGGCCAGCACCCATAGTCTTGTCTTATTCATTTTTCACAAATTCATTTAAAACTAATAAAACTATCGGCAAAGATAGTGATAATCACGGAATTTTCGCTAAACAAATTACCGAAAGGTGTATACAAATTACTGATGGGGTGTTTTCTTAAATATACTTTTGACGAATAGCCTTTGGGAGCTTGGATGCTACAAGTTGATAGGACTCTCTGATCCAATCCTTGACCTGCGTATCTTCCAACTGGTCGTAATATACGTCGCTCCAGTGCTTTTTGTTCCAATGATAGGCTGGTGTTACGACAGGAAATTGCGCCCGAAGTTCCTCATTCCTTTCTGGGGATAACTTCAGGGCGAGTCTGGGCTCAGAATCCTTATCATCGCCAAGCCAAAGGCAGACGAATATCTTGCCTTCCAGACGGAAGGTAATGATGTCATCGCCAAATGGCTGATCTTCAGTTACTCCATAGAGTGACAACGTGTATTCTCTTACTTGTTCGATGTTCATATCAATTTCTACTTTATAGCATATCTTCTAATCTTTCGACGCCCAGAGTGATGTCCTCTCCAAACTGCTTGTGGCCACCAATGATGCTGACAATTCCTTAAACTCCTTTAACCCAAGTATTCATCATCGCGTACCAAGACCTTCTCGATCTTTCCGACGTACATGGTATGGAAGTCACGCTGTGGATAACTCTCATCGATGGTGTCCTGATAGAGGAAGCCGCTTTCCTGAAGCTCTGAAGCATACAGCTTCTTGCAGACCAGCACCAGCTTGGCTTCTTGGAAATATACGGAGTTGTCTGCATATACGGGCGTGAGGCCAGTCTTGGCAATCTTATCCTCGTCACGTCCTGACACGCTGCCCAGATAGGCCATCTGCATTATTTGTTAGTATTATATTCGTGCCACATGAGAAAGGCTGGATCTGGTCGCCCATAACATCCTTCAGAATTGCGAAGACTTTGTCTCCTGTGCAATGGCTGGTGAAGAACTGAGTATTGGGATATTTGACTTTTAGCCTTTGAGCCAAAGCTGTAAGTTCCTCTTCTGTCTCATGGTCATCAAGCAGATGGAAACCTCCGACAACAGTATTCACAGGGAAAGAACATGCCGCAAGTATATTTTCCAAACCGCTATGAGCGCAACCCGTAAAGAGTAATCCGTCTGTATATAATGCCAGCTCATGACGGAAATCATCGTTTATATATTCGCCATTCGCATTTTCCACAAACAGATGTTGGTTGCCTTGAGGCATTGGATGCGTGTGTGAGATGTGTGCAATGATGTGAAGACCATCGGCGATTTCCTGAGTGTCATCAACAAGTATTATCCTCTCTTGTATATCCTCTGGCCACTCCGTCGTGATGCTATGCTGATATCGCCGTTTAGAAAAGAAATTGCCCCTGACGGCATCAGGTGATACAATAATCTTAGCACGTTCATTAATATTTATAAAGTGCTTTAACCCTCCTGCATGGTCGCTGTGTCCGTGAGAGATAAACACGTAATCCACCGTACTGAGGTCGATACCCATCACCTCTGCATTGCGGATAAACACATCGCTGGCTCCTGTGTCAAGCAGAATGCGATGCTTATCTGTTTCTAACAGGATGGACAATCCATGCTCCGTCTGGAGCGCTGGATTCTGAGTGCGATTATCTGCTAATACCGAAAAGGCGATATGTTTCATATACAAATATGCGTAATACCTAAATACACTTAAAACTAACGGCAAAGATAGTGATAATTACGGAATTATCGCTATATTTGCACCAAAATTAACAATAGTTGATTCTCGTCAAACATGAATAGAGTTGTTTCAATCATCAGTATGTTCCTCCTTTACATCGGAGCATCTGCACAAGGATATAAAAACCCAGTACTTCCAGGTTTTCATGCCGATCCAAGTGTCTGCCGCGTCGGCGATGACTTCTATCTGGCAAGTTGCTTGATGTACCTGTAGGTACGGCAGTGTTCACAAAGGAGAAGTATCGTCGCATGAAGAAAGCCGACATTACCTGCCTCGATTATAGTCAGGATATGTTGGAACAGGCAGAAAGCAGATTCCGTGGTTTAGGCATCACCAACATCAAGACGATGCAGGGCGATGTGGGCGCACTTCCCTTTGAGGATGACACGTTTGACAAGGTGCTCTGCATGAACGGCCTCCATGTGTTTCCTGACAAGACCAAGGCATACGCAGAAATCCTCCGCACGTTAAAGCCTGGTGGCGAACTGCTGGCATGCTTCTATATAGCCGGAGAACAGAAAGTGGCGGACTGGCTCGCCCGTACCGTCATGACCCGCATGGGATGGTTCACGCCTCCCTTTGACACCGTTGAAACCCTCAAGCAGCGTTTGGAGCCTTATTATGACATTGTTAACTTCCATGTCGAGGGCGCCATGATCTATTTTAGGGGAAGGAAGAAGTGATGTCAAATCTTGACAGTAGAGATGTCCACCAGTCCGTTGACGATAGCGTAGATGGTAAGGCCTGCCGGACTATGGATCTGCAGTTTGCGGGCGATGTTGCGTCGGTGGGTGATGACGGTATTAGTGGAGATACAGAGGTGATCAGCGATTTCCTTGTTTGACATACCCTGAACGAGGGAGATGATGACATCCTTCTCGCGGTCGGAGAGGGCTTCGGGGTTCTGGCCGATGCCGCTTTTGAAGACCATATCCGATATATTTTTTGTGACATCGCTTTGCTTGACGGTCTGCTCCAATCGGCGGATAGCGGGCACAAAGATATGATCCTCCACCTCGGCGTGCTGGCGCAACCATACCTCGTTCTCGTAGATGTCGTGAAGAGTGGCGGTCAACTGGTTGTTGTGTAGGCCGTCCTGAGGCAGGTATTTGATAATCAACAACTTCAGTTCACGCAGTTTCTTGTCGGTAGCACCATGATGTTTCGAAAAAGTATCTACATTGTAGTCGTTGGCTGGACGGCCTTCCAACAGCGACTGTACATAAGGGAATAGCGTCTTCTGCTCATACTTCATGTGACGACGTATCTCGTGTGCATATTCGTCGTAGAAGCGGAGAATGAGACGTGCCAAAGAGTCGTCTTCGTTGAGCGATTCCGATAGTTCCCTGCGGATATAGGGCAACTGGAAGTCGAGGAAATAGGCATGACTTGCTTCGAGATAGTGGAGCAGCGTGGGGACGTCGAGTTGTTCATCGGCCTCAAACTCTCCATATCCGTTAATGGCAAAATTCACCACCGCGAGGAACGTATAGGTATCAACATCGTTGTCTTCACAGGTCTCCTGTACAGTCTTGTCGCCAAATCCTAGGCTGATGCCGAAACTGCCCAACGACTGCAACAGGTCGTAATTATCACGGATGAGCGAGATCATTTTGTCGTCCGCCTCATACATCTTCTGATTCTTCATACCTACAAATGATTATCGGGTGCAAAGGTAGGCATATTTTCCGACCTGTGCAATAATCATTAGTAGGTATTTTCGAACATCAGAACGTCTGGAATGGCCTGAAATGGGTTATATCATCATTTTTAGGTATTTGTTATCCGCCATAATCCCCGTACCTTTGCATTCGAATTTGAAAAAAAGAGTTAGTAATGAGTAGGATTGTTAAGTTGGTAATTTGTTGTTGGGCTATTGTTTGTGCACCCAATGCAAAGGCGCAGGTTAATGCTGCCGATAGCGTGATGCAGCATGTAAAAGGTCATAGGTTGAGCGTGGGTGGCTACGGAGAAGTGGCTTACTCACGCAATTTTTATAGTGATCATGTGAGCCGATACAGTCAGCCCGAGGAGCATAAGGATGACCCCAGTCACGGGCGTTTCGACATCCCTCACGCCGTCATCTATCTGGGTTACGACTTCGGCAAGGGCTGGTCGCTGGGTACAGAAATTGAGTTCGAACACGGTGGCGCTGGTCTTGCCTATGAGAAAGAAGATGAGGAAGGCGGTGAGTGGGAACAGGAGACCGAGAAGGGCGGAGAGGTAGAACTGGAGCAGTTCTGGATTCAGAAGACCTTTTCGCGGGCGGCTAATGTCCGATTTGGTCATATCGTGGTGCCAGTGGGCTTGAATAATGCTCACCACGAACCGCTGAACTTCTTTACTGTCTATCGTCCTGAGGGCGAGAACACCATCCTGCCCAGTACATGGCACCAGACGGGTATATCGTTCTTCGGCCGCTATAAGAAGTTCCGTTACGAGGCGCAGTTGCTGGCAGGCCTTAATGCCGACAACTTTACCAACACAAACTGGATTAAGAAGGGAACGGCCAGTCCGCTGGAGTTCGAGGTGGCAAATAAATATGGTGTAGCCCTTCGCCTAGATAACTATTCGATACCTGGTCTTCGTCTGGGTCTGAGTGGCTATTACGGCGAGAGCATCGGCAATAGCTATCCCAGAAATGCCAACGGCGTGGACGCGGAGTATAAAGGGCAGGTGATTGTTGGTGCCTTCGACTTTACCTACAATGCACACAACTGGATCATCCGTGGACAAGCCGATTATGGCTATCTGGGCGATGCGGAACAGTTGAAGTATGTTTATAATCGTACTAACAAGAAGTCGCCCTACCACCATTCTGCCTTTGTCAGCAAGAATGCATACGCCGTGGGCATCGAGGCTGGTTACGATGCTTTCTCGCAGATAAGCAGTTTGCGAAACCAGGATCAGAAGTTCTACGTCTTCGGGCGTTACGAACAGTACAACCCCTACGCCAGCAATACCAAGAATACTGCTTACGACTATACCGAGGTAAAGCGTATGGCCTTTGGCGTGAACTACTATCC
Organism: uncultured Prevotellaceae bacterium; assembly: GCA_902784615.1. Taxonomy (GTDB): domain Bacteria; phylum Bacteroidota; class Bacteroidia; order Bacteroidales; family Bacteroidaceae; genus Prevotella. Next base: position 53,290 of record CACZVN010000012.1, on the reverse strand, counting down.
CGTGCCCGAGATTGCTATCAAGGCCGAGTATTCTAACCGCCTACTGAAGAGCCAGTACAACAACGAGCCTTCTGTCAGCATCGGTGTGACATACGAGGGATTCTTCTTGTAGATTAAAGATTAAACATTAAAATATAACGTAAAGATGAAAAAGAAATTTATTCTGTCAATGGCACTCATAATGGGTGCAATGACATTCACAGCATGCAGTAGTGATGACGACAAGAACAACGATGAGACAGCGTTCAGTGTAACCGAAACGACACCCATTGTCGATGAGGACAACTACGACCTGAATACCACCGCAGCCAATTATTCGGTGAAGTCGTTTGGCGAGGTGGCTATTGACGGTTGCGCTGAAATCGTCAGCCAACTCGAGGCTGCTAACGCCATCATCGGCAATGCCAAACTTTCTGAGACTCAGGAGACTTATCTCCGCGAGGTGCTGAAAAATCTGGTCAACAATGTGATTGTTCCCACTTACACCAAGTTGGCTGATAACACCGAGGCGCTTGAGAAGACGTTGCACGGTCTGACCACCAGTACGATCACTCAGGCCCAGATCGACGAGGCTTGCCGTGACTTCAAGGCTGCCCGTATGTATTGGGAACAGAGTGAAGCATTCCTTGGTGGTGCCGCCTCTGATTTCGATGTCGATCCTACCATCGACTCATGGCCTTTGAACCGCTCGCTGTTGCTCAATTATTTTAATAATGGTATGAACGACGAGATGCTCGACGATGCTACCATCCTCGGTTTCCACGCGCTCGAGTTCATCCTCTTCCGCGATGGTCAGCCACGTAAGGTTGCCGAGTTGAAGGGCAATGATACCTACAAGAATTTCGAGAATGTCTCTGGCGAACAGGAGTTGGCTTACGCCCAGACCATCTGCACCCTGCTCAAGCAGCGCACCTTTCAGTTGCAGTGTGCATGGGATGGCGGTAAGGATGCCAGTCGTATGACTGTGGTGAAGGAGGCTGGTCTCGATTATCAGACCGAGAAGGGCCTCTCTTTCGGCGACAACCTCATTAACGCTGGCGTTGCTGGTTCCAACAGCAGTTTCCCAACGCTGAAGGACGCCATTGCCCAGGTTCTCTCCGACGATGAGGGTAGTTGTCTGGCCATCGCCAACGAGGTGGGCACTGCAAAGATTGCCAACCCGTTCTCTGCCGGCGATGTGTCGTATGTGGAGTCGCCTTACAGTTACAACTCTATCGCTGACTTCCGCGACAACATCCGTTCCATCCGCAATATATGGCTCGGCTCTACCGACAAGAAGGCCAACAAGTACAGTTTCCATACCTTCTTTGCCAGTGTGAAGCAGGATGCCGTTAATAATAAGGTGGAGGGTGCCTACGTCAGCGCCATCGAGGGCATCAGCAATATGCCGTCGCCCTTCGTGAAGTACTGCTGTACTATCTGGAATATAAACTTTGAGGACGACGAGAACTGGGAAATAGAAGAGTAATATATGATAAGCTATCGTAATATTTTGAAAATGGTAATGGCAGGGCTCATAGTGGCGCCTGCCTTTACCGCTTGTTCGGACAGCAATGATCTGACCGAACTGGGTCAGTTGGAAAATGAGGAACAGACCTTCGGCAAAGCCACAGGTAACTTTACGGCTGAGGAGTGGTTCCCTGGTGGAGAACTGGGTACTACCGAGAAGGCCAGTTATTCGGCTCCGACACCTGCCGTTCAGAATATAGCGGGTATGGAGGAAGACTTCAATACCGGCGAAGACTTCTTCGAGCATCTCTACACCTTTGAGCAGGCTCCCCGTCGAGGCTTGGGCCCAGCGTGGGTGCGCAACAGTTGTATTGCCTGTCACCCGAGTTACGGCCACGGCAAGCGACAGACGGAATATCGTGCCAACACCATCGGCAACGGCTATCTGCTCGTGATCTATCACCCCGGCACCAATGCCTATATCTCTGAGGTGACAGGTATGCCGCAGACGCAGGCCATGACGCCCTTCAAAGCACCTATCGACGAGACGCAGATACAGATAGACTGGAAGACCGTGACGGCTATGGAGAGCGGACTCGCGATGACCTTCCCCGATGGTGAGAGTTACTCGCTCATCTATCCCGAGGTGCGCATTCCGCAGTCGGCCTTTAACACCGATCCGAAGCCTACCGACTATGATGTACGTCTCGAGTCCACCATTGGTGTCTATGGTACGGCGCTGCTCGATGCTATCGATGATGAGGAGATTGAGAAACAGTGGGCTGCCGAGGGCAAGTATGTGGAGCTGAACCCCGCCATGTGGGACAAGGAGGCGAATACCTTCAAGGCCAGCGCCTACTACTCGGCACCTTACAACGACACGGGTACACATCGCGGTTCGCACGGTCCGCTGAAACGTTTCACTTACGCCATGACACGTGGCTCGCTGCAGGACGGTGCTGGTGCTAATGCTATTTGGAACATCACCAACGTCACCCGCAGCGACCGCCACTGGCTCTACACCACTACAGCGTGGGCCAAGGCTCAGAGCGAAGATCCTGAGGTAATCAGTTACATCAAGCAGCACGGATCGTCGCCCACCAGCATCCTTTATCCTTACTATGCCGACGGTACCGAAGAGGGCATCTCGGCCCGTGTTTACGAGGTGCTCAATACCCCATCGGTGGCTTATAAGGAGACCTTCGAGAAATATCTGCTGAACGGTGCTCCCTATAATGGTGTTGAGGAGATGAGCGACAAGCAGTACTACCAGTTTATGGTGTGGCACCGTGGCTTGGCTGTACCTGCTGCCCGCAACCTCAGCGATGCCGATGTGCAGCGTGGTAAGCAGTTGTTCAACGAGATTGGCTGTGCTAACTGTCACCGTCCGTCGTGGACCACTGGCTCCGATGATATGTGGGTGGATGCCAGCACGAAGGCTTATGCGCAGCAGATAGGCAAAAGCGCTAACAGTATGCTTCCGAAGTACGCCCACCAGACCATCTGGCCATACACTGACTTGGTTCAGCACCGCTTGTTCATGGTCAACGACATCCGCACAGGCTGGTGCCGCACCACGCCATTGTGGGGTCGTGGCTTGAGTCGCCGTCTCACAGGTGCAGATGATCGTCTGCACGACTGCCGTGCCCGTACCGTCATCGAGGCCATCATGTGGCACGGCTACTCCAAGCAGTCGGATGGCTATCGAGCCACCGAGAAATTCTACAATCTGCCAAAAGCCGATCGAGATGCCATCGTTAAGTTTATCGAGTCGATATAAGATAGTGCTGGCCCTGCTATTCATTGCAGGGTCAGCATCTTTGTCTGCATCTCCCCTCGTTATTCCACAAAAGCAGGCTGCGCATTTCTGTCAGTTGTTGGTTTCCGAAGGTCCCTCTGTCTCCACCTTGGCACTTCGTGCCCACCAAATGATGCCACCTGACGACAGTCTCAGCGTAGAACAGATATTTGCAGGCTATGTCCTGTTGGCTGATGGCTGGCAAACGATGCGTCTGTTCCCTTATCAGGAGGACGGAATGATATCCTGGTATAGTGCCACCGACGAACTACCTGCCTCCATCGATTCAGAGCACCAGAAATACATTAGCGAGGTATTTCCCCGTCTCATTGCAGAAGTACAATCTGGCGATTGGAAAACGGTCGATGCCTACATCGACCGTATGATTCAGTACCAGTGCCAGTTCGGTGGCCAAAAACTCCCCCTTCGTCCGTCGCCCTCTGTCATTATAGGCATATACCTTTTGTTTTTTGCCTTTTTCTTTGCAAGTTTTTTGATTAAAAAGCTTGTTAAATCTAAGAAAATGTGTATCTTTGCAAACGAATTCTGAAAAGGATTCCCGTAAAGGTGCACTTAGCTGTGCTTAATTGGGAATGTGAGTGAGAATCTCCGACTGTCCCGCAGCAGTGAACTCCATTATGGCTCCTAAGCATAAACGCCATTGTCCGTTTGGATGAGAAGGCGCTTGGGAGTGGAGGAAAGTCTGAAGACCAGCCTTTTTCGGTTTAAAAGCCGCTACACCACGATGTATGGTGTCGGTAGGCGCAATTAAAATTTTTGTGGGTTATGAAACATGAATCAATCGTCGTCGTGTACGACAGTTGTCAGGCTATAGCAGAGGATATAGCCGACAAGTTAGGTGCTGAGACCGTCAGCGTCCAAAGTATGAACAACAGGCAGCTTGAAAACTCTCAGAGTTTCGTCCTTGCCGTCGAGTTTCAATCTGCGGGTCAGCTGACTCCCCATTGGCTGTACGCATTTCTGAACCTTCACGCAGTCAGTCTCAAAGGGAAAAGAATCGCCGTATTCGTAACTTTGGGAAACAAACATGATGACGATCATGTAGCCAAAGAGTTCTGCAACAAACTCAAAGAGAACGGGGCTCACATCGTTGGCGAACTACAATACACAGGCACCCCCGAATGGAACCTCGACAATTGGGTGTGCGCCATATCACCGAATCTCTAACCCTTCAAAACCTTGCCATTATGATATACATTGTCATCGTAGCCCTTGAGTTCCTATTTGCCTTCATCGGTGTCGGCCTGCTCATCAGGCACTACAACCACAAGGCGTAGAGTCAACTCGTCTGCTTATATTCCAACGGCGTCAGGTTGGTGATACGTTTGAAATATTTGCTGAAGAACGAGGGATTGGGAAAGTGCAGTTCGTCGGCCGCAGGTTCTCATCGCTGCCAATGCCGTGAATGGCACCAAGGGCTCCATTGGCTCGGCGTATCTCTCACAGATTGTAACACCCACGGCCGCAACCATCCAGTCGAAAGTAGATACCTTATTCCTATATAACAAGCACCTCAATTACAAGGTCTATATGATTCCTGCTCTCTTCGCCATCCTGCTGATGCTGATGACGGGCTTCCTGCCTGCACTGAATATTGTGGGCGAGAAAGAGAAAGGTACCATCGAACAGATCAACGTCACCCCCGTCTCGAAGTGGTCGTTCATCCTCGCTAAACTGATTCCCTACTGGCTTATCGCCCTCTTCCTGATTACTATCTGCCTGTTGCTCTCGTGGCTGATTTATGGCATCACCTGCCAGGGTCATCTTCTGTTAGTTTATCTTTTGGCGATGCTCCTTGCCCTGTTCTTCAGCAGTCTGGGCCTCATTATCTCCAACTATAGCGACACGATGCAACAGGCCATCTTCGTCATGTGGTTCTTCGTGGTCTGTATGCTCCTGCTCAGTGGTCTCTTCACGCCCACGCGCTCCATGCCAGACCTCGCCTACCTAACCACCTATGTCAACCCCATGCACTACTTCATTGATGCCATCCGCACGGTCTTCATACGTGGTGGTAACTTCCAGAGCATCGCCCATCAGGTATTGGCTCTGTTGTGTATATCTTCTCTCATGGGTATCTGGGCAGTCAAGAGTTACAAGAAGAACAACTGAATATCTCGTGTTTCATTATAGCACTTTACTTCCTGACAATCACACTACCGCTAGCCTGGTGGGTGGCCAGTATGAGCACCTCTGCTATCTGCACATGCTCTGGCGCATTGGCGGCATATACGGCGACATCAGCTATATCGTCGCCAGTAAGAGGCTTGATACCTTTATAGACATTGGCAGCACGATCGTTGTCACCACGGAAACGGATATTGCTGAAGTTGGTCTCCACAAGACCTGGCTTCAGATTGGTTACACGGATGGCGGTGTTGGCCACATCGATACGCAATCCATCGGAAAGGGCCTTTACTGCAGCCTTCGTGGCACAATACACATTACCTCCTGCATAGGCAGCATCGCCGGCAACTGAACCCACATTGATGATGTGTCCGCGATTGCGCTGCACCATACCTGGCACGACGAGGCGCGTCATCGTCAACAGACCTTTGATGTTGGTATCAATCATGGTCTCCCAATCGTCGAGATCACCTTCAAACTCAGGTTCAAGACCAAGAGCCAGTCCTGCATTGTTAACCAACACGTCTATCTCCTGCCATTCTGCAGGCAACTTTTCGATGTATTCAGCCGCCTTCTCACGATCTCTCACGTCGAAGGCCAAAGTTAACACCTTAGAACCTTTTCCTTCCAAGTCCTTTTCAATGTCAGACAGACGACTTTCGTTTCTTCCTGTAAGAATCACTCTGTCACCATTCTCTGCGAATTTCCTTGCACAAGCCAGACCTATCCCGCTCGTTGCGCCTGTTATCAATACAACCTTATTGACTTTGCGATTGATCTCTTTCATATTCCTTTTTTCACTATTCAGTTTTAGTATTTGATGGGATAAGAACAACCTCCATCGTTGTTTTCTGCACTTGCATGCCCATGTCCTTATAGAAATGCCATGCGGGGTCGTTTCCATCCCATACATTCAGGGTTATGTTATTGCAGCCGATGGATTTAGCATAGTCGAGTACATGTTCGTATAAAGCCTTTCCTATGTGTTTACCACGAGCTTTTTCGTCTACACATATATCATCGATATACAACGTCTTAATATCTTCTAACAGATGGTGGTCCTTTATCTCGGAAACCTGACAGAAAGCGTATCCTAACACCGTCTCGTCAACGTAGACAAAAATGGGCTTGTTCTCATCATTGAGCAGTGATGCAAGTTCCTGCTCGTTATACTTTGTCGTATAGGGTTTGAACAAGTCCGGACGCAATACATGATGCACCATATTTACCTGATGCAACAACTTAATGATACGCTTAATATCCTCTTTTTGGACTTTTCTAATCATATTATCGCTTTTATAAATAGGATACAGTTCTTTTCATATTTCCTTCTATCATTCAATTATGCGATCCGATCCAAGTGAGTTTTCGCCATAAGCCTTCCAGCGGACCACGCTGATGGCTGGCAAACCAGAAACGGGCGAAGCAATATTGGGCAATAACCATGCCTACGCCTACCATCACGGCGTAGGTGATGCCCAGTTTGTAATAGCAGGCCAGACCGTAGCCACAGAAGATGGCACAGCCGATGACGGACTGCAACAGATAGTTGGTAAGGCTCATGCGGCCAAAGATGCACAGATGATGGAGCACGCGGCGCACACCCTCGAAGGCATACCACGCCGAGACCACAGCCGAGACAATCATCAGGAGGATGATGAGGTTGCAGATAGGCCTGAGCCAGCCTTCCAACTCGCCGAAATCTGCAAAACTCAGCAAAATGATGCTGGGGACCGAAGTGACGAGTATGCTATGCCAGTACTGCAGGTTTCGCCCCTCATTATAGAACATTCGCTGCCGTCCTAACTGCATGCCAAGGATAAAGAGGCAGAGCAACTGTGTCAGACGTCCGCTAAAGACGTTGAAACGGAAGTTCACCTCAAATCCGTAGCGCAGATTGGTGAGGGTATTCTCCCAGAACGTACCATGCTCGTGTGCGCTGTTGATAATCCCTGAGAGTTCGTAGAAACGGGTATGGTCGATCTCATAGTCTGTCAATAGGCAGAACAGCTCTACGGGCTGGATGGCCAGCAGGCCGATGATACACCAGACCGCCTTCGACGGCAGATAACTGATGGGGATGAGCAGCAGGCCATAGCAGGCATAGAGCATCAGGATATCGCCATCGTAGAAGGCCACATTGATGATACCAAACATAAAGAGCAGACACATGCGCCAAGCGAAGCGACCAGAGAAGCATTTGCCCTTCTGCTGCTGGTTATCGTTCATAATAAAGAAACTCAGTCCGAAGAGCATGGCGAAGATACCATACATCTTGCCAGACAGTAGCCAGGCGAGGACGTCGGCTACTGTCTGGTCAGAAGGCAATGCGTGGATGATGGTCTCTTGCGTGAAGATGTTGAAGTGCTCCACGGAGTGATACAAGATGATACCTGCTACAGCGATTCCTCGCAGGGCATCGGCCACGTCAATGCGTGTGTTGGGGAGAGAACGGGTCTTGTACATATTTTGCTAGTTTTCGTCTGCAAATATACGATTTCTCTTTCATTTACACAAATTTACGGGATTTATTATGTACTATTCTGTGACGAATGACACTACATACGGGCTTTCTGCTTCTCACCGGCACCAGAGCCACGGTACTTCGAGCGAGCCTCATTGAACTTCCAGGTGAGGTTGAGAATAAAGGTGCGACGCGTAGGATTAAACACGGTCAACTCGCGTGGACCATACAGGGTAGCCTTGGTCTCGTCGCTGTTGAATACATCGTTGCAACGCAGGTCGAGAGTGAGTGAACCCATACGGCGCAGGTCGATGTCGCGTTGAATACCCAGATCGAGGCGTCCCTGAGCCTTCAGCAGACGGAAGTTGCCGACATCGCCCTTAGGACTGAAACGTGCACCAGCGTTGATACGCCAGCCCTTTAGCAACTCGATGGTGTTATCCCAACCCAAGTGCAGGTAAGGGCGATCGAGTGTGATGGTGGTACCAGCAGCTGTAGGTGCCTTGTAGTTCTGGAAGAGCAGATAGACAAACCATGTGGGGTGCCAGCAGCCAATAGTAGGACTGGCGTATGGATTGAAGCTCATCTGGTTATAATTATCCTTCGTGTTGATGGGGCGCACCAGACAGATCAGCGGATCGTCGGCACCGGGATATGGCTCTGACGACATCGTCGTTGCATCCTTCACCAGGCTGTAATCGATGCTGATACCCATCCACTTGTAGGCTGCGTTCAGTACGACACTGTTGGTGTACATCGGCTTCAGGTAAGGGTTACCACTCTGATAAGCATAACGATTCAAATAGATCGTAGAACTCGTCAGATTGCCGTATGCAGGGCGCTGGATGTCCTGGCGATACGAGAGCGACAGCTGTACCTTACCAATTGGAGCAGAGATGGTTGCGGTTGGGAACCAGTCGCCATAGTCGCGACACACCTCGTCATCGCGCACGCCGAAGTTATAGTAGTCGTTCTTCAGGTGCTCATAGCGCAGACCAGCCTGAACAAATACTTTTCCAAACTGGCGTCCGTACTCCACGAATCCGGCTGCCGACTTCTCGTTGATCTCGGTGTCGGTAGTGGTCACAGGTACTGCCTCGGAAGCCTCGAAAGAGTAGGCATCGGTACGATGGTTGTACGAATATTCGCCTCCCACTGAGAGGTTACCCTTCAACAGCGGATAGCTGAAGATGAGCTTTGAGGCCCAGAAGTTGTTGGCACTCTTGGTATTGCTCTCGATGTTACGTACAGTGTAATCACCAGTCTTCGCACCGTCGGCCCAAGCCAGTTCCCGAGTGTTTCCTGGCGTCTCGGTATCATCGAAGAGTCCGTCGATGTTCAGGTCGATGCCCAGATTGCCCACCTTACCATTATAATAGGCATTGAAGATGTGCTTCTTGAACTTCTCGTCCTGCCATACCTCGCTCTCGGAACGCTCTGTGAAGATGCTGTTCCCATACTCATCGGTATTAAACTGGCTGGTAATTTCGCCCTTGGGATGATAGTCGTACTTGTAGAATGCACCCAAGCTGTGATTCTCGTTAATCATGTAGTTAATCTGCAGCTGCGGCATCAGGCCCTTCCACTTATGCCTGGTCTCCTGCTCGGAATGACCAAAGATTTCGTCATTGCCTACGAAATAGTACATATCATCTTCCTGCAGACTCTTGCCGTGACCATAAGTGCCGGCCCAGAAGGTTGCTGTGAGGTCGAGTCCACCCGTACGATAATTCACGTCGAGGAGGTTGTTTGCCGACCAGCCATACTGATACATGCCCTGAGCCTTGTCCTGGAAACTGATGCCCTCACCCTGTGCCTTTTTCAGTGTAATGCGAACCACGGCTTTGGTCGATGCAGCATAGCGGGCACCCGGATTCTGAACTACATCTACATGCAGGATCTGATCGGAGTTGATACGTCCCAACTCGCTGACGTCCTGCAGTTTGCGACCATTGATGTAGATCTCTGCCTCGCCACGGCCCAGCACCTTAATGCCACCTTCGCCCTCAGCCTCGAGCGAGGGGATCTTTGAGAGTGCGTCGCTGATGGTACCAGCCTTTTCCAGAATGGTTCCAGCAACGGTGGTACGCATGGCATCGCCCTTGACATGCGTCTTAGGCAGCTGACCTTTCACCACGACCTCCTGCAACAGTTGGGTGTCTTCCTTCATCTGGATGGTCAGGTCCTGTCCGGCCTTTATATATAAGGTCTGATAACCCACACTGGTCACCTTGAAGAGACCATCATTGACATCCGTTACAATCTTAAACATACCCTGCTCATCAGTCATGCCACCCTGCACGAAGGTAGAATCTGGCAGCGACAGCAAAACAACATTTACAAAGGGCATTGGTTCACCCTTCTCATCGATGACTCGTCCACCCCAGTCTTGTGTCTTAGCGGAACTTGTTAGTGTCATCATCATAAAAGCCATCAGGGCTGTTAACCTAAAAACAATCTTTTTCATCTATTTACTAATTTACTTTTTTACCCTATTTGTCGTATTGGACGTCGGAAAATTACAGATAGTTGCAGAAATTTTAGCTTTTTATATCCACACCACCCAAGAAATTGTTGGCAACGATGTGGAGGCAGGGGGCATCCTTTCCTATGATTCGCGTTGCATGGTTGCCTACACCACCAATGAAACTACGGCTCTTGACAACGACATTCACCGTCTGAGGCACCATGAGTTCTATACCACCACAGAAGGTATGGATTTCAATCTCCTCATCTTCCGTGATGGTGGCATCACGCAAGTCCATTCGGATACCTCCACAGAAAGCATCGAGACGGGCTCCGTGAAAAACCTCCCCACGATAGATATACTCATCACCGCCATAGTGAGCACTGCAGCAGATGCGCTTACCATCTTCACCAATGGGCAGCGGACGCTGCAACCACTGGTCAGGGTCGCGGCGATAACTGTCGATAATAAGGCTCACGCCTACATATATCAGCAGACAGATGCAGAAATAGGTTACCCACGGCTCCTGAGATACATTTGTAAACCAACTCCACTGGATGATTCCCCAGATTGTTGCCAACTTTGTTAAACTGGCTACAATGAAAACTATTCCAATAATCGTTCTTAGTTTCATAACTTTACCTTTTAAATTATTTCCTTTTTTACTGTTTTACTGTTTGACGGTGCAAAGTTATGACGTATCAACTATCCCTCCAAATTTCTGGGATATTCTGCGTAGTTTAGTGATAAACGGGCTGAAATGTGGGATGAATTGGGCGAAAAGTGACGAGCGGAAGCATTTTCTTCATTCTTAATCCTTCATTCTTAATTATATTTCTTACCTTTGCCAACTGTATGAACAAAGGTCACAAAGAAACCATCAACACGCGTTTCATCAGCACCACCTTCATGGTGCTGGCGATAGCCATTTTCAAGCCCTTCGGACTCGAAGTATGGCAGTGGCAGGCCTATGTTCATCTGCTGGCGATATTTGCATTGGGACTGTTCAGTTGTTTCCTGACGGAACTCATTCTGCGATACATTGTCCGCATGCCCCGTTCCTACGATCGTGGCGTCAGCTATATCATCAGCCGTAATCTCCGTTTCCAATGCATCAACACGCCGTTGGTATCGCTGCTCATCTGCCTCTATCGTCACTTCGCGATGAGCGATCTGGTAGAGGGTAATAAACTGTCGTTGACAAACTATCTGGAGACGCTGGTGATTATCGCTTTCCTCTCCTTCGCCATCGGACTCTACTGGCGATTCAAGTACCGTAGCCGTTATCTGGCTGCTGAACTGGAGGAAACCAGACTACTTAACGAGCAGCTGAAGAAATTGCAGAGTTCTACCACAGGAGTCCCACAACAAGCGACTGACGGCCTTCTATCAGGGAGTACCTATCAGGATTCACAGATAACACTCGAGGGAACCACCAATGAACATGTGACCCTCGAGATATCTCACCTATTATATATAGAAGCCGTAGGCAACTATGTCAAGGTTCTTTGCAAAGCAAAGCGGCAAAGCCGAGCGCTTGCCTTGCAAGAGAACAATGAGGTTCATACCCATATGCTTCGTGCCACGATGAAACAGATGGAAGACGAACTACAGGCCTATCCCATGATTGTGCGTTGCCATCGTGCCTTTATGGTCAATCTCGCTCAGGTGGAACAAATCTCCTCCAATTCTCGCGCCATGCAACTCGTGATGCGTCACAGCCACGATGCCATCCCTGTTTCGCGCAGCAATATCAGTAAACTTAAGGAACTGCTGGAATAGCAATAATAAGATAGGCTGTCAACTCTGTGAGCAGGAAAAGGGCGCCACAACAGTCGCCCGTGTAGCCGCGTAGCCTTCTCCATATAAAAAGGTAGAGGAAATACATTGTCAGGCAAGGCAGGAAAATAAGCGTACCCCATTCTATTCGCCCCTGCATCCACCAGAGGTAGAGGCCGATGGGTAGCAGACCTTGTACGGCAAGACCTATACCTGCAGCAGCAGAGAACTTACGATAGACGGTTTTGTTCTTGGCCGTCTCTTCCGTGCGGGCATACGGCATCATCTGTATCACTTGGGCACTCACCATCTTGGCGTATGGGTCAACGGCGAGGATAGCAAGTGCGGCGTCAGCAGGTGCCAGGGAATGGAGGGCAAAGAAAAGCAATGCAAAATAGACGATGAGTGCCAGCACACCGTAGGTGCCGATGTGCGAATCCTTCATGATAGCGAGGATGCGCTGACGGTCTCGTCCACCGCCTCCAAAGCCATCGAAGAAGTCGGCTAACCCGTCTTCATGCAATGCTCCCGTCAATAGTAATCGACTGACGATGGCCAGCACAACGGCTATTTCGTATGAGAAAACCATCGAAGCACCATAGAGCACACCAGCCATGACACCTGCCGTGAGCCAACCTGCCAACGGCCAGAATTCTACGACACCCTGATAAGCCACCTTGGGTGGCTGGTAGATACGCCAGAAAGGCAGACGGGTGAAGAAGATAAGTGCCGCCCATAAGCGGTCGTACCATTTAGAAGTATTTAGTGATATTTCCATTGTCGAAGTTGTTCATTTCGTTCATCATACGTACAGCTGAGTCGAGAATGGGGAAAGCACAGAGGGCACCAGTACCCTCGCCTAATCTCAATCCTAATGAGAGTAACGGCTTGGCACCCATCGCATCAAGCATCCGACGATGTCCGCTCTCGTCACCACAATGGCCGAAGACCATATAGCGCTGTGCTACGGGATAGAGGCGGCAGGCAGCAAGAGCACAGGCTGTCATGATGAAGCCGTCAACCAATATTACAAGGTGCTGCTCGGCAGCCCGCAGCATGGCTCCGATGGCCGCAATCATCTCGAAGCCGCCAAAGTAGCGGAGCACCTCACAGGGGTCCCCCTGTGAGGTGAATCTTTCTACCGCCTGACGGAGCACTTCGCGCTTATGGCGGACGCCAGGGGAGTCGAGTCCGGCACCAGCACCAATACATTCGTCGAGAGGAATACCGCAGAAGAGGCTCATCCAGATACTCGATGGCGAGGTATTGGCAATACCCATCTCGCCAATGCAGAGCACACGACAACCATCTGCTACACAGTCATCTACCAAGGCTGCTCCCGTCTCAATAGCCTTCTCAAACTGTTCTTCCGACATAGCGGGCTCGTAAAGAAAGTTTTTCGTACCATAGGCTATCTTACGGTCGATAATACCAGGGATGTTTGATAGGTCGTAATCCACGCCCACATCGACGATGCGCAACTTGAAACCATGCTGACGACAGAACATGTTTACGCCGCCACCACCACGGGTGAAGTTGATCATCTGCTGCCAAGTCACTTCGCGAGGTGATACACTCACGCCTTCGCGCTCGATACCATGATCGCCACCCAAAAGCAGATGACAGGGATGAGTCAATGAAGGTGTGAGCGTCTGCTGAATCAGACACACCTGCATTGCCAGTTCCTCCAACATGCCCAATGAGCCCTTGGGCTTGTTTAGGTTGTCTATCTTGTCCTGAATGGCAGATCGCATCGCCTCATCAGGTCTTTCAATCTTAAACTCCCTCATTATTTTACCCTTTTACCTTTACTGCAATTCCACTCACCATCAGTATTACTTCATCCGCCTGGCTTGCCACATATTGGTTCATCCAGCCTTGAAGATCTGTGAACTTCCGTTGCACGGCATTATCACTTACGCCACCCATACCAATCTCGTTGGTCACGAAAATATAGGTCGCATCATGAGCCGTAAACTTGTCGAACTCTGCTTTGAGGGCTTCGAGAGCCGTATCCACCTTTTGTAGTTCGAAGAAGTAATTAGTACACCAGAGTGTGATGCAATCGATAACGGCTACACGTCCCGTCAGGTCATGACGGCTCAGTTCCTTTTCCTCCTCGATATTCGTCCACTCAGGGCCACGGCGCTCCTGATGCTTCTTGACCCGTTCGCGGAACTCTTCATCCCACACATGAGCCGTAGCCACATAGACGGGAGTCTTGCTCAGTGACAAGGCCAGTTCCTCCGCATATCGGCTCTTGCCAGAGCGGGCGCCTCCTGTTATCAATATCACTTTCTTCATAGGCAGTAAACAATGGTTATGATAATGATGGCGAGCACTTCTGCTATACGGTTGATGCGTACTGCTTTCTGCATGTCAGCAGTGGTCAACTCACGGGCGTTCTCGCCAATATAGGGTTTATCAAATAATTCTCCGAAATAGTAGTGAGGTCCTCCAAAACGGCAATCAAGGATTCCTGCGAGAGCAGCCTCAGGATAGCCGCTATTGGGCGAGGCATGGTTGCGACCATTACGCCATACAAAACCTAAGAGTTGCGGTTTGCCAGCAGCAATCACCATCAACAGAGCCGTGATGCGGGCGGGGATATAATTCGCTACATCATCAATGTGGGCAGCCCAACAGCCGAAATCTTTATAACGCTCTGTACGATAGCCAATCATCGAGTCAAGCGTATTCACCATCTTATAAGCAACCATTGCAGGTACGCCCCCTATCGCCAACCAGAACAGTGGAGCGATCACCCCGTCGCTCAGATTCTCTGCCAACGTTTCCAAGGCTGCCGTGCGAATCTCCTGGGCTGAGAGTTGCGCGGTATCGCGCCCAACGATACGGGCAACTTGTTTCCTTCCTTCGTCTAGTGAACGGTCAACAGCACGAAACACCTTACGAACTTCACGGATTAACGTCGTACCTGCCAGACAATAGAAGATTAGGAGGGACTCAAAGGCAATGGATAATGTATAATGTATAATGGATAATTGGTTTTCAATAAACCAGATAATCGCAAAGACGAGGACAATAAGGAAAAAACTCATTATGGCTCCCTTCAGCATCCGATGGTTCCCCTTATTGAGGTGCCGCTCGCCAAAGGCAATCATCTTGCCAAAGCCCACGACGGGATGCGGCAAGCATGAAGGGTCGCCCAACAAAAGATCAAGCAACCAACCGATAAGGAGTGATATAGCTTTAATCATCTTGCAGGATTTGATAGAGTTGTGGGATATCTACATACTTGCGCACATGCTCAGCGAGTTTGTCGTATTGTTCATCTTTGAAGGCTGAATAGCTTTGCGTAGGCGCACTCACAGAGACTTTATCTTTGAGCAGATACTCGATGACTGGTGGATTGTCGAGAAAACCATGGATGTAGGTGCCAATACAGTGATCGGTCTGCAGGATGGGCTGGTCAGTATCACTAACGCCCTGATGAATCTCATAGCCCTGACATTCTTGCCCTTCAAACTGGAAAGTAACCTGTTGCGTAGTCTTCTCAGGGGTCATGGTAGTATGGATAGGCAACAATCCAAGACCTGGGAGGTTGGCAATGGTACCCTCAATGCCATTGGGATCGCTGACCGCCTGTCCCAGCATCTGATAGCCGCCACAAATACCAATAACCGTCTTTCCATCACGATGAGCACGAATGATGGCCTGTGCACAACCGTTTCGGCGCAGTTCCAACAGATCATCTAAGGTAGCCTTCGTGCCAGGTAGGATAATGATGTCGGCACGACTGATGTCAGACACATTATTCGTATAGAAGAGGTTGACGCGAGGATCTCGTTCCAGCATGTCAAAGTCCGTGAAGTTACTGATATGATGCAATAACACAACGGCCACATTTACCTTACCTTCAGCCAACTCGCGCTGTTTCTTTGCAAGACTCACGGAATCCTCTTCTTCAATATAGATGTCCTTATAATAAGGTACGACACCCAAGACGGGTACACCGCAGATATCTTCCAGCATCTTGCGACCCTCATCAAAGAGCCGCATATCCCCACGGAACTTGTTGATGATGATACCTTTGATTAGTTGTCGGTCCTCTGGCGTCTGTAACATGATGCTGCCATAGACAGATGCAAAAACCCCTCCACGGTCGATGTCACCCACCAGAATCACGTCTGCCTTTGCATGACGTGCCATCGGCAGATTCACCAAGTCCGTATCGCGCAGGTTCATCTCGGAGATGCTTCCTGCACCCTCCATCACGATGGGATTATAGCGGGCAGCCAATCGGTCGAAGGCCTTGCAGACCTCTGCACGGAAGTCAATATCAGACTTCCCCCTTCGCCAATAGTCGTAGGCATTCTTATTGCCAATAGGTTTGCCATTCAGCACCACCTGTGAGGTGTGGTCGCTCTGTGGTTTCAGCAGCAGGGGATTCATGTCCGTATGACAAGGGATGCCAGCGGCCTCAGCCTGTACGGCCTGAGCACGACCAATCTCCAAGCCTTCTGGTGTGGCATAGCTGTTGAGTGCCATGTTCTGAGCTTTGAAAGGAGCGGGGTTATAGCCATCCTGCTTGAAGATACGGCACAGGGCCGTTGCAATTACGCTTTTTCCAACGTCACTGCCTGTTCCCGCCAACATGATAGGTCTCAGTCGTTTCATATCTGATAAAGATGCGTATAGCTCGCCAGCACATTCTTGTATTTAAAGACGGGTGTATCAACCGGCTCGCCCTTGGCATTATAAACCTGAGTGACTGACTGTGGTTTCTCTCCAATAAATTGCGTATAGTGGAACTCGTGACCACGATATTCCTTCCCCTCAAGTTCAAACTTACGATAGCCGAGGGAGAGTTTACGGTCTGCCTTGCGCGCCGTGATAGTGTATGGCAGCACACCGCACATCGGATACTCACCGTCGTCCGTCACAATCTTCTCGCAGAGATACATCATACCGCCACATTCGGCGACAATCCTTCCTCCTCGCTCTGCATACGCCTTGATGGCCTTGCGACAAACCTCATTCTTCACCAGCGCCACCAGATGCTTTTCCGGATAGCCACCAGGAAGATAGAGCAGATCGATATCCTCCAATGTAGGTACTTCCGTTTCAGGGTCGAAGAATCGGACATTCTCAAAACGGTCTATCGTCTCCTGATAGATAAAGGAGAACGACTCCGTATTCCTGGCGATTAAAGTTCTATGAGCCGCTGCCATCTTACGTTATTTTCTAACAATTCTATGAGTTCTTTATTCTCTGCCCTCTCCGAGAAGTCAAGTCCTAAGTATCGTGAACCTTGTTCGAGAGCGGGTGACTTAGGCAAATAGCCAAAGCACTCAATATGTAGGTCTTCGCACACCTGCTGAAGCATACGGAAGTGCTTTTCCGATCCCACCTTATTAAAGATAACGCCACAGATACGTACATCTTTTCTGAAACTTATAAACCCCTGTAACAGCGGTGCCATCGAATAAGCGGCCGATTTCGCATCGACCACCAGCACCACTTGTATCCCCAGTGTAGCGGCAATCTCTGCCGACGAGCCCTCGTCACGGTCATAGCCGTCAAAAAGACCCATCATACCTTCCACGATGCCGATATCTGCATCGGCACCATAGCGGACAAACAACTCTCGCACATGTTCCTTTGAGGCCATGAACGTATCGAGGTTGATACTGGGCCTGCCACATACGGCTTCATGGAACTTCGTATCGATGTAATCCGGTCCGCACTTAAAGGGCTGCACCTTGTAGCCCTTCTTCGTGAACAGCGCCATCAGCCCTCGGGCAATTGTCGTCTTGCCAGAGCCACTGGTTGGTGCTGCTATCATGAATGCCGTTTTAGGTATCATCGTTACATGAATTTGGTGCAAAGTTACGAATAAGCGAGTGAAAATCCAAATTAATTTGAGATTTTCCGAGCATGAGTAACTTCGAGCGAAGCTCAAAATTAAAAAAATACTCTTTTTTTGCATCAGTTATAATAAAAAGTTGTATCTTTGTCGCCAAGATATGGCAATTTGGTGGCTGATGCCGCCTGATGTAAGGGAATCCGGTGAGAGTCCGGAACTGTACCTGCAGCTGTAATCCCCGTCAAAAGGGTTTGCTTGTATAACGCCACTGACAAAAGTCGGGAAGGTAAAGCAGACTGGGGAAAGTCAGAAGACCTGCCAGAAGCGAGAGCAGAACGGAGCTTGCTCCAGTTATGCCGAGCGAGGGCAGGGCTCGACCGAAGGTCAAGCCTGCCAGAAAACATAAGTACGGCCGCACAGGGATATGCGGAAACGAAAAGTAGTTTTTTATGATGTTAAGACAGAAATTGGCTATTGGCCTTTGGCTGTGTGCTGTCAGTTTGACGGCACAGGATCATATATGGCGCACTGACTCGTTGCAGGAAGTGGTGGTGACGGGAACCGGCACCCAGCACCTATTAAAGAATGCACCTGTACAGACAGAGGTTATCACCAGTAAGATGCTTCGTAACTATGGTGGTCAGAGTCTGCAAGACATCCTTGCAGGACTCACAGCCTCGTTTGCTTTCAGTGATGATGATATGGGCTCACAGATGCAACTTAATGGTCTGGGGAATGACTACATCCTCGTGCTCATTGACGGCAAGCGTATCCATGGGGATGTGGGTGGACAGAATGACCTCTCGCTCATCGATCCGCAGAACATCGAGAAGATTGAGATTGTGAAAGGTGCATCGAGTGCGCTCTATGGTTCGGATGCGATTGCTGGCGTGATTAACGTTATCACGAAGAAGCGCAACGAAGGATTGCTCGTGGAGAATACCACGCGTGGCGGCAGTTATGGTGATCTGCGCCAGCATAATGGTCTGGGCATCGCCATCGGTAAGTTCAAGAGTTACACGAACTTCCAACTGCAGCACTCCGACGGTTGGCAGAACACAGCGACGGAAGACCCCAGTAAGACGGAGTTCCTGATTACCGATTCGCGCAACATGACCGTGAATCGTTATACCAACTGGCAGGTGTCGGAGCGTCTTACCTATGAGCCCGTGAGAAATCTGGAACTCTATGCCGAGGGCAGTACTTACTGGAAGCGTATCTACCGTCCATGTGGTAAATATGCTGCCGTTGATGTGAAGACCTACGATTTGGAATACCGTAACCAGAGTCTGGCGGCAGGTGGCCGTTGGCTGCATGGGCTGACAGGCAGCAAGACTGATGCCATCACACTCGACCTGAACTGGGACCGTCACGCGTACTATTATTATTATACGGACATCACACTGACCGATGGCTATGATCCCCATGGTAACTTCACACCATATTATCCCTATTTCCCCGACGATGAGGAGTTGCAGAGCGACCAGCGTCGTATCATGGCCCACCTGAAGGGCATCTTCTCATTACCCTATGAGAATCGTCTGAGTGGCGGTGTGGAGTGGCGTTATGACTATCTGGAGGCACCGATGCGCGTGGATGGTGGTGTGGCGAGAGATAATACCGAAGCAGTCTATATGCAGGATGAGTGGCGCTATGCGTTCAGTCCGAAGATTGCTATGAATATCACGGGAGGACTGCGCCTGAACCAGAATGTACAGTTTGGTTTCCGACTCACACCGAAGATTTCTGGCATGCTCTCCTTGGGTGAAAACGTCCGTCTGCGCGCTACTTGGAGCCAGGGTTTCAAGTCACCTACCCCGAAGGAGCAGAGCTATCGTTACGTGAAATACATGAACGGCACCTATCTCTATCTGGGTAACGAGGATCTGACGCCTCAGACCTCTAACTACTATGCCGTCAGTGGTGAGTACAACTGGCAGGGACTAAACGTGACGGTGACGGGTTATATCAATAATGTAGATAATATGATCACGCTGGTGACCATTCCCAACAGTCAGGCTCCAGCGGAGTATATCATCAAATACGACCCGGTGAAGACGCGTCAGTACCAGAATCTTGAGACGGCAGAGACCAAGGGCGTCGATGTCAGCATTCGCTATCGTATCAATAGCGAGTGGATGCTCGGTGGCAGTTACAGCTATCTGGACACCGATGCCAAGCAATACGACTCAACCCATGACAAACTAAAAGATGTCATCATCGACGGAACGGCCCACCATAAGGGCAGTTGGTTTGCCACGTGGAATCATGATGTTTCAAAGAAATATCGTCTGGGCGTCGGACTATACGGTAGGATGTCGAGCAAGCGCTACTACCAGATTGACGGTGACGGCAAGGGCTATCAGCTCTGGCGTATCGCTACCAACCACGAGTTCCCCGTCAGCAAGAAATGGCTGTTCCGTGTAGAGGCAGGTGTTGACAACATATTCAACTATGTCGATGATACACCACATGGTCTGCATCTGGGTACCACCAATCCTGGTCGTACCATCTACGGTACACTGACCATCCGCTTCAGTCAAGGTAAGAAATTGAGATTCACTAACAATAAGTCTAACTTTAAAACAAATGACAATGAAACAGATTAAGTATTTGGTGATGGCATTCGCAGCTGTTTGCTTCACCGTAGGTATTGCCTCCTGTGAAAAGGAGAAAGAAGTGATTAAGGAAGTCGAGAAACCCGTAGAGGTCATCAAGACCGATACGGTGACGGTGGTTGAGAAAGACACTGTAACTGTGATCGACGAAAGCAATTGGGCGAAGTACCAGAAACTCGTTACTGACGATGTGAAAGCCAACAAGAAGAACGATAAGGTGATTCTGCTCGTGGCTTTCGGCTCTACATGGGAGCAGGCTTTCGACTCTTTCGATACTACGATTGAGGCTTATAAGACTGCTTTCCCCGATTATGACATCTTCCTGAGTTATTCGTCTGCTATTTGTATCAACCGTGCTGCAGCCGGTGAGAACGGTGTGACCCGTAACTACTATGCTCCTCCTTTCTGGCTCAATGCTTTTGCCGACAAGGAGGTGATGTATGAGGAGATCGTCGTTCAGTCGCTGCAGGTGATTCCTGGTGAGGAATATACCCGTGTGATCAACTACATCAAGGACTTCGCCAACAATGCCAATGGTGACCTCGACGACGAGTATCTCTCTCAGGTGGTGCTGAAACTCGGTGTGCCTCTGCTGCAGAGCAAGGAGAATGATGTCCCCGCTGTGGCCAAGGAACTCAATGCTCTTTATAGTGACAAGGCTGCTGAGGGTGTGGTGGCCTTCATGGGTCATGGTAACCCCGACTCTTACGACACCTACAAGGCCAACGTGCGTTATACCGATCTTGAGGAGGCTCTCCAGACCTACAGCAAGAACTATTTCGTAGGTACCGTAGATATGATGGGTAACTTCAAGACGAATGTCTGGGCCCGTATGACTGCTGCTGGCATCACCAGTGGTAAGGTCTATTGCCATCCCCTGATGTCTATCGACGGTGACCATGGACACAATGACATGGCTGGTGACGATGACGATAACTGGGAAGATGGTGTAGGCTTCACTCCGAATGAGGAGGGTGAGGTTGAGGACACCTCTTGGAAGATGTACTTCCAGCACCTGGGTTATGAGTGCAATGACGATACGATGATTAATCTCGGTCTGCTCGAACTGCCTACCATCCGCCAGGTATGGATGAATCATACTCAGGCTGCCATTGACGGTGATCCTTTGGACTACTACCACTCAAAGAATCCTGAAGAATAATTCTCTCTCATGAATTATAAAGCGCTAATGATCTTAGCTGTGGCACTCCTCTCGGGGAGTGCCGCTTTTTCCCAGATCCACAAGATGGAGCGGAAAGACTCTTCTGTGGTGGATCGTTCCTTTAATCTGAACCCCGTGGTGGTGACGGGATCAGGTCACCACCAGCGTCTGAAGAGCACAGCCACGCCCGTCCATGTGCTCTCCAGTCAGGAGATCCGCGAACAGGGGATCAGCACCTTCGACGGTGCGCTGACCCGTATGATACCGCAGGTCTCGATGGCACCCAGTTCGATGGGAACCTTCCTGCGCCTCAACGGCTTAGGTAACAAATATATCCTCATCCTCATCAATGGTCAGAAGCTTAACGGTGACATCTCGAACAATGTCGATCTGAACCGTATCAATATGAGTCGCGTGAAGCGTATTGAGGTGCTCGACGGAGCCGCCTCGTCACTCTATGGCTCTGACGCCATTGCCGGCGTCATCAACATCATCACCGACCAGCCCACACAGCAGCTCGTCAGTGTTATGAGCGACACTCGCGTGTCAGGTCGTGGTGTCCTGACAGAAAGTGTCAATCTTGATATCTATACCAAAGGCTTTGGCTCATACACCTCGTTTACCCACGATCAGGCCGATAGCTATCGAAACAACGACTTTGAATACGTGAAGGGCTCAGATACTGAGACCCAAAAGAGCATCGCCCCGTTGTTTACAGGCTATCGCTCGAACATCATAGGACAGAAATTCACCTATGCCCCCAATCGTCAATTGGCATTGAATGCGGGCTTAGACTATTCATATAAGATCACAGACCGTCCTGAAACCAGAGAGGATGTCACAGGTGGTCTCGACTACGAGATGCGTTACAAGGGCTTCCGCTGGAATCTCGGTGGTATCTACAAGTTTACGGCCAAGAACTCCCTTCAGGCCACTTTTACCGTCGATCGTTTCCGTTATGGTAAGGAATACGATGTGGCAACGAAGAGTAATGCCGTGGGCGACTATGTACAGTCGAAGAAACAACGTATGATGGACGGCGAGGTGAAGGCTATTCTCGGACTCACTTCCAAATCCACCACCATCTTCGGAGCCGATTGGCGTAAGGATTACCTCAATGCCACCTCTGGCGATATCGACCAACACGTCTATACCCTTGCTGCCTATGCCCAGCACGAGATGAGACTGCTAAAGGATATCACTGCTACCCTCGGATTACGCTTTACGCATCACGAGACATTCAATAATCACCTGACGCCAAAGGCTACGTTGATGTATGCCCCAGGTAACTTCCGTTTCCGTGCCACCTATTCGGCAGGTTTCCGTGCACCTGGTCTCGATGAGCTCTATTACCATTACTTCTCTGTGAATCGTGGTAAGGCCCAGATCAGTTTTGGTAACCAGGATCTAAAGCCAGAGAAAAGTAACTACTTCTCGCTGAATGCAGAGTATCGAAACGATGTAATCGCATTGAGTGTGACGGGCTATCTGAATCGCATCAATGATATGGTAGTCAAACAAAACGTACCCGTCGATGATGCCAGTAGGACGATGCTCATGCAGGAATTCCCTGAGATGACGCAGGAACAGGCCGACAAGATGGTAAGCTATGCCCTTTACCAGAATAGCGATAAGGGCGATGTGAAAGGTGTGCAGGTGAATGTCTCTGCCAATATCTTCCGAGGCTTCAACCTCTCTGCCAATTATGCCTATACCTACGCCCGCACCAAGAGCGGAGACGAGTGGAGCGTGCTGGAGCGCAGCATCCGCCATACCGCCACTATCGCCGCCAATTATCATCATACTTGGGGCAAATACGGACTAAACATCAATCTGAATGGGCGCCTCCAGTCCAAAACCTATTACACAGGGACTTACGAGGATGCGCCAGGCTTTGGCATCTGGAACCTACATACCACGCATAGTTTCGATGTGGCGAAATGGGCCTTCCTCGAACCAGGCATTGGTGTGGATAACATCTTTGACAAGGTGGATCGTCGCATCGACTCCTCTACTCGTAAGTACGCACTCTATTCACCGGGCCGCATGCTCGTTGTCAGTTTGAAAGTGAAATTTAAGCAGTAATCATGGGAAAGATCATCGTAGCAGGCATCGGACCTGGTAGCAAGGAAGATATCACCCCCGCCGTACTCGAGGCTGTGCGCGAGGCGGATGTCATCGTGGGGTATAAGTATTACTTCCAGTTTATCGAGCCATACGTCTCTGAGGGATGCGAGTGTATCGACACAGGGATGAAACGGGAACGCGAACGGGCAGAACAGGCCTTTGAGTTGGCAGAGCAGGGGAAGACCGTTGTGGTGATCTCCTCTGGTGATGCCGGTATCTATGGCATGGCACCGCTGATCTATGAGATGTCACAACGGGGTCAGTTGTCACAACGGGGTCAGGAACCTTTGTGTCATCCCGATGACACAAAGGTTCCTGACCCCGTTGTGACAATCGAAGTCTTGCCAGGTATCTCTGCTTTCCAGAAGGCTGCATCGCTGTTGGGCGCACCCATCGGACATGATCTGTGTATCATTTCGCTGAGTGACCTGATGACGCCCTGGGAGGTCATCGAGCGGAGGATCACAGCGGCTGCTGAAGGTGACTTCGTGACGGCAATCTATAACCCCAAGTCACATGGCCGGTATTGGCAGCTCTACCGTCTGCAGGAACTCTTCTTGCAGAAGCGTTCGAAAGAGACGCCAGTGGGCTATGTCCGTCAGGCAGGACGTGAGGATCAGGAGGTGGTTATCACCACTCTGGGTGCCTTCGATCCTGAACAGGTGGATATGTTTACCGTCATCCTGATTGGTAATTCACAGTCGTATGTCGTGGATGGCAAGATGATTACACCGCGCGGCTACTATCGTGAGGATCAGGAGGTTGCGGAAAAACCTGGCCAGCAGATTATGATGGACTCTTTCCATACCATCGAGGATCTTCTGAAGAAGAAGGACTATCCCTTGGATCACAAATGGGCCCTGCTACATGCCATCCATACCACTGCCGACTTCAATATGGAACAGATCCTCTACACGGACGAGGGGGCTGTGGAGACATTATATAATAAAGTACGTGAGGGTAGTCTGAAGACGATCGTGACAGACGTGACAATGGTGGTGAGTGGTATCCGTAAGGGTGCCCTCCAACGCTTAGGTATCGAGGCGAAATGCTATCTCTCTAATCCCCGTGTGGCAGAAATGGCCTCTTCGCAGGAGATTACCCGTACGCAGGCAGGTATCCGTCTGGCTGTCGAGGAACATCCTGATGCCCTCTTCGCCTTTGGCAACGCCCCCACGGCTTTGATGGAACTCTGTGACCTGATCCGTAAAGGAAAGGCTCGTCCTGCTGGTATCATTGCTGCCCCAGTGGGTTTCGTCCACGTCCGTGAGTCGAAGCACATGGTAAAGCCTTTCCGTGATATTCCCAAGATCATCGTGGAGGGTCGCAAGGGCGGAAGCAATATCGCCGCCACACTCTGTAACGCAATCCTGACCTTCGACGATGCTGCACAACTCAAACCAGGGAGAGACTTATGAAGTTTATCGTTATAGGCATCACAGACCATCCGCAGCCATTCTTCCCTCCAGAAGTGTTGGATGTCATCCGCCAGGGGAAAGTCTTTTCTGGCGGTAAGCGCCATCATGAGATCATGGCACCGTTCCTGCCAGAAGGAGCAGATTGGATCAATATCACGGTTCCTCTGGATGATGTCTTTGACCAATACGACTTGTGTTTCAAGCATTTATCTAAGTATCAGGATGCCAGTCAGTCTATCGTTGTCTTTGCTTCTGGCGATCCGCTATTTTTTGGCTTTGCCAATACCATTCAACGTAAGATGCCTGGGGCCAAGTTGGTGGTTTACCCCGCCTTTAACTCCCTCCAGATGTTGGCCCATCGACTGCTGAAGCCTTATCATGATATGCGGATCGTCTCTCTCACGGGTCGTCCATGGCCTGAGTTCGACAAAGCACTCATCGAAAAGATAGGGAAGATCGGCATCCTGACAGATCGTGAACATACTCCTGCCGCTATTGCCCAACGGATGCTGGACTATGGCTATACAGATTATCAGATGTCCGTGGGCGAGCACTTGGGGAATCCTGCGCTCGAAAAGGTCACAACGCTTACTCTCGAAGAAGCCACCCAGGCAACATTCTCAATGCCCAATTGCGTGCTGCTGGGACTCACTGGGGACGGTTCTTCTGAGTTTGACAATTCCGCCTCAAGGGGTCAAACTCAGAAGAACCGTCCCCTGCGAGTCCCCTTCGGCATCCCCGACGCAGAATTCTCTCTACTTGACGGTCGCGAGAAGATGATCACTAAGATGCCCATCCGTCTGCTGACGCTTCAGGCACTCGAACTGCCTCAAAGGCACATCTTCTGGGACATAGGTTTCTGTACAGGCAGCGTCTCTATCGAGGCCCGTCTGCAGTTCCCCCATTTGGATATCGAAGCCTTCGAGATCCGACCTGAGTGCGAGGCGATCTTCCATGAGAACGCCCGTCGCTTTGGTGCCCCTGGCATCAACATCCATATTGGCGATTTCCTCGAAACAGACCTCTCTACCCTCCCCCGTCCTGATGCCGTTTTTATTGGTGGACATGGCGGAAAATTGAAAGAGATCATGGCGAAGGTGCTGACTGTCCTCGCTGGTGATGGTGTGATCGTCTTCAACAGCGTCACCTCACCTATGGTGCCCACTGATAGTCGCCAACTCTGGGATGAGGCCTGCGCAGAACTCGGTCTGAGACAAGAGTCCCCCCTCCGTATCCAACTCAACGACTTCAACCCCATAGAAATACTAAGATGCAGAAGATAGCCGTCATACAGATTAATGAGACAGGCAAGGACATCGCCACGACCTTGCAACGTGAACTTGGTGCCAAGGTCATCAGTCGTACTGATGTGGGTAAACTGTGGAAACAGTACGATGCCTTTGTCTTCATTGGCGCGATGGGTATCTGTGTACGCACCATCGCTCCCTATATCAAGGATAAGCACGAGGATCCGGCTGTCGTCTGTATCGATAGCATGGGGCTGAACGCCATCTCCGTACTCTCAGGACATATCGGAGGTGCGAATGATCTGGCGCACGAGGTGGCAGCACTAATAGGGGCTCGCGAGGTAATCACCACCCAGAGCGACAATGCAGGACTCTGGGCACTTGACACCTTTGCAGAACGATTCCACTGGGCTATCGCCAGCGATGATGATATGAATGAGTGCATCTATGCCTTCGTGAATCGTGAGCCTACAGCCCTGATGATGGAAATCTGCGACGAGGGTACGGATTATCTGGAGAAGACACTTCCCCCACATGTGACTGTCGTCAAGAGCCTCGAGGAGGTGGATCCCAAGAAGTATAAGCTTGTCATCCTGGTGACACCCTACAATCTCTGTGCACCATACGGTGTGCTCGAATTGCATTTTGTACCCATGATTGCTGCCTTAGGCTTCGGACTCGCCAGTCATCCTGATGACTATGAGGACATCTACGACGAGATCGATGAGGCCATGAGCCAGATTGGCGTGTTGCCCTGCTACAAGCGCTATTGCACCATCGATGTGAAGAAAGAAGAAGAGTTTTGTGCGATGCTCGTAGATGATTTAGGGGAGGAGTTGGTATTCTACACGGCAGAGGAACTGGCCAAGGTTGAAGTGCCTAACCCCAGTCAGACCGTCGAGAAGCATGTGGGTACGCCCTCTGTCTGTGAGGCAGCGGCCATCCTCGGTGCAAACCATGGCAAATTGATTGTTCCCAAGGTGAAGGGTAAGAACTGGACGGCTGCCCTCGCCATCGACTATAAATATCTTCGTGAGAAACAAGGCCACATCGAAATCGTGGGTGCTGGTCCTGGCGATCCTGATCTCGTCAGTGTGCGAGGCCGTAAAATGTTAGAGCGCGCTGACCTTATTCTATATGCAGGTTCGCTGGTGCCTAAGGCCTTGACAGACTGCCACAAACCCGGTGCCGTCGTGCGCTCCTCTGCTGATATGGCGCTCGAAGAACAGTGCGCGCTGATGAAGGAGCACTATGACAAGGGGCACTTCATCGTTCGTCTGCATACGGGCGATCCATGTATCTTTGGTGCGATCCAGGAGCAGATGGCTTTCTTCGATCAGAATGGCATGGATTATCACATCACACCAGGTATCTCTTCGTTCCTCGCTGCAGCCGCTGAGTTACAGAGTCAGTTCACGATTCCTGAGCGTTGCCAGACGATTATCCTCACACGTGGCGAGGGCCGTACCCCCATGCCAGAGAAAGAGCAACTGCATCTATTGGCACGCAGCCAGAGTACGATGTGTATCTTCCTCTCAGCTTCCATCGTTGATGATGTCCAGCGCGAACTGCTTCAGGAGTATCCTGAGGACACGCCCGTGGCTGCCTGTTATCATCTCACGTGGCCAGACCAGAAGATCTATCGTGGTCAGCTCAAAGACCTTGCCAAGATCGTCCACGACAACCATCTCACCCTTACCACGATGCTCGTCGTGGGCGAGGCCATCGACAACCGCCAAGGCCTCTCAGATCTTTATTCCAAACACTTCACCCACTTGTTTAGAAAAGGCGACGACGAACAAGCTTCGTAATATACTCTTTACCTACTATTTTTTGTGTTGGAGGGTGTCAGGGTGACAGAATGCCGATAAACACAGGGGATGCACCCTCTTTTTGAGGGTGTCAAGGGTGACAGGATGGTGACAGGTATTCTTGTGTTTCAATTCTCTCGAGAATTGAATCGTTAAGAGGCTCCTGACGATGCTAAAGGACTGCTTTTTGCTTCAATTCTCTCGAGAATTCAGCAAAAACTCAATGCTTTTCAAGCACAGGATATTGCTTAGCAAGTCAAAGGTAATATACCTTTTTTCAGTGTGACACCCTCGTGACACCCTTGACACCCTTCAAACAGGGTGCAAATGCCGATGTACAAAGGGTTGTGACACCCTGACACCCTATTTATCAAAAAAAATGCTAGTAAGCGTCGCCATTTCCATCACGCTAACAAATACTTGTTTTTTTCTACTATTTACTTGCATCATTCGAGAAAAGTTCTTATATTTGCAGCCAAGGCTTCTGCAGAGACTACTGTTATTGGAACAACGCTCCATAGTGGAGATATCGGTATTGTAAAGATTGGAGAAAAAACAATCAAGGTTCTTTTGAAGTAGATTATTATAACGACTCAGGACTCGCAATGATGCGAGCCCTGTTTGTGTTCATCATGCCTAACTTAAACCTAAAACCCAAAACTAACAAACAAATGAAAAAAGAACTAACTAAAAAACCAAACTTATGTATGAATCTTAAATCTGATGCAAAGATAGAGGGATTTTCGTCTGATTCCAAATAATTCATCACATTCTTTTTCAGTTAGTTGCGACAACCTGGCTCGTTTGCGACAAACAGTCCGCAAGGCCCAAAATCTTGTCGCAATTTTGCCAAATACTCTACAAAAAGTTTGGAACTTTAGAGTTAATTATTTATCTTTGCAGCGTAATTTAATAGGACAGGTATGTTGGTACTTCAAGATTGTATCAAGAAATTAGCTGACTTCAAAGCTATGTTTAGCCAGAAGTATGGTATCACTAAACTGGGTATTTTTGGCTCTGTAGCCAGAAAAGAGAATACTGAGGGTAGTGATATTGATATAGTCGTTGAGGTTGAAAAACCCTCTCTTAAATTGATGTACGAATTGAAGGAGGCCCTAAAAACCTTATTTGCCTGTGAGGTAGATCTTGTTAGATTCAGGGATAGCCTACGTCCGCTGTTTAAGTCGAACATATTAAAAGATGTCATTTATGTCTGAAAACCAACTGACCATCCATGATAGGCTCGAAGATATTATGGAGTCTATTGAGCTTATCCAGACATTCCATGGCAGGCAATCTATGG
This sequence comes from uncultured Prevotellaceae bacterium, assembly GCA_902784615.1. Lineage (GTDB taxonomy): Bacteria > Bacteroidota > Bacteroidia > Bacteroidales > Bacteroidaceae > Prevotella. Next base: position 23,672 of record CACZVN010000012.1, on the reverse strand, counting down.
GATGAGGAACATCATATCTCATGAGTATGCCAATATTGATGAGGACATAATCGTATCAGTAATCAATGACGATTTAGGCCCACTCGGATTAGCCATAAAGGATTTGCTGAAGAAGTATTGAAACAGATAATGACCATACTGATACTGTGGCTCTGCAGCATCTGCAGTGCACAGGCCCAGACCATCCCCGTTACGGCTGACAGCCTCGTGGGAGAATGGCGATGGGTAGGCAAGAACGTACCTGAACTGATACTCGTGCTGGAGGCAGGTAACACTGACCCGCAGAGCAACGGACTGAAGGTCGAAAGTCTCTACCGCTACCGTATTGAAGACTATAAGGATCCGAAGATGACCTTCGACGGTGAGAATATCCACATCCGTAAGGATCTCGGAGAGAATACCTATCTTGAACTTGACCTGAAGCCCTGTGGGAACGATCTCACAGGCCGTTGTCTGATGGTAGGTATCATGCCCGAGCAGGTTGACACAGAGATTACCCTCCGTCGCGACTACTTCGAATACGACAACAAGTAACAATGCCTTAGGCGAATTATGATACTGGTATTCGGAGGAACGACGGAAGGGCGTAAGGCTGTAGAGGTGCTGGAGGAGGCTGGTACAACCTATTATTATTCTACTCTTAGTGACGGGCAGAAGATAGAACTGGTGCATGGCATTCATCTGACGGGAGGCATGGAGGTACCAGAGATGATCGCCTGTTGTCGTGAGCACGATATCCGTCTGATTGTCGATGCTGCCCATCCCTTTGCTGAGGAACTGCATCGTAATCTGCAATTCCTCGCCAAGCACATTCAGGCTCCAATTATCCGATACGACAGGATTTACCCACCACACGACCAGGATCTCATCTGGTGCAAGGACTACGACGAAGCTCTGCAACAGTTAGAAGATAATCATATAGAACGACTCTTGGCTTTGACTGGCGTGGGAACTATTGGACGACTAAGTGCTTTTTGGGAGAAACATGATACATGTTGGTTCCGTATTCTCAATCGTCGTGCCTCGCATTTTGTTGCCAAAGCGAATCGTTTTCCTGAAGAGAGGCTGGTCTATTATGAGACGGATGATACCTCGGATCTTATCCGCGACCTTCAGCCCCAAGCCATCATTACAAAGGAGAGTGGGCTTAGTGGAGGTTTTACGGAAAAGGTGGATGCTGCCAGACAGGCTGGCATTAAAGTCTTCGTCGTAGAGCGCCCAAACTATCCGCCACATACTCCAAATCCACAGAATGTACATATAGAATATGTCAATGGGCCTTATGGATTAAGACGAGCAGTAGAGAAACTATTGCCAGAGTTCTATCCCCTGCATAGTGGACTGACGACAGGTACTTGTGCGACGGCTGCAGCTGTGGCTGCGGTGTTAGCCTCACAGGGGGACGGTTCTTTTGTGCGACAAAAAAACCGTCCCCTTGAAGTGCCTGTGGTGCTGCCTAACGGTGAGACGATTTATGTGCCAGTGAGTTATGGCGACGGCTATGCGTCTGTCTTTAAGGAGGCTGGTGATGATCCAGATGTAACGAATGGATTAGAGATCAGAGCGAGTGTCAAACCATCCGAGACCTTCGAGATTCTTGGAGGTGAGGGCGTGGGAAGATTCACACTTCCCGGCTTTGACTATCCGCCTGGTGAACCTGCCATCAACAAAGCCCCTCGCGAGATGATCCGCCGGAATTTGTCACATTGGGGTCAGGACACTTTGTGTCATGGTGATGACACAAAGTGTCCTGACCCCAATGTGACAGTCACCATCTCCGTACCTCAGGGCGCAGAGATCGCCCGAAAGACCTTTAATCCCCGTCTGGGCATAGAGGGCGGCATCTCGATCATTGGTGTCTCTGGCATTGTGAAGCCTTTCTCGGAAGAGGCCTTCATTGAGAGCATCCGTAAGTGTATGACGGTGGCGCAGGCCTCTGGCACTGAGCGCGTGGTGATCAATAGTGGTGGTAAGAGCGAGCGTTTTGTGAAGGCGCTCTATCCAGAACTGCCCCAACAGGCGTTTGTGGAATACGGCAACTATATCGGTGAGACACTGAAGATCGCCCACGAACTCGATATCAAGAATGTCACCCTTGGCGTGATGTTGGGAAAGGCCGTCAAACTCGCTGCTGGTCATCTTGACACCCATAGTCTTAAAGCGACGATGGACAAAGAATTCATCCAGCAGATGCTTCAAGAATCTGGTTGTGATCTTGATATCAGCGAGATTACCTTAGCACGCGAACTCTGGGAATTACTTCCCCAAGACAAACTCCAGCCATTCGCCAACACCATCATCAGCCATTGTGCAGAGTATTGCGCTCCTTTGCTGCCCAATGGTTCGCTCACCATCCTCCTAATTGATGATGATGGGCATATCTACAAATAAAGGATCGGTTTATTCTCCCACTTCGTCCTTGCGACGACGGAAAAGGACGGCTGCGATCACAGGCGCACCTACGAGGGCTGTGACACTGTTGACTGGTAAGGCGCCCTCGAAGCCTGGCATACGGGCAATAAGGTTACAGAAGAGTGCGAGGGCAGCACCACAAAGCATCGTGGCAGGCATCAGAATACGGTGGTCACTGGTGCGGAAGATGGCTCGTGCAAGATGGGGCACGGCGAGGCCTATGAACATGATAGGACCACAATAGGCCGTAACAATCGCCACCAAGATGCCAGAACTGACAATCACCAGCATACGGGCACGACGGATATTCAAACCCAGATTGGCTGCATATCGATCACCCAACAATAACAGGTTCATGGATTTCACCAACAGACAGGCCAACGGCAGCAGGATACACATCAGCACCACGAAGAGGATCATCTCGTCGCCAGAAACGCGAGAGAACGAGCCTAAACCCCAGACCACGAATGACTTCACATCCTCCTCTGGCGACAGGAACTTCAGTACGCCGATGATAGCATTAGCCAAGTAGCCAATCATCACACCAATAATTAATAAGGTGACGTTACCTTTCACTTTTTGCGAGATCCAGACAATGAGCATCATCACTGCCAGGGCACCTATGATGGCAGCCACACTCATGGCAGCATCACCCAGATAGCCCAGACGACTCAGCGCCACACCACCAATCCTGCCCGAGAGCAACACCACGAAGGCCACACCTAAGGCAGAACCATTGGAGATACCCAATACAGAAGGTCCTGCCAAAGGATTACGGAAGACCGTCTGCATCTGGAGACCACTGACGGCTAAGCCAGCACCAGCGACAATAGCCGTAAGGGCCTGAGGCAGTCGCGACTTCCAGATGATGTTTTGCCAGATTTCGGATTCTGAAACATCACCAAAGAGAATACGGCAGACACTCTTTAAAGGTATATCTACGGAGCCAATGAGCAGGTTCACGATAGCCAGAACCACTATCGCCACCATCAGTATCAATATCATTGGTAACGTCCGTCTCATCACTTCAGCAGATAATAGAATGTAGGCTGATAATCCTTTTCCACTAACTCAGGGTGAAAGATGGCCACAAAGTCCTTCAATAGCAGATCAGGCTCTACAGGCGATATCTCGTAATAGGGTGTCTGCTTCATGTTGCAGTAGATCACCTTCTTTTCCTTGTAGGCCTTGAAGAGTTCATTGCGAGGTTCGGAGGCCTTAAGTGCTTCGTAGGAGAATTCGCCAGGGTAGCTGTTGAGGATGCGCCAGTAATCAGCGTTGGCAGCAAGGGCATACATCTTCTCAAACTCCAGGTTCTCACCACTGGTCTCCTCATCGTTGATCACATAGTCGGCTCCTGCATCACGGAAGATCTGTGCCAGATAGTTCTTGCCACCCACGGCATGCCAGTTGCCATAGTGCATCTCACCACTGAGCACCGTAGGACGGGTGGCAGCAGCGGCAGCCTTTTCTTTGAGTTCGTTGTAACGGCTCTCGATGCCAACGAATGTCTCGATGGCCTCTTTCTCCTTGCCAATAAACATACCCACGAACTTGATCCACTCGGCTTGTCCTAAGGGATCGAGTTCCTGGTAGCCGAGATGTGGCACCAGCGTGATACCCGTCTCCTTGATGGCATCATAGCCACCACGCTTAGAGGGCGAGATGAAGATGACATCAGGATTAGCAGCCAGTACCATCTCTGTATCAAAGTTTCCCTCCATACCGATCTTCACGATACGGCCATCTTTCACTCTTGCGAGGATATCCTTATTGAAAAGGTTCTTTGTACCTGTCAGTCCCTTTACCACATCGTGGGCATTGAGGATGGTGAAGTTCGACAGTTGCAGAGCCGTCATACAGATGGTATTCTTGATAGGTACGCGCACCTTCGTATAGCCTTCAGGTACTTTCGCGTCATCTGTCGTCACCAAGGCGAAGTGGTAGTCTTTGCCCACATCTACCAATCGCACGCCATCTTGACTCTTCACCTGATAGCCTGTGGCATATTTCGGACACAAAAGACTATCTGCACCTGCTGTATCATCTGATACCGCCTTATCTCTCCGAACGCATGAACTACACATCAGCAGAACCATGCATACTAACTCTAAAACAAATGATCTTTTCATCTTGACTGCATGACGTTGCAAAGATACATAATTATGGTGTAAAAGTAGAAAAATAAACCTATTTTTATGCGCGTATTCACAAAAAATATATAATTTTGCAATCGTAAAAGGGCATTCTGATGACGATATACTAATGATGGAATATAAAGATTTGTTTATTGATTTCGACGATACACTCTACGACACTCACGGCAACGCTATTATTGCCTTGCGGGAGACGTATGAGGCTTTCCATCTTGAACGCTTTTTCCCTGACCCCCAGTTTTTCTATGATGCCTATTGGCGGGCCAATATTGACCTATGGACAAGTTATTCCAAAGGTGAGATTACTCGCGACTATTTAATTGTGGAACGGTTCCGTCGTCCACTGAGTACCAGTAACGGTCTTGATGTTACGGAACAACTCTGTCTGGATATGAGCGATAAGTTCCTTGACTTCTGCTCCTCGAAATCTGGCGTAGTGGAGGGTGCGCACGAACTCATGGACTATCTGCGTCAGCGCGGTTATAGGATGCACATGACAAGCAACGGTTTCCATGAGGTACAATATAAGAAATTGGCTGCTTGCGGTTTACGTGACTATTTCGACACCATCATCCTCAGTGAGGATGCAGGGGCGAACAAGCCCTCACCACAGTACTTCGACTATGCCCTCAGCCTGTCAGGAGCCCATCGTGAAAGCACCCTCATGATTGGTGACAATCTACAAACCGATATCATGGGTGCCCTGAACTCAGGCATAGATGCCCTACTCTTCAATCGCTGGAACGTGGACGCCAGTGATTGTTTACTGACACCCACGTTCATCGTTACCAGCCTGAAAGATATCAAAAAAATCTTGTAGGCTATCCTTCCATCTGCAACTTTTCCTACCTTTGCACCGTCAAATAGATAAAATATTTGGCAACAAGATTGTTTGCAACTGGGTTGCATCACCATTTTTCGACCTTTGCAGTCGATATGAGAATTACTTAAATAAATTAGTATTGTAAGATGAAAAGATTGTTTTTGGGAGCAACATTAGCAATGCTTCTTTTCCCTGCAGTGGCAGACGCACAGAAATCAACCACAACCCCGCAAGCCACACAGACCGTTCGTGGACAAGTATGCGACGTGGCCTCAGGAGAGCCCATGATCGGCGTAACGATTACGGTGGAGAACGGTACCACACTGGCCACCGTATCAGACTTAGACGGAATCTTTATTATAAATAACGTACCTGTTGGACGACACTCCGTCAGGGCAAGTTATGTTGGCTACGAACCCGTGCTACTGAAGGAACAGCTGGTGAGTTCTGGTAAGGAACTGGTGCTCTCGTTAAAGATGCGCGAGAGCATCTCCGAACTGGGTGAGGTGGTCATCAAACCCCGTGTGAACAAGCAGTTGCCTCTGAATGAGATGGCACAGGTAGGAGCCCGTATGTTCAGTGTCGAGGAAGCCACCCGTTATGCTGGTGGTATGGCCGACCCTGCGCGTACTGCTTCGATGTTTGCTGGTGTGGCCACAGGTGGTGCCACCAATGGTATTTCTATCCATGGTAACTCGCCCCAGATGTTGCAATGGCGCGTGGAGGGTGTCGAGGTGAACAACCCCAACCACTTCGCAGAGATCACAGGAGCTGGTGGTGGTATTTTCACCTCACTCAACGGTACGGTGCTGGCCAACAGCGACTTCCTTACTGGTGCCATGCCGGCTGAGTTTGGCAATGCCCTCTCTGGTGCCTTTGACATGAAGATGCGCGTGGGTAACAACAGCAAATACGAGCATGCCATCCAAGTAGGAACCTTAGGTGTGGACTTCGCCTCGGAGGGTCCCTTGGGAAAAGGTTCGAAAGCCTCATACCTTGTAAACTATCGCTACAGTTTCTTGGAGATTGCCAAGAAACTGCACGCTATCAATATGGAAAATGAGACGCTCGACTATCAGGATCTGAGTTTCAAACTGAACATGCCCACCACGAAGGCGGGTACCTTCGCCGTATGGTTCACGGGGCTTCTCGACCACTACGAGAATGAGGTTCCTGACGTGTCGGAGTGGGAGACGCTGTGGGATATGAACGACTCATGGTCTCGCCAAAGTAACTATGCTGCAGGACTTAACCACACCTATCGTTTTAACAATGGTGGAACCCTCCACTCCAGCGTGGCATACACAAGTACCTACAGGAAACTGGGAATCAACAACTACGATGAACAGATGAACCAGACCCCAGGTATGGACGGGCGTAACTCGCAGTGGAACATCATCATCAGTGCCCAGCACCAGCAAAAGCTGTCATCGCGCTATACGATGCAGAACGGCTTTGAGCACCAGCATCTGGCCTTCAACACGTGGTTGGACTGGATCCATGAGATCGGAGGTCCCTTGTATCGTGTCTATGAGTCGAAGGACCATACTGGTCTGACGCGCCTCTATAGCAGTCATAAGGTGGCACTGAGCCGCCGGCTCTCTACGGTGGCTGGTGTCAATGTGATGTGGTTCAATCTGAATAACCAGTGGCTTATTGAACCTCGTGTCAGTGTGCAGTACAAGACCTCGCCTTCGAGCACCCTCTCGCTGGCATACGCCCTGAACAGCCGCAAGGAGAGTACAGATACCTACTTTGTCATGATGGATGGCAAGAACCCCAATGAGGATCTCGGACTGACGCGCTCGCACCATATCTCGGCCTCCTTTGCCCAGCGCTTGGGCGAGAATGCCATGCTGAAGATCGAGCCCTATTGGCAGTGGCTCTTTGATGTACCTGTGGAGCAGGGCACCACCTATTCTATTATTAACCATACCAACTTCTTCCAGGATCGGGCCTTGGTGAACGAAGGTACGGGTCGTAACTATGGTATCGACCTCACGCTGGAGCGTTATCTGAAGGATGGCTTCTATGGTATGTTCACTGCCAGTATCTTTAAGTCGGAGTATCGTGATGCCCAGGGCGAGTGGCATCACACGCGCCAGGATCGTGGCTATATCACGAATATCTTAGGAGGTAAGGAGTGGATGGTAGGCAAGAGCAAGAAGAATGTCTTCGGCCTTAACGGACGACTCACATTGATGGGTGGTGATCGCTATACCCCCATCCCTGAGGGCATCACCTTCGAGGATGTGATGAAGCGCCCCGACAAGTCGATCCCTAATGACGATGGTCTTGATCCCTTCTGTGCCCAGATGGGTATGAAAGTGGGCTATGCCTTCTCCGTGAAATACACCATCAACAAGAAGCACACCTCGCACCACTTCATCTTAGAGTATCTGCAGATGAAAACCTTCCAGGGTCAGACCTTCGACCTGAAGACGCATGAGATCGTGGATAAATACACTTCGCTGACCTTCCCAAATATCGCCTATCGCGTGGAGTTCTAAAAAAAAGTTGTATCTTTGCAGCGATGAAACGTTTATATTATCTCGATAATCTGAAGGTATGCCTGACGGTATTGGTGATCATGCACCACGCCGGACAGGCTTACGGCAATGGTGGCGGTTGGGCTTATACGCCATCCAATCCAGCTGAGTTTATGCCCTGGATCTGGCATTTCTTCTCCACCAATGCCGCCTTCTTCATGGGACTTTACTTCTTTATCTCAGGCTATTTCGTGCCAAGGAGTTATGATAAGCAGGGTACTAAACAGTTTGTCCAAAAGAAACTGCTCCGCTTGGGTATTCCTCTACTCTTTATGGGAAGCATTATCTGCGTCTTAACTGGCAAACCGGAGATTGGCCACATGTGGTTTGTCGAGAGTCTGTTGGTGTTCTGCCTTGTCTATGCGTTGATACGTCAGTGGGTGAAGCCTATTGATCAGAAGTGCGACTCCAAGCCCACGATCATTGGCCTGCTCATTGTCGCCCTGCTCATGGGCGTCGGCAGTTACTTCATCCGTCAGGTCAGTCCTCAGGACCATTGGATCTGGCCCTTTGGCATTATCCCCCTGCCTATGGAGCCTGCCCACTATCTCCAATATGTGATGATGTTCGTGTTGGGTATTCTGGCCTATCGTTTCCAGTGGCTTGAGAAGATGGGAAATGGTACCGGCCTGACGACTTTGCTCATTGGCGCGGCTTTGGCAGCAGGCAATTACCTGCGCGATGACGGACCATGGAATGCTTTTGTGTGGGAGTGGTTTGGCATCTACGAGTCGTTGATGTGCATCTTTATCAGCTTCGGCCTGATCTGGTTGTTCCGCGAATGTATCAGTGCCACCTCCCGTTTCTGGCAGTGGTGCGCCGCCCAGTCATACGGTGCCTACGTCTTCCACCTATTACTCATGTTAGTCCTTCAGGATATAGTGGATGGCATCTGGATGGGCGCCTTTGGTAAATTCCTCTTCATTGGCGTTGTCACCACCATCCTTTCCTTCCTCCTGACGTGGTTAGTCAGGATGATTCCAGGTGTCAAAAAAGTGTTGTAAAAAGCCCCGGCTCATGCCGAGGCTTTTTTGTTAGAAGGGGAATCCCTGTGGCCGGGGGGCAATCTCAGGATCACCGAAGAAGGAAGCCTCAGCATCCTTGTCGTTGAGTTTGAACACCATGAACTTGGGGTTCTTCTCTGTGCAGGGAGACCACGCGCCACCCTGAGGACCGTTAGGATCGCTGTACTTCACGAAGTTGGTCCAGGCAGTAAGCATCTTCTCGGAGAGATCCCAGTCACCCTGAGTCCAAGGACGCCAACAGTGCTTCAGGCTCTTGAACACGAACCAGAGGTCGCTGGAGTGGAAAGCACCCTTCAGACGAACGGTCACCTCAGGATGAGAACCGTCATCGGGCAACGGACGGGCAAACTCGTAAGCCCAAGCCTTACCACCCTTCTGATCGCGGACCTTACAGAACTCAGCGATGTTGGGAGACATATTGCCCATATCGTTCAAGGTGAAACCAATCATATAAGGAACATCAGCCAGTGTGCCCTGACGGGTGGCATCGTCGAAACTCTTCACACAGACATAACCGTCGATCATGGGCATGAAGGGCAGACCACGGAACATGGCTGCCATGGGGCCGCCAGCCTGCTGACCATCGCTGTTGATCTGGTGGTAGAGAGTGTTCAGCGCGAAGACAGTCTCAGTGGATGCAGCACGCATCTTCTCCAGATCAGTCAGACCTGCCCAATCGAACACTTTCTTGGCCTTGGCTTCAGCATCGGCAAAAGTACCGCCACTGTAACGGGCACCCATCGGGTTGCCATTGGCATCGGGGATGCTCAGGCCCTGAGCACTCATGATGACAGCCTTGTGGAACAGACCACGGGCCAGTGGGCTCTCACAAAGGGTACGCACACTACCACCACCTGCGCTCTGTCCGAAGATGGTCACATTATTGGGATCGCCACCAAACTGCTCAATGTTCTTCTGAATCCACTTCAGGGCTTCGATCTGATCGAGGATACCGTAATTGCCAGAAACCTTGTGAGGACTCTCTGCAGACAGGGCCGGGTGAACGAGGAAACCAAACACGCCCAGACGATAGTTAATCGAGACAAGCACCACGTCCTTGGCACCCCATTCCTGACCATCGAACTCCGGTTCTGAGCCAAAGCCCTCACGATAGCCGCCACCATGGATCCACAGGGCTACAGGCAGTTTCTTATTCACCTGACCGGGAGCCTTAGTCCATACATTCAGATACAGACAGTCTTCGCTATAGGGAGCCTCCTTGCCATAGCCCCACTCAGTGTAGTAGCCGCCAGGATACTGGACGGCCTGATAACTGGGATGGCCAAAGGTGTCGCAGATCTTCACACCTTTCCAAGGCACGATAGGCTGCGGTTCCTTCCAACGGTTCTCCTTGATAGGAGGTGCAGCATAAGGGATGCCGCGATAGACAAACACGTCAGGATGATCGTCGGCCAATACACCCTGAACCTGACCACCTTCGATCGTTAACACGGGATTCTCTGTCGCATGAGCAGATACTGCTACCATGAGCAGAAGAGGCAAAAACAGTTTTTTCATAAGTTAGTTTTATACAATTGTACAGTTGATTAGGTAATAATATCGATGTATTAGACTCCAAAATTTACAAAAGGTTTAATCCAAGGCTGAAAGAAAATTGAAAGGATAACCAATACGAACCCTTTCAATTTGTTCAAAATCATGCTCGTTTTATAACAGAATGTAAGTTTTGCCGTATTCGAAGAATCAAAGTGGCGGAAAAACGATTTTGTTGCCGACAGTATGTATAATTTTGCAGTCGAAAGTATTCAAATAATCAAAAAAAGACATGAAGGTAAAGAAACGTTGGGTGATTCTGATGACGGCAATGACATTGATTGCCCTCACAGGTGTGTTTGTAGGTGAACCTACATTTGAGTGTGACTGGTCAGTGATTTCGGCAGCCGATGTGGCTTGGCTGATTACGGCCACGATTTTCGTATTGATGATGACACCAGGACTGTCATTTTTCTATGGCGGTATGGTGGGGGCAAAAAATGTGATATCGACGATGCTCCAGTCGTTTATCGCCATGGGACTGATATCCGTGCTATGGGTGGTCATCGGCTTCTCGCTGTGCTTTGGCGACGATATTGGCGGTATCATTGGTAATCCATTGACGTTCCCGATGTTCCATGGCGTGGGTGGAGCCGTCTATACCACACCCGCAGGTAATATATTAGGTGGCGCCTCCATACCACTGGCACTGTTTGCCCTGTTCCAGATGAAGTTCGCCATCATCACACCGTCGCTGATCACTGGCTCGTTTGCCGAGCGTGTACGCTTCTCAGCCTATATGTTTTTTATGATGTTCTTCTTCTTTGTCATCTACTGTCCGTTGGCCCACATGACATGGCATCCTGAAGGACTGTTCATGAAGTGGGGCGTTATCGACTTCGCAGGTGGTATCGTTGTCCATGCCTCAAGTGGTATCGCTGCCCTCGCAGGTGCCATCTTCCTTGGAAGAAGAAAAGCGGAGACCCGCAAGAGCGAGCCTGCCAACATCCCCTTTGTACTTCTGGGTGCCGCCATGCTGTGGCTGGGATGGTTCGGTTTCAACGCAGGTTCCTCGCTCCATGCCGACGGACAGGCCATCAAGGCTTTCCTGAACACCAATACCGCTTCGGCAACGGCTATGATGACGTGGATATTCTTTGACTGTCTGCGCGGTCGTAAGCCCTCCGCGATGGGTGCTGCTGTGGGTTGTGTCGTTGGTCTGGTAGCCATCACACCGTCTGCGGGTTATGTCACCGTAGGCCAGAGCATCTTCATAGCCTTTGTCATCACACTGATCTGTAACATCGCCGTCTATTGGCGTTCGCATTCACGCATCGATGATGCCCTCGATGTGTTCCCCACCCATGGTACAGGTGGTATCTTTGGTACAGTGCTGACAGGTATCTTCATTCAGGAAGGCCTGATTGCAGGCACATGGGACGGATTCGTGGTCTTCCTCTACCATCTGCTGGCCATCGTTATCGTGTTCGTCTATACCTTTGCCATGAGCTGGGTAGGCTATAAACTCATCGACATGCTGATTCCCATGCGCGTCTCTGTCTTCAGTGAAAAGGTGGGTCTCGACTTCTCTCAGCACGACGAGCACTATGGTCTCGCACATATCGGTGAGCGCGAACTGGCGGAATATGAGGAGCATATCCGCGAAAAGAATAAATAACAGATAGGGGATTCTCAAAAAAGGGGTCATCTTCATAAAGTATCGTAAATTTTAGCTCCAAAAGATACAACTCTGCGACAAATTCCGTATCTTTGCAGATAGAATGAAACGGAAACTGTTTTGCGAGATGTCCCCTTTCGCCTATCGGCTTTCGATGGAGAAAGAGATCATGAAGCGTCATCTGAAGGACATGCTTCAGAAGACGCTTTTTGCCAAGGAACGGACAAAGACACCTTTGCCCGTTCTTGTGTATCGGCACAACTCCCTCATCCGTCGTCGGCTGGGTAATGTCAACATGCAACTACAGGAGAACAAGGCCACCAACCTTGCCCTGGCAGTCAGCCATATCGACGGACTACTCATCCGCCCGGGAGAGACCTTCTCCGTCTGGAAACAGATTGGACGAACCAGTAAACGGAAAGGTTACAAAGAAGGACTTACCATTGCCAAAGGACAACCCTCACAGGGCATCGGAGGCGGTTTGTGCCAACTGTCGAACCTGATCCACTGGATGGTGTTGCATAGTGAACTGACCATTACGGAGCATCATCATCACGACGGTTTGGATCTCTTTCCCGACTTTGGCCGTCAGATTCCCTTCGGTACAGGCACCAGCATCTCGTATAATTACATCGACTACCGTGTTAAGAACGAGACAGACAATACCTACCAGCTCCGTCTCTGGGTAGATGACGAGTATCTGTGTGGAGAACTCCGTGCTGCGAAACTCCTGCCCCACACCTTCCACATCCATGCCGAAAACGAATATTTCTCACGGGAGGAAGGGGGCATCTATCGCAACGGTCAGGTATTCCGAGACACCATCGACCGCGTCACAGGACATTGTCTCGACAGCCAACTCATTCGTACCAACCACGCCAAGGTCATGTACGAGATTCCGCCATCCGTTACTATTCGCTCATAACTATATTATATCCTAACTAAAAACAAGAAGGAAAGATGAAAAAGTATTTGTTTTTGCTGGTCTTCGGACTGCTGGGTCTGACTGCCAATGTGCAGAGCCAGCCATTATTGAAAACGCACGTGGAGACGGGTGATGTGGAAGGAGTGCTCGACGGTTCGTTGGCCGTCTATAAAGCCATCCCCTACGCTGCGCCCCCTGTGGGTGACCTGCGTTGGCGCGCTCCACAGCCTGCCAAGGCTTGGGAGGGGGTGAGAGTATGCGACGAGTTCGGTCCCATGCCTCCACAGCCCACACGTCCTGGCCGTACGGCTGACATGATGAATGAGGACTGTCTCTATCTGGGTATTGTTACCCCTGCTACCTCTGCCAGCGACAAACTGCCCGTCTTAGTATGGATCCATGGTGGTGGTTTCCAGACAGAGTGGTATGGTGGTGATATGTGGAAAAACCTCGCCCAGCGTGGCATCGTCGTGGTCAGCGTCGAGTACCGTACGGGAGCACTGGGCTTCCTGGCCCATCCTGAACTCGCAAAAGAAGATCCTGAGGGCCACTGTGGCAACTATGGTATCCTCGACCAGATCTACGCCCTGCAGTGGGTACAGCGTAATATCGCCAACTTCGGTGGCGACCCCTCAAAGGTCACTATCGCTGGCGAGAGTGCTGGTGCCATCAGCTGTAGCATGCTCTGTGCCTCTCCGCTCGCCAAGGGTCTCTTCCATGGTAGCATCAGTCAGAGCGGAGGTTCGTTTGCCCCCTGGCGCGACGCCCCACGCACACTGGGCATGGATGCCTCACAGAAGGGAGCCGAACAACAGGGTCTGGCCTTTCAGAAGCATCTGAAGAAGAAGAACATCAAACAGATGCGCAAGATGGACGCCATGGCACTCTGCGACGGTGATGTGGGCTTTGCCGGCTTCTGGCCCTGTGTCGATGGCTATGTCATCTGCGACGACCAGTACCGCCTCTACGAGCGTGGTGAATATAATGACGTACCCATCATCGTGATGACCAACTCTGACGAGGGTGCCCTCTTCGCACCAGGTAACATGACGGCAGAGAACTATCAGAAGACCGTCGAGGCTATCTTTGGTGATATGGCTGCTGAGGCCCTGAAGGTCTATCCTGGCGCTACTGATGATGAGGCCTGGCACGGCTTTGGCGATGCTTTCCGCGATATGGGTTTCGCATGGCCCTCCTACGCTTGGGTCAGTCTGCAGGCCAAGACAGGCAAGAGTCCTGCCTACGCCGCCTTCCTCGCCCAGCCCTCAGAGGTGAGCTTCTCTCAGGATCCCCGTCGTCGTGGTGTGGCCCATGCCGACGATATCATGTTCCTCAATGGCCACTTCCAGGCACAGGCCGACAAGTATCCTGCTGAGGCCGCTGTCTCAGAGATCATCCAGCAGTACTGGGTGAACTTCATCAAGACGGGTAATCCCAATGCCAAGGGCCTGCCCTACTGGCCTACGTTTGACGATGCGAAACCCACCACGATGCAGTTTGCCAACGGTGCCTCGCTCATCATGCGTCCCAACCGTGAGCAGATCGATTTCGTCGATCACTTCTATAAGGTCAGGCGCGAAGAGACAGAAGCTACACGCAAATAAATAGTAATCCCCAGCCACTTGGCTGGGGATTACTATTTAGATATTGGGCTCGTCCCAGACTTTAGTGCGCTCGCAGAAAATAGGAACGGTCTGGTTGCCGATCTTCAGGAGGAAGTCGCCCTCTTCAAGCGTCCACTTACCATCAGCCCCTACGAAAGCGAGGCTCTTGGCGGGCAACTGGAAAGTGACGGTCTTCGTCTCACCAGGCTCCAAGGCGATCTTCGTGAAGTCACGCAGACGTTTGTTGTCTGGTACGACAGAAGCGATGAGGTCGCTCGAATAGAGGAGCACAGCCTCCTTACCAGCACGGCTGCCCGTATTCTTCACATCGACACTGACGGTGAGCACGTCATCGGCAGAGAACTTCGCCTTATCAACCTTCAGATTGGCGTATTCGAAGGTGGTATAACTGAGACCGAAGCCGAAGGGCCACTGGAGGCTGACCTTCGCGTCGTAGTTATAGGCACCAGCCATCGTGCCCACCTCCTCACTGACCTTATAATCATAGGTGTTGAGCGAGTTGATCTCACGCGGATAGGTATAAGGCAACTTACCAGAGAAGTTGGCATCACCAGCGAGTAGGTTGGCCAGGGCATCGCCACCGTAGTTGCCTGGGATAAGGATATCCACCACGGCCTTAGCCAGCGGTTCGATATCGGCAATCAGGCGCGGACGACCTTCGTTCAGAACCAGAATAACGGGCTTGCCCGTCTTGGCCAGTTCCTTCACGAGGTTACGCTGGTTCTCTGAGAGCCAGAGATCCGTGAGATTACCTGGGGTCTCCGTATAGCTGTTCTCACCGATGCAGGCGATAATGATATCAGCACCAGCGGCAGCATCGACGGCCTTTTGGATCTGCGGCTCGTGCTCGTCGTAGTAGGCTCCATCTTCATTATAGGTGACACCCTGTTCGAGGATGATATTCTCCTTACCATATTTGTTGCAGAGTGCCTCGTAGATGGTGTTGTACTTCTCAGACATCTTTTCAGCACGTGAGCCCTGCCAAGTGTAACTCCAGCCACCATGCAGACAGCGCATCTGGTTGGCATTGGGACCTGTGAGCAGGATCTTCTTACCCTTAGCCAGTGGCAGGATACCATCGTTCTTCAGCAGCACCTCCGACTCTTCTGCAGCCTTCAAAGAAGCCTGTGCAAACTCGTCGCAACCAAACTTCTCAAAGCCCTTGCCACCCGTATTCGGCGTGTCGAAAAGACCGAGGCGATACTTCGCACGGAGGATGCGGCGCACGGCATCATCGATGCGCTCCATGGATACCTTGCCCTCGTTGACCAGTTCCTTCAACAGGATGCAGAACTCCACACTATAGGGATCCATCGACATGTCGATACCGGCATTGATGGCAATACGGATGGCGTCCTTCTTATCCTTGGCGACATGCTCGCGCGAGAAGAGGTTGTTGATATCGGCCCAGTCGGTCACGAGGAAGCCGTCCCACTGGAGATCCTCCTTGAGCCACTTCGTCAGGTACTCATAACTGGCATGCACAGGCACACCGTTGATAGAGGCCGAGTTGACCATCATCGTCAGCGTACCAGCGAGGGCAGCCTGTTTGAAGGGCTCGAAATACTTCTCGCGGATCATCTGCGGCGAGAGGTAGGCAGGCGTACGGTCCTTACCCGTCCAAGGGGCACCGTAGGCGAAATAGTGCTTCGTGCTGGTACCTACGTGGAAACGGTCGATATGGTTGTTGTCGTCGCCCTGATAGCCCCTGATCTCGGCCACCACCATCTTTGAGTTCACGATGGCGTCCTCGCCGAAACTCTCATAGACACGGGGCCAACGGGGATCACGACTGAGATCGACCACGGGATTAAATACCCACGGACAGTTGGCAGCACGGCTCTCGTAGGCTGTAATCTCTGCCCCCCTGCGGGCCAGTTCGGTATTAAACGAGGCACCAAGGTTGATGGGCTGTGGGAAGAGGGTGCCACCCTGGGTATAGGTGACGCCATGGTTATGGTCAAGACCAAAGATATCGGGAATGCCGAGATACTGCATCGACTTCTTCTGGATGAGTGGAATCCACCGCTGCCAATCTTCGACGGTGGCAGCACTGGAGCCTGGGGCATTCAAGATAGAGCCCACCTTCCACTTGGAGACGAGCGTGTCGAGCATCACTTCGTTGATCTTCCAGACGCGCTTGGTATCGCCTTGGTAAATATCAACGGGGAAACCACCTAACTTATCGAGGATCTCCTGGTCCGTCAGTTTTACCATAGCCTCAACCTCCTCATCAGAACGGCCGTACTGCTGTAGCACGGAACGTACCTTCTCGCGGTCAATCTTGGCATTCTCAATAGTCATCTTTCCGATGATGTCAAGGTTGAGTTCGAGCATCTGTCCGATCTTCTCATCGAGGGTCATCTTGGCGAGCGTTTTCTCTACCTTTGCCTCCAGTGCCGCGTCGCGGGGGATGGCGGGCTTCTGGGCCTGTGCGACGGTAGCGATACAGGCCATAGCCATCATAAATAGCGTTTTCTTCATATTGAAATTGTTTAGTTATTGAATATTCTGGCTACAAATATACGACATTTTTTCCGTTATCCCACCATTTGTATCTGTTTTTTTGTATCTTTGCATCAAATTTATATGAACAGAGGCGTATTATACTGTATCGGACTGGGCGTGATCATCGTGATGCTCTTTGCCCTGAACCTCCTATTGGGGTCGGTATCGATTCCTGCAGACGATGTGGTGCGCATCCTCTTGGGCAACGAGACGATTAAGCCCTCGTGGCAGTTCATCATCCTCCAGTCACGACTGCCACAGGCCATTACGGCGATGCTCTGTGGAGCGGCACTGGCCGTCAGCGGACTGATGTTGCAGACGGCTTTTCGTAACCCGTTGGCAGGTCCGAGTGTCTTTGGTATCAACAGCGGTGCCGGACTGGGTGTGGCCTTGGTGATGCTCATGCTGGGTGGCGGTCTCTCCGTGGGTTCCGTCAGCATCAGCGGCTTCGCGGCCATCCTCCTGGCGGCCTTCATCGGTGCCATGGCGGTGATGGCGGTGATCTTCTTCTTTTCCACCCTCGTGCGTAACAGTGTCATGCTGCTCATCATCGGCATCATGATCGGCTATATCTCCAACTCAGCCATCTCACTGCTGAACTTCTTCGCCACCGACGAGGGAGTGAAATCGTATATGGTCTGGGGTATGGGCTCCTTTGGTGGGGTGTCGATGGCCAACATGCCTGTGTTCGTGACGGTGACGCTGGCAGGACTCATAGGCGCACTGTTGCTCATCAAACCGCTCAATGCATTGATGCTGGGTGACCGTTATGCTGAGAACTTAGGTGTGAATATCATCAGGGTGCGCAACTGGCTATTGATCGTCACTGGTGTGCTCACGGCGATCACCACGGCCTTCTGCGGTCCTGTGGCATTCATCGGACTGGCGGTGCCCCATATCGCACGACTGCTGCTGACTACGGACAACCATCGTCAACTGCTGCCCGCCACCCTACTCTGCGGATCGGTGGTGGCCCTCTTCTGTAACCTCGTTTGCTTCCTCCCCGGGGAAAGCGGAGTGATACCCCTGAATGCGGTGACACCACTCATCGGCGCCCCCGTCATCATCTATGTCATCGCGAGAAAAAGATAACTGGACTTAACGGTGCTTCTCCATGCCGAGCCATTTACGGAGGCGACGGGTGAAGGACTTCCAGATGTGACCGAACTTGCCATAGCGCAGACTCAGCCACAACTCTTCCATGGAGTTTTGTACCTTGATCCACGGGTGGTTCCAGGCATTGATACGATAGAGGCGGTCAAGGTAGTCTTTGTTTTCCACCATCTGCTGGGGATGGCGCAGAGGGAACTCAAGTTCATGGCGCTGCATGGTGAACATCCGACGGATGCGATGCGGCGTGGTCTTCAGCTCTGCAAAGAAATGGGTGGAGTCGGCCATCAGTCCCACATTATTGATCTGGTTGCTGGCCGGCATGATGGCGAGGCTGTCGTGGAGCAGCATGTCCGCCCAGTAGATCGTCTCAAAATATTCCTTGCCACTCTGACTATGATCGTGGAACATCTGAAGCATGTCACTGCGCAGGTTTCTCTCCTTGGCAATAGTCTCCAGACGATGCAACTTCTCCGGGTCGTGCATGAAACCGTAGGTGGGATCCCAGCGTTCCGCCACCCGTCGCCACGAGGCCCAGCCCCAGATGCTGAAGGCGGTGGTGAAGAAATAACTGTCCGAACAGTCGGGCGTCACCTCGTCGATGTTAAAACCCGCGATCATCGACACGCGCTCGTCATGCTCATACTTATCGAGCATCTCCTTGCAGAAGGGGAAGAACGACTGTGACGGCACGACATCATCCTCTAAGACGATCACCTTATCGGCCAGTGAGAATGCCCAACGATGAGAACGGAAGCCCGAAGGGTCGCAACCCTCGTTGTGATCCAGGTAGTTGCGATGCACCTCACACTCCCAGTCGATATTCTCATCAGCGACGATCTCACGACAAGCCTCGATACCTGCCATGTCGCGCTCTCCGCGTGGCCCATCCTGATAGAGCAACAGTTTCGAGGGACGTGCCTGACGCACGGCCTCGAACACCTGGCGGAAGGTGTCACTGCGGGTGAAGAACAACAGCAGTACGGCGATATCTGTCTTGGCGGGGTACTTCATATCATCACTTTTTCGCTGCAAAGATACGAAAATTCCTCAGAAAGTTGTACCTTTGTGCCAAAATTATACGACCATGATGGATTACAAGGAACAATTAAGGGCATTCAGTCAGCCCAACCTGCGGACTTGCCAACTGAAACAGTTGGAGATCCTGAAGGTGATTGACAACATATGTCAGAAACACGGCATCCACTACTGGCTCGACGGTGGTACGCTGTTGGGTGCCATGCGCCATGGCGGTTTCATCCCCTGGGACGACGACATCGACATTGCCATGGACTATCAGGACATGAAACGGTTTGAGGCCCTGGCGCAAGACGAATTGCCTGATGGTCTGTTCCTGCAAAGTCCTAGGACCGATCCGAACATCAAGGAACAGATGGTGAAGATCCGTGACCTGAATTCCCTGTATATAGAAAAAGGTGACAACTTCGTGGCCGACTATGTGAAGGGTATCTTCGTGGATATCTTCCCCTTTGAGGCCCATCCCGATATTCCCAAGTCGTGGATCAAACGATTGGCCAAAGGCATCACGAAGAGTAACTCCATCCTGCACCACCCCCACACCTATTCCTTGCGCGCCTTTGCCGAGTTCTTCTGGTTTGGTGGTAAATTCCTACTTTATCTGGCTGTGTGGAAATTGCTGAAACTGGTATTCCCCTCCTCGCGCTATGCCAATATCCCCACGATGAACGGCTATGGCATCACGCACGACCGTGAGACGGTACTGCCGCTCTCAAGGATCAAGTTTGAGGATGCAGAGTTTCCTGCCCCCCATGATCCTGACCAGTACCTGCGGAATATCTATGGTAACTTTATGGAAATACCGCCTGTAGAGAAGCGGCATTTCCATTCGGTGGTCATCATTCCTGAATTAACGAAGTAAGCGCTGGGCGGCCAGCGTATGGACCAGTCCCTCGGTGATGGCGGTTCGTGGCTGCCATCCTAACCGTGTCAGTTTCTCCGTCGAGAAGGTGGCACAGGTGATGGGTGTCGTATTGCCGTTGGCCTCATCGATGTCGAACACTACTTGTCGCTTTTCCGCCGTCGCCAACAGTTCTGCGAGTTCACGGATGGAGATGTTCGACTGTGCATCGGCCACATTGTATGCCTCTCCCTTGGCACCTTTCAACAAGATGGTGAGCAGGGCGCAGGCGGCATCCACCACATAGAGCCAGGAACGGTGTTGCTCCCCACGGCTTTTCAGGACGAGATCCTTGCCATCGAGCAGGTTACGGATGAACTGGGCATAGACACGGTTGTCGCTCTCCGTGAAATAGGGGCCATAGGTATGACAGGGACGGGCAATGACCACATCGGCACCATACTCTGCGGCGTAGGCCACGCACAGCGTTTCGGCGGCCCGTTTCGACGAGGGATAACAGGCACGGGGCGTGGCACAATCCACGTAGCCGCTGTCTGTCTCTGTAAACGGTCTGCCATCACCCTCGCCATAGACCTCACCAGACGAGACGAACAACATCCGCTTCATGCCATGGGCCAGACCATAGTCCATCAGGTATTCCACGCCCATGATATTCGACTTGACAACCTCCACGGGCTTCTCCTTGAAGAAGTTCGGACTGGCGTTACTGGCAGCGTGGATGATATAGTCGAAGGGGATGTCTGTGGCGAGGGGCTGACTGATGTCGTGCCTGATGAAGTGGAAGTCCGGCTCTTCCCAATAGCAGCCGAACCGTTGACGGGCACGCGCCTCATTCCTGCCAAGGGCATAGACCTGATAGTCGCGGTGGGGACTGGTCATCAGCACATCTGTCAGACAACCACCAATAAGTCCCGTAGCACCCGTGATCAGGATACGGCAACCTTTGAGCGCACTCAGGTCGAGTCCCGCCTCAAAGAGGGAACGGATGTCCTGCAGATAGGGATTCATTTCAGCCATGACTCCGCCTTTACGTTCATGAGCGCCTTCAGGATCTCCAGATCCTCAATGGTCGTGATCTTGATATTCTTCTCCGACCCCGGTACGATATGCATCTCGATACCGCCCAACTCTGCCATCAACGTGCATGAGGCCACGGAGTTCGTGATACCGCGCTCCTTGGCCTTTTCGTGGGCCGCGATGATATTGCCCAGACGGAAGGTCTGAGGAGTCTGCGTACGGATCAGTTTGTCACGCGGGATACTGGAGGTTGTCGAAAAACCGTCCTCACTCTCTAAGATCGCCTCACGGCACTTGATACCCGTGATGGCATAGCCGTATTTCTTGCAGATGGCGATGTTCGACGAGATGATATCCTGTGAGAGCAACGGGCGCACGGCATCGTGGATCAGCACCAGATCCTCGTCGCCGCATCCGGCCTCACGCAGTCCGTAGATACCGTTGTGAATCGACTCCTGACCATTGCTGCCACCAGGGAAGATCCATTTCAGTTTGTCGATGGAAAACTGGTTGGCATACGACTGGAGCACCGTCTCCCAACCTGCCAGACAGACCACGGCAATGCCATTGATGTCGGGGTGCATCTGGAAAGCCTTCAGCGTATGGATGATAACAGGACAATTATCCACATACATAAACTGCTTGGGAATGTCTTGTCCCATCCTGTTGCCGGAGCCACCGGCAATGATCAATGCGTAATTCATATCTTGTCGTTTTGTTTGTTTTTTCGGAACAGGAAGGCGAGGCTCTCATCAAGGATCTTCGCCCGTGCTGCCTTCATGATCAGGAAATAGAGCAGGGCTGCGAGGACGACGCGACTGATGAGCAACAGCCACAGCGAGGCATAGTCGCTCCCGAACTCCAGACCGTCCACCACATACGCCGTGAAGTGTCTGACGAACTGCATCACGGCTACAGCGGCAAAGGCGAAGGGCACGATATCCTTCAGGAACAGCCAGAAAGAATAGGCCGTCAGCCGACTGGCGAAGAAAAACCACACGAAGAGCCACACGAGGTTGATGGCCACATACGTCTTCACCATCACGTCGATGCCATAGGGATAGAGCACGAGCATGGCTATGATTTCCAGTAGTCCAAGGGCCAAGGTGCAGCCCATAAACGTGCCACTCTTCCCCTTGCTGATCACGAGGTCTGCCAATAGCACACTGATGGGTGCCACCGCCCCGCAGATACAGAGCCACTGCAGGTACTGGGCAGAGACAAGCCATTTCTCACCGATGGCGAGCACGATAAACTCCTTCGCCACGATGCCGAAGCCCAACAGCAACGGGAACGAGATAAAGGCAGCGAAGCGCACGAGCTTACGGAGCACGGCCAACTGCCGTTCGCGGTCGTCGCGCACGCTGACGAGCACCGCCTGATCCACCTGCTTCACCATCCCCTGGATCAGCGACGTACACTTGTTGTTCCACTGATAGGCCTGATGATAGTTACCCGTGTCGTAGGCAGAATAGTAGCGACCCAGCAGGATGTTCATCACGTTATTATTCACATGGGTGAGCACGTCGCTGATCAGGATCTTCACGCTGAAGGGGAAAGCCTTCTTGATAAACGAGAAGTCGATATGAAGCGTGGGGCGCCAGTCGCTATAGTGCCAGCGCAACAGTGTCGAGATCAGGATGAAGAGGTTCGTCTGCGTGGCAAGGCTCCAATAGGAAAAACCCTGCCAAGCCATGATCACTGCCACGGCACTTGAAAGAAGGGTCGCGATGATGCTTGCCTTCGCCAACTGCTTCGCGCGCAGATTCTTAAAGAGGTAGGCCGCCTGGGCCACACCCGAACAGGAGAACAGTAGTCCGATGAACGCATAACGGCAAAGACCCACCAGCCGAGGTTCGTCGTAGTAGTCGGCAATCAACGGGGCCGCGAAGAACAGGATGGTATAGATGGCGCCACCCATCAGGATATTAAACCAAAACACGGAATTATAGTCGCTGGCCTTAGGTTCCTTCTGGTTCACGAGGGCCGTGGAGAAGCCGCTGTTCTGCAAGGCTGTGGCAATCAGCGAGAAGATGGTGATCATAGCGATCAGACCATAGTCGTCGGGGTTGAGCAACCGTCCCATGATGATACCAAAGACGAAGCCGAGCAATTGCTGGATGCCATTGTTCATGCCGCCCCAAAAGAGCCCCTTTGCCGTCTTCTCCTTCAATGATTCCATCTTTCGGCGACAAAGATACGAATTCGTCAGCGAAAATCCAAAAAAATCCCCGCCAAAATCGATTTTGGCGGGGCTCTTCACTCGTTTAATCGCCTATTTGATGCTTCGCATCGAGTTTTACTTCCAGGGGTTCTCGAAGCTGACGGGACCGTTCTCGAGCTTCTGGCACACGATCTCCATCTCCTCGAAGTGCTCCTCACCGTCTTCCCACTTCTCCTTGTAGTTCACGCAGTAGCAGCCTGTGCCCTTCAACTCCTTCATCGTCGAG